>JAILKJ010000042.1 GCA_024693845.1 Lachnospiraceae bacterium
TAGCCGCCGGACCATGAGCCTGAAACTCTATGATCCGACGGCTATCTCATCCGTCACTATCGTATTTATTTTCTGATACTGTAAAAAGAGCGCAGAACGCCCCTGATCTTTTATTACATGATAAACAGCCGAGCCAAGCCGAGCAAATTGTGTTCGATCAATCCATGACTGTCAAGTTTGAATCCGAATTAAAATATTTTCAAATCCCGTCATAGCTATCCTGTTTCATTAAAATTATACATGAAATATGTCTTTTTTCAACTACACTTATCTGCCCTCTTCCGTTACATTCCTCTTTGCCCGGCCTCCATGCCGCTACGCCTCTCCGCACCGCACCCCTATCGCCAGACATAAAAATATCCCGCACAGGCACAAAGCCCATGCGGGATTTTTCTCACCTCAATATCTCGTTGACCTTCCTCTGCACCTCTGCCGGATCATAACCGGCGTCCCTGAGCCTCTGCTTCCGCTCCTGCCCATTACCCCACTTCCCGTCGATGACTTCCCGGGCGATGGCATCAAGCCCCGCAGGCTCTTCCGGCCTGCTCCCGGCGTCCCATGAAGCCAGTCCATGCTTCTGGATCAAGCTCTTGAGGTTCTCAGAGTACTTAAGCGAAGTCGCCCAGCCGTCCTGCCGGATCAGATCGCATGCCCGCATGGGGTCTGTCTCGCCGATAAGGTTGGCGTACCTCTGATATCCCGTCAGGAACTTGTAGTATCCCTCGATCCCGGCCTTGGCGTCGGGGTACTTGCGGAACCTCGCCATGACGGAATAATACGAGCCGTCCGGCTTCTGCTCCTTCGTCAGGTACTCCCGGAAGTCGCATCCGCAGCCATCCTTCCACTTCATGCCGAAATAGTTATAGCAGTCCCTGGCAAGCCCGGATCTGCCCCAGTTGCTCTCAAGGATCGCCTGCGCGATGGTCAGCGACGGCAGGATCCTGTACTTGGGATAGGCCTTCTGAGCAGCCTTCCCGATCATCTTGATGAAATCTTCATTGCTCATTTCTGTACCTCCTTCTGTGTGACCGTAGTGGTCGTTGTCACCTTTGATGTGGTCGTGGCTGATGCGCTTGATGCGTCCACCCACGCCTCGCAGAAGGCGTAGATCGCAGTGGAAATCACCGTGCAGGTGATTCCGATCACAGCCACCACCTCATTGGATGTTGCAAGCCCGGCGATGCTCGCTCCCAGCGAGGCCAGTGCCGCCGCCACGCAGATCCAGAACTTCCTTGACTTAAGTTTCTCCATCTTCTTCCTCCTTCCAATTCACATCCCTGTACTTCCTTGCGTTCTCCGCCTTCGCCTTCCAGATCACGAATCCCGTGTGTACAGCAAGCTCGCCATATGCGCTTGGCACGATGACGGATATTGCCGACGTGTCGAGGTTCAGCCATCCGGACATAAAAACAGCGGTGAATGATATGATCACCACCGCCGTAACGAAGAACACGTTGTAGAGGTACATCCTGTCGGTGAACCCCCGTTGCCTAAAAGTTCGCTTCCATATCGGCAAAAGCACACAAAAGTGTTTAAAAGGAAAAAAGTGTTTAAAAGAAAAATACAGAAGCTGGTTCCAGGGCTTCTGTAACAAAGAAATAATACAGGGTTTACGCTTTCTTCTCCATGAAAAACCCATGCAAGAATTAGAGCCGTCCGGTCGAATGATCCCCGGACGGCTCTTTTTTGCTCATTAGGAGGGTATCTACCTTCCCATTCGGTCATTCGGACGGATATCCTTTGGGATTTCGATCCCGGCATCCGCAAGAGCTTCCTCCAGAGCCTGCCTTGCAGATTTTACCGCAGAACGGGCTTCCTTCATCTTTTCTTCATTCCTTTCCCCGCTGTCCAGAACTTCTCTTTCTGCATCCAGTGCGTTTTTGTATTCATCCAACAGAGCCAGCAGGGACGCCTTTTCGTCCTCGTTTTCCAGTGTCTCGATCTGTTCCTGGATGCTGTCTGCATTCAAGAAGCCACCCCGGCCTCCCATTTCATCAGATTCGAACTGTCTGCCGCCTTCGCCCTCCGGAGGTTCAGGACGTTCACCATCTTTTGCTCCCTCCGGAAGCTCGGGACGTTCGCCCTCTTCTGCCCCCTCCGGAAGTTCGGGATGTCCGCCTCCTTCTGCACCTTCCGGGGGTTCAGGACGCTCTCCTATGCCGGTTGACTGCTCTGTATCTGTACTGCTCATACTTCCGGATCCAAAGGATACAGACTTTCTGAAGCCTCCGCCGGGTCTTGCAAAAACGCTTACCGCCAGTGCCGCCGTCAGAATAGCCGTCACTGTTGCTGCCACCACTTTTTTCATCATCTTTCTGTTTTTCATGATTGTTCTCCTCTCTTTTCGTTTTGGGGATCCCGGAGATTCCGGTTTCCCTGATATTTATAAATACAAAGACAAGGAGCAAAAAATGGGGGTCGTCAAAAAAATAGCCAGATCAGCACCTGTTGCCTAAAAGTTCGCTTCCATATCGGCAAAAGCACACAAAAGTGTTTAAAAGAAAAATACAGAAGCCGGTTCCAGGGCTTCTGTAACAAAGAAATAATGTATGTTTTCAGGTGCTTATTTTTTTTCCGGTAAAATATCAAAGAATCGCAGAGCCGTTTCGCAAAGCAGACTGCTTTCCGGCAAATAAAAAACTGGCCATATCCTTACGCAGCAGCCCGTATACTTCTTCATCGCCTACAGACCAATGCACTTCGGATATGGCCAGTTTTAAATTATCCTAGTATTATTTATCCGTGTCCCAGTCGCCTCCGATCAGGGCTCCCTTGTACGGGACATCCCTCGAGAGGATCTTGAAGCTGAGGGTCTTGGTTCCGGCCATGGAGCCTATGCCCTCCACCGTTACCTTTCCGGTTCCCTTCCTGGTGTTGTTCGCATAGCCCGCCACCCTGAAGTCCGTACCGTAAGTCAGGAATGTCTTTTGGGAAGCCTTACCCGTGTAGACAGCCTCCTTCAGGTCGTTACCGCTGAGGGCGATGGGATTGCCCGTATATTCCTGCTGCGGGATCTTCCCCGCTTTCGCAGATGCGATGTTGGCTGACGGCGTGCTGACATAGCGGAAGGAAGCCGTTGCGTCTCCTTCGTAGCCGGCAAGGCCCTCCAGCACAAAGCTCACAGTTCCGGCCAGGTCATCCCCTTCGGGATCCCCCACTGCTTTGATCTTGTAGTCCTTGTTCAAGGACAGCTTCTTCCCGTCAAGATCCGTAACCTTTACCTTGGGATTCTTCAGCTTCGGGCTACCCTTTGCCACAAACTGGTCTGCCGCCCCGACCTTCAATAACGACAGAGCCTGCTTTTTGACAGCGTACTTCAGTGTGACGGTGCCCTTGTAGCTTCCTTTTCCACGGACCTTCACCTCGGCCTGTGTGGTCACGCTCTTGTTCTTTTTGAAGGAAAGCGTATAGTCCTTCCCTTCCGTCAGGACCTGCCCCCCGTCCTTCACGGTCACCGCGATCTTCGCTCCGCCCTTGGCGTAAGGCACCACGCCTTCCGATCCCAGGGTATAGGTGAAGGGAGAGCCGCTTCCTTCGTCCTTGAGCTCCCTCGTTCCCTTGATCCGGAAGGTCGCAGTCTTGCTTCCCGCGAGGCCGGCCTTATTTCCGCTGATCGCCGTAAAGGTCGCCACAGCCGTCCCGGGATAAATGTTGTTCATAAGCGTCATCTCGTAGCAGTCCGCATCCACCTGCTTTCCGTTCAGGGTCAGCTCTGCCTTCGGGATCACGGCCGCGCCGCCCCCGTAAGGATAGGATGAGACTTTCTTGCCTTTCTCGTCCTTGAAGGCGACCTTCGTATTATTAAGCAGGAGGTTTTTGTCCTTGTCCGACACCACCGTGATCACCGTCTCTGTTTCTCCGGTGAAATTGCCGTTTTTGTCCTTCGGCCTGACCGTAGCCCGGTAGGTTCCCACCTCAGTCACGTCCTTGTCATAGGTTACGTCAAAGAGCTTCGATGAAACCTCCTTTCCCGTCTCCTTCCAAATAAGCTTCGGCTTAGGCTGCTGGACGGCTTTGTTTCTCTTTTCCACTACTCCCATGGCCTGAGCCGCCACATCCTCGCCCAAGACCGCTTGGTCGATCCTGAATACTACAGTTCTCGACGGATTATTTGAATAATTTCCCTTAAACTTCACTGTGACGGATCCGTCTCCCACATTTTTGTTGTCCTTATAGCTCAGGCTGTAATCCGTCTTTTCGGTCAGCTTTCTGACGCCGTCATAGACGTGAATTTCAGGTTTTATAGCATTTCCGGTATACCGGTAAGATTCCTTCATGCCACCGATCCAGAGCATGGTCTCCACGGTCTCCCGTCCGCTTTCAGGGTCGGTTATGATCTTTGAGATCTCCGTCTCTCCCACGGTAACAGTCTCCGACACCTCTCCTGTCTTGGGATCCACGACCGTATTCAGGTTCACCGCAATGTTTTCGCTAAGACCCATTGTATCCTTCGCAAAGTCGAGGTAATCCCTCCCGTCCGGGGACGGCAGTGGTTCGATATCCTTCAGTGTGAGGGTATGGGCAGAATTGTGCCGGCAGGTATAAATGTGCGAACCATAGGACAGATACGTAGCGGCTTTGGCTACAACCCCCTTTGCGTAATCATAGTCGTGGTTCTCGGGGTTGACCGGCGTAACCTCCCCTTTCTTAAGCATCGCATTGCAGTCCATACAGCAAAGGTCACCGGTATAGCCTTCCTTCATACAGGTGGCAGCCTGTACACGGCGCAGCTCCTTCTTTGTATGTACACATTGGGCCACCACCGTGACGGTGACCTGGAGCAGATACTCCTCATAGTTTTCCGAGGTGATCTTAATCTGAACAGTCACCTGCTTCCCTTCGTTATCCGAGGCTTCTGCCAAAGAAAGGCTTAAGAAGCCGCCGGACATGACCGGCTTATCCGAAAGCACGTGATCCGGGTCGCTGAAGGTAAGGCTCCCTGCCGTCCCGCCGTCACAGATATAATCCGAAAGATCGATCATACCGGCGCTCCCGGACAGCTGATTGACCGAAAGACCCGTCTTTTCAAATACAGCCTTCGCGATGGTAACGGAAATGCTCTGGACCGGGATGCTCTTGTGGTTCGGATATCCCTCTACCAGATAATAGACCGTATAGCTTCCGGCGTTTATGGCAGTCGGGATCTCCTCGGTATAATCGGCAGTCTTCGGTGCGGGAGCCCCGGCCTTTGTCACGGCATATTTCAGTGTACCTCCTTCAGCAAAGCCTTTGTCTACCAGTTCCTGTGCTTTTCCGTTATATTCCAGTCCTTCCTTTGCCGAAGGAGCCGAAACCGTGCTTTCTGCCTCCAGAATCGTCACTGTGGCAGAGCCGCTTTCCGTCTCATAGTTTGCGGCCGTCACCCGGTAATATACCTTCAACGTTCCGACATCGGTGATCACGGGGCTTTCTTCCAGAGTACAGCTATCCTCGGATCTGCCGTATCTTATGGTATATCCCTCTGCAGGATCCGTAACGGTCACAGTAATCCCAAGGGGCTTCCCGTCCCAGGTCTTGCTCACATCCGGTGCTGAAATGGTCATAAGCGTGTCGGTGATGGCCCATACCGCAGAGGCGCTGTCCTTATAATTCCCTATTCCCTCCACCGTCACAGTATAATTGCCACGGTTCGTGCCGGACGCATTGCCGGAGATCACATAATCAGCGTTTTCCTTTAAGGCCTTTCCGTTCAGTGTTACGCCGGAGACCTTTACGGAAAGCACCTCCCCGGTATACTCGATCCTCGTTTGCTCAAGGGCGACCTCAGCATCCTTAATAGAGGCGGGAGTGATATCCGCCGCCGTTTCATCCTGGTTTC
Organism: Lachnospiraceae bacterium; assembly: GCA_024693845.1. Taxonomy (GTDB): domain Bacteria; phylum Bacillota; class Clostridia; order Lachnospirales; family Lachnospiraceae; genus RGIG7926. Next base: position 5,819 of record JAILKJ010000042.1, read on the forward strand.
CGGATCCTGCCAGGACATAATTCCCGGAGGCAGAGCCGGAAAGCGTCCAGCCGCTTATCTTCACCTTCTTGCCCTTTTCTGCGTTTTCGTCCAGGAAGACTCCCTGAGCCGTAATGGCCAGCTCGTCCCCGCTGACTGCGCCGTCAAAGACCGCCTTGGAACAGTCAAGGATTGCATCCTTTGTGCCATCATATTCTTTGTTGAAAGCTGTGATGCCGCTTACTGTAATGCTCCTTTGCCCCACGGTGAACGTTGTCCGGGCCTCGCCCCCATCTGTGTTGCCGGCTGCTTCTATATAAGCCGCTAATTCATAGGTTCCCGCATTCAGCGATATGGCCTGCGGGAACGGAAGCACAGTTCCGTCTGAAGCCGTACATAGATACGTTACCTTTCCGTTTCCGATGTTGCCGTTGACGGAAGGAGTGCTTTGCGCATCGCCGTAGGTCCAGTTATCGATGGTGACGGTAGGCGAGATCGATGCCCTGCTAATCGTCACCGTCTCGGAGCCTACCACTGTCATATAGCCCGCAGCCGATACGCGGTAATAAACCGTCAGGGGGCTGTCCTTCACATCAGTGATGGCCGGGCTTTCCTCGAGATTGTAGATATCCTCTGTCGTCCCGTATCTTACCTGTGCCCCGCTGCCCGGCTTTGTTACCTTGACCGTGATCCCGTGGGGCTGTCCGTCATACCGGCCCGCAAAGCCTGATGCGCTTACTTCAGGGGGCTCCGTATTGATCACTATCTCCTGTGGTGCTCCGGCGTAATCCGTTTCCTTCTCTCCGTTCTGTATTACAGGGAGAAGGTACACATGGTAATCCGTCCCCCACTTGCCTGTGATCTCTTCGCCCGGCTTAAAGGATACCGCACCTGTCAGGCCCTGGATAGCCTCAGTCTCGCACTGTAAAAGCTCAGCACCCTCGCTCCATCCGTTCTCCGTCCATGATCCGCCCGTGACCACGATCGACACATGCGAAGCCGCAGGATGATTGGCGCTCACCACTATGGCATAGGGGATCCGATATGCGTCTCCCGCCTTCATGATGCCGTTATCACCGGAAACCGAAAGCGTCATGTCCTGATCCAGAAGCGTCAGCTTATATTCCGCCCCGGGCTCTCCCGTATTCTTTCCGCAGGACCGGATCAGGGACGAAAAGACGACAGAGGGCAGGCTGACATTAAATGCGGGGCTTACATCATTCGTTGCAAAGCATCCTTTCCAGTTATTTTTTATTTTTCCGTCTTCTTTGGTCACAAAGGGGACAGCACCATTGTTGCCGTATGACCGGAGCCACCAGCCTTCCACTTCTATCCCCTGCTTCTTTTTGTTTTCATCCTCTATGAATGTATCGTTTTCCTTGGCAGGGCCATATCCGTACGAAGTCCTTGTGACCTCCGCCGGATCCAGGACAAAGATCCGGTCAGAAGACATGGTCCCGAAAGTCCCAAATCCATCACCGGTACCGTCTGCGCTTGCTCTGTGGTATTTTTCGCTCACGGCGATGGATTCCTTCTCCGCCTTCGTGAAATTGCCTGGCTTATCCAGAAACCCTTCTCCGTTAAGCAGAACCCTTAAAGTACAAGCTTTCCACTGATTCGTATGATTAAATATATCATCACTGAAAGGAGCGGAAAACAGAGCAGAGTCACAATCCAGCAGCATGCTCCCACAGCTTATGCCGAAATCATGAGAGGCCTTATCGAGCATCCGGTACTTTGTAGGGGTTTTGCCGTCATATTTCCCATAATATACATAGCTTCCCGTCCAACCGGGCGTATCGCCGGCAGCATTCGGAGATACCGGAGCACCGATGATCCCTGTACCAAGACCGTACAGATCGCCTACCTCAAAGACCATGGACGTGCTGTTAAAATACGGCTCCAGAGCCGTGACGGTCAGGATATAGATTCCTTTTTTCGTGATCCTGTCAACTCTCTGTCCGCTTCCATCCGTGATACAAGCCCTGTAATCCCTGTCCTCGACCAGCTTTCTGCCATAAAACGTTTTTACGGTATAGTCCGCCTGGACAGCGGAGGAATTATAGTGATAATAGTTTTTCAGGCCTGTGATCTGTGCTAAGCTCATATCTTTCGAAGTAAGGATGGGAAGCACCTCGGCTCCCTCCAGCTTCCATGCCACGCCAAGGGCAGAAGCGACCGCCTCAGGAGACATATAATAATATCGATCTTTGTCCTTTTCATCCGAAGAAAAATAATGGCCGGTTGCCGGATAATAGTTTCCCCCATTATGATAACTATTTTCAACCGAATAATCTTCTCTTTCGTTATACAGAAGCCATCGCCAGGTATTTTCAAACGAGCCGATCCCAAGACAGTTCTCTACAATAAGCGTGCCGCTAAATTCTCCCCAGCCACAGATGTCGGCGCCCCGATCGGGGCCATTGATCATACCTCGGAAAAGGCAGTTGTTTATGGTGGTGGCAGACTGTTTCCCGTTTCCGAGAATACCGCCACAACATGTCTGATTACCATCGAAGTAACCATATTTTCTCTTTATGCCATAGATTGCTGTCTCTACCGCACAGGAACAGATGCTGTTTGTATCGCCTGTGGCAAATCCTACCAGTCCGGAGCAATAATTTCCACCACTTACCGTACCCGTGGTTTTGACGTATTGGATCACGGCATCGCTTATGTAACGGAAAGGAGCCACGCCTTCGATCTCCGGATCTAGTATATCAACCCCCAGCGTATGTCCGTCGCCGTCAAATATGCCTTCAAAGGGATTTTCTTCTGTTCCCGCCATGGCAGAAATCCCGCTGATGTCCGCTGTCAGCTGATAACACTTATCTGTATTGATCCCGCTATTTATCCATCCGGCAAAGATTTCCCAGTCCCTGACACTGCCGATGAGGAATGGAGAATCCTCTGTCCCCTCGCCGTCAAGGCTTCCTTCCGCCTCGGGATCAGCTACTACAAAGACCCTGGAGGTACTATCAAAACAGGGTTCAAGCCCTGTGACGGTCAGGGTGTAGATTCCTTTTTCTCTTACCGTTTCTATGGGATTGCCGTTCCCGTCCGTGATCTCTGCTCTGTAATCCATCCCCTCCTTGAGGTCCTTGCCATCGATTGTTCTTACCCTGTAGCTCAGCCCTATATCAGAACCCGTATAACCGTAGGATTTCCTAAGCCCGTTGATCTTCGCGCCAACGACATCCCTCGGGGTGAGGACGGGTACAGCCTTTCCGTCCTGTACCTTCCAGCGTGACCCCAAGGCCAATACCAGCTCTTCGGGAGACATGGTTCCTTCGGGAATATAGGTTCCCTTATTGACCTCATCGCTTTTTCTGTAGCAGTTTATGATCTGAAGATTCTGCCATCGCGGCGATAATGAGATACCCGATGCGTTGATATAAGTACCGTCCTCAAGACAGTTTCTGAGAAGCAGATGATAGTAAGAGGTATTATCATACCAGCCAAAGAACACACCTGTTTGTTGGGAAGCGCCCGAGATGACCCCTGAAAAAAGACAGTCCTCGATGGTAGTCGCGCCACTTTTAGCATGTCCGAGGATCCCGCCACAGTGGCTGTGTGCCCCACCGATACAATCAATCCTGGCTTCCACGATGCTGGAACGGATGATATTGGGGCCATTCAAGGCAAAACCTGCCAGTCCGGCACAGTGCAGATTGCCACTCACCGTACCGGTCGTCCTGATATATTGGATCGTGGCTCCATCGATATAGTGAAAAGGAGCCGCACCCTGGTTTTCGGTATCGCATATGGCAAGGTCGAGCGTATGCCCGTCGCCATCAAAGCACCCCTCAAAAGGGTAGGCTTGTGTGCCGATCATGATAGATACGCCGCTCAAATCGGCTGTCAGCTTATAATGCTTATCGCGTTTTTCTTTCTCATTTTCGATCCATACGGAAAAGGTTTCCCAGTCCTCTATGCTTCCGATCAGATAAGGAGCTCCCCTTGTCCCTTCACCTTCAAGGTTGTTTAATACAATAAAGCTGCCGCTGATACTGTTGAAATACGGGTCAAGACCCTTGACAGTCAGCGTGTAGAACCCTCTTTCCTTTACACTATCTACGATGTTGCCGTTTCTGTCCGTGATCTCGACCTTGTAATCTACCCCCTCCTGAAGCTCCCTGCCGCCATACTCCTTCACCCTATAACCTAAAGCGATATCAGAACCTGTATAGTAATATATGTCATTAAGATCAAAGATCTCCGCATCGCTTATATTTCTTGAGGGAAGTATCGGAATCACTCTATCGTTTTCTGTTTTCCAGCCCTCACCGAGAAGGGAAGCGAGCTCTTCGGGAGTCTTGCTGTCGTCGCCGGTTTTCGGAACATAGGTGCCGTAATTAATGCTTTCGTTTCTTTTGTAACAATTTCGACAGACAGGCGATGTTCCATCGCATGTCACCATGGAGATATTGCTGGCATCTATGTATGTGCCGTCTTCCAGGCAATTTTCTATATAATGAGATCCACCCCAGTCACCCCAGCCATAGATGACTCCTGTGGCTGTCGTAGGACCGGATACAGTACCTGCAAAGAGACAGTTTTTTATGGTATTGGTGGCTTGCTCGCCGTGTCCGAGAATCCCTCCACAGTGGCTGTGCGCCCCGCCGATACAATCGATCCTGGCCTCCACAATGCAGGACTGGATCACGTTTCCTCCGCTCCAAGTAAAACCTGCCAGTCCGGCACAGTGTAGATTGCCGCTCACCGTACCTGTCGTCCTGACAAATTGAATCGTGGCGTCGCTGATATAGCGAAAAGGAGCCGCACCCTGATTTTCGGTATCGCAGATGGCTAGTTCCATCGTATGTCCATCCCCGTCAAATATTCCCTTGAAAGGTTTTCCCTTCTGACCCGCCATGGCGGATACGCTGCTGATGTCGGCTGTCAGCAGGTAGTGCTTGTCTGCGTTCGTGCCGGCATTGATCCATTTGGCAAAGGTTTCCCAGTCCTTCGTGCTTCCGATCAGGTATGGATCCTCTTCTGTCCCGCTGCCGCTCAGTTCGTCTTCAGTGCCACCGGCGGGCTCTTCTGCCACGCTGGCCGGCTGTGCTTCTTCTATAATGCCGGCGGGCTCTTCTGCCACTCCGGCCGTCTGCACTTCTTCTACGACGCCGGCCACCGGCTCTTCTTGCACTCCGGCCGTCTGCGCTTCTTCTGCGACGCCAGACGCCGGCTCCTCTCCCGACTTGCCCGCCGTCTGCGCTTCTTCCACGATGCCGGCCGCCGGCTCTTCCGCCACACCGGCAGGCTGCGCTTCTTCTACGCCCCCTGCCGTCGCAAGCTCCTCCGCCCGCGCTGTAACTGCGTACTGCGGAAGCGGCAATGCCCCCATGATCAGGGCGCATGATAGCAGGATGGTGATCATTTTCTGAATCCTGGATTTTCTTTCCTTGTTCATTTTTCTTCCTTTCCCCTTTAAATCCTCGTGTCTTTGTCCGACTTCTCTTGTCTTTCTCATCTTATATGTTATGACGCATGTCTTATGTCCTGCGTCTTATATCCGTCTCACGCCTCATGATCCTTTTTATCCGATGCCTCCGTCGAAGTGCCCTGCCGGTACCGGATGCAGAATAACGTTACGGTGACCCCCAGAGCGAAGGCGATCGTCGAGGCCAGGACATAGCCCCCCGCCTCCCGGCTCAGAAGGAAGGAACCGTATACGGCATGCTGAATATCCCCTCCCGCGGCTGTCCCGGGAAAAATAGCCGTCACCGCCAAAAGCGCTACAAACAGTACGGCGCTTGTCGCAGCAAGAGCCCTGCACGCCTTTTCCCGGCGTTTTTCAAGCGCCCTGGAGCTTCGCTTCATGATCTCCGAGAGCGCCTCTTCATCGGTATATCTCATGGACTCACCCCCTTTTTAGAAAGACCGGTTTCCTGATTTTATCTTAAGAATCATTTTTGTTTCATACATTAGTTGCAGCACGGAGGGATTTTACTCACCCGGATCAAAAAAGCTATCTTGGATCTCGAAACATTGCCGCAATCGCATCAGGACAGGCTTGTAGGCAGCTATGCCGGAAAAGGATACAAGCAGCTTTTAATAGACAGCTATGTGGCTATATTTCGGATAGACGAGAAAGAAAAGATCGTATGGATAGTCACCGTCCAATATCAAGGTCGCAACATATAACCGAAGGCCCGCCACAGGAATCCGTAATGTCAGCTTTTTTTCATCAGACCTCGGTACAAGTGGTAAAGGAGTACTGAGACGACAAGCGGCATGGCGAAGCCGACCTCCGTAGACCAGCCCGGCTCGGAAACCAGCAGGTTGTAAAGGGCATGGAATATCATGGCAATGGACAGCCCAACCGCCACCGCCGGAAGAGAAAAGATCCTAAGACGCCTCGCGATCATAAACCAGATGGAAAGAGCCAGTATGCTCACGATGTGCATGACCCCCACTGCCAGACCCCTGATCAGGATGTAGGTCAGGTTTCCGGCTCCCGAGGTCAGGATATAGCAACAGTTTTCAAAGGTGGCGAAGCCGGCTCCGATAGCCGCGGCGGGCATGACAAAAGACTGCTCCAGAGGAAACAGAAAGATAAACAGAAGCAGCGGCATAAGCTTCAACAGCTCTTCCATTACCGGGGCTAGAAACACCGAAGTGTCGTCGGCTCCCATACCGGTAGCAAGCTCCAGGAATCCGTCGATATAAGCCGAGATCAGGCACATCATCATTCCCAGCAGAAAGGCCGACACAAACCGTCTTGCCTCTCCGTGAATAAACAGCAGGGAGATGATAAGGGGAACGGCTATACAGATCAGGATATTCTCCGCATAGATCATGTCCCCTCCTCCCTTCGAAACGAAAGATACATCAGAAGATAGCCGAGGCTGACGAAGAACCCGGCTATGGTATAAAACGCGTCTGCGCTCATGTACAGGAAGACGGTACCCCAGGCATGAACGGCAAAGGAAAGGCTCATGCTGTCCGTCCCCACCTCCGTCTTTTTTTGGGAAAGGGATCCTACGGCTTTTATGACAAGATAAAGCTCCGTGAGAAGCAGCAGGGCGTAGCAGAACAGATCCAGCCCGTCCTTCAGAGGCGGCTGCGTAAAGAAGGTAGCCGCCTGTCCCGCAACTAACAGGATGCAGACAAGCCCCCACAGCCTCCGGACCGGAAGCGAAACCGCCTCTGTCCGGTTCATGCGGACAGCCAGGGCAGCGACATAATAACCGAATACGATCCCTGTGGCGATATCCTGCAGCCATTCCCCGCTCCAGGCGATCCAAAGGGCGACATTGGCCACGATAAAGAGAATCACGGAAAGGATCTCCCTTCGGGAAGCCCGGCCGCCAGGCTCACTGGCCGCCTTAAGCGACGCTCCGAAGGAAAGGAAAATAGCCCATTCTGCGATCTCATTTGCCGCAAAGGGCATGCGGACGTCCGGCCGAAGCAGGGCATAGACGATCCAGTACAGGCTGCTGAATAAAATGCATAATGAGCCGAAGCCGAAAAAGATCACTGGCACCGCTCTGACATCCTGTTTGATCAGGCGGATCAGGCCTGCGAGAATGACCAGGTTCACAAGGATCCAGATAATCGAAACGCTATATTCAGGCATATCAGTATTCTTTCCCCGTAAATTCCTGCAGCTCCCCGTACCCGAGCCCCATCTTTTCCAGCTGTTCCCTGAGCGCCTTTTTTCCGCGCTCGGCCAGGTTGTAGATCTGCTTTCTGCTCCGGCCCATGACCCGCCCCGCCTCTTCGCGGGACATATCCTCAAAATAAAGCAGGATCAGGATTTCCCGGTATTCATCCTTAAGGTGGCTCATGGCCTCATACAGCCGCCTGTTCCGTTCGGATCTCAGTATGAAGAGATCGGGCGCGCCGTAGTCCTCAACAGATGCTCCATCTCCCACTGCTTCCCTTAAGGAGGCCTCCCGTCCCGCCTTTCTCAGGCTCATCCTCGCCAGATTCTTTCCGATCGAAAAAAGCCAGGTCTTGAAGGAGCTCCTGCGGGAAAATAAAGTCGGCCCCGCGGCCGCCTCCGCAAAGGCGTCCAGCATCAGCTCCTCGGCGTCATCGATATTATGGACAAAACCGTTCAGGAAAAGCGTCAGGCTTTCTTTATGCCTATTAAACAGGATCCGAAGATCCTCCTCATTTCTTTCCCCAAGAAAGCGGTCGTATATCTCCTCATCCGTCTCCATATCATTTTAGGCCGTTACGGCTCCATAGATAACAAAAGATCTGGGCACGGATGCCAAACTGTTCCGTCTCCAGCAGCTTTTTCACCTGATCCTTCGTATACCAGTCTGTCCGGATCTCCTCGTACTCCGAGTCACTCTGGGTAAACGCGCCTGTCGCAGTGCCGATCAGGCAGACGTTGGTCTCATTGGAAAATCCGATGGCGGAATAGCATTTTCCCACCACATCATCGATGCTTACCAGGGTCAGCCCCGTCTCTTCCGTAAGCTCCCTCCTTGCGGCTTCTTCCATGGATTCGCCCGGTTCGATCAGGCCTGCCGGAAAATTATAAATCCAGTCTCCCACTGCCATCCTGTATTCCTGGTTCAGTAGAAGCCTTTCGTGAGATTCATCAAACAGAATCATCACCACGGCATCTGCCTTTTCATTGTGCAGATCTTCAATAGTCTTCATGTCCGGATTCCGGCTGATCATCTCATATGTCTTTATATTTCCTCCGGAGGTCTCATAAGTAATGTCATATCTGTGGATATAATGGCCGCTGTGAACCTTATGGATATCCCTGAATTTCATGATCTGCCCTTCACTCTTTCTTCTTTTTTTCGCGTACCAGATAATAGGTCCCCGCCGGATCGTCATACTTATCATACATCTCTTTGTCCCAATTGGTTGTAACGATCAGGCTTCCGTCACCGGGACTCTTGAATGTCAATCCGTTACTGCTGTCCTGGGCATCGGTTTTACTGCTGTTTTGCGCCACGCAATAGGAGGTTCCATCCGGGGCCTTTGCCTCATAGCTTTCCTGCTTGGATCCCATCGCCATCTGGTAAAGCTGGTAACTGAAGAAATCGCTGCTGTCACCGCTATCGATATAGGCCACGGCCATGCCGTCTTCCCGGACGTACTTGCCTGAGGTAAAATTCACCCGTCCATAGCCCTCCTCCCCGGCCTCCCAGCTCCAGTCCTTCGGCGTAAAGCCGGTCTTGTCATTGTCTTCCTTTACAGGTATCTCAGATTTTTTCGGTGGCTGAAGCGTCGGATCTGCCACGACAGACAGGGTTCCTGTCGCCTTTGTGCCGTCGCTGTAGACTGCCGAGATCCTGATGCTGCCTGACTTGAGATTGCTGCCCGTGACAGTAAGGGTATGGTCCTCATTAACCGTGATCGTCGCTCCGGTAACAGACTCCGTATATACGTTGGTCTTCCCCGTCACCCTGGTAATCTTGCTCTTCTTGCCGTAGGAGACGGGTACGATGCTATCCGGTTCGATCGTGATGGTCTTTCCTCCCTGCTTGAAAAAGCTCCACACGTTTGTCACTCCGGATACCTCAGCCCCCTTGCCCTTTGGCACAACGACCTTTCTGATCCTGATCGTCGGCTTTGTAGCGGCAGGTATGATCGTAACCGGTATGCTGCATTTCACTCTCCCCGCCTCAAGGCTGAGCTTCGTTTTGATCTTTTTCTTCGCCTTCACGCTCTGGCCCTGTGCGACAGATACGACGATCTGATTCAGGTTTTCCATATACTCGGCTTCAAATCTCTTATCCTCTGCCACGATCGCGTCGCCGATCGTTCCGCTGATTCCCTTAAATACCGGGGTGAGTATCAGCTTCTGGCCGGTAGTCACATTCAGTTTTGCCTGCTGCTTAAAGCCGACCGATCCTGCAAGGGCGGCATTGGACACTACGACCTTAAAGGTACGGCTGGCCTGCCCCGCCTTCAATTTGTAGCTGTAGGTTCCCTTCACCAGCTTTGTTTTATCCACAGGGTAGGAAATGGTGATCCTGCACCCGGAAAGAGTATTTCCCACGATCCCTTTGATAACAAAGCCTCCGTCCTTTTTCGGAGCTGTCACTTTGATCTCCTCTTCTTTACCCGGCACATATTCTTTTCCGTTCAGCATCACATCCACTTCAAAGCTTTCCAGATTTTGTCCCGTTGCGTTGGTATTCAGGATGATTTTTTTGCAATCGGCTCCGTTACAGACCGTCGTGATCACATCCTTCGCAGTCGCGTTAACAGTGTATTTCAAGGTGACCGGAGCGCTCCAATCCTTATCCTGTATGCTGATCGATATTGTTTTTTTCGCGGAAGCCCTGATGTTCAGCACTCCCGTCTCATTGCTGTTTTTTGTTACTCCGGATCCGCCCACGCTCGCTTCAGAAAGATCCAACACTTCATAGGTATTTGTACTCTTTTTCTCCAATACGGTAGTATTAAGCACTGTCTCCTTGTCCTTCCGGACAGTGCCCGACGCCACGGAAAGCTTCAGCTTCGGCGCCGCATAATATACCGGCAGGGAATATTCGAATTTACCCACGGTATTGCCGGCAGCATCGTATACAGGCAGCAGGATGATACTGTTTCCCGCAGCCGCTGCTTCCTTGCGCTTCTTTGTATCCTTAAGGATAGAACTCTTCAGAGTGACTTTAAGTCCTCCGCTTTCAACTGCCAGATCATAATAATTGTCCGACTTCTGGTTGTTTTTGCCCACACTTCCGTTCACGTCGGTCAGCTTTATGCCTCCTGTCGGGATCAGGATACCCCCGGACCGGTTATAGAAAAGGTTCCAGGTGATCTCATCAGACTCCTCCGGTGCCGCACTGTTGCTCCCGATCTTTCCGTTCGCATTATAGCGTTTTTCCTCCGAACGGGTCGTCCCATCCAGCAGGGTTACCGTCGCCGTAAAATAGCTTGTTTTGTCCGTGGACTTTTTCGTATTTTTTTCGACCGTCACATCCGGATGCTGTATCTCTTCATAGTCCTCTTTTCCATTTTCCTTCACCTGATAAACAGCGTCTGCAGTAACCGCCGGTAATGCACTACCGTTTTCCAGGGTATCCGGCCAACGGAATTTAAGGCTCAGCAGGATATAATCCAGGCTGTTGCCATCCTTATCATATTTCTTCATAAGGACGACTTCCGCCTTCTTCGTATCACCGGCCTTGCTGACATATTTCGCTGTGGTCTTTGCAGTATAAGTTCTGTAGGTTTCTGATTCCGGATCCTCTGTAGTGCCGTAAAGGGTAAGTTCCTCACTTGGCGAAGTATCCCCATCCGCCGACTCATACTTCATCCTGATCTTAATGACAGGCTTACCGCCATTCCATTTCCAGTCCTCAATGATCTCATATCCCTTGTAAAAATAAGCCTTTGTCGGGATCACTGGTCCCGGATCCGGCCGGCTTCCCGGGAAATCCCCCTCCTCGGGAGCCTCGCCCCAGTTTTTTTCCGAAGGCTCTTCTGCCTCTTCCGGCCCTGTGCTTCCTCCCTTTTCCTTCAGGATCTCTGCACTGCCATCTTCCGTCCTGACGATCAGATCCCCGTTTTCCGTACCTGTATCGGGAAACTGCGTCTTCAGGGTATCGCCTGCGACCGTGATATCTACCGGGATATCCTCCGTGCCCTCTTTTTGCGCGGAGATCCTGGCGCCGTTTTCGGAGGGCGTGAGGGTAATGGAATTCGCCGAGGCAGTAGCCGTTATGGCATAAAGCTTCCCCTTTGTTTTGTTGCTGGCTGCGGCAAGGCAGGACGATACGGTATTCTTTTCCGGTTTAAGCGTTGCAGATCCTTCCTCATTAATGGTAAGCGTCAGGCTTCTCCCGCTGCCTGCCGAATAAAAGCCGTCCTCCGTCTCTACGGTAGCCTTGGCATAGCTCTCACTGGACCGATCCTGGGTCTTTATTTCAATGGGTGTGCCCTTCTCCACACCATCGATCCATACCGTCAGGGTCTTCGCATCATTTTCATCCGTATCCTGATTGACCGAAAGCTGCATCGACAATCCGTCGTTGTTTGTGACACTGCCTCCATCGATCTTCGCCTTTTTGCCGCCGACGTTGAATTCAGCTTTGTCGGATCTCACTTCAATGCGGATCTGCTTTGCCTTGATTTTGGGGAATTTGAAATCCTTGTTCAGATAATCCTCCGGCTTGTTAAAGCAGAGCAGGGC
>JAILKJ010000045.1 GCA_024693845.1 Lachnospiraceae bacterium
TTAACGTATCCGCTAAGGATCTTGGCACCGGTAAGGAGCAGCACATCACCATCACCGCAGGTTCCAACATGTCCGATGATGACATCGATAAGGCTATCAAGGAAGCTGCCGAGTATGAGGCTCAGGATAAAGCCCGCAAGGAAGCCATCGATGCAAGGAATGATGCGGACGCCTTCGTATTCCAGACCGAGAAGGCATTAAAGGAAGTGGGCGATAAGCTTTCCGACAGCGAGAAGAGCCCGGTTGAGGCAGATCTTGCCGACCTGAAGGCATACCTTGACAGCACCAAGGATCAGGAGATGAGTGCAGATCAGGTATCCGAGCTTAAGGCAAAACAGGAGAAGCTGACCACCAGTGCTCAGGCGCTCTTCACCAAGATGTATGAGCAGGCTCAGCAGCAGGCAGGCGGCGCTCAGGGAGCAGGTCCTGACATGAGTGGATTTGCCGGCGCGGCAGGAGCGCAGGATGCGGGCGCAAACAATGATGGCCCCATGAGCGGCGACGTGGTTGATGGCGACTACAGAGAAGTATAAGCTTATTATAGTTAGCATAAGGTAACAAAATACAAAGATGCATGTGGCGTGGGCTGGTCCCACGCCAAATGCAGGTTTACAGAGGTGGCAAAATGGCAGAGCAGAAACGGGATTATTATGAGGTCCTGGGCGTAGAAAAAAACGCCGACGAAGCGGCGATCAAAAAAGCATACAGACAGCTGGCAAAGAAGTATCACCCGGATATGAATCCCGGTGATGCCGAAGCGGAAAAGAAATTCAAAGAGGCATCGGAGGCCTATGCGGTGCTGTCCGATCCGGATAAGAGGAAGCAGTACGATCAGTTCGGTCATGCAGCCTTTGAACAGGGCGGCGGCGGAGCTTACAGCGGCTTCGATTTCGGTAGCATGGACTTTTCCGACATCTTCGGAGACATTTTCGGAGACTTGTTCGGCGGCGGTTCCAGAGGGCGCAGGAGCGGCGGCCCCATGAAGGGAGCCAATATCCGTACCAGCGTGCGCATCAGTTTTGAAGAGGCGGTATTCGGTTGTGAGAAGGAGCTGGAGCTGAATCTCAAGGATCCCTGCCCCACCTGTAACGGAACCGGTGCTAAGCCGGGTACCAGCAAGATCACCTGTACCAAGTGCGGCGGTAAGGGTCAGGTTGTGATGACCCAGCAGTCCTTCTTCGGCATGGTAAGGAACGTTCAGACCTGCCCCGACTGTCAGGGAAGCGGTCAGATCATCAAAGAAAAATGCACCGCCTGCCGGGGTGAAGGCTTTATCAGCAACCGCAAGAAGATCCAGGTATCCATCCCCGCAGGTATTGATTCCGGTCAGAGCATCCGGATTCGGGAAAAGGGAGAGCCGGGTGTTTCCGGAGGTCCGAGAGGAGATCTTCTCGTGGAGGTTCTGGTACAGCGCCATCCCATCTTCCAGAGGCAGGATACCAATATCTATTCCACGGTTCCCGTATCCTTTGCGGTGGCAACCCTGGGCGGAGAGATCATGATCGATACCGTGGACGGAAAGGTGGCTTACACCGTTAAGCCCGGAACCCAGACAGATACGAGAGTCCGTCTGAAGGGTAAGGGAGTACCTTCTCTTCGGAGCAGTTCAGTGAGGGGAGATCACTACGTGACACTGGTACTGCAGGTTCCTGAGAAGATCCCCAACGAAGCAAAGGATCTGCTCAGACGTTTTGATGAACTGACGGGGAATTCCTTAAAGGCCGTGGATCAGTATACGGAGAATAAGGATGCTGCCTCAGGCAAGGGCAAAAAGAAGAAAAAAGGCTTGTTCTGAGAGAAACGGGGGGAAATATGAACTATCGCAAAGACAGAAAAGGAAATGACATTTCTATTCTCGGCTTCGGCTGTATGCGTTTTACCAAAAAAGGAAACGCCATCGATATCGACAAGGCCGAGCAGGAGATCCTGGCCGCATACAAGGCCGGGGTGAATTACTATGATACCGCTTATATCTACACCGGAAGCGAAGCCTGCATCGGAGAGATCTTTGAGCGGAACGGGATGCGGGACAAGATAAAGATCGCCACCAAGCTTCCCCAGTACCTTGTAAATAATCCGGCTGCTCTGGATAAGTATTTTGACGAGCAGAAAAAGAGACTGCGTACGGACTATATCGACTATTATCTGATGCATATGCTCACGGACCTGAAGGCCTGGGAGAATCTGAAAAAGAACGGCATCGAGGAGTGGATCGAAAAAAAGAAAGCAAGCGGTGAGATCAGGAACATCGGTTTTTCCTTCCACGGCAATACGGATATGTTCCTGCAGATCCTGGAGGCCTATGACTGGGATTTCTGCCAGATCCAATACAACTACCTGGATGAGGTTTCCCAGGCAGGTGTGGACGGCCTGAAGGCAGCCGCCGCAAAAGGGATCCCCGTGATCATCATGGAGCCTCTGCGGGGCGGTAAGCTGGTCAGCATGCTTCCCGAAAAGGCTAAGGAGCTTGTGGCTGCGGATCCGAAAAAACGCAGTGCCGCCGAACTGGCCTTCCGCTGGCTGTGGAACCAGAGTGAGGTGACCTGTGTCCTCTCCGGCATGAATTCCGTAGAGATGGTAGAGGAAAACTGCAGGGTGGCTTCCGAGGTTGAAGCCGGAGAATTTGAGCAGGCAGACTTTGATCTCATCGACGGGATCAAGAGTGCGATCCGGGAGAAGATCAAGGTGGGCTGTACCGGCTGCGGATATTGCATGCCCTGCCCTAAGGGAGTGGATATCCCCGGAACTTTCTATTACTATAATGAGATGTATACGGAAGCCAAAACATCGGCCCGTTTCAATTATGCGCAGAATGTCGGTATCCGCAAGGAGCCGAGCTTTGCTTCCCAGTGTATCGAATGCGGTAAGTGCGAACAGCATTGCCCCCAGCACCTTGAGATCCGCAAGGAGCTTAAGAAAGCTGATAAGGCTCTGCGTCCGCTTCCTTATAAGATCGGCATCAATGTGGCAAGGAAATTTATTTTGAAATAGACAAAAGGGGTATCTGATATGAAATGGACACGCCTTACGATCAAGACAACGACAACCGCCGAGGACATCATCATCAGCGAAATGTATGAGCTGGGACTGATGGGCGCTCAGATCGAGGATAATGTTCCTCTTACCGCCTGGGAAAGAGAGCAGATGTTCGTGGATATCCTTCCGGAGACCCGGGAGGATGACGGACGGGCACTGCTGCATTTTTTTGTGGAAGTGAAAGGGGAAAATGCGGATGCGCAGGGCTTCTCGGGCAACGGCGTTTCGAAAGCGGAGGATAATTCCTACCGTTATGTGAGTGGCGAAAATGTTGTGGAAGACCTTCCGGGACTGATCAGTGCCATGGAAGAGAAGCTTTCCAAAATACAGGGCTATATGGATATCGGAGAAGGAACCATCGAGGTTTCCGAGACGGAGGATCTGGACTGGGCCAACAACTGGAAGGAATTCTTCAAGCCCTTTTATGTGGATGAGCTTATGGTGGTTCCCAGCTGGTATACCATCGGGGAAGAAGGGGAGCATAGTGTAGCCCTCCGGCCTTCGGACAAGCTTCTTCGCATCGATCCCGGCAGTGCCTTCGGAACAGGCATGCACGAGACAACGCAGCTTTGTATCAAAGCGTTGAAGAAATATGTAACGGAAGAAACCACTCTTTTGGATGTGGGGACCGGCAGCGGGATCCTGGGGATTGTGGCACTTTTATACGGTGCAAAGACGGTAACGGGCACGGATCTGGACATCTGTGCAAAGGAAGCGGTTAAGGATAATCTGGCGCTGAATCATACCGGTGAGGATCGATTTACCCTTTTGATCGGAAATGTGATCACGGAGGAATCGGTGCAGCAGGAGGTGCTTTCTCTTGCAAAGGATGCCGGAAAAGGCTATGATATCGTAGTTGCCAATATCCTGGCACCGGTACTCTGTGAGCTGACGCCGGTGGTATCCGGTAAGCTGCTGCGCAGTGGAGGGATCTATATCACCTCCGGTATCATAGAGGGTAAGGAAGAAAGTGTCAGCGAAGCCTGCAGAAAGGTCGGGATGGAAGTTGTCTCGGTGGAGAAGCAGGGTGAGTGGCGCTGCGTGATCGCCAGGAAACCATGAGGAAAAGGCATGTATCAGTTTTTTGTTCCGCCCTCTGCCATAGAAGGTAAGCGGGTGCATATCACCGGAGCGGATGTCAATCATATACGAAACGTTCTTCGCATGAAGGTGGGCGAGGAGCTTTCGGTGAGCAACGGATGCGACGGAAAGGAATACCGCTGCGGTATCCTGGAGCTTGGGGAGGATGAGATCCTCTGCGAGCTTCGTTTCATCAAGGAAGACAGTGTGGAACTGCCCTGCCCCGTTACCCTGTATCAGGGCCTTCCCAAGGCAGACAAGATGGAACTGATCCTGCAGAAAGCCGTGGAACTGGGAGCTGTCCGCATCGTTCCAGTTGCCATGAAGCGCTGCGTGGTGAAGCTGGACCCGAAAAAGGCAGAGTCTAAACGAACCCGCTGGCAGACCATCTGTGAGGCGGCGGCCAAGCAGAGCAAGCGGGCTATCGTTCCGGAGGTTTCGGCGCTCATGCCCTTTGCCGAGGCATTGAAGGAAGCAGCGTCGGCTGATGTGCCCCTGGTGCCTTACGAGATGGCAGAGGATATTTCCTATACCAGACAGGTGATCCGTCAGATCAAACCGGGTCAGAGTATCTCCGTGATGATAGGACCGGAGGGAGGCTTTGACGAGGAGGAGATCCGGCAGGCGGAAGAGGCCGGCATGAAAAAGATCACTCTGGGAAAAAGGATCCTTCGGACGGAGACGGCGGGGATGACAATGCTTTCCATTCTGATGTATGAGCTGGAAGCTTCCGGAGAAAAGGAGTAAATAAAAGTGAGTGTGGAATTTCATTGCCCGTCCTGCGGGAAGAAACTGTTTGAATATGAACCGCGAATGAGAAAGTACGGTCCTCTGACGGAGGATTGCAAAAGCTGCGGAAAGACCTATATCGATCCGCGAAGGGTGGAACTTTCGCTTACGGGAATACCTGCGGATGAATATAAAATGTCCCCCTACGTTTTTATCCTGGTGATCGGAGCTTTTCTGATCTGGAGAGGGTGGTATATGCTGGGCATGTATCAGCTGGGCGTCCCGGGGCCCATGCAGAAATTCCTGCCGGTTGTCTTTATCATTCTCGGGATCGTCGCCATTCTTGCATCCATCTATGAGATCATCATGATCAAAACAGGCGGCAAGGCAAAGAAGATGCAGAAGCTTATGGAAGAGTCCAGGCAGCGCATGAAGAACCATGCCTATGTGGAGAAATTGAAAGATCTCGGTATCGAGGTTCCGGAGGAGCTGAGGCAGTGAAGGAAAAAGCAAAAAAGCTGTTTTTGATCCTGATCGTGGTGATGGTTGTGGGTTATCTGCTGGTGACCGCACTTCTGGATCTGACAAATAAAAAAGATATTTATACGGTGCATGCCGATGAGGGAGCGCAGGTCTTGGAGGTCGAGCATTCGATCAACGGTCTGATCCCGGTGGGCAAGGACTATTACTACGTGGTGGTGGATGATGCCACCATGCAGGCCTGCATCGTCAAGGCGTCGAAACGCTGGTTTAATAAGAATTTCGATGAAAACGGAATGGCTGTTTCACCGGGCGGTGTAACGATCACATCCCTGGCCAAAAACATCGATGACTTTGATGTGAGAGATGAGATCGAAAGGCGTGCTTCTTCCATCGAAGGAGTGAGCTTTGCGGTGTCGCCGGACAACAGCCTGGTGCTTTCCTATAAACAGGACGCGGTCGAAAAGCTTCTGGTGCTTCTGATGACTGCTGCCATGGCATTTGGTGTCATGAAGATCGCAAAAAGGGAAGAGGAAGTTCCCGCTATAGTCAGAAAACTTTGCCTGGTGGCAGTGATACTGTACTTGGTATTTTTCTTAAAGGTGATCATCTGATGGAGATTTATCTGGATAATTCCGCCACCACCAAAATGGCGGAGGAAGCAGCAGAAAAAATGCTGCAGGTCATACAGGAAGATTACGGCAATCCCTCCAGCCTTCATTTGAAAGGAGTCGGAGCCGAAGGATATATTCGGGAAGCGAGGAGCAACTTTGCCGGCCTTTTGAAGGTAAAAGAGAAGGAGATCTTCTTTACCTCCGGCGGTACGGAAAGTGATAACTGGGCGATCTTTTCCGCAGCAAAGTCAATGAAGCATACGGGAAAACGGCTGATCACAACCGCCATAGAGCACCCGGCAGTCCTTTCGCCCATGAAAGAGTTAGAGCGTCAGGGCTGGGAAGTGATCACTCTTCCGGTGGATAAGCGTGGCATCGTTTCCGAGGAAGCTCTCGCCGGGGCGCTGAATGAGGAGACTGCTCTGGTTTCGGTGATGATGGTCAATAATGAGGTGGGCAGCATTCAGCCGGTGGAACGGATCGGTGCTCTGGTCAGGGAAAAAGCACCCCGGGCACTTTTCCATGTGGATGCGGTCCAGGGATTCGGTAAGCTGGCCATAACACCTTCCAAGTGGGGGATCGATCTGATGAGCGTCAGCGCTCATAAGCTCCACGGTCCCAAGGGAGTGGGACTTCTCTATGCTTCTTCGAAGTCGAAGCTGAAGCCTATGATCTACGGCGGAGGACAGCAGGAGGATCTGCGTTCGGGAACGGAAAACGTACCCGGTATCGCAGCTTTCGATGTGGCGGCAAAGTTAGCATATGCAAACTTAGAAGAGGACAGGGCAAGGCTTTATGAGCTGAAGGATCATTTCGTCAGTGAGCTTAAGCAGCTGCCGGATGTGGTGATCAACGGTCCCGCAGCTTTTGAGACGGACGTGGATATGGGCAGCCGCACGGATGCACCCCACATCGTCAACGCATCCTTTACGGGGATCAGAAGCGAGGTGCTGCTGCACTCCCTGGAGGATAAGGGAATATTTGTTTCCGCAGGATCTGCCTGCTCCTCCCATAAAAGAAAGCCCAGCGCCACCCTTTCGGCCATGGGTCTTTCTGCAGGAGAGATGGAATCGGCGCTGCGTTTTTCCTTCTCTTCCTATACGACAAGGGAAGAGCTGGATCTGACCCTGGAGGCTTTGGGTGAATTACTGCCGAACCTTCGGAGATTTACACGACATTAAACCAAGGCTGCATCAGGCAACAGTGAGCACAGCAAATGTGAGGAAAAGATGAAAACGATCTATCTGATAAAATACGCTGAGATCGGCGTCAAAGGAAAAAACAGATATGTATTTGAGGATGCCCTGGTAAAGCAGATCCGTTTCGCCTTAAAGGGGATCGAATGGGAATTCGAAGTAAAAAGAGCCCAGGGCCGGATCTATATCGATGCAAAGGAAGGCATGGATGCGGATACGGATGAAGAGGTAAGAGGTGCACTGAAGACGGTCTTCGGTATCGCAGGCTTCTGCCCCGTGGTAAGCGTGGAGGATGAGGGCTTTGATAAGCTGGCGGATGCGGTGGTTTCCTATATGAAGGAGACCTATCCGGAAGGCGAGCATACCTTTAAGGTCTTTGCCAGAAGGGCCAGAAAAGACTATCCCATGGAGTCTCCCGAGATCTGTATGGAGCTGGGCGGCAGGATCCTGGATGAATGCCCGAATCTGAAGGTTAATGTACGGGAGCCGGAGATCGAGCTGAATGTGGAAGTGAGGGAGAGCATTTTTATCTATTCCGAGGTGATCCCCGGACTGGGCGGCATGCCCATCGGCAGCGGCGGAAAGGCCATGCTTCTTTTATCCGGTGGCATCGATTCCCCTGTGGCAGGCTATATGATCGCAAAGCGCGGCGTTTCCCTGGAGGCGGTCTATTTTCATGCACCGCCGTATACCTCGGAGAGGGCAAAGCAGAAGGTAGTGGATCTGGCTAAGAAGATCTGCATTTATACCGGACCCATCCGGCTGCATGTGATCAATTTCACGGATATCCAGATGGCCATCTACGAAAAATGTCCCCATGACGAGCTGACCATCATCATGCGGCGTTATATGATGCGGATCGCCGAGACGCTGGCAAAGCAGAACGAGTGCCTGGGACTGGTAACGGGAGAGAGCATCGGACAGGTGGCTTCCCAGACCATGCAGTCTCTGGCGGCCACCAATGAGGTCTGCCAGCTGCCGGTATACAGACCGCTGATCGCTTTTGACAAGCAGGATATCGTGGATATTTCGGAGAAGATAGACACCTATGAGACTTCGATCCTGCCTTACGAGGACTGCTGTACCATCTTCGTGGCAAAGCATCCGGTGACCAGACCGGTTGTGGATGTCATCAGAAGGCATGAGGAGAATCTTACGGAAGTGATCGATGATCTGGTGGAAAAAGCCCTGGCCGAAGACGATGTGATCTATGTCAGACCGGGACGGTAAGAGCAATAAAAAAAACACCTGAATGATCAAGTGTCTGAAAGGTATTGAAGGTATCTGGTTTAAGGGTTACCCGCTTCCCGATGAGGGAAGCGGGATTTGCATTTCGTATGAGGGTCAAACCTCGTAGTTCTTAAGAACCTCAAGTACGCTGTCAACGTTCTCTTCAGCGTGGATGTTGAGATCGATCGGCTTGGAAAGATCCAGGGAGAAGATACCCATGATGGACTTAGCGTCGATAACATATCTTCCGGATACCAGATCGAAATCATAATCGAATTTTGTAATATCGTTTACAAAAGATTTAACCTTGTCAATAGAGTTTAAAGAAATTCTTACTGTTTTCATTTTTCTACCTCCGTAATTTTTCTTTGCGTTTTCAATACCTTCGCCTATAATACTACTTGCGGGGCTTTGAAAAGTCAACCCTCGAAAACAACCAAAAATATAGGGAGAAACAGATGAAAAGTGTGGCATTCCATAACTTAGGTTGTAAGGTCAATTCCTACGAGCTAGATGTTATGCGGCAATACTTCCAAAAAAATAACTATTCTATTGTGGACTTTGCACAAAAAGCGGACATTTATATCATAAATACCTGTACCGTAACCAATATAGCAGACCGCAAAAGCAGACAGATGATCCATAAGGCCAAGGCACAGAATCCCCATGCGGTCGTGGTTGCGGTGGGCTGCTATGTCCAGACCCATGAAAAGGAGCTGGCCGGCGAGGAGGGGATCGACCTTGCTGTGGGAAATGACCGGAAGAAGGATATCGTTTCGCTGGTGGAGGAATATCTGGCTCTGAGAGAGGCAGAAGCTGCCGGCCCGGGAGAAAGAGGGGAAAAGGAAGAGCAGGAAGAATCTGCGCTGTGTGAGGAAAAGACCCTGGGCGGGACCTCGATCCTGGATCTGACAAAGCCCCGGCCCTATGAGGAGATGCAGCTTTTCAAGACCGCAGAGCATACCAGAGCTTATATCAAGATCCAGGACGGATGTGACCAGTTCTGCAGCTATTGCGCTATACCCTACGCCAGGGGCAGAGTTCGATCCCGGAAACCGGAAAATGTCCTGGAAGAGGCAAGGGGACTGGCAAAGAGCGGATATCGGGAACTGGTGCTCACGGGGATCCATGTCAGTTCCTACGGCCTGGATTTTTACCATAAAAAGTATAATCAGGTTTATGAGGATGATACATACAGTCACAGTGGATATCTGCTGAGCCTGATCAGGGAGCTGGCCGATATTCCCGGGATCGACAGGATCCGTTTGAGCTCCCTGGAGCCCCGGATCATAACGGAGGAATTTGCAAAAGAGCTTTCCGGGATCCCTGAGGTCTGTCCTCATTTTCATCTTTCCCTGCAGAGCGGCTGTGACAGTGTGCTGGAGAGGATGAACCGGCGGTATACCTGTGAGGATTTCAGGCAGAGTGTTGCCTGTCTTCGTAAGTATTATGAGGATCCGGCTGTCACAACGGACATAATCTGCGGCTTTCCGGGGGAGACGGAAGAGGAATTTGAGGAAACTCTCCGGTATGTGGAGGGTATCGGGTTTTATGAGACCCACATCTTCCCCTATTCCAGAAGAAAGAACACGGCAGCGGACCGTATGAGCGGCCAGCTGACTCAAAAAGTCAAAAAGGAGCGCTGCGGCCGACTGCTGGAGTTGAATGAAAGACAGTCGGCAGCCTATCGGAAGCGGTTTCTGGATAAGAGCCTTCCGGTTCTTTGGGAGCAGGAAAAGCAGATCAAAGGGGAAAGCTGCCTTGTGGGACATACCCCCAATTATCTGGAGGTGGCACTTTTGCCGGAGGGGGAATGGCCGGCCATCGGAACCATCACGGACTGCCTCTTAAGTGAGCTTATGGATGAAGGTCTGATCCGAGGGAAAATTTTGCTTTTTTAACGGATATAGTGTAAAATAACTTTGGGGTATGCTTTTTAGAGGGGAAGTCTATTGTATTTGGGGGTGTGGGTATGAAATATACGAAGGATGAGATCTCTGAGATCGAAAAAGTCTCTAAGGATACGGCAGCTGCCATCATGGAGCATTTTCCGAAGGATGTGGATTTTGAGATCGAGATGGATCTGGAATCCACCAAGACGGATTTCGGCGTACTGAAGATGCGTATCGATTCCCAGACGCTGGAGATCTCCGATGGGGAAGTCAGCTGTAACTTTTTGAAAAAGATCTCCATGGCGGATGCTACGGCAGGCAACAAGCAGCAGGAGATGACGGAGCTAAAGTATAAATTCTTAAAGAGTGTGCTGGTCATCGGTCTTCCTTCTTTGAACGCCAGAGTGGAAAAGCAGGTCAAGGACAGGATCGCGCAGCATGATTATATCATGAAGATCGGTGTGAGCATCGGTATCGCACTGCAGCAGGCGGGAACCACCACCATTTCCCCCGCATCGGCAGTATCGCGTCAGCAGGTTGATCTCTATCTGAACATGATCAAGGAGCAGCTTACAAGACTGGCCTTCAGTTCGGAGATCAGCCCCACCACCCGGGGCAGCATCGTGATCCACGGAGAGAGTGCGGACCGTACCATCCGTATCGATGAGACCGTCATGGATACCATGACGAATCAGCAGACGGTACATGAGATCTACTACTATCTGGATACCAAGGAGACCAAGTATTTTGAGAACGGCAAGAGCAGACCCATCAGTGATCTGTTCCTGTCCATCACCGCTTCGGAGAAATACAAGAAGATCTATAACGAGATCAACGTTCTTCTGAAGAAGGAAGTTGTGATCGATAAGGATGTGGAGTCCTATGTGGCTAACCAGAAGCCCGTGGCAAACGAGTTTCTCAAGCCGGAAATGAATTCATTTAAACTGACACATATTGAGTAAAGGAAGGTAGTGACATGGCAAACATTACAGATACCCAGTTTTTTAAGGTGGATACCGAGAGCGAGACCGGTGTGAAGATCGTGCTTTCCACGGTTTATGAAGCTCTCAGCGAGAAAGGCTACAATCCGGTGAATCAGATCGTGGGCTACATCATGTCCGGCGATCCCACCTACATCACCTCCCATAACAGCGCACGTTCTCTGATCATGAAGGTTGAGAGGGACGAGCTGGTGGAAGAGATGCTCAGGGCTTATATCAAAGTCAACAACTGGGAAAAGTAAGATGCGGATCATGGGATTGGATTTCGGCGCCAAAACGGTAGGCGTAGCGGTGAGCGACCCGCTGGGGATCACGGCGCAGCCGCTGGAGGTTGTGTGGCGCAAATCCGAAAGTAAGCTACGGCAAACTTATGCCAGGATCGAAGAACTGGCGACGGAATACAAGGTGGAGCGCTTTGTGGTCGGTCTTCCGAAGCATATGAATGACGAAGAAGGCGACAGAGCTGCTTTGTCCCGGGAATTTGCACAGAACCTGGAGAGAAGGAGCGGTATAGAAACGGTGATGTGGGATGAGAGACTCAGCACCGTGGCTGCCGGACGGGTTCTCACCGAGACCGGGGTACGAAAAGAGAAACAAAAGGAACATATAGATGCCGTGGCGGCATCTTTTATCCTGCAAAGCTATATGGATTACCTGAAAAATCAGGCGGAGGAAGTATGGAAAAGGTAACGTTTACGGACCAGACCGGCGAAGAACTGGAAATGTTTGTGCTCGAGAAGACCAGACTGTCCGGAAGTGATTATCTGCTGGTATGCGATCAGCCCGAGGGAGATGCACAGGCATTGATCCTGAAGGATGTTTCGGATATCGCATCCGATAAAGGCAAAAAGGAAGCTTCTTACAAGATCGTGTCGGACGACAAGGAGCTTGAAGCGGTTGCGGCTTTATTTGAGAGCCTGTTGGATGACGTTTCCTTCCTGATGGATCAGGATTGATAACGGAGGAAAACGTGAAAGAAGTACAACAAAGTAAGCCCTCTGTGAAGATCATCCCCCTGGGAGGTCTGGAGCAGATCGGCATGAATATTACTGCCTTCGAATATGAAGACAGTATCATTGTGGTGGATTGCGGACTCGCATTCCCCGAAGATGATATGCTGGGGATCGATCTTGTGATCCCGGATATCACCTACCTGAAGGAACACGCAGACAAAGTAAAGGGATTTTTGATCACCCACGGACACGAGGATCACATCGGCGCCCTCCCTTATATCCTGAAGGAGCTGCCGGTGCCTCTTTATGCCACCAAGCTTACCATGGGTATCATTGACAATAAACTGACGGAGCACGGCATTGAGAATCTGGTGAGGAAAAAGGTGGTTGACTTCGGCCAGCACATCAACCTGGGTCAGTTCAGGGTGGAATTCATCCGCACCAATCATTCCATTGCGGATGCGGCGGCTTTTGCCATCTATTCCCCCGCAGGTGTGATCGTGCATACGGGAGACTTCAAGGTGGATTATACACCGGTTTAC
Source organism: Lachnospiraceae bacterium (assembly GCA_024693845.1). Classification (GTDB taxonomy): domain Bacteria; phylum Bacillota; class Clostridia; order Lachnospirales; family Lachnospiraceae; genus RGIG7926. The sequence goes on from JAILKJ010000045.1 coordinate 12,754, forward strand.
GGAGACTCCATTGATCTGCAGAGGTTTGCGGAGATCGGCAAGAAGGGCGTTCTGGCTCTCATGTGCGATTCCACCAATGCGGAGCGCCCCGGCTTTACGCCTTCCGAGCGTACCGTGGGAGAGACCTTTGATAAGATCTTTTCGGAGCATACCAATACCAGGCTGATCATCGCCACCTTTGCTTCCAATGTGGACAGAGTACAGCAGATCATCAACTCGGCATATAAATACGGCCGTAAGGTGGGCGTCGAGGGACGCAGCATGGTGGGTATCATTGAGACAGCCCAGAACCTGGGCTATCTGAAGATCCCGGATAATACCCTTGTGGAAACCGAACAGCTTCGGAACTACCCTGCAGAAAAGACCGTCATCATCACCACGGGAAGCCAGGGAGAGAGTATGGCGGCGCTTTCGCGGATGGCGGGAGGTACACACCGTAAGATCTCCATCAGACCGGGTGATACCGTGATCTTTTCTTCCCATCCCATACCGGGTAATGAGAAGGCGGTATCCAAGGTGATGAATGAACTCTATGCCATGGGCGCGGATATCATTTTCCAGGATACTCACGTATCCGGTCATGCCTGCCAGGAGGAGATCAAACTGATCTATTCACTGGTACAGCCCAAGTATGCAGTTCCCGTTCACGGAGAGGTGCGTCATCTGATGGCACAGGCCCGCCTGGCGGAAAGCCTGGGCATAAACAGGAAGAATATCTTTGTGATCCAGTCCGGTGACGTGCTGGAGCTGTCGGAGGATAAGGCCGGCGTGACGGGCAAGGTACCCGTGGGGAACATTTTTGTGGACGGACTCGGCGTCGGAGATGTGGGAAACATCGTGCTGCGCGACCGTCAGCATCTGGCAGAGGACGGTATCTTCATCGTTGTTGTTGCCATGGATTCGGCAAACGGATATATCGTATCGGGACCGGATGTGGTATCCAGAGGTTTTGTCTATGTCAGAGAGTCCGACGAGCTTCTTGATGAGGCCCGGGAGATCTCAGCGCAGGTGATGAACCGTTGTGTGGAGCGGGGGATCGAGGATTGGAACCGCATGAAGAATGCCATGAAGGATGAGCTTTCGGATTTCTTTTGGAAAAAGACCAAGAGACGTCCGATGATACTGCCCATCATCATGGAGGTTTCCTGATAAGATCCAAGTTGTATGGAAGGTGAGAGATATGCCGGATTACAGAGAGAGTCTGGAAAGATTCATTAATGAGATCAAGCAGTCGGCAGTGTATTCGGAGTACATGCTGCAAAGAGACAGACTGCGCAAATATCCCGAGCTGAAAAAGCAGGTGGATGAGTACCGGGAGAAGAACTTCCGGTTGCAGACGCAGACCTATCCGGATCAACTTTTTGATGAGATCGACCGCTTCCAGAAGGAGCATGAGAGCTTCCGGGAGAATCCGGTGGTAAAAGATTTTCTGGCCGCTGAGCTGGCCTTTTGCCGTATGATGCAGAACATTCACTTAAAGATCGTGGATGCGGTGAGTACGGATTTTGAGTAAGAGGATATTATGGTAAAAAAGATTCTTTTATCGGTGCTGAATTTCATATTCAGGGTTTCGGTGGCAGCGGCCGTGGTGGTTCTGGTGTACCGTCTTGCCATGTACTCCTATCATTTCGGATACATGGTATTTGCGGATGCTTCCATGGAACCGAGCCCCGGCAGAGATATCATCGTGACCATCGACAGCACGGAAAACATCATGGACGTGGGAAGGATCCTTAAATCCAGAGGCCTGATCTCGGATGAGAAGATCTTTATGGTCCAGGAGAGACTGTCTGATTTCCATGGCAAGCTGGTACCCGGTACCTATACCCTCAATACCTCCATGAAATCGGGGGAGATGCTTCAGATCATGGGCGAAGCCTATGTGGAAGAAGGCGAGGAAGGATCGGAGGATCAGGATGGACAGGAGACCGGGAACGGATCGAAGGATGACAACCTTGAAAACGGCGGCTTCTATGATCCCATGACCGGTGAATTCCTGGAAAACGGGATCATCGACTCACCTGAGGGGACGGATACTACAGGCGAGGATGAAGGACAGAGTCAGGAAGAACAGAGCGGGGGTGAGGAACAGACCGGAGACGGCGGCGGACACACTGCCGGAGCAGGCCTGTGACAAAGGACGGATATGATTGTCAGTGAGAGGTATACGGATTATATTAATTCCCTGGGCAAGCCGCTGCCCCATGGACTGGAAGAGCTGTACCGGCAGGCCAGGGAGGAAGACGTGCCGGTGATCCGGCGCGAAACGCAGTCATTTTTGCGGGTGATCCTGAAACAAAAATGTCCCCGCAACATTCTTGAGGTGGGAACAGCCATTGGCTTTTCCGCCCTTTTTATGGCCGGATGTGTCCCGCCGGATGCCCATATCACCACCATAGAAAAGTATGAAAAAAGGATCCCGCTGGCCAGGGAGAACTTCCGAAAAAACGGAATGGAGGAAAAGATCACCCTTCTTGAGGGCGATGCGGCGGATATCCTGCCTGCCCTGGAGAGCGGCGCATACGATCTGATCTTCATGGATGCGGCCAAGGGACAGTACATTCACTTTCTGCCTCATGTAAAGAGACTGCTCTCAAAGGGCGGCATTCTGATCTCGGACAATGTGCTCCAGGACGGTCAGCTCATCGAATCCAGGTTTGCCGTCCGAAGGAGAGATCGGACGATCCATGAGAGAATGCGGGAGTATCTGTGGGCGCTGACCCATGACGAAAGCCTTACCACATCGGTACTGACGGTGGGAGACGGGATAGCACTTTCGGTCAGCGACGGAGACTGAGGGTGTGTGAACGGTAACGGAATAGTAATAAAAAACATCGTATAATACGCAAAGTTATGATATAATAGTACGGCTACTATGCAGACAGGGTGAAAGAAGGGACAGATATGTTAAAACAGGTATCCATTTACGCAGAAAATAAAAAGGGAATGCTCCAGGAGATCACGGGGGCTCTGGCACAGAACGGGATCAACATCTGGGGTTCCGTTACCAATGACAGTGCTGAGTTCGGTATCATCCGGATGATCGTTGACGATCCTGCGCAGGCTTCACAGATCCTGCAGAAAGCCGGCTATCTTTGCAAGCTTTCGGATGTGATCGGCGTGGAGATGGCAGATGAGGTCGGTGCACTGCACAAGCTTCTGGAGGCACTTAAGGACAGCAACATCAACATAGATTATATTTATCTTTCCTTTGACAGAGAGTCGGGACTTCCCGTTCAGGTACTTCATACTCCCGATACGGCGGAAGTTGAATCCTGCATTACGGCAAGAGGCTTTAAGGTGGTGTGATATGCCAAAAGATCCGGTTATGCTTTTAAGCTATGTAAATACTCAGCTTCGGGATAACTTTTCTTCTCTTGATGAGTTAGCTGCGTCTAACGCGGTCTCCCCCGAAGAGATCTGCGAGAAGATCGGAACCGTCGGTTATGTATATGACAGGGAGCAGAACCGCTTCGTGCCTGCACAGACTGCCGGGTAAGGCAACAGAAAGCAATGTTCAAAACCGTTGCATAAGCGGCGGGGATGAATATAAAAATATAACAATACACAAAACACATAGATAAGGAGAACGACAATGAAACAAAAACCTGTAGTATTGATGGTACTTGACGGCTACGGCCTTTCCGACAACAAGGAGGCAAATGCCATTGCCATGGCAAAGACTCCCGTGATGGACAAGCTCATGGCGGAATGTCCTTTTCAGAAGGGCTTTGCATCCGGCCTGGCAGTAGGTCTTCCCGACGGACAGATGGGTAACTCCGAGGTGGGTCATATGAACATCGGTTCCGGCCGCATCATTTATCAGGATCTGACCCTCATCACCAAATACATCGAGGACGGCGTGTTCTTTAAGAACGAAGAGCTGCTTCGTGCCATCAACAACTGTAAGGAAAAGAAGTCCGATCTGCATATCTGGGGTCTTCTCTCGGATGGTGGCGTTCACAGCCATAACACCCACCTGTATGCGATCCTTGAGATGTGCAAAAAGGAAGGCTTTGAGGATGTATATGTACATCCCTTCTTTGACGGACGTGATACACCTCCCGCTTCCGGTAAGGGATATCTTCAGGAGCTGGTAGACGAAATGGCTAAGATCGGCGTGGGCAAGGTTGCTTCCCTGTCCGGCCGCTACTATGCTATGGACCGTGATAATAACTGGGATCGTATCCAGATGGCTTATGACAGCCTGGTTCTGGGTGAGGGCGTTAAGGCAACGGATCCCGTGGAGGCAATGCAGGTTTCCTATGATAATGATGTAACGGATGAGTTCGTACTTCCCACCGTTATCACCGACGAGGCAGGAAAGCCCCTCTCCCTTGTTAAGGAAGGCGATTCCGTCATCTTCTTTAACTTCCGCCCCGACAGGGCAAGAGAGATCACCAAGGCCTTCTGCTTTACCGATGAGGACATTGCAGCCCAGGCCGGTGATGCATCGGATTCCAAGTGCATCAAGTTCTTAAAGAGAGCAAACGGATACATGCCTCTTTGCTATGTTTGCTTCAAGGATTACGATGAGACGATCCCCAACAAGTATGTGGCCTTTAGGAAGGAAGAGATCGTCAATACCCTGGGTGAGTATCTGGCAGCAAACGGCTTAAAGCAGCTTCGTATCGCTGAGACCGAGAAATACGCTCATGTAACATTTTTCTTCAACGGCGGTATCGAGGAGCCCAATAAGGGTGAGGACAGGATCCTGGTAAATTCCCCTGCGGTTGCCACCTATGATCTGCAGCCTGAGATGAGCGCTCCCGAAGTAAGCGAGAAGCTGGATGCCAAGATCACCTCCGGTGAATATGATGTGATCATCATCAACTTCGCAAATCCCGACATGGTGGGTCATACCGGTGTGCTGGAAGCAGCCATCGCAGCCGTAGAGAGGATCGATGAGTGCGTGGGTGCAGCTGTTGAAGCCGTTAAGAAGATGGACGGCGTTCTGTTCATCTGTGCAGACCACGGTAACTGCGAGCAGATGGTCAACTATGAGACCGGCGCACCCCATACCGCTCACACCACCAATCCCGTTCCCTTCATCCTTTACAACTATGATGAAGCTTACACCCTTCGTGAGGGCGGAAGACTGTGCGACATCGCACCTACGCTTCTTGAGGTTATGGGTATGCCCCAGCCGGCAGAGATGACCGGGCAGTCACTTTTGATCAAAAAGTAAGAAAGAGGAAGACATGGCAGAGAAACTTGTCGAGATAGAAAATATCAGTGCCGGCATTGAGGAAGGACAGATTCTTGACGGGGTCAGCCTTCAGATCGGCCCCGGTCAGACCCATGTGCTGATGGGGCCCAACGGAGCCGGCAAGTCTACGCTGGGAAATGTGCTGATGGGAAATCCCGTATACCGCGTAAGCGGTGGCAGGATCCTGTTTGACGGTCAGGATATTACGGAGCTTGGCGCGGATAAAAGAGCACAGCTGGGAATGTTCATGTCCTTCCAGAATCCTCTGGAGGTACCGGGGCTTTCCCTGGAGGAGTTTATCCGTAATGCCATCCGTCAGAAAACCGGCAAACCCATCAAGATCTTTCAGTTTAAAAAGCAGCTTGCCGAGGCTATGGAACTGCTGGGCATGGATGAGAGCTATGCGGGAAGAGATCTGAACGTGGGCTTTTCCGGCGGCGAGAAGAAAAAGGCCGAGATCCTGCAGCTGCTGATGCTGCGTCCGAAATTCGCCATCCTGGACGAGACCGATTCGGGCCTGGATGTGGATGCCGTAAGAACGGTTTCCAAAGGGATCGAGGAATATCAGAAAAGAGAGGAAGGATCACTTCTTATCATTACGCACTCTACGAGGATCCTGGAGTCGTTGCATGTGGATCATGCCCACATCATCGTCAAAGGCAGACTTGTGGCAAGCGGCGGAGAAGAACTGGTCGCAAAGGTTAACGAGGAAGGTTTTGAAGCCTTCAGCTGAAGCGGCCCTCAGGTGATTTCATGAACCAGGAAGAAACAAAACAGATCAATCAGGACCGGATCCTTTCGGAAGGCATCGAAAGAGAGCTTTACGATTTCAGGGATGAGGAGACGGATGCGCAGTTCTACCGGATGAAGGAAGGGCTGACGGAGGAGATCGTAAGAGAGATCTCCGAGATGAAGCATGATCCGGAATGGATGCTTGAATTCCGCCTTAAGTCACTGGCTCTTTACGATCAGATAAAAATGCCCGACTGGGGTCCTTCCATTGACGGTCTGAACATGGACAATATAGCGGCCTATGTAAGGTCCCGTTCCGATATGAAGGGAAGCTGGGACGAGGTGCCGGAGGATATCAAGAACGCTTTTGAAAAGCTGGGCATTCCCCAGGCGGAGAGAGAATCTCTGGCGGGTGTGGGAGCCCAGTATGATTCGGAGCTGGTATACCACAGCGTTCGTGAGGACGTGGCAAAGCAGGGTGTAGTCTACACGGATATGGAGAGTGCGCTCACCGGGGAATACGAGCAGATGGTCAAAGATCATTTCATGAAGCTCGTACCGCCTACCGATCACAAGTTTGCGGCACTTCACGGTGCAGTCTGGTCGGGAGGCTCCTTTGTATACGTACCAAAGGGAGTGAAGGTGGAGATCCCGCTGCAGTCGTATTTCCGCCTGAACGCCAAGGGAGCAGGACAGTTTGAACATACCCTGATCATCGTGGATGAGGGAGCGGACCTGCACTTCATCGAAGGCTGCTCTGCACCGAAGTACAATATCGCCAATCTCCATGCAGGCTGTGTGGAACTTTATGTAAGGAAAAATGCAAGGCTCAGATATTCCACCATCGAAAACTGGTCCAGGAATATGTACAACCTGAATACGAAACGCGCCATCGTGGAAGAAGGCGGCGTGATCGAGTGGGTTTCGGGATCCTTCGGTTCCCATGAGTCCTATCTGTATCCTACATCCGTTCTCAAAGGCGAAGGAAGCCATGCTGAGTTCACCGGCGTGACTTTTGCAGGAGCGGGACAGAACCTGGATACCGGTGCAAAAATGATCCATATCGGGAAGAATACCTCTTCCTTTATCGATACCAAGTCCATCTCCAAGGGAGGCGGTATCAGTACCTATCGAAGCTCTGTGGAGATCCGGAAGAGTGCAGAAGGATCCAAGGCATCCGTAAACTGCGGTTCGCTGATGCTGGATTCCATATCCCGTTCGGATACCATTCCCGCCGTGGATGTACGAACCGATAAGGCGGATGTGGGACATGAGGCCAAGATCGGCAGGATCAGTGATGATGCGGTGTTCTACCTTATGAGCCGCGGCATTCCGGAATCGGAGGCAAGAGCCATGATCGTCAGCGGCTTTGCATCTCCGGTGAGCAAGGAACTGCCGCTGGAATATGCCGCTGAAATGAACAATCTGATCAAAATGGAAATGGAAGGGGGTTGATGGTATGAAGATCGCAGTCAATCATCTTCCGGTTCTGACCTGGAACCAGAATAAACTGAACAACGCAGAGATGGAAGTGAGCGATGGCTTACTTTCCTCCGGGATCGCAAAAGCATCGGCGGTCCATCCTCTTAAATATAACCTTCCCGAAGGCATCAGCAGACAGGACGGTGTCAGTGCAGAGAAGCTGCAGGAGATCTTTGAGCAGCTGGGCATCAGGAATCCGAAGGAAGCGGTGGTAGCGGGTAAGTTCCCCATGTATAACCGTCAGAGATTCGGTACCGGAATGGGAAAAGGGATCGATGATCTGCTAAAGGACTACCCTGCGCAGATCTTCACCGTGGAAAGCGGATGCAGGTCTGACCGGACCGTCAAGCTGCATTATTCCCTGGCAGCGGGAAAAGAGGCCCTTGGAAGGATCTTCATTCACGCCAAAGCGGGATCGGAGAGTACCTTCCTGCTTTACTATTCCGCCCTCCCCGAGGAGTGCGAATATCTGGATGAGTGCGGCAAATGCGAGATCCAGCAGGAGCTGCGGGAGCAGAAACTGAGCAAAAGTGAGGAAGGCAGCGCCACCGATGGCAGAGGCTTTGTGGGAGCCCAGACCTATCTGTATCTGGAGAAGGGCGCGAAGGTGCATTTCAGTGCCGTGCAGATGTTGCAGGAGGAGGCCGTGTTTTTCCATGATATAGGGACATTCCTGGCAGAGGAAAGCGAGCTTACCATGGCGAAGCTGGACCTGGGTGCGGGAACGGTTTATGAAGGACTGAATACACTGCAGGCGGGAGACGAGAGCCGGTTTGACATGGACTTCGGTTTTCTGGGACTTCCCGGTAGCTTCATGGATATCAACTACAACGATGTATTCCTCGGTAAGAAGGCTGAGGGCAGGATGTACTTTAAGGAAGCACTGATGAAAGGTGCTGAAAAAAGCTTCCGCGGCACAGTGGATTTCAGACAGTATTCCACCGGTTCGAAGGGAGATGAGCAGGAGGATATCATCCTGCTGGGTGAGGATATCATCAATAAGACCATTCCGCTGATCCTCTGTGAAGAGGAGGATGTGGACGGACGACATGCCGCCACCATCGGTTCACTGGCTGAGGATATGCTGTTTTATATGCAAAGCCGCGGCATCAGCAAAAAGAAGGCCGAGGAAATGGTGGTAAGGGCTACATTGCAGCACATCAGCGGCATGATCCCTTCGGAATCCGTGAAAAAGGCGGTCAAGAATTATATCTGCCGGATCTTCGAATAAGACGGGCAGGTCGGGGAGATAATATGGATATCAGTCAGATACGCCGGGATTTTCCCATCCTGGCAGATGAGAGCTACATATATTTTGATAATGCGGCGACGAGCCAGCGTCCGAGACAGGTGACGGAAGCGGTTGAGCGGTTCTATCAGACCACCAATGCCAATCCCCTCCGGGGTCTGTATGAGTGGAGTATCGGTGCAACCGATGCCTATGAGGGGGCGCGGGAAAAAGTGGCAGCTTTTTTGCATGCCAAGGATCCCTCGGAGATCATTTTTGTACGAAATGCCACCGAGGCGATCAATCTCGTGGCCTACAGCTGGGCACTTGGGAATATCAAAGAGGGAGAAGAGATCGTTCTCAGCGTGACGGAGCATCATTCCAATATCCTTCCCTGGCAGATGGTGGCTCAGCAAAAGGGTGCAAAGCTGGTGTATCTGGAGCCGGATGAGGAGGGACAGATCCCGGAGTCGGAGTTTGCCAAGATCACCGAAAAGACCGCTCTGGTTGCCATCGGTATGGTCTCTAATGTTCTGGGTACGGAGAATCCGGTGAAAAGACTGGCGGCCCTGGCACATGAAAAGGGCGCACTTCTTTTGACGGATGCTGCTCAGGCAGCACCCCATCAGGAGATCGATGTGACGCAGCTGGATGTGGATTTTCTGGCACTCTCCGGACATAAGATGCTGGCCCCCTTCGGGATCGGAGTTTTATACGGCAAAAAAAGTATTCTGGAAAACATGTCTCCCTTCCTGCGGGGCGGTGAGATGATCGAATACGTAACCAGGCAGGATGCCACCTATGCAGAGCTGCCCCATAAATTTGAGGCAGGTACGGTGAATGCGGCAGGTGCAGTGGGATTGGCGGCTGCCATTGACTATCTTACGGATATCGGTTTTGACGAGATCCGCAGGCAGGAGCTTGCACTGACGCAGGCACTGGTTTCGGGCATGAAGGAGACGGGGCATATCAGGGTATACGGATCCCCGGATCCCGCAAAGCATCACGGGATCGTGACCTTCAATATCGAAGGCTGTCATCCCCATGATGTCTCATCCATTCTGGATGCCGAGAAGATCTGTATCCGGGCCGGACATCATTGCGCACAGCCCCTGATGCAGTTTTTGAAGGTGGGATCCACGGCAAGGGCCAGCGTGTATTTTTACAACACGATGGAAGAGACGGAGCGGTTCATCGCCGCCCTTCCCAAGGTCCGCAGCACACTGGGCTACATGGATTGAGAAGAATAGTTAGCGCTCGCTTACAATTCGGCGGCGCGATACAGGAGTATTGAGCAGTATGGATTTAAAACAGGTATACAGAGAGATCGTAAATGAGCATAACCTGCATCCGGGACACAAGGAGCCGTTGATGCGGCCCGCGGTGGAGAGAAGGGGGTATAATCCCACCTGCGGCGACGACATCACGCTTCAGCTTTCCTATGATGATGCGGGACGGATCCGGGAGGTGGCTTTTACAGGTGAGGGCTGTGCCGTATCCCAGGCATCCACCGATATCATGCTGGACATGATCGAAGGAAAGAGTAAGGAGGAGGCACTGGGCATCGTTGAGTCCTTCATGCAGATGATCCGAGGTACGGCGGATGAAGAGCAGATCGAGGCCCTGGATGAGGCAGCGGCTCTGCAGGATATCGCACACATGCCGGCGCGGGTGAAGTGTGCAACACTTTCCTGGTATACACTGGAAAAGATCCTTTCGGGGGAAGAGGGATAAAAGAGGAAAAACGGGGTAAAACAACTATGTAAGAGGGTATGGGAGGTTACTTATGAGACAAAAGCTGTTTATGAACAGAGGATGGCGTTTTTCGCAGACCTTCAAAGAGGAGATGATCGTGGGAGATCTTTCGGGCGGTGAGTTTGCCGAAGTTTCCCTGCCTCATACGGTTGCGGAAACGCCTTTTCATTATTTTGACGAACATGAGTATCAGATGCTCAGTGCCTATGTAAAGGAATTTGAGCCCCAAAAGGAGTGGGAGGGCAAAACCGTGATGCTTACCTTTGACGGGGTTGCCCACGATGCCACCGTCTATCTGAACGGGGAGAAGATCACGGAGCACCACTGCGGTTATACGGCCTTTTCTGCGGACATCAGCGAGCGTTTGAAGTTCGGTGAGAAAAATACCCTCCTGGTCCGCGTTGACAGCAGGGAGGAACTGAACATCCCGCCCTTCGGCTTTGTGATCGACTATATGACCTATGGCGGCATCTATCGGGATGTCTATCTGACGGTGACTGATAAAGCCTATATCAAGGATATCTTTGTCATGACCAGACTGGCGGATCACTATGAACAGGAGGGGCCCAGATGCCGCGTTTCCAAAACTCTTTCCAGGGTGGAGATCGCCGGTGCCGGCGTGGACTTTCTGCTTAGGCAGTCCATCCGAAGGAAGGGAACGGAAGAGTTTACGGTGCTGGGGGAGGTGGCTACCGCTCCCATTGAGACGGGAGCCTGCGAGATCGCTTTTTCCACGGGAGATGTAGCTCTCTGGGATCTGGATCATCCCGTACTGTACGAGATTAAGACGGAACTGGTGGACGGAAACGGAGAAGTGCGGGACGAGGTGATCACCCCCTTCGGCTTCCGCAAGGCCGTATTTAAGAAAAACGGATTCTATCTGAACGGAAACAGGGTGAAGATCCGCGGATTGAACCGCCATCAGAGCTATGCTTACGTGGGGTATGCCATGCCGGATTCCATGCAGGAATTTGATGTTCGTATCCTGAAAGAGGAGCTGGGGCTGAATGCGGTAAGGACCTCTCACTATCCCCAGTCCCAATCCTTTATCGATGCCTGCGACGAGGCGGGACTTTTAGTATTTACCGAGTTTCCGGGCTGGCAGCATATCGGAGATGATGCCTGGAAGGAACAGGCGGTGGACAATGTCAAGGACATGATCACCCAGTATAGGAACCATCCTTCCATCATTCTCTGGGGCGTTCGGATCAACGAATCCGTGGATGACGATCCCTTCTATGAGAGGACCAACAAGGTGGCTCATATGCTGGATCCCACCAGACAGACCGGCGGTGTAAGGTGCTACAAAAAGGGAAGCTTTTTGGAGGATGTCTACACCTACAATGACTTTTCTCATGAGGGAAAGAAGAAGGGTTGCGAGAAAAAGGGCGATGTTACCAGTGATGAGGAGAGGCCTTATCTGATCAGTGAGTACAACGGCCACATGTATCCCACCAAGGCCTTTGACTGGGAAGAGCACCGGATGGAGCATGCAAGGCGTCATGCCAATGTGCTTGACGAGGTGGCAGCCCATGACAACATCTGCGGCAGCTTCGGCTGGTGTATGTTTGACTACAATACCCATAAGGACTTCGGCAGCGGGGACAGGATCTGCTATCACGGTGTAATGGATATGTTCCGCAATCCCAAGCTGGCGGCAGCGGTTTATGCATCCCAGCAGGATGAGCATCCCGTATTGGAGCTTTCCTCCTCCATGGATATCGGAGAGCATCCGGGCTGCAACAGAGGCGATGTATTCCTTTTTACCAACGCTGACACTGTCAGGATGTATAAAAACGATACCTTCATCAGGGAGTTTGCAGCTTCCGAGTCACCCTACCGGCACCTTGAGCACGGTCCCGTGAGGGTGGATGATTATATCGGAGATCTTCTTGAGGTAAAAGAGAACATGCCGCCCCAGCAGGCCAAAGCGGTCAAGGAGCTGCTCAACGAGGTGGCCAGGGTGGGACTTTACGGTATGTCCAAGACAATGTATCTGAAGGCAGGACGTTTGATGCTGCAGTACAAAATGAAGATGACGGATGCCGTGGAGCTGTATAACAAATACATAGGTGACTGGGGAGGGGAGTCGACGATCTACCGCTTCGAAGCCATAAAGGACGGCGAGGTGGTGGCATCTCTTACCAAAGCCCCCATGAAGTCCAAGAAGCTGACGGTGGACGTGAGCCATACGCAGCTTTGTGAGGAAAAGAGCTATGATGTGGCAGCAGTGAGGTTTAAGGTGACGGACGAAAACGGCAATCAGTTGCCCTTCGCTAACGATCCGGTCAGCCTGTCTGCATCAGGCGATATCGATCTGATCGGACCCAGCCTGGTGGCGCTCCAGGGCGGAATGTTCGGCTGCTATGTAAGAAGTAAGGGAAAAGAGGGAAAGGGTAAGCTTACGCTTACACTTCAAAACGGAGATAAAACTGAGATCGACTTTACGGTTGGGGTCCGCAAGGTTGACGAGATCTGAGGGTAAGAAAGGGGTTACGATATGAATCTGTCTGTTAAGGAAAAACTGTCTTACGGACTTGGCGCAGTGGGCAAGGATATGGTCTATATGCTGTCTGCCAGCTATGTGCTGTACTATTTTCAGGATGTGCTGGGGGTCAGCGCGGTAGCCATGGGTATAATCCTTTTGGTTGCCAGGATCTTTGACGCCTTCAACGATCCCATCATGGGTATCGTTGTGGCTAAGACCAAGACCAGGTGGGGTAAGTTCAGACCCTGGCTGCTGATCGGAACCATTACCAATGCGGTGGTCCTGTTTGTGATGTTTGCCGCACCGCCGGCTCTTGACGGAGGCGGTCTTGTGGCCTATGCGGCCGTAACCTATATCCTCTGGGGCGTGACCTATACCATGATGGACATTCCCTATTGGTCCATGATCCCTGCCTTTACCACAGGCGGAAAAGAAAGAGAAGGCCTTACCACCCTGGCCAGATCCTGTGCGGGCGTAGGCTCTGCCCTGGTGACCATTTTTACGGTCATGATCGTCCAGGCGCTGGGCCGGGCAGTAGCGGGAAGCGATGCTTCCGCAGCGGCGGTGGAGATCGCGGGCTTTAAGTATTTTTCCCTGATCATCGCCATTTTGTTTGTGGTATTCATTTCCATCACCTGTCTGAACATCAAAGAAAAAGCAACGGTGGATATGGAGTCCCCCTCCGTGGGTCAGATGTTCAAGGCTCTGCTGTCCAACGACCAGGCCATGACCATCGTGATCGCCATCGTACTTATCAACTGTTCGGTATATATCACCTCGAATCTGGTGATCTATTTCTTTAAGTATGATTTTGGCGGCACCGGCTGGGGCGGCAGCTATACGCTGTTCAACATGTTCGGCGGAGCGATCCAGATCCTTTCGATGATGCTGTTTTATCCGCTGCTTCGGAAGTTTGCCACCAATGTGAAGATCTTTTATATCTGTCTTACCAGTGCCATCATCGGATATGCGTCTCTTTTTGCCATAGCATTTACGAATATGTCAAACGTCTATATCCTTTTCATTCCGGGATTTTTCATCTTTGCGGCCAACGGTGTACTGCAGGTGCTGACCACGGTCTTTCTGGCAAATACCGTGGATTACGGCGAGCTTAAAAACGGCAGAAGAGATGAGTCGGTGATCTTTTCCATGCAGACCTTCGTTGTAAAGTTAGCCTCCGGTATCGCGGCCATGATCGCTTCCCTCTGTCTGTCCATGAACAATTTAAAGAGAGACGACGGAGCGGATACCTCCCAGCTGGTGGACTTTTCCAGCAACGTTTCCCAGTCGGCCAAGCTGGGACTGAGGATGACCATGACCATCATACCCATCATCGGTCTGTTTGTGGCGATCTTCTACTTCAAGCGTAAGTTCATCCTTACCGAGGAGAAGATGAAAGAGATCACGGAAGAGCTGAAGAGATAGGATTTCGGGAGGGGAAGCGATGATCAAGAACAAAGACAAGGTATATATTTTATCAACGGATCATACCACCTATGCGTTCCGGGTACTGGATACGGGACATCTGGAGCATCTGTATTACGGAAGGAAGATCCGTGCCTATCTGCCGGAAAAGCTCAGACAGAGAACTGATGCGGAAGAGAGCGTGACGGCGGAGGCCGCCCCTACGGGAGCGGAAAGTCTGTTTGAAAAGCATGCCTTTGCGCCGGGCTGCACCAATCTGTATGATGCTGCGCATCCCGCCTGGTCCCTGGAGGACATGAATCTGGAAATGTCCTCTTACGGAAAGGGAGATAACCGGGAGCCCTTTGTGGAGATCCTGCATTCGGACGGCTCTTTTACCTCGGACTTTCTCTTTGAAAAGGCGGAGATCTTTGAGGGAGAAGGGGAAGGCAGAATGTTGCCTTATGCTTACGGAACCGAGCCCACGGATCCGGAGAAGGAAGGAAGTGTGGGAGGTGTTCCGGAGCATCTTTGCATCACGCTCAGGGACAAACAGTATGATCTCATCCTGGAGCTTCATTACCTGATCTATGCCTGGTGCGACGTGATCACCAGGTACAGCGTTCTGATCAATGACAGTTCTGAGAATATCTCGATCCGCAGGCTGATGAGCGGTCAGCTGGATTTTGACAAAGCCGGCTTTGTGATGAGTACCTTTACCGGTGCCTGGGCAAGAGAGATGAACCGGAGCGATATAGCTTTGCAGGCCGGAAAGGTTGTGAACGCAAGCTATCTGGGCTGCTCTTCCAGCCATGCAAATCCTTTTGTGATGCTGTCTCATTTCGGAACCACCGAAGATACCGGGGATGCTTACGGGCTGAACCTGGTCTACAGCGGTAACCACTACACCGCCGGTGAAGTGTCCGCTTACGGAAAAACACGTATCGTCTGGGGATTGAATCCCCAGTCCTTTGCCTGGAATCTGGCACCGGAGGGACGTTTTGAATCTCCCGAGGCGGTGATGACGTATTCTCATAAAGGTTTCAACGGCATGAGCCGGCATATGCATGATTTTGTGTCGGAGCATATCGTGCGGGGTGAGTGGAAGAAAAAAGAAAGACCGATCCTGCTCAACAGCTGGGAGGCGTCTTATTTTGATATCAATGAGCATAAGCTCCTGCGTCTTGCCAAGGCGGCCAAGGAGGTGGGCATCGAGCTTTTCGTCATGGATGACGGCTGGTTCTCGGGACGCAATGATGACCATACTTCCCTGGGCGACTGGGTGGCAGACAGAAGTAAGCTTCCGGGAGGACTGAAGGGACTCAGCGAAAAAGTGAAGGCCCTGGGTATCGACTTCGGTATCTGGGTGGAGCCTGAAATGGTCAATGTACAGAGCAGACTGTATGAAGAGCATCCGGACTGGACGCTGGAGATCCCGGGAAAACCTCATTCCGAAGGGCGCAACCAGAGGATCCTAGATCTGACACAGGAAGCGGTACAGGATTACATCATTGAGGCTATGGACAGAGTCTTTTCCTCGGGAGAGATCTCTTACGTGAAATGGGATATGAACCGGTCCATGACGGATGTGTTCTCAAGAGCCCTTCCGGCGGAAAATCAGGGAGAGGTTTTCCACAGGTACATGATGGGATTTTACAGGGTGATCTCCACCCTGACGCAGAAATTCCCCCACATCCTGTTTGAAGGATGTGCATCCGGCGGCAATCGGTTCGATCTGGGCATGCTCTGCTTCTTCCCGCAGATCTGGGGAAGCGATGATACGGATGCGATCTGCCGTGCAACCATTCAGACCGGTTACAGCTACGGTTATCCGCCCCAGTGTGTTTCGGCTCATGTGTCCAGCGTTCCCAATCATCAGACGCTTCGAAGAACACCGCTGGAGACCAGGTTTGCGGTGGCTGCTTTCGGATCCTTCGGCTACGAGTGCAACCTCTGTGATATGAGCAGTGATGAGCTGGAGAAGATCAAGAGCCAGGTGGCGCTGTATAAAGAGTGGCGCAGCGTATTCGCCGGCGGACATTTTTACCGGGGAAGGAGCTTCTTTGCAGGCAGCAGAGTGGAGGTTGAGGCCGGTGCGGGCATGCGTTTCGGCAATACCCAGGACAGCGGGAATGTGACGGAGTGGACCGTAGTCTCCCCGGATCAGAAACTGGCCGTGGGTATGATCGTTCAGAAATTAGCCACGCCTAACAGTCAGTATCAGTATATGAGGATGAAGGGATTGAAGGAAGATGGTCTGTATCATTTCACCGGACTCCCCATCAAACATAATATCAAGACCTTCGGAGATCTGGTCAACACCGTGGCTCCCGTTCACGTAAAGCAGGATGGTCTGGTACACGGGATGCTTTCGAAATTCGTGAAGATGGACGGAGAGACGGAGGATTATCTGGTATACGGCGACAGCCTGATGTATGCGGGTGTGAAGCTTTCCCAGGGCTTTGGCGGTACCGGATTCGATGACCGGGTAAGACTGTTCGAGGATTTTGCCTCCCGTCTGTACTTTGCAAGGCTGGTTGAGGACTGACAAAACTGGTCATTTTTTCTGCAAATTCGGTCACTTTTGTTTGCGCGGTATATACTTATATGTTATAGTGGAAATAACGAATAATCATAGGGAAAAGGTTGGTTTTACAAGATGCTGGATATCAGATTTTATATGCAGTTTGACAAGGTTGTAGAGAATATCAAGGCCGGGATGTATCACTCGGAGCAGGAGCTGTTTGACGCTCTCGAGGCGATCCGCAGCCCCGAGCCCGTGGTTTATAATATCGAGACCACCAATCGCTGCAACATGCGTTGCCAGATGTGCCCCAGGACTACCATGATGACCAGGCCCATCGAGGATATCGATTTTGATACCTTTGCCAATGTGGTACGTCAGATCCGTCCCCATGACCAGGCACTGTGGCAGGAATGGAAGAGCTACTGTGAGAAGAAGTACGGTATCAGCGAGGATGACGAACCCAGCGAGAATCACTTTTTCCTGTATATCATCAGCAAGGTGATCCAGCTGCACGGCTATGGCGATCCGCTGCTGGACAAGCATATGGATGAGTATGTGCGGATGCTGACCGAGAATGGGTTCCCCACATATTTTTCCTGCAATCCGGCAAATATCGATATGGAGAGAACCTACAAGATGATGGATGCAGGTCTTTCCTACATCAAGTACTCCATCGAAAGTGTGGATGATGAGCAGTATCAGCAGATCCGCGGTAAGGCGGCTAACTTTTCTTCCAGCTATCAGGACATCTTAAAGGTGCTGGATTACAAGCATGAAAAGGGGCTTGATACCACCATTGTGATCACCATGCTGAACTTAAACCGCAAGAACCAGAAAGAGGAATTCGACCGCCTGCTGGAGGCTTTCGACGGACTGGATGTCTATACGTATCTGAAGAGTGAGGACTGCCAGTGGTACCGCAAGGACTTCCACGGCACCGAGTCCATTCACTGGTCGGAATTCTGCAAGCATCCCTGGATGACCATGACCGTGAAGTCCAACGGGGAAGCTACGATGTGCATGGAGGATTTCAATAACGAGATCATTCTCGGTGATACCAGATCGCAGAGTCTGAAAGAGATCTGGGACGGAGCGGCTTATGCCGATTTCCGCAGACAGCATATCAGTGTTGCCAAGGGGATCAAATGTAATGAAGAGTGTGATATGAAACTGATCGGAGAGTGTCTCCGTTCGCATCTTGGGTGAAATAACGGGTATATTTGGGGTATAATATGGGAGTTGCGGCTTTTTACGGAATCTGTCTTGTGCTTGCAATGCTGAATGCGGCATTGTTTGTCATGATACGTTCCCGTCACAATAATTTCTACTACGGCATTCTGATCTTGTGTTCGCTGATTGCCAGTGCAGGATATAACTTTCTGGCAATCTCAAGGACCATGGGAGAAGCCGTCCTGGCCACCAAGATCGCATACATCGGTGGTTGCTTTTTGCCGTCCATCATTTTACTCTGCGTACTGGAGATATGTAACGTGGATATAAAGTGGTATGGGCGAGGGCTTCTGGTTCTTATTTCAAGTCTTGTATATGTCACCGTCCTTACCATAGGATATTCCGGCAGATATCAGTTTGATCCCGCGGCACCGTGGAACGGCGATGTCACCACACTTCTTTTCCTGGACGGAAAACTTTTTATTCCTTTCCGGGCGCAGATCGTAGTATTTTTGCTGATCATCATCGGAGTGTGTATCTTTACCTTCCGGGAGAACAAGGCCGTCTCTTACAAGAACATGGTCTATCTTTTAGGTGTGGCATTTATCACGGCCGCCAGCCACTATGTGGGCAAACTGGTCTTCCCGACTTTCAGTATCATGCCCCTTGCCTATGTGTTGAACGGATATGTGATCCTGGCACTTCAGCAGCGTCTGGCACTCTATGATATCTCCTCCGTCGTAATGCAGAGTATCGCAAACCAGAGCATGTACGGATATATCATCCTGGACATGCATAAGAATTATATCGGTTCCGACGAAGCGGCAAAAAAGTTTTTCCCGCAGATCGCACCTCTCCATGTGGATTTCAATCTTCCCAAGGATGATCCGCTGTTCATCAAGATGTCCGAGCAGATGAATGAACTGGATGATACGCTGAACGTGGCATCCGGCTATTTCATGAGCAACGGGCATGAGTATTCCATCGATACCGCTTATATCACCAACAAAAAGGGACATCATCTGGGTTACTTCATTGAGATCGCGGATGCTACGGAGGCCCGTGAGAACGAGAAACAGATGGCAGGCTATAACGAGAGACTTCGTCTTGAGGTAGAGCGTGAGACCCGTCACCTGAAGGATGTTCAGGATCAGATGCTCCTGGGTATGGCGAACATGATCGAGAATCGTGACAATAATACCGGCGGTCATATCAAGCGTACCAGCATGGGCGTTAAGATCCTGGTGAAGGAGCTGATGGTCAGGGACGAGTGGGAAGGTGTTTTCCCTGCGAAGTACTGCGAGGCCATGATCAAGGCGGCACCCCTTCACGATGTGGGTAAGATCGCCGTTGATGACGATATCCTTAAGAAGCCCGGACGATTTACACCGGGAGAATTTGAACAGATGAAGATGCATGCACCTAAGGGCGCCGAGCTTCTGCACAGCGTGATCGCAAGTATCGAGGATCCGTACTTCGTGCAGATCGCCGAGAATATGGCGCATTACCACCATGAGAGATGGAACGGAACCGGATATCCGGATAAGCTTACCGGGGAACAGATCCCCATGGAAGCAAGGGTTATGGCTATCGCCGATGTATATGATGCACTGGTATCCAAGCGGTGCTATAAGGATGCCATGACCTATGAGGAGGCGGCCACCATTATCCGCGAGGGTATGGGAACACAGTTCGATCCGGCGCTTGCAGATGTGTTTGAAACCTGCCGGCCCAGGCTGGAGAAATATTACAGCGCCCAGCTGAAGCTGGCGGATGCGGCAGTGTAGCCGCTAAAGAATAAGAGAAGAAACAAGAGGGACGAGGGAAAATGGAAAAGATCGGTTTTATCGGAATGGGTAACATGGCCAAGGCTCTGGCTTCCGGATTTATCAAGTCCGGCAAGATGAAGGGCGAGAACGTGTTTGCCTACGCACCCCATCAGGATAAGTTAAAGGAGAATGCGAAAAATATCGGCTTCACCCCCTGCGCAAGTCTGCAGGATCTTGTATCTGCCGTAGATACGGTGATCATGGCATGTAAGCCGCAGCAGGTGGAAAGTGTTCTGCAGGGTCTGGTAAATGCCTATGACAGAACCGGTGATCCTGCTGAGGTTACCCCGGATACGCCCTCCATGCTGGATGGCAAGACACTTATCTCCATCGCCCTGGGATGGGACTTTGCAGCCTTTGAAAAGAAGCTCGGCCCTAAGGTCAGAGTTCAGTTTATTATGCCCAACACACCGGCTATGGTGGGTTCGGGCGTTATGCTTTTTGAGGAAAAAAATTCCCTCCGTGCGGAGGAAAGAAATGAGATCAAGGCACTTTTCATGGCCCTGGGTATGGTGGCTGAAATGCCTTCGAACCTGATGGGGATCGGAGGTGCCATTACGGGCTGCGGACCGGCCTTCATTGATATGATGATCGAGGCCTATGCGGATGCGGCGGTTAAGTACGGCATTCCCAGAGCCCTTGCCTATCCGCTGGTTTCGCAGACGGTCATGGGAACCGCCAAGCTGCAGCTGATCACGGGACTGCATCCCGGCGTTCTCAAGGATCAGGTAACATCCCCCGCCGGCAGTACGATCCGCGGCGTGACACAGCTGGAAAAAAGCGGCCTGCGAGACGCCTGCATCTCCTCTATCGATGCGATCATGGAGTGGAAGAAGGGATAAGTCAGACAATGTGCCGGAGCATTTCGGCAAACCGGTTTTGGTAGGTATGTTTCTCGCATACCTTTCGGTAGCCATTTTCGGCGATCCGGCGACGAACATCTTCGTGAGAAAGGTAATAGTCGCATTTTTCCACCAGTTCCTCGGGACAGGAGAAGGTATCCAGATCCTCTCCGGGGATGAAATGATCACAGAGTTCTTCCTGTATGTTGGTAAGAAGAAAGCCCCCGCAGCCCAGCACATCCCAGATGCGCAGGGAAAGACCGGAGCGGATGGGATAGATGGTCATATTCAGATTGATCCGGCTCAAATGAAAGATTTTCGGCATTTCGGTCAGGGTTTTGGCAGGTCCCCTTGAACGGATGCCGTTTTTTTCAGTCATGGAAGGCGCTTTGTTCCATTCTTCCGGCATGGGACTGTTGCTGTACAGATCGATGGGGAAGCGTTCTGCCAGAAGGCTGAGAGCGCGGATCCGGTACAGACTGGAAGCGTGCATTCCCAAAATGTGCTGGCCGGCAATGTACCGGTCCATGTTTATAACGGAATGTTCATTGGAAGCAAATTTTTTGGGGCAGCAGGAGATGATCTGCGACGCCAGAGCCTCTGTCAGGGAATCTTCCAGGATGTTGCAGCCGGTCAGGGACAGCTGGGCTTTGGTAAGTCCGTCCGTAAAGCCCGCAAGGTAATCGGGAACGTTGGCAGCGGCCAGGGTATCTGCCCAGGGATCCTTTTCCGTATAAAGGGATCCGATGAAGGAAATGTCAGCTGCGTATTTACTTCGATCCTCCTGCGTGATCCCGGAGATGATGCTGTTCCAGCGCTGAGGGTTGGTGCACAGGGGCAGGTGAAAAATGCCCTCCGGGTTATAGGAGCTTAAAGAGGTGTATTGCTGCCGGTCAAACAGGAAAAGCCTGTTGGTGGCATTTTTGACGGAGTCGGAATAGATCTCCGCCAGAGGAGAATCCACACTCCAGCATACATAGGGGATCTCGTAGATCCGGCAGATCTCCGATATGGCGGGAAAGAAGTTGACGGAAAACACGAACAGGTAGGGCTCCGATGAGGATGCCGCATCCAGGTGTTTTCGGATCAGTGCGATACGATCCGAGCCCGTCAGAGCCTTGTCGGTCATTTCTTCCGTGATCTGGGTGACCGTAAGGCCGAAGGATTCCAGAGCCTGTATCATGTCCGGCTCGCATATGCTGTTGTATCGATAGAATAGGATCTTCATAACTGTCATTATAGCGGATGACGGGGAAAAAGGAAATAGCGGGGTTTTGTTGGAGTGGCCACTTTGGAGTAAGGTGCATGAGTATGAGTTACGAAAAGGGAAAAAACAGCTATTGTGTGTTTGATTTCAAAAGTTCTGCAGAAAACAACTATGATATTGCAAATTGCGATGCTGAATGGATCTTCTTTGGTAAGTCGGATTGGGTTGATGATCATGCCTTACAGAACACCCTGACAAAACTGGATATGGAAGAATATGCCGGTTGTATATTCTCGGGGGACGCAAATCATTCTGTCACAGATGGTGTCAGTGTATTGAGTTTCTTTCGGGAGAATATAGCCGGTTTTGTTTTCAGGAAAAGTGCCCTTGTCCGGACCGGAAAGTTCAATGAGTTTATCGGAGATGGGGCGGATCTGGAGTTCCTATGCAGGCTGGCGGATGTGGTAAGGGTGTGCTGGCTCCCGGAGCGGGAAATCTATTCTGGCGAAACCGGTTTGAACAGGGAGAAGGAGCGGAGCGACAGCAGGGAGCTCTGCGAGACACTGGCATATCTTAGTTGCAGATATCGGAACAGTGAGCAAATGGAAACCGGCTTTGATGAAATCCTGACCATAATTGTGAATGATCTGAAGAACAGAGGAATGCTGCAAGACTACATGGATCTGCTTCAGAAGTTTACCCAAAATGCCGAAATATATAGAAGGGTTATCAGAAATACCGCACCAATCTATATCATAACCGGTGATGATACTGCCTATGGTGTCTTGAAGGATTTTGCGGTGCAATTGGCGGAGGCTTTTGTCAGGCAGGGTCAGGCGGTGATCACTACGGACGGAAGGCATGTCCCGTACAGCGGAGTGGAGGATATAGAGGGAAGACCATTGAAAGCTCTTGTGGGTTTCCAGGCACCGGCATTGTTTAATGATTATTTCAAAGGATACGAAGCGCCGAAATGCCAGTTTTGGTTTGATGACCCTGTATTTTTTGATGATGTGTTTCAACAGATTGAAGGAGATGATCGATATTTCATTCTTTGCCAGGATGGGTATCACGCGCAGCATTTAAGGGAGCATTATCATATTCGAAATGCTGTTCATTTTCCTCCCGGCGGCTGTGCTGAAGCACCGAAGAACGTTACTGACAGAGATCTGGATCTTGTTTTTATCGGAACCTATTCGGATCCGAAGGACTATTATTCCGGGGAAGAAGAGAGGGAAGGGTTTGCCGGGGCATATATTGACTATATGCTAGAGCATCCGGACAGAAGCTATGAGCAGGGTGTCAGGGAACTGCTGGCGGCGAAAGGCATCGACAATCTTTCGCAGGATGAATATATGCATCTTTTGTGGTCACTGGCAAATGAATACAGATATATCAGGGCGTGTTTCAGAAAAAAAGTGATAGAAGAGATCGCAGGAAGCGGTTTAAAGCTTCACGTATATGGAGAAAGCTGGAAACGCTATGCCGGAAAGGGGAAAGAAAACCTGATCCTTCATTCGTCTTTGGATCCTGAAGGGGTAAAGAAGGTACTAAACAGAGCGAAGATCAGCTTGAATATCATGTCATGGCATAAAGATGGCTGGACAGAGCGGGTTATTGAAAGCATGCTGTCCGGATGCGTATGTGTAACGGATCAAACAAGATGCATGATCGATAAATTCGGCTCGCAAAGCCGATTGGATGATGCAAAAGAGAAACTGGACGGTGAGCTTACTGCAGCGGGTATCGTGCGATTTGAATTGGAGGAGGCAGCACATTTGCCTAAGGTGATCGAAAGGTTGCTGGAGGATGACAGCTTACGGGAAGCTGTAGCACGAAACGGATATGAGTATGCTTCGAAAAACGAAACCTGGGATGTAAGAGCACGGGATATGCTGAAAATGCTTGAGGAATAGAAACATGAAAAGGAAGAAGTTTAAAGCAGTAGCATTAGCGCATCTGGATCAGGAAACCATTGATCAGATCCGTATATGGAGAAATCAGGATTTTGTCAGGTTGCAGAGCCTCAGGCAGGAGATCATAGATGAAGCGACACATCAAAAGTGGGTTGAGCAGTTGAAGGGTGATGATAACCGCCATCTGTTTGTCTGCTACCTGGATGATGAACCGCTGGGCGTGATACAGCTCAATTATGATCCGGATACGGATATGGTTGAGTCGGGAGAGTATCTGGTATCGGAAGACTTTCAGGCATGCGGGTACGGAACGATCCTGCAATTCTTTGAAGGAGCGATCATTTACGAAGTATTGAATTACAACAGAAGTTGCGGAGTTGTTTTGATGACGAATACGAAAAATGTACGTTTGCAAAACCGGAAATCTTCTGTGCAGGAAGTAAACGTTCATATCAAGGTAGGGGATGCAGACAGGGAAATTATGCGAGTGAGCATGACGAAAGAAGACTTTGTAAGGGATAAAGAAAAGACGTTAAAACTGGTGAGTCATTTTGTGGATCCGGATATCGAAGTAATACTATAAAAAGAGAAGGAAGGGAAGAGAGTTGAACAAAGAGGTTAAGATCAAAGCGCATACAATTTCAGAAGATTCTCCGGTATATTTCATTGCCGAAATGTCCGGCAATCACAACATGGATTATGATCGGGCTGTGGCTATCATAGATGCTGCCAAGGAGGCAGGAGCAGATGCGGTTAAATTGCAGACCTATACACCTGATACCATCACAATAGATTGTGACTCGGAGTTGTTCCAGGTGGGGAAAGGTTTATGGGAAGGAAGGACACTGTACGGACTGTATCAGGAGGCCTATACACCATGGGATTGGCAGCCGAAGCTGATGGAGCATGCAAGAGACATCGGCATTGACTGTTTCTCATCGCCTTTTGATCTGACCAGTGTGGACTTCTTGCAGGAATTGAATGTACCGGCCTATAAGATTGCCTCCTACGAGATCAACGATATTCCCCTGATCAGAAAGGTGGCTGCAACAGGCAAGCCGGTGATCATATCTACAGGAATCGCGCATCTGGAGGATATTGAACTTGCTCTGCGCACCTGCAGGGAGGAGAAGAACGAAAATGTGATCCTGCTCAAGTGCGTATCCAGCTATCCGACTCCTTATGAATTATTTAACCTGAAAGGGATCCCGCTTTTGAGGGAAGCTTTTGACTGTCAGGTGGGGTTGTCAGACCATTCGATGGGTAGCGAAGTGGCAGTGGCAGCTGTGGCCCTGGGGGCACGGGTAGTTGAAAAACACTTTACCCTGAGCAGAGCGGAGGGAGGAGTTGATTCGGCGTTTTCCATGGAGCCTGCGGAATTCTCCAGAATGGTGACGGAGATCAGAAACGTGGAAGCAGCGCTGGGAAAACCGACGCTGGAGCTAACGGAAAAGCAGGAAAAGGAACGGGGAGGTTCCAGATCCCTGTTTGTAGTAAGTGATATGAAGGCGGGAGAGGTTTTTACGCCGGATAATGTCAGATCCATCAGACCCGGAGCCGGGATGCATACAAAGTATTACGAACAGATCCTGGGAAGAAAAGCAAGGAGAGACCTGAAAAAAGGTACGCCGTTGGATTGGAAGTATATTGAGTGAGAATATGAAAAACAAAGTATTGATCAGAGTGGATGGAAACGAGGTTATAGCAAGCGGTCATGTAATGAGGTGTCTGTCCATAGCCAGACAGATCAAAAAACAAAACGGGGAAGCTGTTTTTGTGACGGCAGATGAAAAACCGAGGCAGATGATCGAAGAGGCAGGCTTTGAGTGCAGGGTGCTGGGAACGGATTATCGGACTCCAGGCACGGAGGTTGAGATCATCAGAAATGTATTGAAGTCTGAAAATGCCGGTGTCCTTCTGGTGGATTCTTATTTTGTTACGGAAGAGTATTTTTCAGGGTTAAAGGATCTGGCGAAGCTTGTATATATAGATGATTATCTGAACAAGTCTTTTCCGGTGAGTTCGTTGGTACACTATTCGGTTTTTGAGGGAACAGAGAGAGCGGAGGAGCTGTACACCGGAAAGAAACTGCCGGATCTTTTATTCGGTGGGAAATATGCACCGCTAAGAGAGGAATTTTCAACAAACAGGATTACGATCAGGAAGGATGTTAAGAAGGTTCTGATCACTACGGGCGGAGCAGATCACCTGGGGATGTCGCTTCGCTTGCTGGACAAAATAAAGTCGCAGCCCTACTTTGATATGATAACCTGGC
The DNA here is from genome assembly GCA_024693845.1 of Lachnospiraceae bacterium. GTDB lineage: Bacteria > Bacillota > Clostridia > Lachnospirales > Lachnospiraceae > RGIG7926. The sequence continues at coordinate 38,818 of JAILKJ010000045.1, forward strand.
AGGTCATATCGGGGAGGTTTAATACACATCTGGCTCAGCTTCGGGAATTTGCGAAGGAGTATGATCAAGTTGAGATTCTTGTGAATGTACAAAATATGGCAGAGCGCATGAGAGAGTGCGATGTTGCAATATCCGCATCGGGAACAACGCTGTATGAGCTGGCTGCGGTCGGTGTACCTACGATCTGTTTTGAAGTGGCCGATAATCAAAAAGGAGCAGAGAACTGGGAAACGCAGGGATACATGATGTATGCCGGAAATGCCGAAGAAGATATGGAAGCGTGTCTGAACAGATGCTTAGGCTGTCTGGAAACATATATCCATGGGTACGAAGAGCGTAGGATCAGATCGGAGCGATTAAATACGGTAGTGGATGGAAAAGGCGCTGAGAGGATAGCGGAATACCTTTTAAAAGATTTTGGATGAGAATAGCTGGCGTGATAATGAGATGATCGGAGTGAATATGGACATACATGAATTATTGGACCATATGGAAGCGGCTGTAAACAACCGGGATATGGTCGGGGCATCAAGTATATTGTCCGCCATAGAAACAGAATTCGGAGAAGCGGCATATGGAGCCGATCACAGATATGCAATCTTAAAAGCGGAATATTGCTATCAGAATGATCTCATCTCTGATGCTGTGGATACGATCAAAAAAGGACTGAATTCGTTTCCGAAAAACTATGAGCTGTATTTCATCCGTGCACAATATGCTGCTCGGGAATCTGATACGGAGTCGGCTTTGGCATCTTATTATGCTTCGTTGTTTTGGGGGTTGAACAGCAACGACCGGGATTATCTGGCTGAAAAAATGATAACATATAAAAAGGGAAGTGCGGTGAATCAACATCGTATGAACCTCGCTTTGGCGCGATTAATACAGGAGCGTATGGAACTGGAACAGTACGAAGAGGGCTTGGATTTTTTGAAATGGCTCTTTTTTGTTTTGCCATCTGATAGCAGGCTGGAATATGTATCGGAAGAAACGATGCTTCAGTTTATTATGCTGGAAGGAACCATTACGGAGAAGGCAATATTCGATGAGTATACATTCAGGGATATTAATTCCTGTAAGTGGTATCACAATAGTTATGAAGCATTTCGGAATGGGTATTTGGAGATCAAACATGCGATCAGAAGGATCTGGTTCTGCCTGCCACCGTCGGAACAGCTGTATTTGTCGGATGTGGTTGAAAAATACTCTGTTTCATCAGCATTGCTGGCGGTGATCGCGAAATACAGCATTCCCGAAGAAAACTGGGTTGAAGCATTTGAACGGATAGATACATTTTTGCAAAATAACAAGACTCATTTGGGGAATGAATTTTCCCGTTTCGCCGGTGCTATCGGGAATATGACCCAAACCGGTCAGATAATCACAAAAAGGGATACACCTGTAAAGAATGTGCTCACGTTTGAAAGGATATATCTGAACGAAGGATCAATTTGCCAGGATACAAATCCATGCGTCCAGGATCCTCATACCATAGCGATTGTTTTTTGCACAAATGATGAGCTGATGGAACGGGAATGCCTGCTTTATCTAAGTCATCTGATCGTACCGGATGGTATGACACTTAAAGTGTATGCTGTGTGGAATGCCAAAGGCATTTGTCAGGGATACAATCGTGCAATGGCACAGATAAATGCCAAATATAAGATCTATATTCATCACGATTGTTTCCTGATATGCCCTGATGCTTTGATCCAGCTGATGGATCTGTTTCAGAGGAAAGAAGGATGGAAAATGTTGGGTGTAGCCGGGGCTACGGCTATGACGGATAATTACTGTTGGGGTGAAAATAATATTACAAATGTCCGATATAATCTTTATCAGGACTCCTGCATGGCAACGATCCTGTCAAAAACGATCCGTTACGATAATAAAGTGGATGAGGCGGCAGCCATAGATGGGGTGATGCTTGCAACATGTGAGGATGTTAAGTGGCGAGAGGATGTGTTTGATGAATGGCATTTTTATGATATCTCCCAGTGTTATGAGTTCAGAAAACGCGGGTACAGGATCGGCGTGATCAATGATGATACACCGTGGATGCTTCATGAAACGACCACGAAAAACGACCCCTCCGGACGATATGATCATTACGGAAAGATCTTTAAAGAAATGTATCTGGATCGGGCGATGGCGAAACCGCCGATTGATTGAATTATTCGGTCGAATATGGTACTATTTTGGTATGCGAGGGCACTGGATAATCGTGATGTGGTGAAGGAATGGATAGGGTAATATTGTTTGAACCGGGAGATATCTGTCATAACAGTTTGGGCTATTGGACAAATCTGCTCGCAGATATCTTTACGGAGATGAAGATAGAGGCGATACGCTTCCGCCTTACAGATGATCCCGATCAGATGAAACGCGATATGGAGAGCATTTTAGCCGGAAATCAGGTCAAGGCGGCGCTGATGTTCAATGCCAGCCCCGGGTTTGTTTTGTTCGCTGAACTGTTTCGGGAATACAAGGTTTCATTTTACAATTATATCGTGGATCATCCGCTGTTTCATCATCGTTCTTTGGCAAACGCCTTTGAGGGATACAATGTAATCTGTATGGACGCAGATCATCAGAAGTTTGTTGAGAATTATTATCCCGGTGTGAATAAAGTTTTTTTTCTTCCGCTGGCGGGCATGGAGGGCAATTCCGGCAAACAGGATCTTACTGCTTTCATAAAGCGGCCTTATGATATCATCTTTACCGGAAACCTGAACGATACAGATCACATGATAAACAATCTGGCCAATTATCCGCAGGATCACAGAGATCTGTATATGAAATGGATAGAGTATATGCTCCTTAATGCGCATCTCAGTCCGGAGGAAGCCCTGCAGAAAATGATAGAAGATGCAGGAGGAGCTTTTTCCAAGGAACAGTTTCTCGGACTGGCTTTGAATTTGAAGGAGGCCGTCGTTTTTGTCAGAAACTATATCCGGGAAGAGGTTATATCTTCACTTCTGGAAAATGATATTCCGATCCATATTTTTGGCAGCGGTTGGGACAAGTTAAAACAGAAATATCCGGATAAAGAGGCGCTTTTCCATGGGGATGTATCGATAGATCAAACGATCAGGCTGAATGGGGAATCCAAAATGGTGCTGAACATTCTGCCATGGTTCAGAGCGGGATCCCATGACCGGATCATCACGGCTCAGCTAAACGGGGCAGCAGTGTTAACGGATGCTAACGGGTATCTTGAAACGCAGTACACGGATCGGGAATCGATATATTATTTTGGAAATGACAGTACAAAGGATTTGCCGCAATTGGTCGAGGGTATCCTTTCTGATCCCGAATCAATATATCAGACGTCATTAGGAGGCATGGAAATTGCCCGAAGAGATATGACATGGGGGGCACTGGCGGAAAGATTGGCAAAGAACGTCTTTTTCGCAAAAGAATGATGAGTAAAACCGTGTATGAGACCAAAAGCAAGCGGTTTACAGAGGAGGTATCATGTTTTCAGACAAAACGATTCTGGTAACAGGCGGTACGGGTTCATTCGGAAACACATTTGTTCCGATGACTCTGGAGAAGTATAACCCTAAAAAGATCATCATCTATTCGAGGGATGAAATGAAACAGTGGAATATGGCCAAGAAATTTCAGGGGGACAACAGGGTTCGCTTTTTCATTGGTGATGTCAGGGATAAGGACAGAATTTACAGAGCCCTTACGGATGTGGATTACGTGGTTCATGCTGCGGCAACTAAAATTGTTCCGACGGCAGAGTACAATCCTTTTGAGTGCATCAAGACCAATGTGTTAGGCGCTATGAATCTCATCGATGCCTGTATAGATAAGGGGGTTAAGAAGCTGGTTGCGCTTTCTACGGATAAAGCCAGCTCGCCGGTCAATCTCTACGGCGCGACCAAGTTATGTTCGGATAAGATCTTTATAGCAGGGAATTCTTATTCTGTGGGTAAGACGAATTTTTCGGTTGTCAGATACGGCAATGTCATGGGATCCCGGGGATCTGTTATCCCTTATTTTCTGGAAACGGCAAAGTCCGGAAAGCTCACCATTACGGATAAGAGGATGACCCGGTTCATGATCACCTTGGAGCAGGGCGTGGAGCTGGTTTGGCACGCGTTTGAGGATATGGAGGGGGGAGAGATCTATGTCAAGAAGATCCCGTCCATGAATATCTGCGATATCGCCACTGCGGTCGATGAGAAGGCTGAGCAGGTGGAGATCGGTATCCGACCCGGTGAAAAGCTGCATGAGCAGATGATCGGTCCGGAAGATGCTCATTACACATACGAATACGAAGATCATTATAAGATCCTTCCGCAGATCTGTGAATGGGGAACGATAGATTCCATGATCAAGGGGGGCGTCAGGGTTCCTGAAGGCTTCAGCTATACGTCTGATAACAATAAGGAATGGATGTCCATACAACAGCTGAGGGAATGGATCGATCATAACAAAAGCAAGATCGGAAGTATCTGAGGTATGTGAAGTAGTAATCGGGAGGTGATTTCTTTGGAACTGTGTTTGGGAACTGTTCAGTTCGGTTTGGATTACGGTGTGTTTAACACCCCAAAAAAGGATCCGGATTATTGTATCCGATGTCTGGATTATGCGACGCAGAATGGGATCAATGCCATAGATACTGCTACCGCTTATGGTACGGCGGAGGAGATCACAGGTCATTTTCTTGAAAAACATACGGTGCCCAGGGAAAAACTCTATATCAGCACCAAGCATCTGCCCAATATTCTGGATGACTGCAAACCGTCGGAATATGTATCGGAAATTCGTAAAAATCTGCAGAAATCCCTTGATACGTTACACACAGACTATGTGGATGCATACTATTTCCATAGTTCCAGATATGCGTTTCAACCGGAGCTTTTGGAAGCGATCCGTGTTATGCAAAAGGAGGGTCTGGCTAAAATGGTCGGTGTATCGGTATACTATCCGGATGAGGCCAAGGCCTGCTTTGCCAATGAAAACATAAACTGCGTTCAGATGCCATACAGCCTGTTTGATCACAGGATGAAGGAAGAGGGCGTATTTGAAGCAGGAAAGGATGCCGGATTTCACATGGATGTGAGAACGGTGTTCATCAAAGGCCTGATACGTCTTAAGTCTGAGGAGGTGCCTGAGCACCTTGCAAAAGCAAAACCGATCCTTAACAGGCTTGATCAGCTGTGTGAGGATACCGGCTATTCCAGGATCGACATCGCCCTGGGCTATGTGAAGAGGGAAAGCAGTGTCAGTCATCTGGTGTTCGGCATCAGATCCTTGGAACAGTTGAAGGAGGACATGGAATCCTTCTCCAAGGATATCCCGGAAGATGTGTTTTCGGAGGCTGACAAACTGTTTGCGGATATAGAGACGGATCTGGTTGTCCCGAGTTTGTGGGTGAAATAGAGGAAGATATGGATTATTTGGTTATGATTCAGGCAAGGTGCGGGTCGACGCGCCTGCCCAATAAGGTTCTCAAGGATCTGTGCGGTAAACCCGCCCTGCAGAGAATGATCGAAAGAGTACAGAGAAGCAGACTGGTTGATGAGGTGATGGTTGTGACCTCTATCAGTGAAAACAATCTGCCTATCCTAAAATTGTGTGCCGAGATGGGAGTACGGGTCGGCGTGGGATCTGAAGAGGATGTTTTGGATCGGTATTATCAGACGGCAAAGCTGATCAAGCCCAAATATGTTATCAGGCTTACGGCTGACTGCCCCTGCTTTGATGCAGGATTGCTTGATATGGCAATTGAGCAGATGGATGAGTCTGTTGACTATTGCTACCTGATGGGGGAAGAATTCGCAGACGGACTGGATCTGGAGATCATGAAGTATTCCGCATTGGAAACGGCATGGAGAAAGGCGGATCATTCTTTCGAGCGGGAGCATGTAACGCAGTATATCGGCAGACATCCGGAATTATTTACGATCAAGGGCATCCCCTCTCCGATCGGTGATTTCAGTCACCATCGCTGGACGGTTGATGAACCGGAAGACTTTGAAGTAGTGACCAGAATATATGAGCATTTCATAGGGGAATGTCACAGGGAAGATTTCAACTATCGCGATATCCTGGATTTTCTGAAAGATCATCCTGAGATCACTGAGATCAACAGCCGCTTTTTCAGGAATGAAGGATTGGAAAAATCCATCAGAGAAGACAGGATCGTTAAGAGCGGCGAGTCGGAAGAACGGGAAGGAATCTGAGATAGACAAAGGTCTGAAAGGAGAGCGCAATGCAGTCATTTGTAAATTCCGAGAAATTGTTGGAGAGAGAATTAAAGGTATCTCCTCTGGCGGCACAGACATTCAGTAAATCCTATCGATATTTCTGTAAGGGCCTTGCTCCCAGTTATATGGATCATGGAGAGGGTTGCTATATCTATGATGTGGACGGGAACAAGTTCATCGATTATATGTGTGCACTTGGCCCTGTTACGGTCGGATATAATGATCCCCAGGTCAACGAAGCGGTGATCCGGCAAGTGGGCAGATTCGCCAGCGGATCCTTGCAATCCGAGCTGGAGGTTGAGCTTGCAGAAAAACTGTGCGAGATCATACCCTGTGCGGAAATGGTGCGTTTTGTCAAGAACGGCAGTGACGCTACCACGGCTGCTATCAGACTGGCAAGAGCATATACGGGCAGGGATGTCGTTTTAATGTGCGGCTATCATGGCATGCATGATTGGTCCATCGGAGCCTCGGCAAATCATAAGGGCGTTCCCGAAGCGGTCAGAAAGCTGACGATCAATTTTGCTTATAACGATCTTGCTGATCTGGAAAAGAAACTTCAGGATCATGAAGTGGCAGCAGTGATCCTTGAACCCATTCAGAGCAATGGCCCCAAGGAGGGATACTTGAACGAGGTAAAGGAGCTGGCACATCGCTACGGAGCTGTTCTGATCTTTGACGAAGTGGTATCGGGATTCCGATATGCGCTGGGAGGCGCATCCGAGGTCTTTGGTGTGACGCCGGATCTTGCATCTTTTGGAAAAGGCATGGCTAACGGATACGCCATTTCTGCAGTGGCGGGTAAAAAAGAGCTGCTCAAGCAGATAGAGGATGGTGTATTTGTGTCAATGACCTTTGGCGGTGACAGCATTTCCATGGCTGCGTCTCTTGCAACGATCAAAAAGCTGGAAAAGCCCGGATTCTATGACAGGCTGAGAGAGATCGGCGAGATTCAGAAAAACGGCGTATCTGATCTGATCCGGAAATACAGGCTGGAGGATGTGGTGAGCATCAGCGGTATGCCGATTCATGCAGGCTTATCATTTGAAGGTCATGGTTCTCTGAATTATCTGGATGTACAATCCGTATATTCACAGACAATGATCCAAAACGGAGTGCTCATTTTCGCATTCTACAATCTCAGCGGATCACATTCCAAAGAAGATGCGCAGCAGTATCTGGATGCGACGGACCAGGCCTTCTCTCTGATCAGAAAAGCAGTTGACCGGGATTCGGTCGACGGAATCCTGCTGGGAGGCAAAGTGGATCCGGTATTTAAGAGGAATATAAAATAATAGGGGATCCCTGTATGAATAATGGTATTATTGGAGCACTAAGTCAATGTCATGATGTTCACAGGAAGCTTATCGAGCTGATACAAAAGAATCAGACTGAAGCAGCAAAAGAAGTGATACGTGTTTTACAGGATACAGCCATTGGTGTGGGAGAAGCAATAGAGCATGATTATGGTAAAAAACAAGCCGCAGTATCAAGATTAGAGGAATACTGTGAGATATTATACCGGGTATATGAAGGCCTCGAAAATAAAAGCGGTACAGTTGTGCGGGCAATTGACATGGTTAGTGAGGCGGATGCGAAAATATGGAAGGCTGAAGTAATAAGTAAAAGGATAATGGGGGTAGATGTATCCGGACAGTTCAGGACATATTATGACCGCCCCAAGTATGCTGATGAGGTGGGAATCCTTTCTGAAGGAAAGCTAAAATACAAAACAGCTATAGTATTACAGGGACCGTTGAAAAAGGAAGAAGATTTTACGCTTGAAACGGTTCGTTTATATAAAAAATTATATCCGGATTGTTTGATAGTACTTTCGACATGGGACAGTGAAAAGGATTACTTACAGCCGTTTTATGATGAGGGGATCATAATTTGCGTGAATGAACCCCCCATACATTCCGGTGCATTGAACTGCAGCTTTCAGGCAAAAAGTGCACACGAAGGAATAGAGAGAGCGAAAGCATACGGATGCGAAAGAATATGTAAGACAAGAACGGATCAACGGTTTTACAGACCGGAATTGTTTTCATACCTTGAAGATGTAATAGATCAATTCCCGATGCGAATAGATTCTATTCAGAAAAACAGATTGATTGCCATAAGCTATACTACATTTTCTAACAGACTATACCATATATGTGACATGTTTTTATATGGCGATAGCGAAGATGTTGCCAGGTACTTTTCCGGGAGAATGGATGAAAGAGACTGGGAGCTGATTAAATGGACGGATAATATTCAGTATTCGAAGCTACGCGCAGGGGAAGTGTGGTTTACTGCAGATTATATAGAATCGCTTGGATATGAGCTGAAATGGACATATGAAGACAGTGCGTATTACCTGCGAGAGTTCTTTGTTATTATCGATACTGATTTGATTGATCTGTACTGGGCAAAATATTCCGATAATGAGCATCCTGAAAGAAAATATAATGATGATAATTTTCAAAACCAGAGAATTGTAACTTTTTTTGATTGGTTACACGAATATAGGAAAGAAAAAGTAGTTGCTTTTGATACACTCGGTGTGAAAAAATAACAGAATGGGAACAATAGCTAACGAACCAATCGTAGCGCTCAGAAACAGGATCGCGCATAGTGCTGCGGAAGTGAAGGGATATCTGCAGGAGAATCAAGGGTGTATCAATGCAGCCTTGTCCTTGCTTGCGGATGAAACTTCCTACGGCTTGGTAAGAGAGTATCTTGATCTGATCGATAAAGAACAGTTTCGTATTTCCGAAGGAACCGGCGTATCTGAGATGCCTTTGCTGATGAAAAGATTGAAGGCGTCAGATTCGGATCTTGACAGGATCAAAGTGCTTGCAACATCTGTCATTTCAGATCTGTGGGAAATCCCCCTATTTGTAAAAGAAATAATTGGAAAATGTGAAATCAGAGCCATGTCCGAAGGGGATGGTTCTTTGTATTACGCATTGGATTTTTCTTGGCTGAACGATCGGTCCTGCAAAGGGGATGGGAAACAGGAGAACCTGCTTAAGAGGGTGGTGGCGGTTTCCGGTGCCATGTATTCCTTTAGCAATGTGGATCTGGTAAAGGCATTTGGGATCATACCTTATCTGTTTCATGCAGAGTATGGCTGCGATGTAAAGATGGTCACTTATGATACCGGAGAAGAGTATCCATACCAGAAGCTCCTTCCGGGACTTGAGATTGTCAAGATCAAGGATAAGCGACCGGTTGGCATGGTGAATTATGTGCGTGAAAATGCTGTCGATATCGATCTTCTGATATTACAGGGGGCCTATGAATATAACCACGATGTGGTTGTGACTTATAAGAAAGAAAACCCCACCGGAAAGATATTTATGAATCTGGATCAGAACAGTGAGTGGATGGACAGGATCATCTGGGATGATCCGTCCTATCGTGAAATGATGGATCTTGTTGATATCAAGGGATCCACCTGTAAGCCTATGCAGGATCATCTGAATGAGAAATGGCCCTGGCATATCGATTGTGTTCATCAGGGGTATTATAATATCTTCGGCTTTGAAGATGATATGGAAAAGGTCCTTGCAAACAAGGAAAAGACGATACTCTGTGTGGCCAGACACGGAACATGGCAGAAGGCAACGGAAGTGTTGTTGGAGGCTTTTGCACGTATCGAGGCAATGATTCCGGAATGGCGCTTGGAACTGGTAGGAAGCATTGAAGAAGAGTTTAAGAGTTATATCGAAGAATACTACGGACGATATCCGTTGCTACGGGATAGAGTTGTATTCTTCGGAAACATACAGGACAGGCAAAAATTACATGAGCATTTTCTGAAGGCGGGAATTTTTACGTTGACATCCAGAGTGGAGGGCGGCACGCCGAATGTGATCGCAGAAGCGCTTAAGGCTGGATGCGCCATTGCGCTCACCAGATTTGATGCATATCCGGATACTGTTGGACCGTTGGACGATGAAGACAAGGTTTGCGGACTGACAGCTGACATAGATGATATAGACGGATACGCAGACATTTTGGAGAGATTATGCAATTCGGATGATCTGGACGAGTTGCAGAGAAATGCGTGCTGGCGTGCGGATCGGTACTTTGATGCGATCAAGATCGAAAGGGAATTATATGGGAAGCTTATTCACGCGGAACAGTAGTTTTATATATGGTGATGAAGCCGGGGAAAAAGTGCTTCTGGATCTTAGTGATTACATGAAGAACAAAAGTCATATCCCATTTCATTCGCTGTCGGGAGACAGGACGGTTTCCGATATTATAGTTTCGTTGATGGATGGACACGAAATCGTGGGGCATGAATCCGGAGAGGATGTATATTTGACGGACTATACCTTGATCGATGTATTATCCTTCGGATATCTTGTACAGTCTTCAAAACCCCGCCACGTGTTGGAGATAGGAGCGGGAGAAGGAATACTGAGCTACCATTTGGGGAGTATAGTAGGGGCGTTGAGCCGTGAAGGAAGTCTGACTTGTGTACAGGATACTCTGGATCCTGAAATGCAGAAGAAATGGAAGTTATCGATTGATCGGATCGTTGAAGAAGACAGGCCGAAACTGCGGTATATGGCAGTGGAAGACGGTGACGTGATGTTGGAAAGCAGATTATATGACATGGTGGCGGTTAATGGCTTTCAAGTTCTTTCAGACCCTGTGGGGGCCATAAAGGAAGCGGTGAAAACGGTTAAACCAAAGGGATATGTTATATGTCTGAGTCACAGGGATGACTGGTTGTTATTTGATACATTCAAATACTATTTTGAAAACTGCGAAGAATACTATTTGGGAGATTCGGGTTTCATTATGGTGGGAGTGTCTGCGGAGCATTGAAGCGCGGAATAGATCACGTTGCGAAAATTAGTCTCAGCATCGGGCATCCAGTAAAGCTCTCCCTTTGGACGGTATGTTCGTCCGGGTGTATAATCATAGATTCCACGTAGTATGTCATCGCAGGTTTCTGCAACGGAAAGTTCCTCATTGGTGAGCAGATCTGATACAAGTTCGTGGTCAACCATATCTAACCCATTATAGATAATTACTTTCAGAGTGTCATAGCAAAGAGCTTCTAATGCGGCAGTGCTTCTTTCGGCAATAACAATGTCGCAGGCTGAGAAGAAGGTATGAATATCCACCTTTGCGCTGATCAGATTCAGTTTTGGAGAAACTGTATGAATATGTTCAAGAAGCTCATCTGTAATAACATCTCCGCTGTGAAATTTAAAAGCAACAGCATAAGGGGCAGACACAAGTCTTGATAATTCCATGGCCAGTTCAAGAATGTCCTGTTCGCTGGAAGAAATGATACCGATCAGAACATAAGAACCATGAGGTTTCTTATCGGGGATGATCGGATATTGCATTCCGGGTTTACCAACCGGGATAATGCTTCTGCCTTCCTCTGACCGAATTCGATCGATCTTGGAGTAACTTAAAAGATAGTCCGAAGATCTGCATGAAGAGGGGAGAGAGGTTTTTGTACTGCTGATCCCGTGCATGATCTCGTAGCAGGGAATATGGACTGTCAAAGCTTCCTCATATAGAAATTGGATGGACTCCGAACCGCCGTGAGCATAGCAAATGATCTTTGGTCTCATGGTGAGAAGTACATCCCTATAAAACATGGTATAGGCTTGCCACTCTTGAAGGATACGATACAGCTTTGCGATTATGCAGGTTCTGTAATACTCCGGAATTTGACAGTGATAGTCTGCATTGATGATAGAAAAGAAATGTTCATCCATAAAGTCGCATAATTCTTTCAGATCCACATCGGCTACTCCGTATACAGAGAATAAGGAAGATTGTGAAAAAAAGGAGATGTTATGCGTATGAATAGTTGCTGATCCATCAGATCCGTCGGACAATTGCTCTTCTATAACACGATAATCAACATCATCAAGCGTGTCAATATACGGATCCAGAACAGGATGACAGAGAGCACCATTGATCAGTTTACGAAGTCCGAGAGAAACAAATAAAACATCAGTTGGAGCCGGATCATCTTTTAGGATCAGAGCTATTCTCTCGGCGGGAGTGGTTTTGCGGAGCGAAACCGTTTTTTGTTCCGATATGATCTTGTAGATCGATGGGTCGTATTCTTTGTCATGCATGTAGTACTCATCATCAGCGATCACACCGCAAATATTTGAGATATACTTATAAACTGGTATGTTCTTGTAGGCTATGGAGGAAAGTCTGTTTATTGTATGCTGTTGCAGCACTATGGGAGTTAAATTTGCTTTTTCTGACATTGTTATATACCTGAGGTAGCGGATGGGTGTCTGTTTACACAGAACCCCTGATTTGATAGAATTAATAGTATCATAGGCGTAGTTTAAGGTCAACATGGGATTGGAACTGATGAAATACGAAGAAACGGAAAAGCGGATAGAAAAATTAAAAGAGATACATAGTAATTGCCTGCGGTATATTTCACTTGTCCGTGTGCAAAAATACTTTGTTGCATCCTGTCGTTTGGACGAGATCATAACTGCCTTGCAAAGTCTCCTAAATGATGAATGCGATGAAAGCATAAACAGTATTCTTCCACAGTTGCTGACGGCTATGGAGGCAGAAGATTATCTTTTGACTGCAGACTATTTGGAAGATGGTCTTCTTGTGTGGGTTGAAAACGAAATGATCTCATTGAGGCGATCGATTGAAGGTTTTGATGAAGAGCTTTTTGTTGAGAACTATCGGTATAATCTGGGAAGAGTTAAAGAATGTGATGAGGATCTATATAGGCTGATCTGTGACAAGCAGTCTCTTTCGATGAAAGGCAATCTTGAAATAACGAAAAGCGGTCAGTATACATTGTATTTCCGAGATGAACTTGGAAGATATTATTTCCACGGAAATGGGAATCCGCAAATAGAAGGAGAAATACTGGCGGCAAGTTATTTTCATTCAAACTGCCGTCATTATATCGTGTTCGGTTTGGGGCTGGGATATCATTGCAAAGCATTGGCGGATATGGATGACGGGGCCACCTATCAGATATTTGAGCCGGATGCAAATGTTCTTCTGTCAGCGATGATTGCAGATAGAATGGATTGGCTATGGGATAACGATCGGATCGAGCTGGCGCTGGATCCGGAGCTTGCCCGGTTCAGTGAAGCACTGGCTGATGCAGGAAGACTGTCTTATAATTCCGATACAGCTTTGATGATTCATCATCCTTCCCTGAGACATCTTAAGATAAAAGGGATAAAAGAAAAGCTGGAAGAGGTTTTTGTGAGTGATGCAAGTGCCAGAGAGCAGGGCAGGCTTCTGCGATCGAATTTTCGGGAAAACATTAAGAGGTGCAATACGGACTTGAGGGATGTGAAAAGAGATTTTTGCGGTAGAAAAGCGATCATTGCTGCCGGTGGACCATCGCTGGACAAAAATATTAGGCTGCTGCATGATCTGCCGGAGGGTTACGTATTGCTTTGCGTTGGGACGGTTTTTCGAAAGCTCATGAAGGAAGGTATCGTTCCGGATTATGTGATCGTAACGGATCCCATGAGAGATATAGAAGATCAATTTGAGGGCCTGTGGAATGAAAATGTGCCGGTTTTGATCTTGTCTACTGCATGTATGGGAGTTGCCGGAAAGTATAAGGGACAAAAATATCTTCTATTCCAAAATGATTATATGGATGCGGAGATGCAGGCGAAGGAAATTGGACAACCGCTTTTTAAATGCGGAGGTTCTGTTGCAACAACAGCTCTGGACCTTTGCATTAGCTTTCAATGCAGTAGTATCGCTTTTGTCGGCCTGGATCTGGCTTTCTCGGATAATCTTTCTCATGCAAGCGGGACTGCCGGTAGACAGGAAATGAGCATAAGCGGATGGAAGGAAGTAGAAGGGTATCTATGGAAGGAAACAGACGGAAAGCCGATAGTATGTGATGTGAAAGTGAGTAGCAGTCCGATTCTGACCATGTACAGAATGTGGATAGAAGCCCGTTTGCAGGAAAAGGACGTAACGATGCCTGTATATGATGCTTCTGAGGGTGGAGCAGTCATTAAAGGGACTGAAATCATCCGGCTGACGGATCTGCTTAATGGGAAACGATAGGAAAACAAAAAGTATTATAAATGAGGTATTAGCCATGCAAATCCTGGATGTTAATGAGAATGCTTTTTATAAGCGGTACGAGATATCCCTTTCCAAAGAGGCGGGCAGAGTTACGGAACCGCTATACGGGAATTATCGGGAACGGTTTGATCTTATCAAAGGAAGCGAAAAAGAAGTTGTTAAAAAGATACCGGAAAGCGCACTGTTTATCATGATAGTAGGTTTTTCAGGAGGCGACTTTCTTCGCGTGCTGACAGAAAGTATTTTCAGAACGGTCCATGTGCTTGTATGGGAACCGGAATGGGAGGCTTTCTTGTACGTTGCTTCTTTAACTGATATTTCCGATCTGATCGCTAATGAGCAGCTGGATATTGTGATAGGAAGAGGAGAGGAAAGCACAGGTCGTGTAAAGGAAGCAATCAGAGAGAATGTAGATGTACAGAATATGGATTATGCTGTCATGCTTTGCAGCCCAGGATTTGACGACATATATGTTTCTGAAGTTGGCGAATTGAAGAAGCTGTACGAAGACTCATTATTTGATGTGGGAATGGATGTTGCGACCAGAAGTCATTTCGCACAAATTCCCTGTAAGAATGAGATGTACGCTATGTCGGTCTTGCATCGGAACCATACTGCAGACCAGCTGTTTCGATCAATCTCAACAAGAGATATTCCTGTTATCATAGTATCCACCGGGCCATCCCTGGAAAAAAATGTCGATGAATTAAAGAACATCGGAAACAGGGCACTGGTAGTATCTCTTGCGCGCTCAGTTGATACATTATCTGAGAGAGAAATACGGTATCACTTTGCGGCTATGCTGGATGCGGCTGTGGGTGAAGAATACATGGACAGTGATGAAAAGGCAGAGGCCAGAATGCTTCTGGATGTAAAATGTGTTCAGGGTATGCAGAGGAAATATGATGGAAACATTGTATATTGCGGAATGAATCCGGATCTTTATCCGATCAAAAGGGTAGAGGATACAGCCTATGCTTTTTCAAAGGGAGGTTCCGTTGCTACAGCTGTATATGGTATGTTCCAAAATGCCGGTTTTAAAACAATCATCCTCGTTGGCCAGGATCTGGCCTTCAGTGAGGACGGATTCAGCCATGCAGGTGGAGAATTGGAAGTGGATGAGCGGAAAACCTACGAAGTGGAAGGCATATCCGGAGGTATAGTAAAAACCCGTGATGACTGGTATGCATTTCTTCGGTTTTATGAGGATATGATAGAGAAGCATCCCGAGACGAAAGTCGTAGATGCCACAGAGGGAGGGGCATTGATCCACGGATCCGAGATACTGACTCTGGAGGAGGCGCTTGAGAAGTACTGCATGAAAGAGTATCCCATCGATGAGTGGATCGAAAATATGCCGAAGATGAATCCCGACATCCAAGGTGAAATAGAGGGGATCATGAAGAGGCATTACCAAAAGGCTCTGTCATTCAAAAAAGAATTGACGGAAGCGATCAGCATCAATAATCTTTTGGTGAAGGCTATCAGAGAGGGCGATTTCTTTTCCGAAAGAAGCAAGGCCTATTGCAAACGATATGATGAATTATACAATATTATAGTTCAGATAGATAATGAGGATATGATCCTGTCTTACAGTGAAGATGTGATCCAGAATTATGTTCAAAAGGCTCTGACGGTGGAAAAGGATGAGGATTTTGACAAGAAACTCATACTGGAAGAGCAATTGTACAGCGAGCTGCTGATGCGGTGCGAGGAAATGTTGAAATATATGACGGAGCTGTATCCAGGTATAGCCGGATCAAAAGATCTTTCCTGACAGAAAATATTATGGAAAGCAGATGGGAGAGGTGTATGAAATACAATACGCTGGTCATGGTTACACCTGACACCTTTAACAGATTAAAAAAGAATTATACGGTCCTTTCGAAACACCTGAAAGATGGCCTGCTTTGTTTCGTGGGAAGCAAGGAAGTCGGGAGACTTGTAAGTGAGCTGGAACAGACCGGTATAGTCTTCTTGCATGAAGATGAGATCCTGCCCTTTGATGAAGTGTACACATATATGTCGGAACACCTTGCCGGGATCCTGCAGGGAACAAAGCTGCCCAGAGGAATGGTGGGGTGGTATTACCAGCAGTTTCTTAAGATGCAGTACGCAAGGGTATGCGAGGATGAGTATTATATGGCCTGGGACGGAGATACGATACCGTGCCGGGATATTCCCATGTTCGACGAGGTTACAGGCAAGCCCTATATGGATCTGAAAAAGGAATACCACAGGGAATATTTCGATACGATCAAACTCCTTTTCGGCGGAATGGAAAAGGCTATAGAAGAATCTTATATTTCTGAACATATGCTGATCAACACCCGGATCATGAAGGATATGCTGGAAAAGATCGAGCAAAACGATCAATTGTCCGGCGGAGCGTTCTGGCAGAGGATCATCTCCTGCATAGAGCCGGAGAAGATCAAGGATACCGCTTTTTCCGAGTTTGAAACTTACGGGACTTTCTGCCATTACTATTATCCCGATACCTATCAGTATCGTCGTTGGCACTCCTTCCGTCTGGGGGCGGAGTTCTTCGATCCGGATACCATCTCGGATGGGGACTATGAATGGATTGGACATGATTTTTCTGCAATATCCTTTGAGAAAAACCAATCCGTCCGTTCGGATCACAAGGATCTCTTTGACAATCCGTACTATCAATCCCGGCTTACGGCACGGCAGATGCTGGAGATCGTACAGCAGGAATTCGGGGATGGATACAAGGAGGAGTGGGAGGAGAAGGATCCTCTGTTGGAAAAGATCAACAGTATGGAGCAGCTGAATACGGATACTTTAAGTCCGTCTTCTTCGATCCAGTATTTGGCCGATGATACCTGGATGGAATATGAATCGCTGGGTGATGCTCTTGCGGAAACAAATGCCGATCAGGCATTTTTGTGCTATGAAAATGCCCATTTTCTGTGTGCTGATGAGAAAGAAAAGAGCAGGCTTTTGGAAAAGAAAGACAGCTGGAGAAAGAATAAGGGCGTAAAGGTCCAAAAAGCGGCCATCCTCATCCTTTCGCGAAACGGTAAATATCTGACCCAGCGATGTGTGGAAAGCATTCTTTCCAACTGTTGCCCGGACAGTTATTCTCTGATCGTTTTGGACAACGCATCTACGGACGGCTCGGCCGAGTGGTTAAAAAACCAAAAGGACGCTGATATGACGCTGCTGCTCAGCGACGAAAACCAGGGATTTCCCGCAGGGTGCAATACAGCCGCCGGATATGCATCGCAGGGAGAGGATATTTTCCTGCTGAACAATGATACGAGAGTTCCGGCCAATGCCCTCTTCTGGCTGAGGATGGGATTGTATGAGGGTGATCAGATCGGCGCTGTCGGAGGAATGCAGAACTATACGGGGACGGGACAACGGATCGATGCGAAATTCTCTGTTCCGGAGGAGTATATGAGATTTGGCGCCGAAAACAATATCAAAATGGATGAGCCGTGGAAAGAGGCGCAAAAACTCAGTGGCTTTGCCATGCTGATCAAAAGAAAGATCTGGGATGAAGAAAAGGGATTCGATGAGCGCTTTTCTCCGGGTTACTTTGAAGATGATGACTTGTGCGAGAGAATAAGACGAGCGGGTTATCAGCTAAAGATATGCAAAAATGCATTTATCTATCATGTAGGAAGCCAGGCTTTCACTAAGGAAAAGAAGAGTGAAGAGCTCCTGCTTGCAAACAGACAGAAATTTATTGAAAAATGGGGCTATGAGATAACGGAAGAAGAGCAATAAGGGTCATAGACCATTTTGGATGATTTGTGCCCAGAAACAGCCGTCGGGAATTTCTTTTTCCTTATCGATCTTGTAGGTCAGCTTGTGGATATCGCTCATACCTACTATCTGGTCCCGCCTGTTTTCCGTAAAGGGGTTAAACAGCTCCCGTTGCAGAACATGACAGGGCTCATTGCTGTAGATCGGTATAGCGGCCCTTTCTTCGGGGTGTTTTCGGCAGGCGATGGAAAACAATATATGGAAGATAAAGTAGTGTTTCAGATCGTTTTCATTCTTCCAGTAGGTGTACAGCATGTTTTTGGTGTCTTCGAGAATGATATTCTTTCGGACAGCATGCATGAACCAGTTGTCAAATAACAGATATCGGCTGACGCTGTCCCGCATAACAAAGCTGAACAGAAAGAGGTCTGCCGATTCCAAAAGAGGTTTTATCAGAGAAGTTCCGGTGCAAAAGGCGGTGGAATCTATCCAGGTTCCGCCGAGAGTGGTCAACAGTTCGATCCTTACCAGATCGGAATAATGGGTCCGGTCGATGATGCCTTCCCTGTATTTTCGAAGGATCCATTCCGGAAGAGTGATGTAATCGGATATGTTGCCATCTGTCAGGATGACAACGGGTTTTTGGAGTTTTTCCAAGGAACGGTAGCAGGCCTTAACGATATCGGGAGCCTGTTCATAACCCTGCAGCCAACACCACCATATCGTATCTTTTTGGGGGAGAAGAGAGCTTTCCGGCTGAATGGCGGTGGGTGCTTCTTTCCCGTAATTATTTAAACAGTAAGAGTAGGCATATCGGATCCCACGAAAATAAGCCCATTCGTCAGTTATACGTCGCTCTTCCATAAGATCTGTCAAAAGAGTGAGCTCAGCCTTGAAACGATCGTCGATCCAGTCCGGATGATCGGCAACAAACCCATTCAACTGCCGCAGGACATCTTCATCGTCTCCGTCCATAACCTGTTTGGAGAGAGCAGTTATAAAGCTGGAAATGGTTTGTTCTTTATTCATGGTGGGCTTCCTTTCGGCTTTTGTGCTGATCTTGGGGATATTCTAACATAATATGTGATTAATTAGTACATTTTTCCCTTTTTCGCTCAAGTTTCTCTAAATTCATCCGATAAATAAGATATAAAACCATAGAAGGGAGGAGTTTATATGCGTATCGGCGGATTCAATCAGATTACGCAGATCTACAATAACTCCACGATCAAACAGACGGAAAAGGCACAGAAACCCAGCTTTTACGATGCTCTTCAGATTTCGGGAGCGGGCAAGGATTATCAGTTGGCAAAGCAGGCGCTTTCCGCTGTCCCTGATGTGAGAGAAGATGTAGTTGCAAACATTAAGTCTCAGATCGCTGACGGAACCTATCAGGTATCAAACAGTGCTCTGGCTGACAAGCTGCTTTCATAGACAGACGTATTTCGCTGTAAGGAAGGCGGGAAGGAAGAAACATGGCCAGTATCATGGAAACACTGATGGACGTATTGGAGCAGGAAGAGGTGCAGTACCGCGCACTGCTTGATCTGTCCGTCAAAAAAACCGAGATCATCGTATCGAATGATGTCGAGGCTCTGGTGAAGCTGACTGATGAAGAACAGGTTATTGTTGACGGCATTTCTGTTCTGGATAAAAAAAGAGAAACCGCAATGAAAGATGTTGCGGACGTGATGAACAAGAAGTTTGAATCCTTCAAACTTTCTGAACTGGTGGAACTGCTTGCCAGCAGGCCGGTAGAACAGAAACGTCTGGCAGCGGTGACGGATTCTCTGAGGCAGATCACGGAAACCATGCAGCTGGTAAACGGACAGAATCGGGATCTGATCCAAAGTGCATTGGATATGGTTGAATTTGACCTGAATCTGATCCGGGGAATGAAGGCGGCACCCGAAACGGCGCAGTACACAAGCGGTGCGATCAGTGCGGGAAGCCGTTTGGGCAGCGTCAGCGGAAAGTTTGACGCAAAACAGTAAAGTACTCTGAGGTGAGTTTATGTCTCTGTTTGGAAATCTATATGTAGGAGCTTCCGGTCTGCAGACCGGTCAGAACGCTCTTAATACAATTGCTCATAACCTGTCCAATCAGGGCACCAAGGGATTTACCCGTCAGCAGATATCGCTGACGGATAGTCTGTATAATACGCTGGCTGTTAATTCAAAGGCGGTTGCCAACAAGCAGGTTGGCAGCGGCGTTACCTATGCCGAGGTGCGTCAGGTGCGTGATGTTTTCCTGGATAAGACCTACCGCCAGGAAGCAGGCAGAGCCAGTTTTTATGAGGTTTCCTATACAACTCTGGAAGAAGTGGGAACGCTTCTCGGAGAATTGGATGGGGAATCTTTTTCCGCTTCACTGAAAGATCTGTGGGAGTCGGTACAGGAGCTTTCCAAGGAGCCTGCCAGCTCGGTTACGCAGGGACTTTTGGTTCAGCGGGCCAGCCGGTTTGTGGAGCAGGCTTCCAACGTATACACGGCCCTTTCCAATTATCAGGACAATCTGAATTATCAGGTGAAGCAGCAGGTGGATAAGATCAATGAATATGCCAAGCGTATTTTTGATCTGAATGAATCCATCACCAAGATCGAAGTCGGTGGCATAGAGCATGCCAATGACCTGAAGGACGAACGAAACATGATGCTCGATGAGCTGGGTAAGCTGGGTAATATCGAGTATTATGAAGATATATACGGCGGACTGACCGTTAAATTTGAGGGAAGGATCCTGGTCAACAGTGCCATGACCTTTAACATAGCCTTGATGGAAGATCCGGACAACGGCTTCTATACACCGTACTGGGAATTTGATGCGGAAAAGAAGCCCAAAAACGGCGCTTCGACTTACGATCCCAGAGATCCGGGAACCTATGATCTGGATATCGACGGAGCACAGCTTTATGATATGACAATGGAGATCCAGACCAAGTCCAATACGGATGTGGGTACGCTGAAGGGAATGCTCCTTGCCAGAGGTGATCACAGGGCGAATTACACGGATCTGGATTTTGAGGATGTATCTGCTTACAACGATAATATTTCCACATCCATCATCATGAACACCCAGGCAGAATTTGATAACCTGATCCACAATATCGTAACGGAGCTTAACAGGGTCCTGGAGGAGGCGGCTGAAGCGGAGACGGCCAAATTCCCCGACAGTACCTACCTTCGCAATGCGGACGGATCTGTCATCCAGCTCTTTGCGAGAAAGTCCTGCGAAGCCTATAATCCCGATGGATCGATTTTGCGGGAAGATCTTTCGAGAGTGGATGATGACGGTAATCCCGTCAAGGATTCCTCCGGCAGCAGGATCGACCCTACCAGCAAGGAAGTGGGAAATCTGGTCTATGCGGACACGTTATATACGCTGGGGAACCTGATCGTAAATCCGGATCTTGTGAAGGAACCCACGAAGCTTGGGTTTATAAAGAGCGATAACAAAGAAGATTTTGCCATCGCTACCGAGCTTCAGAGGGTTTTCGATAAAGAAGATTACAGACTGAACCCCATGACGACCACCAAGGCGAACCTGATGGATATTTATTCGAATATCGTCAGCCAGGTTGCTAACCAGGGCGCTGTATTCAAATCCATTTACAGCAATGAGCAGAGTACGGTAACATCAACGGATAACGCTCGGCAGCAGGTTTTGGGTGTATCCGATGATGAGGAACTGCAGAACATGATCAAGTTCCAGAATGCATACAATGCTTCCAGCCGTTATATCAATGTGGTAAGCGAGCTTTTGGAGCATATCATCAATACACTGGGAACCTGATACGGAGGATAGCTTATGGCATCAACCTTTTTCGGATTAGATATCGCATATAAAGGACTGACGGCAGCGAATGCGGCCCTTAACACTACCGCCAACAATATTGCTAACGTGCAGACGGAAGGCTATTCCAGGCAGGTGGTAAACCAGAAGGCTTCGGATCCGCTCAGGTCATACACGACCTACGGTACCC
The DNA here is from genome assembly GCA_024693845.1 of Lachnospiraceae bacterium. Lineage (GTDB taxonomy): Bacteria > Bacillota > Clostridia > Lachnospirales > Lachnospiraceae > RGIG7926. The sequence continues at coordinate 60,844 of JAILKJ010000045.1, forward strand.
TCGGTTCCGGTGTGGATACGGTCTCCATCGATCGTCAGAGGGATCAGTTCTACGACTACAAGATGTGGAAGAACAATACCAAATGCGGCGAGTATGAGGAGAAAGCCTATTACATGAAGCAGATCGAGGATCTGTTTACGGATGACAGCACGATCAAGGGCTTTAATACCATCTTCAATGAGATGTACAGCTCTCTGGCGGAGCTGCAGAAGAATGCCGGCGATACGACTACCAAGGCACAATTCATCGGATATGCCAACAATCTGGCATATTATTTCAATACCATCGCCAGCCAGCTCTCTACGATCCAGCTCGATGCAAATGCGGAGATCAAGAACAAGGTGGATGAGCTTAATTCCTATGCAGAGGAGATCGCTTCCCTGAACGAACAGATCAATGTCATTGAGATGACGGGGGCAGCGGCCAACGAACTTCGGGATCAGAGAGATCTGATCATTGATAAACTTTCCATGATCGTAGATGTGGAGTTTACGGAGACTCCCGTTTATGATACCAACCAGCCGGACAGAGATACAGGAGCAAGCCGTTGTACCATCCGTATCGCAGGAGGACAGTGGCTGGTGGACGGTAGCGAATACAGGCAGCTGGAGTGCGTTGCCAGAGCGGAAAACAAGGCAAATAACCAATCCGATGCACTGGGACTCTTTGATCTGTCCTGGAAGAACGATGAGGATACCAGGATCGAGGGGTATCGGACCCAGTATGTACAGGGCAAGATCACGGACGCGCAGCTGCAGACGCTGAGGGATAATCGACAGCTCACGGATGACGATTATAAATATATCATCGGTGAGCAGGAACGGTACAGAGAGACCTTTGATCTGTCCAGTCTCCGGATCGGAGGAGAACTCCAGGGACTGATCGCCATCCGCGACGGTAACAACGGAGAGAACTTCAGAGGGACCGTATCGGCCATCGGAGAGGCAGCTTCCGGCAAGAAGACCATGACCATCGATGTGACAAAGGATTACCTTCAGGATATAAATAAACTGACCCTTCCGGATGAAGGTGGTGTGCTGGAGGTGGGAAGTCTCAGATATTCCTATGATTCGTTTCAGATCGTAATGGGTGCAGATGGTAAAGTGTCTCAATACATATTCGAACTCAGCGATATGAATGCCAAAGATCCCACAGCAGACAGGATCGGCATGGAAGCTGAGGTGGGAGATGTACTGGAGTATCAGGGAGTACCCTATTATCAGCAGCAGATCAATGAGTGGTGCCGTACCTATGCAGAAGTGTTTAACAAGATCCTGGCCCATGAGGGGTACAGCGATTCGGAAAAGGCAGTGGACGGCCACGGAAATGAAACGGATGCAGTTTTGTTTGTGGCAAATGAGGCTACCTCGGATGCACAGAGATACTTCAAGGATTCAAGAAGTGCAACATCAGGTTCGACCATCGACAGTAATTCGGACAGTTATTATTTTCTGACGGCCCAGAACTTTGCCGTCAACAGTGAAATGATGGAAGACCCTCAGCTTATGGCATCTCATACCGGCAAGGGAAAAGGGGGCGAGGCATATAATATCATCAAGGAACTCAACGATCTTCGGGGCAATAAGGAAAAAATGACCTTCCGCGGGTGTACGGCGGGAGAATTCCTTCAGAATATCCTATCGGATATTTCGTTGAATGCCAACAATGCCAATACCTTCCATAACAGCTATACCAATATCGGTCGCGTGATCGATACCCAGAGACTGTCCATCAGCGGAGTGGATACGGATGAGGAATCCCTGAATCTGGTGGAATACCAGCATGCTTACAATCTGGCATCCAAGATGATCCAGGTACTTACGGAGGTCTATGACAGACTGATCACCCAGACCGGTGTATAATGCCGTGAAAGTTAGCAAAAGAAATCACCGATAACGACAGAAGGCTGTAAAGAAAGTAAGCAAAAAAGCCGAAATATAAGGAAATAGCCCGATTCGGGCACTGAGGAAAGGGATGTATATATGAGAATCACGAATAAGATCATTTCCAATAATTCGGTGACCAATATCAATAATAATAAGGTGCTGGAGGATAAGCTGAACACTCAGCTGGCAACCGGCTCTAAGGTGACAAGACCTTCAGATGATCCTGTTGTTGCGATCCGCGCCCTGAGACTTCGCACCAACTTAAGTCAGGTGAACCAGTATTACACCAAGAATATCCCGGATGCCAATTCCTGGCTGGATGTAACGGAAAGTGCCATCAATACGGTGCTTAGTATCGTGGAGGATATGCAGGCCAACTGTACCAAGGGTTCTGTCGGTTTTGATACCACGGAAGACAGGGATAAGGTGTTGCAGAATCTCAAGGCACTTCAGGAAGAAGTTTACGCCACCGGTGATGCGGATTATGCGGGAAGGTTTGTATTTGCAGGCTATCGTACCAACACTTCCGTAACTTTCGGTAAAGCGTTGACAAATAAGCCCTACAGCATCACGGAGCAGGTGGACAGAAGCGTTATTGATGAGATCACACATGTGGATGTGGACAAGCTGGATGAGCTGACCGAGTATAATGCGGATACAACAATCACAACCATGGAGACGGATATCTCCTCCTATAAGGTGCACAGGATCAGGCTTTCCTATGATAATGTGGATAAGGATGTGGTTCCCACGCTGCAGTATACTGATGGTAGCGGAAACCCGCAAAGCTATACACCTCAGACGGTTTCTCTGTATGATACGCCGGAACCTTACGAGCAGGCAACGGGGAATAAAGTGATCTTCGTACCCGAGACGGGAGAACTATTGCTGGGAGAGGATGCCTATCAGACCCTGATGGATACCCGAGACGATGAGAGTACGGAAGTCAATGAAGGAGAGATCCGGATCTCCTATCAGAAGAGCAACTGGGAAGCCAAGGATCTTCGGCCGGAACATTTTTTCTACTGTGAATCCACCAATGATGATGGCGTCAATGTGGTTTACAACGAGAAGTATCTGACAGGAGATAAGGATGATGATGCTAATCAATACATCTCCTACGATGTGGGCTTTAATCAGTCGGTAAGAGTCAATACCCTGGCCAAGGAGCTGTTCTCCCCTTCCATGGGAAGGGATATCGATGATATCATCCGTTCGATCGAGGATGTGGATATGATCGAGAAAAGCATCACCAGCATTAAGAATAGACTGGCAACGGAGCCTGACAACCAGGATCTGAAAGACAGATTGGCAGCTGCCGAGAAATCAAGCGTTATGCTGAATGATAAGATGCAGAAGCTGTTTGAGAAGAGCATTACCAAGATGCAGGGACATCATGATCAGGCAAATGACGCGTTGACGGAGACCGGTAACAGAAGCTCCCGGGTGGAGCTGGTATCCAATCGTCTTGCTAAGCAACAGGCCAACTTCAAGAATCTTTCCTCCGAAAATGAGGATATTGATATGGCTGAGGTAGCTGTGGATCTGTCGAGTGTGGAACTGGCTTATCAGGCAGCGTTGATGGCCACGGGTAAGATCTCGCAAACGACGCTGTTAAATTATTTGTAAATCATGCTGTAAGATGTTAAACATAATACAATAGTGTTAGCAGGCATTTCCGAAAGGGGATGTCTGCTATGCTGTCTATGGGTATAGGGGGTAAAGTGAAACATATACTGTCAAAAAACGAAGAAGCGTTTCAGAAAAGATACGGAATTTCATTGGAGAAGCTGACAGAAGATCAGTTAACAGAGCCTTCTGAAGATGTACGCAACAGAATCCGGATATCTTCGGAAAAGGGAGGGGATCTGTCCGGGTTGGAGACGGAAGAGATCCTGTTTGCCATGGTGCCCGGATTTGGTGATGGTTCCTTTGTTCGGAACCTGAGAGGCGCATTGCCTGTAGGGGCGGTTTTGTTTGTCTGGGAACCGGATATCAGTACATTTCTTTATGTGTGTAGTCTGGTGAATGTGAGCGACATCTTTCTGAATGAGGGAATATCGATCGTGCTGGGGCGGACGGATGAGGGCGGACCGGATCCGGAAGCAGAGCTTCGCAAGCATATCGCTTACCAGAATATTTATCATGCATCCATCATCCCGATGCCGGGATTTGAGGATGGTTATCCGGATGAAACGGCGCAGCTTTATTCGGGATTTAAAAAGGCTATTTTTGAGCTTACGACGGATTCGGCCTCCAGAGTTTATTTCGGACAGCACAATCTGGAGTGCGAGCTACTGGCTCTGTCTCAGTTAAATGATAATTATTCGGTACTGGATCTGATGGACAGGATCCCTACCAGAGACATACCGGTGATCATTGTGGCAGCGGGGCCGTCTCTTTCTAAAAATGTAAAAGAACTGAAAGCGGTGGGGGATAAGGCGCTGTTGGTTGTTGTATCCCGTGCGGCTGAAATGGTGGTGGAAAACGGTGTCCGTCCGCACCTGACCGCGGTTGCGGATAGCCTGGTGGGCGAAGAATACCTGGCATTTGACAAAAACAGAGAACTGCTCCTTTTGATGAATACAAAAGGAGAGATGAATCAGCAAAAGAGTTATTCCGGCAAATTGATTTATGAATCGGTGAATCCGGCATTGTTCCCCGTGTCCAGGTATACAAGGTTGGTATATAATTATCCCAACGGCGGTTCTGTAGCTACGAATGCGTTCGGTCTTTTTGTGACAGCCGGGTTTAAGACGGTGATCCTGGTGGGGCAGGATCTGGCTTACAGCAACGAAGGCTTCAGTCATATAAATGGAGAACGGGAAGAGTCGTCTTCCGATCAGCTGGTGGAGGGAATTGACGGACAGATGATCGAGACGAGAGGGGACTGGATGTTCTTCCTGAAGAATAATGAACAGATCATCAGCATGTGTCCTGAAACTACAGTCATAGACGCCACCGAAGGGGGCGCGCTGATCCACGGCAGTAAGGTGATGAAACTAAAGGATGCTGTTGAGATATATTGCAGAACAGAGTATCCGGTTGGAAAGTGGCTTTCGGACATTCCGGTAGGGACGGAAGAAGAGAAAAGGGAAATCGGGGAGATTGTGCGAAGGCATTATGAAGGGTGTACTTTAATGCGTACGTTATTGGATGAGAGTGTCCGTCTGAACCGCGTTATAGTCAAATTGTACTCCGAGGGAATGCTGGGAGATCCGGCACACGCTGATAAATGCGCTCGGTATGATGAGCTTTACAGAGAGATCCTTACCGGCGATCGTGCCCCCCTTTTGATGGAATATTGTGATGACCAGCTTCAGTTGTATCTGAAACATGCCATGGTACTGGAAGCCGACAGTGATCTGAAGAAAAAACTGGATTTTGAGTGTTCTCTGTTTGCGAATATGCAGGAGCGAAATGAAGGATTGATGGATTACCTGAAAAAGCTGTTTCCGGAGGAAAGCTTCGCATAGACGATATTTTGTGGATGCTTCGGGAAAATATACTATTGATTGTATGCGAAAGACGGATCGGAGAAAAGTCTGAATATTTAAAAAAAATACTGTTACTTTTCAGAGAATTATTGTATAATAATCATAACTATCAGTATGCATAGTGATAATAATTTGGGGAAGGGAGAACGTCATGGAGGTTACAACCAGAGTATTCGGAACAGTCGATGTAGCAGAGGATAAGCTGATCCATTTCGCAGGAGGATTGGTTGGATTTCCCGATTTGGTGGATTTTGCATTGATCCATGATTCGGAAGATGAGAAGGCGAAGGGAATTCAGTGGCTGCAGTCGATCCAGGAACCCCAGTTCGCGATTCCGGTTTTGGATCCGCTATCGGTGCTTGACGGCTATAATCCGCAGATCGAAGATGAGCTGCTGAAACCGTTGGGAGAGCTTAATGGTGATAACATGCTGGTCCTGGTGACCGTTACCGTTCCCAGGGATATTGCACAGATGAGCGTTAATCTGAGAGGGCCCATCATCATCAATACAGATAATCGCATGGCAGCTCAGGTGATCGCAGAAGGGGAAGAGTATCCCGTTAAATATCCTGTTTACGACATTCTGAAACGCCGCAAGGAGGAAGGTTGATATGCTGGCTTTATCTCGAAAAAAGGGAGATTCCCTCGTTATCGATAATAATATTGAGATCACTGTTCTGGAAGTAAAAGGAGAACAGGTGAAACTTGGTATCACGGCACCGAAGCACGTTCCCGTGTACCGCAAGGAAGTCTATATCCAGATCCAGGAAGCAAACAAGGAAGCTATGCAGGCTGCTTCGCCGGAGGATCTGAAGGGACTTATGTAAAGATGGCTGAAAAAGAGGTTAACTGATCTTCCTCTTTTTCCGATATAGGTGATAGAGGATCACCGGGCACTTGTAGTTATACGCTATTTCACATGGAGGTGAGGAAAATGGCAATGGAACCGTTAGGAAGCTTGATGTCTGTTCAGATGCAGAGTATTGCGCCTGTTGAGACAGTCAAACCTGTTGTTCCGGAAGGCACGGATGCCACAGCGCATGAGATAGGTGCGCAGCTTGATGCTACTACGGTAGGTGTTGCATCCGTCCAGGAGAAGGGTGATGGTGCGGATTCTGCAAACGCACAGGGCCAGCAGAGTCAGAGCCAGCAGCCGTCCAAGGATCAACTCAAGGATGCTGTATCCCAGATGAATAAGAAGATGGAGAATTCAGAGGCTATCTTCGGGATTCATGAGGGGACAAACCGTGTCACGATCAAGATCGTTGACAAAGACACCAAGAAAGTCATCAAGGAACTGCCGCCTGAAAAAACGCTGGACATGATCGCGAAGGTATGGGAGATGGCAGGCATCCTCGTTGACGAGAAACGTTAGGAGGTGCGTCTATGCCTATCAGGATTACAGGAATGAATTCCGGGCTTGATACCGAGTCTATCATCACACAGCTCGTATCGGCTCAAAGCGTTAAGAAGGACAGCTATACCAAGGCACAGACCAAGCTTTCCTGGAAGCAGGAAGCGTGGAAGACGCTGAACAGTAAGGTTTACAAGCTCTACACAGGAACGATCAGCAATATGCGTTTCTCTACCAGCTATATGAAGAAGAAGACTACGGCATCTGATTCCAGTATTGCCGACGTTTCTGCTGAAGGAAATGCAGTAGACGGCGTTCAGAGCCTGAAGGTTAAGCAGGTGGCTAAATCCGGTTATCTGACCGGAGCCAAGGTAGATGATTCGGTTACATCGTCTACGACGATGGGGTCACTGATGGATCTGGGCGAAGGCGAGAGTGCCGAGATCGCCATCGGAGATCATAAGATTTCCATTACTGCAGGCACCAAGGTCAGCGATGTGATCAGTGAGTTGCAGAAGGGCGGCGTGAACGCCAGCTTCGATGAGACCAACAAGAGGATTTTTGTATCTGCCAAGAGTACCGGCGAGAAAGCTGATTTCAAGATCACGGCTGACAATGATAAGGGACTTGTGGCCCTCTCCAAGCTTGGTTTGCTGACGGAGGATGCAGATGCTTCGGCAACGACGGATGCAAATGGAAAGCCTGTTGCAAGCGAGAGCTTCAGGCAGAAGCTTTCGGAGCTTGGTATCGGATTATCCACAGAGCAGGCTACCGGTGCTGCGACCAGGATCAAAGGTGAAAACGCCAAGATCGAACTGAATGGCGCTGAGTTTGAGAGTGCAAGTAACAGTTTCAGCATTAACGGGCTGAATATTGTGGCAAAGAAGGCTTCTGATCAGGAGATCAACATTACTACAGCGGATGATTATGATGGTATCTATGATACGATCAAGAAATTCCTGAAGGAATATAATGAACTGGTCAATGAATTTGACAAGTTGTATAATGCCGATTCTGCCAAAGGATATGAGCCTCTGACCAGCGATGAGAAATACGCTATGTCCGACAAGGAAGTTGAGGACTGGGAGAAGAAGATCAAAGATTCCCTCTTCAGAAGAGATGCCACCCTCGGCGAATTTAAGGATGCAATCACGGGGGCTATGAATGCGAGCTTTGAGATCGGCGGCAAGACTGTCAGCCTGGCGGATTTCGGCATCGGTACTTTGGGATACTTCGATGCGGAAGAAAACGAGAGACATGCTCTGCATATTGACGGGGATGAGGATGATTCGTCTACTTCCATGAATGCAGATAAGCTGAAGGCGGCGATCAAGTCGGATCCGGAACAGTTGATGAGTTTCTTCCAGAAACTGTCCGCTAATCTGTATGACACCATTACCGAGAAGACCAAGGGTAACAGCCTTCGCACTACTTACAAGATTTATAACGATAAACAGTTGGAGAGCGATTATAAGAGCTACACCTCTAAGATCGCTGATGAGGAAAAGAAGCTTACGGCTCTTGAGGATAAGTGGTATAAGAAGTTTGGGGCAATGGAAACAGCACTTGCCAAACTTTCGTCCAAGACCAGCGCTCTTTCCGGACTGTTTGGAATGTAAAATGCTATTTGCTGCGCAGAGTGATCTGCGCAGCAAATAAATCATACTAAAAGGAGACTGATATGCCAAATCCAAATGCGGCAGCGCAGTACGCCCAGTATAATACCAACAAGATCATGACGGCATCTCCGGCGGAGCTCACACTGATGTTATATGAGGGCGCGATCAAGTTTTGCAATATTGCCATCATGGCCATTGAACAGAATGATGTTCAGAAGGCAAACAACAACATTATAAAGGTACAGAAGATCATCGAGGAGTTCCGTACTACATTGGACCGAAAGTATTCCGTGGCGCAGGATTTCGACAGGGTCTACGTGTACCTGTTGCAACGTCTTTTGGAGGCTAATATCCATAAGGATAAAGAGATCCTCGAAGAGGTGAATACGCATCTTCGTTCCATGCGTGATACATGGAAAGAAGTAATGAAAAAAGTGAAATAAAAGGCTTGCAAATGGACGGAAATTATATTAATATTATGATAGAATCTCTCCAAAATAAAATAGCTGTTTTGGACGAGATTATCATTAAAAATGATGACCAGACGAAGATCCTGAATCAGGATGATGTGGACTGGGATTCCTTCGATCGGAATGCTGATGAAAAGCTTGAACTGATCGAACGAATGGATAAGCTTGATGAAGGTTTTGAGAGACTTTTTGAGAAGATCAAAGAGCTCCTCGGAACAGAAGAAGGCAAGAGGGCATATGCCCGGCAGATTCGCACCATGCAGAGCCAGATCTCGATCATTACCGAGAAGAGCGTTTCCATTCAGGCAGTTGAGGCCAGGAACAAGCAGCTGGTGGAACAGAAGTTTTCCCAGAGCCATAAGCGTCTCGGTCAGTCCAGAAATACCAGCCGCGTTGCGATGGATTACTATAAGAACATGCAACAGACACACGTTGTCACACCGGCATTTTTGGACAGTAAGAAATAATTTCAATTTTTTTCAATTTTGGTATTAATTTATCGGACGAAGCTCCGATATATAATACAGATAACAAATTAACCAGGAAAGAGAAGTGACGGGAGCGTACGGCCTGGATCCGATTTTTCCAACCACTGATCGTCATGGAAGACGACAGTTAAATTCAAGGAGGAAATATTATGGTAGTACAACACAATCTTACAGCAATGAACTCTAACAGAATGCTTGGCATCACCACCGGTACCCAGGCAAAGTCCACTGAGAAGCTTTCTTCCGGTTACAAGATCAACCGTGCAGCAGATGATGCAGCAGGTCTTGCAATTTCCGAGAAGATGCGTCGTCAGATCAGAGGTCTTACTCAGGCTTCTGCTAACGCTCAGGATGGTATCTCCTGTGTACAGACTGCAGAAGGTGCACTGAATGAAGTACACGATATGCTGCAGAGAATGAACGAGCTGGCTGTTAAGGCTAAGAACGGCACCAACAAGACCGATGATCGTGAGTACATCGACAAGGAAGTTCAGAACCTTGTTTCCGAGATTAATCGTGTCAGCAGCACCACTACTTTCAATGAGCAGAACCTGCTGAATGGTGAGTTCTCCAGCGGCAAGAAACTCCAGGTTGGTGCAGAGGCTAGTCAGGTTATCACTTTGACGATCAGCAAGATGTCCGCATCTGCTATCGGTATCTCCGGCGTTTCCGTTGGTACCGCTACTGGCGCAAGTGATGCCATCGCTTCCATCAAGAACGCTCTTGCATCTGTATCTAATCAGAGAGCTGAGCTTGGTGCGATTCAGAACAGACTTGAGCACACCATCAAGAACCTTGATAATGTCGTTGAGAACACGACAGCTGCAGAGAGCCAGATCCGTGATACCGATATGGCTTCTGAGATGGTTAGATTCTCCAACAACAACATCCTTGCTCAGGCAGGACAGTCTATGTTGGCTCAGGCTAACCAGAGCAATCAGGGCGTTCTTTCCTTACTTGGCTAATTCTGGTAAGAGAACAAAGCGACTACCAAAAGAACCGGCCTTTCGGCCGGTTCTTTTCTTGTTTAAGAGGGCAATATGAGAGTATTGGTGCTTCGTTTGATAAACTCCTATATCGATTATGATGTTATTGAAACCATGCGAAAACTCGGTTGCACAGTTGACGATTGTTCGGACTATGTATGGGGAGGATATGAAACGCTTTATAATGATGATAAGTTAATGACATTTCTTGAGAAAAGACTCTCGTATGTTTATGATGCGGTTTATACGACAAATTTTTTTCCTGTTGTAGCAAAAGTGTGCGCCAAAAAGGGGATCGTCTATCTTTCGTGGTATTATGATACTCCGCCGGTTATGGAATCGTTGGGTGATATGGACTATGCGACCAACCGAATGTTCTTTTTTTGCCCTTCTGATTATGAGTATTATACAAAGCGGGGGCTTGATAACTGCTACTATCTTCCCTTGGCGGTAGACGTAGACAGACTCGAATCGGTGATAGTCAGAACCGGATTCAAGCATGATGTTTCTTTGGTTGGCAGGCTATATCATTCGATATATCCGGCGCTGAAGAATTGTTTTTCGGGGTATTATCAGGGGTTGTTGGAAGGACTGGCAGCCGTCCAGCGAAATCTCTATGATGAGTATATTGTTCCTGATCTTTTGACGGATCAGATTGTATCAGATATGCAGCGGGAATATACTCTTGGGGGAGAGAGAAAAAAGGAATTAACAAAAAACAACATTTCATTCGCTATAGCAGCATGGCTGAATTATCAGGAAAGGATCACAATTCTTGCCTTGCTGTCAAGACGTCTTCATACGGCATTATATACTTATGAGATGGAGGATGGTGAAAGGGACTTGCTTGGAGAAACGGTATTGTGTAAACCTGTTGATTATCAAAATGAAATGCCTAATGTATTTGCTCAAAGCAAGGTGAATTTATGTCCAATCCTGCGAAATAACAGAGAAGGGGTGCCGCTGAGAGTATTAGACATCATGGGAAGCGGAGGATTCCTGCTCGCAAGCTTTCAGCCGGGATTAGAGCGGGGATTCCGAAATGGGGAGGAAATAGTAATGTATCGTTCTGTGGAAGAGGCCGTGGAACTCGCAGAGTATTATGCCAAGCATGATTCGGAGAGGGAGAGGATCGTGAACAAAGGGAAAGAAAAAATAATGAAAGAATATAAGTATGAGTTAAGAGTGAAAATGATGTTGGAAACGGTTGATAACTAGTAGCAGATGGTTTGAACTGGCGTAAAAATCAGGTTTTCAAATATTCGGCAGTGTGATAAAATAGATTATGTAATCAGTTACTGAAGTCACAGGAGGGTATGGGCTATGGATGAAGTAAAGAAATTACAATATGAGGCATTGAGAGATGGGTCGGATTACGCACTTCGACTGGTGCCTGCGATTCGTGAGATTCTTCCGGAGTTGAGGGGTGAACCGAGGGATGATACGGAAGATTTCAAGAATCAGATTTTTGAGGGTATCAATTATATAGTTGAGATTACGAATGGAACGCTTTCGCTGATCAACGAGAAAGAAGTGATACTTAACAGAGACGGTATTGAGGAAAAAATGCAGCAGCTAATCGCTTCTGTTGAAGAAAAGGATAACAATAAAGTGGCAGATGCTTTGGAAGAGGGGATACTTCCATTTGTGGAGATATTCTATCAGGTAGCTGTCATTATACTGAAAGCAGTAGAAAAAGAGAACTGATTGGTTGAATATATGCAGAAGGGCGGTATGAGTACTGTCTTTCTGCTTTTTTTGAGGTGTAGAATGAATCTTTTAAAGCAGAGAGTGTGTGATATGTTGGTGGATGATTTATCCACTCCTGCGGAAGTGGAGACGGCGATTGCAGAGTACGAATCGAAGTATCCTTTTGATGCCGACATATTTATTCTCAAAGGCAATTTTTTACTCCGAATGAGGGAGTACGAAGAGGCAAGAGATACTCTGAAAAAAGGATGCGAAATGTATCCGTATTACTCTGTTTTACATTATATGCTAGCAAAGATATATGAAGAGTTGAAAGAATATGATGCTATAAACTATTATAATGCCATTAAGTATTATTATATCGCCGGTGCGTTGGATGAGACAAAATCTGACATATGGGACGAATCTTTAAATATGGCAGATAAGTTGTTACGCGAACTATCTGATATGATTGAAAAGAAAATAGAAAGCGGCATCGGGATTGAAGAAATCAGACGGGTAAAGTTGTTCATAGACCGAATAGCGTTGGAATCAGAAAACATGTTTGGGCGAATGGAGTTCCGTTTTAGGGGCAATAGTTCCATTATAGGTGAATGTTACCCTGATGATAAAGAAGAAGTGTTTGTCGGAGCTTATCGCTCTCGGCATCAGCTGACAAGTGATGAAAAAGATCTGCTGAATGCATGCGGCGAGTTCCGCCGCGTGAAAGAAATGAGCAGTTATCTTGTGGAAAATGATGCAGCTTTATTACCTGTTGCATCAAGGGAAAAAGCAAAGCTTGATTTTGTTCAGTTGGATTGCGCCAAGATAATAAAACAGTTACAAAGAGAAACGGATACGTTTTACTATTATCGTGTCGGAAAAGGGATGCGTATACAATCTGATCAACCGCTTTTAATCGGAAAAGAGATTGCGATAAGACATGATTCGAGAAGAAAGCGAATGGTCATGAGTATTTTTGTGGATGGATTGGCACAGCAACTGCTCACGAAGGAAGGGTTTGAAAAAGTAATGCCAAATACCTACCATTTTTTCGCTGAGCAGGGAATGGTATGCACAAATGCTTGGACGACGGGGGAATGGACGCTCCCGAGTATAGCGGGTATAATGAGCGGTCTTAGTACGCTCAAACATCAGGTTTTCCATTGTGATATTGATTATTCTATATCAAAGGATTCCGTTACGATAGCCGAGAGATTTCAAAAAGCGGGCTATTATACAACTATCCTTAACGGAAACTGGCGCATTATTCCTGTATATGGAATGGATAGAGGGTTTGATAGCTTTCTGTATCGGCATCAGTATGCCAATTGGCGGGTTGAGCATATTATAGGAGATGCCATAGAGTATATTGAGGCATTTAAGGAAACAGATCAATATGTGTGGCTTTCTATCGGAGACCTTCATCATGTGGCAGATGAAGATTCGCTGCCTCTTTCGGTTCAAACTCAGATGAACCTGGATATCAGACAGGACGATGAGAGCGGTCAGGGGACGTCTGTTAAGCAGGGATACAGTGATAATAAGCGCATGCAATATGAAAAGATGATGGGATATGTAGACCGGCATCTGGGGATCCTGTATGACTACTTGAGGAGGAATTATCCGGATGACGAAATGGTGATCAGTCTGTTCTCAGACCACGGACAGGGGTATCTGGTTCCTGAGGGATCGGAGTTTCTTTCTAAGGAAAGGACGAATGTTTCGATGATGTTCCGGGATGGCGTTCACAAAGATGCTGAAATGAACGAGTTGCTTTCCACGTTGGATTACGGAGAGATGTTGTGTGAACTGGCAGGCGCAAGGGAATTTGATAATCCCAGGTCGGAGGGGATGCTGCCGGTTAGCCTGGGCGGAGAGAAAAGGCGATTTGCCGTTACGGAGAGCATTCATCCCCATGATCCCTACCAAATTGCTCTACGCTTTGATGATTTTACCTTCTTTTTCCGAAATCCGACAGTGGTTCAATGGGATGGCAGATTTGAATTGGCGGAATATGAGGCGTATCTGAAGGATGATAACGGAAACTTGGTGGAAGATCAAAAGCTTTGTGAGGAGTGTACGCAATACGTGTTAAATCGGATCGCGAAGTATTTGATCTATTAGAAAAAATGCAGGGTGTGAATTGACGATAGAAGTTCGGAGCAAAAATGACAGCAGTAGAATTAGAGAAAATAAAACTGATCATATGGGATCTGGACGATACATTTTGGACGGGTATTCTGAGTGAAGAAGAGGTAGAGATTCCGCAAGAGCATATTGAGCTGATCCGGCATCTTACGGATTGCGGAGTTATCAATAGTATTTCCTCGAAAAATGATCCGGAACCGGTAAAAGAGATGCTGGAAAAGGCCGGCATCTGGGATCTGTTTGTCTTCAATCATATCAACTGGGAAGAAAAGGGACGTCAGATCGCAGAAAAGCTACAGGCCATGGCGCTAAGAGCGGAAAATGTGCTGTTTATCGATGACAGTGTGCGAAACAGAGAGGAAGCGTTGAGTACCAATCCGGGACTTATGACGGCCGATCCCGGGATCATCGGGGAACTGCGGACATTATATGATGCAGTGGCTGTATCAGATGCATCACACAAAAGGCTGAAGCATTACAAAATCCTTGAAACTAAAAATGTAGTGAGAGCAGGCTTTTCTTCTGAGCAGCAGTTCTTATATGACAGTCAGATTAAAATTGCGATCGATCGTAACTGCCTGGAGCAGATCGACAGAATCACGGAGCTGGTTGCTCGGACCAATCAGCTGAACTATACGAAGCACAGGGATGATCGGGAATACTTGATCCGATTGATCACAAATGACTGGAATGACTGCGGCTGCATCAGGGCCAGAGATAGGTTTGGAGATTATGGAATCATCGGCTTCTTCTGCTATAATACAAGGGAAAAGTCCATGGAACATTTTCTGTTTTCATGCAGAGTATTGGGTATGGGGATCGAACAGTATGTGTATAACCTGTTAGGCTGTCCGGCATTTACCGTTGAACAGCCCGTAGCATCTGATCTGAAACAGGATCAACAGATAGACTGGATCGAAGAGGTAAAGGACGAGGAGATCCTGAGGGATAAGGAAAAGAGCAGAAGAGTACGGCTTTTGTTAAAAGGCCCCTGTGATATGGATGCGATCTATCCGTATCTGGCGGGGGCAAATATCACTACGGAATTCAATTTTGTTAACGCCAAAGGGTTTGTTACCACAGGGCAAAACCATTCTGAGCATATTCGTGAGAGTATGACGCTGTCTGATAAAGAAATTGAAGAGATTGGGAAAAGTGCGCCGTTTATTCTTCCGGAAGACTTTGAAACGAAGATTCTGAAGGATTCCTATCATGTAATCTGCTATAGTCTTCAACAGGATTTTACGGCCGGGATGTATGAGAATAAGAAAAACGGTTGCAGAATATCTTTTGGGGGATTTCGTTGGGATCTGACCGATGAAAAAAACAGAAAACGTTATATTGACGGAGAGATCCAAAATCACGGATTTACATTTACGGATGAAATCATAGACAGATTTGCGGATGAGTGGGATTTTATCGGGGGTAATTCTGTGGACAGAGTTATAGATAATCTGGATCTGATATACAAAAATGTACCCGGTAAACCGCTGATCATTTTGCTTTTGGGAAGCACGGTGCCGTATGAAGGATATGATGAAGGTACGGAAGGACTTTTAGAGATGTACCGGAATGCAAATCCTGTTATCAGAGAGTTTGCTGAAAGGCACGACCGAGTTAAAGTAATCGATCCATCAGCATATATTCATTCTAATAATGATTATCGTGATAACATCAATCATTTCAGCAGAAATGTATATTATGAAATTGCGGGAGAGATTTGTAATTTGATCAATATGTATCTGTGAAACAAACAAGGAGAATAGCTATGAAGATGATCATACATTGTCCGGATGATCAAAAATGTATTGAGTTTGTTTTGTCTTATTTCAGGAGTTCTTTTTCTGATTGCTTACAGGATATTATTCTCTTGGTTATGGGTGAGAATCTTGAAAGGGGAGAGCTGCTAAGGGACCAGGAGGATATACGCGTAGTCTGCTTTAAAGAAGAGGAAACCGCCGGCGCGGCACTAAATCACGTGATCAGTCATTACGGAATAACAGGGGATACCTTGGTTTTGGATGGCAGGTATATACCTCTGAAGGGGAGTATCGAGAGAATGGAAAAAGCTCTCGGCGAATGTCGTGACGCTTTTGCCGTCGGGGTGCCGCTATCGTCAGTGCTAGATGAGAAAGAGATGGCGCAAAAAAGCAATGAAGACATGGAGCAGCTATTTGCTGATTCGACGGGATATCGTCCGGCTGAGACCCTGACACTGTTTGAGGGAATGATATTGTTTTCCGGATCGGTGATTGCGGAAGAGGAGCCCTTTCATCCGGAGGCGGGAGATTTCGGGAATGCAATGTGGGAAAAATGCATGCGGGAGTATCTGGCGCATAAACGGATGTATAAGGTTAAGGAGGCTTTTTTCCTGGAAACATCTTTTGCAAAAGGGAGTCGGAGATCCAGCGTGGATTCGCAGCTGTTTGAAAAGCAGTTCGGCATTCACTATGCTACTGTTGGCGGTAACAGGGATGTCATAGATATTGTTTCCGAAACCGCCGATCATGATCTCCCTTTGAGGATACTTGAGATCGGTTGTGATTGCGGAGGGAACCTTTTTGAACTGAAACAGATATTCAAAAATGCACAGTTATTCGGAACGGATATCAGCGAAGGGGCGTTGAAGGTGGCGGCGGAATTTGCCACTGTTAAATGGGATAATATTGAGGATCTGAAACTGGACTTCGGAGAAAATGAGTTTGACTTTATTCTGTTTGCCGATGTACTGGAACATCTGCGGGATCCGTTGAAGGTTTTGGTTTATTGCAAAAAACTTTTGGCAAATGGTGGAAGGATTGTGGCATCCATACCGAATCTGATGAATGTTGAAGTGATGCGGATGTTATTGGACGGACATTTTACTTACGCGGAATACGGTCTGCTGGACAAGACGCATATTCATATGTTCACATATCACGAAATTGTGAAAATGTTTGTGGATCAGGCCGGTTACTCTATTGAACGTATGTCGATGAACGGTGCGCTTAATGACGAGGATGAGGCTCTTGTGGAGAAGCTGCTGAGCCTGGGTGGTGCTGAGAAGTTTATGTATCAGGCATATCAGTATCAGGTGGTTGCAAGATTGTAGATGGACTAAGAAGCAGAGAGGAAACATGACAATGGAAAAACCGGCAATAGAGGGTGGTAAACCTGTTCGGGAGAATAAGATCTACTACGGAAGACAGTGGATATCAGAGGAAGATATAGCTGCTGTTGTTGGGGTGCTTAAGAGCGATTATCTGACCTGCGGTCCGAAAGTGTCCGAGCTGGAAAAAAAGCTTGAAGAGATGCTGGATGTAAAGCACGCCGTGGCAGTCAGTAACGGTACGGCAGCACTTCACTGTGCCATGATGGCAGCAGGGATCGGTGAGGGCGATGAAATCATAACCACACCCCTGACATTTGCGGCAAGCGCTAACTGCGCCCTTTATTGCGGTGCCAAGGTTGTGTTTGCGGATGTCTGTGAGGATTCCTATAATATCGATCCTGCTAAGATAGAGGAATGTATCACGCCAAGGACTAAGGCGGTAGTGGCTGTAGACTTTACGGGACAGGCGGCGCAGCTGTCTGAAATCCGCGAAGTCTGTGACAGGCATGGCCTGCTGCTTGTCGAAGATGCAGCTCATTCCATAGGAACGTTATATGATGGCAAACCTGTCGGCGGGATAGCGGACATGACCTGCTTCAGCTTTCATCCCGTAAAAACCGTAACAGCGGGAGAGGGCGGTGCCATAACCACAAACGATGATGATCTGTACAGACGTCTGGTCAATGCGCATACGCACGGTATAGTTAAGAGGGCGGATCTTTTGGAAGAAAAAAATGCAGGCCCCTGGTGGTATGAGCAGCAATCCCTGGGATATAATTATCGGCTTACCGATATTCAATCTGCTCTGTTGATCAGTCAGCTGGAGAGACTGGGACAGTTCAAGGCCAGAAGACAGGAGATAGTAAAACGGTACGATGAGGCATTCGCTGATCTGTCTGAGATCATTGTGCAAAAGGAGATCGGTAAATCCGATACCTGCAGACATTTGTATATCATGCAGCTGAGAGAGGGAAGCCTGCGTTGCAGCAGAAGAGAATTTTTTAATGCGATGAGTGCAGAGGGTGTGCAATGTCAGGTGCACTATATACCGGTATACTGGTTCCCCTATTACCGGGATCAAGGTTATGCAAGAGGACTTTGTCCGGTGGCTGAGAAGATTTATCAGAATTCAATGAGTCTTCCGCTTTATCCGAAGATGAGTGATGCAGATGTGGATTCGGTGATTGCTTCTGTAAAGAAGCTGGTAGAGTATTATCGGAAATAAACGGCCGGATGACCGAAAGGGGTGTGGCTTTGCCGACAAAAAAAAGAATAAAAATCTGGGTTATGACCCACAGAAAATTTAATGAGCCGGCTGATCCGGCTTACGTACCGCTTCATGTCGGAAAAGCCATCGGGGAAGATCTTGGGTACATCGGAGATGATACCGGTGACCAGATATCGGCACAAAACATCTATTACGGAGAACTGACCGGCCAGTATTGGGCGGCTGAAAATGTGCATGATGCCGAATATATGGGGATCTGTCATTATCGGCGGTTCTTTTTGAATCGAAAGCATCAGATCATGAGCGGTGATGAATATCTGGAGCTGTTAAAGGATTATGATATCCTGATACCGGAGGCGATCCGGCATCCGCAATCCTATTATGAAACCTTTGCCCAGGCGCACAATATTCAGGATCTTGACGCGACCGGACGGGCGTTGAAGGAACTTTATCCGGACGCTTTTCCCATATATCAGGGATTAGTGGAAGGGAATGAAGTGCATAGCTCCAATATGTTCGTTGCATCGTCGGAGCTGTTTAGAGAATACACAGAATGGTTATTTTCAATCTTTCGTTTAGCGGAAAAGGAAATAGACGTAAGCGGTTATGACGAGTATCACCGCAGAGTATACGGCTTTCTGTCGGAACAGCTTAACTATGTCTGGATAAAATGGAAAGGGCTGAAGTATTGCGAGATTCCCATCGGTATCACGCAAGAAAAGGCTGAAACGGTTGAGCTGAAAAAAAGACTGGCTGAGGAAGTAAGAAAAGGTGATCCGAATTGTGGCGGCAGAGCGCTTGGGATATTCAGGGAAGTGATGGGCAGAAGACCGGATGTGATGCTCGGTGCTTCAGATCTGTCAGGTGATCTGGCAGATATGTTTCGTGTGCTGTATGTTTTGGATAAAGAGCAGCAGGAAGAACCGGCAAAATGTATGCTGAGGATAACGAACGAGCTTGACCAATTGATCCTGCATTATCGTTTGGTGACAAGGATAATCAGTTCAATGAATGGCGGAAATGCATCGACCGAAGAAATAGACTATTTGCGTGATGCTGATATTTCGAACGCGATGAAAAATCAGATTATGAATATGATGGAGGTGTAAGAGGATGGTATAAGAAAGCGTTTTATTCATTCATAAAGCGGTCAATGATAGGGGCGAGTTTTTTGGCACCATTAGCATTCAGATGGTCTGAATTCAGATAGTCATCCCTGCAGAATAAATCATAGTCGTTAATATCAATAAAATGTATGGCTTGTTCGCAGTTATCTATGACGTCAAGTATTATATTGCGATAGTCTTTGTTTATATAGTTTAGGTATTCTGGAGAAAAAGGCATTATCATAACAAATATACGAATATTCATCAGATCCAATATTCTTGTGATTTTGTTGAAAAGTGAAACATTTTCGTGAAAGGTTTCTGTGTGCTTTATGTGTTTATTGTGGTGGAAAGCGAGAAATCGTGCGTCTTCGTCCCTTTCGCCGATGTTGAGCATATTCCAACCGCCGGCTTTTGTAATCTCAGGAACTGTCTCCTCGTATGACATCATCGAACCATAAAAATTCGGCTCATTATAAAAGAAGCGGTGATAAAATGATATAAACGCAGGGTCTTTAACTGCAAGTTCGGCTTGACTTTTCATCTCATCAGTCACATCTATATGGTGCATATTTTTGAACAAGGGCCAATATAGATCAAGGCATTTTCGCTTTGTCCCGGTTAAAGATAGATCATAAAAAAAGCTATAGTATCCCAATGTGAAAATGACATTTTGAATCTTGTGGGCATGATCCTGATGGATCGCCCGCAGAACATGGTTGATGTCATAAAACAGATCTTGAGAGTGGATAGCAAAATTTATACTTCTACGTGATAAATACCTGCAATCAATACCATTTACAGCATAGCTCATGCCGGTAATGATTGTGTCTGTACCACCGTAAAGGTTGTATAAGTGATGCATGCTTTCCAGATAGCAGTAATCGTAATGCTTTTTTAGTTGATCCTTGAATGTGTTGATTTGTGTCATAACTATCCTTTTTTATCGTAGGATATATGAATATATTTGTTGACTTCGGTGAATATAATCATATGAATTGTCGAGTTTTTCTAAGAGCATTATATCACTGCATTAAGGAGACCGAAAGATATTAGCACGGTTCTTTTTGATGTGATGTCTTAAGAAATATAAAACTGCTATACTAAGAATGATATTTTATATAGAGCATGGTAGTAGGAATTGAAGGGAAAGAAAGCATTATGCGTAGAGTGATCGTGTTCAGCAAAAGAAAGGAAATCTGTTATGATTCAATGAATTCCTTTCTTGATCGGATTTCACGAATTATGATTGGAAATGGAATTGAAGTAGTAACCTTTGATGCTGAAAATGTTGATGGATCAGAGATATTTATGTGTATCAAGAATTCGGGAGAGGTGGACTTGGCGTTTTCGCTAAATGCAGGTTGCGAACTTCAAATTAGATATAATGGTAGAAATATTTGGGATATGACGGGAATTCCATTTTATAATCTGATATTGGATTCGCCTGTTGAAAAAAATATTACAATGGCTATACAATTACATGATTATCATGTAATCTGTTTAGACAGGAATCATGTGAGATTTCTGGAGAAGTATCGCCCTAATATTCATGCGCATTTTCTTCCGCTGGCAGGTACTGCAGATATAAAAAGAGCAGACTCCTATGAGGCTTTTAAGAATAGGAAATATGATCTTATGTTTGCGGGAACAGGATATGATATGAAAAAACTTGAAGACGAGATCATGCAGTTCCCTACTCAAATCAGAAAACTTGTGATTTCACACATAGATTATATGCTTTCGCATCGAGGTGATACGGTTGAACAGGGATTAAGGGTTGTTCTTCGTGATATGGGAGTCAGTGATTCTGACCATGATATTTTTTTAAAATGTTTGCAGGTAACTGCTGTTACAACTATTTTTTTACGAGGTCTCTATCGCGAGGAAGTCATTAAATCCTTGCTTAAATCGGGTATACACTTTCACATTTTCGGTAATGGATGGGATGGTTTGCTGAGGCGGTATCCGGGATGTAATGTAGCTATTCATGGACCGGTGCAGTTTGTGCAATCTATCGAGTTGTTCCGGGAAACAAAACTGAGTCTAAATGTGATGCCTTTATTTAAAGATGGTATGCACGATAGAATTCCCACATCTATGCTTAATGGTGCGGCTGTGCTTACGGATCATAGTGCATATTTGGACGAGAACCTGAAGGATTATTTGAATTTCTATGATATAGAAACACCGGAATGTGTCGGAGAAATTGCAATGGTATTATTGGATGATTTGGAAGGGATTTATGATCGGGTAGAAAAAGCATGGATTTACGCTTGGGATCATATGAGTTGGGAGTGTTATGCAGCAAAGTTAATGAAAATCATGAAGATTGAGCAATAACATGCTCGGAGAACGAAAAAGGAAACGGAAAAGATATTTTTTTAAAGCATCAATCTGCGTAATATCCTAAAAAAAAAGAGACAAGCATTTCCTGATATGATAAGATACTCCTGTAAGCAGATTTTCATATAATTCTGACACCTGTGTATGCGGGTGTTCTATATCTATTCTGATCTTTTCTGAAATTCCTGCTTATATTCCAATCCAAATGAGCAGGAGTTGATACGTTTGATAGTCTGTTTCATCAGACTCCTGCCATATAAATTTGAAAGGAGAAAAATGATGAACAGACCAAAAGCAATTAAGAACTACGAAGAACTATGTTTCAGTGACGATTTTATGTTTGGAAAGGTGATGGAGGATCCGAAGCTTTGCAGAGAAGTGATTGAATGCCTTCTTCAAAGATCTGTAGGTGAGCTGAACGAAATTCAGACGCAGCGAGAGTTTAAGTATACATCGGACGGGAAGCCTATGTGGGTTGATGTATATACAGAGGATTCCGTCGGAAATGTATATGACGCCGAAATGCAAAACCTTAACCATAAGACTGTGGAGTATCATCAGTTGCCAAAACGAAGCAGATATTATCAGGGCGCAATAGATATTGGCTATATGAATAAAGGCAATACGTATAAAACTCTGCCGGACAGCAGCATTCTGTTTATTTGTACATTTGATCCTTTTAAGCAGAGGTTCAGTAAATACAGGTTTCGGGAAAGATGTGACGAAAACTCGGATTTATTCCTGTCAGACGGAACGGAAAAAATATTCTATAACTGTAGCTACGAAGGGGATGATATTCCTGAAGAGCTGAAGAGATTATATGAATATGTCAGAAATGGAAATGTTGTTGGGCAGCTGGCAGAACATATAGAGGCAGCAGTTAGAAAAGGCAGAAAAAACGAGCTATGGAGGACGCAATATATGAAAGAACGGGTTTTGCTGATGGACGCTAAAGAAGAAGGCAGAGAAGAAGGCAGGGAAGAAGGCAGAGAGATGCTGCTTATTGACATGGTTTGCAAGAAGCTTCGTAAAGGCAAGAGCCCTGCACAAATTGCCGAGGAGTTGGAAGAAGATGAGATCCGGATTACCGCTATCTGCAATGTGGCAGCGGAGTATGCACCGGACTATGATGTGGAAAAGGTGTGCGAAGAGATATTGCAGCTTGATTCATAAACAGAAGTTTTGGCCTGGGAAGTTACGGGGAAATGAAAGAAACAGATAAGATACTTTTTTTGGAATGGAAAAGCTTCGGCAATGAGCATATCATACCTATCTTTGAAAGGATGGGGTATGAGGTGGTCAGTGTGCCTTTCCTGCTGCATGATGAGGATGCCAGGATGAGTGAGAAGCTGGCGGCTGAGATCGCGAAGAAGATCCTGGAGGAAAAGCCGGTTTTCGTTTTTTCCTTCAATTACTATCCCACGGTCGCGATAGCCTGTAAGGCCTGCCGTGTGAAATATGTATCCTGGATCTATGACAGTCCGTTTGTCATGGCTTACTCTCAGACGGCGTTGTTTGAGACCAACAGGATCTTTCATTTTGACAGTACGGAGGCAAACAAGCTGCGCTCTCTCGGCGTGAAGAATGTATGGTATCTGCCGATGGGTGCAGCGGTGGAGCATTATGATAAAGTGGTGCCGACGCAGGCGGATCACAAAGCATACGACAGTGAGATCACTTTTATCGGAGCGACCTATTCCGAGAAGAAGAATCACATGTTCCGGCATCTGGAGAATCTGGATGATAACACGCGCGGGTATGTGGATGCCCTGATGCAGGCCCAGCTTCATGTCTATGGGATGGACGTGATCGAGCCAGCGCTGACGGAGCAGGTAATGGAAAACATCCGGAAGGTTTGCCCTGTATATGCCCAGGGCGATGGGATGGAAACCGCGGAGTGGGTGGTAGCTAACTATTTCCTTGCAAGAAAAGTGACTGCCATGGAGCGGCAGGAGTTGCTCGGGAGGCTTTCACAGAAACATCAGGTGAGGCTGTTTACACCCGAGAGGACACCGGAGCTTTCGAAGGTGCTTAACATGGGAAGCATCGATTATTACGACAGGGCGCCTTTTGCCATGAAGTGCGCTAAGATCAACCTGAACATTTCGCTACGCAGCATCCACACGGGCATGCCGCTTAGGGCGCTGGATATTCTCGGCTGCGGGGGATTTTTGCTGACGAACTTTCAGTCCGATTTCCTGGAATACTTTGAACCCGGAAGGGATTTCGTGTATTATGAAAGCATGGAGCATGCGGCGGAGCTTGCCGATTATTATCTGGCCCATGAGGACGAGCGTCTTGAGATCGCGGCCAACGGCTATCGTAAGGTAAAAGAGCAGCTCAGCTATCAGGCGCAGGTAGAGAAGATGTTGGAGGTTATTTAAAACAACGCCGCCCATCAAATGGGGGGCGTTCAACTTTGAAAATTATCTGATCCTGCACAGGCGGATTTGAACTTGAAACGAGGAGAAAGCGGATGACCTATCAGGATGTGGTACATGCGGCAAGACAATATGTGGAAGGAACCGGATCTGTTGAAAAAACAGATGAGGTGTTCCGTTCCTACATGGAAAACCCGGAGAGTTATCTGAAAGAGCGGGCAGATTTGTTGGAAAAGGAACTGATGGAGCTATATGAAAAAGGTGAGCAGAGGGATTATTATTTTCTTTCTGCCATGGTTCAGATGGTAAGAAGTCCGCGTATCCATGAAAGACTGTATAGGATGCTTCTTTCAGACGAAAGTCTGTCCAAGGAAACACTATATTTTGTTTACTGTCAGATGGGACGATGGGAGTTTGTGACCCGGGAGCTGCAACTACATGAGTTTTTTGAGCTCAAGGATGATTTGTATGAGGTTATCTATCAGAAATTTAAAAATGAATTGACAAAAACCTATGACTGGATTCCGGCAAAAGAGCGGGATGAAAAACTGGTTTTTGTTCTCTCGTCGCAGGTTTTGAATTTAAATCACGGGCCGACAAAAATGCTTTTTGACAGGGCTTATGTCTTGCGGAAAAGTCTAGGAAAAGAAGTAATGATTTTTAATACGGCAGAACTGTTATCCCCGATTGGCGAAATTTCCTGGTTTAAGGCAACGCTGGGAAATTACTATGATGAGTTTTCGAAAGGAAAGGTCGTAGAATTTCAGGATACGAAATTTCCGTTCTTCCAGTTCCCGCAGATCACTCCGTCAATTGAAATGGCGGAAATACTCCTAGAGACGATTTGGAAAATGAAACCCTGGTGCGTTGTCACGATCGGTGGAAACAGTATTCTCAGCGATCTTTGTGCACTAGAAATACCTGTGTTGACCCTGCCCACTGTATATTCCGGAAGGGCTATTTGCAGAAGCCAGTTCCAGATGATTGGTGGAAGCGAAAAAGAACATGACAACGAGTGGTTGGGAAAGCATCATTTGACAAATGATCATTTTGTAAAGGAAGTGTTTACTTTTACGTTTAAACCTCAGAGCAATACCTATACCAGAAAAGAATTGGGCCTGCCGGAGGATGGTATGATCACAATCGCCTGCAGCGGCCGGTTGAATGAAGAAGCCGATGAGCAGTTCATGCGTTTTGTGAAAAAGCTGGCCGAGAATGGGATCTATACTGCATTTGCAGGAGGGTTTTCCAAGCTCGCCCACTATGCGGATACGGATCCGCTAATGAAGGAGTATTGTATCGATCTGGGCTATCAGACCGATATGATGGGTGTCTATGAGTGCTGCGATGTGTATCTGAATCCTTATCGTTCCGGCGGAGGCTGCTCAGCTGCAGAGGCTCTTTCAAAGGGCCTGCCGGCGCTGTCCATGAACTATGGAGATGCAGGGGTCAGTGTGGGAGATGATTTCCACTTCGCAGATTATGAAGCTATGGTGAAAGAAGCGGTTAGGTTGAAGGAAGATCCTGCGTACTACCATATGAAGAGTGAACAGGCAAAAGTAAGAGCGGCTTTGCTGACGGATAGTGCCAGAGCCTTTTCCAGTATTATGCATGCGATTGAGAAACGTGCAGCATTTCAGTAGAAAATGGGTGGTTACTGAACAGACTCTATCTGAATCGAAAGGAATACCTGACATGTTATAGCGGATAAAAGGCAGTCATCGTACAGCCTTTTGGGGTTTAGTGTAGGGAGACAAGCCTGTCAAGATATGATACAATCAGAACAAAGCGATCTTTGATCAGATAGAGAAATATATATTCGACGGACTAATACGGTTATATCGGAGGAAGAGCCATACATGAACATAGCAGTGATCTTTGCCGGGGGATCCGGCAGAAGGATGAATACGAAGGATAAGCCGAAGCAGTTTCTGATGGTTCACGGCAAGCCGATCATCGTGCATACCATCGAGAAATTCCAGTATCATAAAAATATCGACGGCATTATCGTGGTGTGCATCGAGGGCTGGATCGAATACATGGAGGAGATGAAGTACCGCTACCGTCTGGACAAGATCGGGAAGATCGTTCCCGGCGGCGATTCGGGGCAGATGTCAATCTACAACGGACTGGCGGCAGCGGCCGAGGTATACGGTGAGGACGACAACATTGTTCTGATCCATGACGGTGTAAGACCACTGATCGGAAATGATCTCATCGATGAGAATATTGAATCTGTTCGCAAGTTCGGTTCCGCCATCACCGTGAACCTTGCCAAGGAGACCGTGATCCTGGTGGACGATGAGGGAAAAGTGACGGATGTACCGAGCAGAGCCCATTCGCGGACCGCGCAGGCGCCGCAGAGCTTCTGGCTTAAGGACATTCTGAAGGTGCAGAACGAGGCCATCGCAAAAGGCATCACCGACGCAATCGACAGCTGCACGCTGATGCGGATGTTTGATAAAAATGTCTCTGTAGTGGTCGGCCCCAACTATAATATCAAGATCACGACACCGGAGGATTTCTATGTTTTCCGGGCGCTGTATGATGCGCTGGAAAACGAGCAGCTGATGTAGCGGCGGGAATGCTGACGGGGACGGTCGTGATTTGCAGGACGAGAGTACGGAAGGGACCGTAGCATGAACAAACCCAGGGTGATCACCTACCACGGCGACGTGGAAACGACTTCGTATTTTATGAGCCGGATCGAAGGGCAGCTGCGCGCGGACGGATATGAGGTTTTCCCGCTTCGCTATGATGCTCGGGACGGCAGCGTAGAGGAGTGGCTTGACGGCGCAGGCGCGGGAACGGTTTTTCTGACCTTTAACTTCGCGGGGATCTACAGCAAGGATGCATATCGCGTCTTACCGCAAGGCGAAGAGCAATACGAAGAGCAATCTGAAGAGCGATCTGAAGAGGCTGCCGATATGCTGGTAGACGCATACGATCTGCAATGTGTCAATATCATCGTGGATCATCCCTATCACTATCATGACTTTCTCTATGAACAGATCGCCCTTCGGCAGGAGCGATATCTGCAGTTTTGTATCGACAAGGGGCATGTTGTCTATATGGAG
Organism: Lachnospiraceae bacterium; assembly: GCA_024693845.1. Lineage (GTDB taxonomy): Bacteria > Bacillota > Clostridia > Lachnospirales > Lachnospiraceae > RGIG7926. Next base: position 88,213 of record JAILKJ010000045.1, read on the forward strand.
CGGTATTTTCCGGAGATCAGACTTGGCGGATTCCTCCCCAGCGGGGGCACTGCATTAGAAGCGACGGGCGATAGCGGAGTGCAGGCAGATACACCACCGGCTGATACGTTAGCAGACACGAACTCATGGGAAAAGCGCCCCATCGACGTTTTATTCGCAGCCACCTATGTTCCGCCCGATGGGTTTTCGATCTTTATCGAAAGAAACGGACCGGAGTATGCGGCCTTCTATCATTCCATGCTGGATGAGGCCTTGGCGGATCCGGAGGCGAGACTGGAGGATATCGTAAGGCGCCGCCTGATCGAAGAGGTGGAAGAGGGGGTAACGGAGGAAGAGATCCGATTAACCCTCGGTCATATCCAGTTTTTGGATTACTATGTACGCTACCGGCGCCGCGGCGAAGTGGTTCGCAGACTGGCTGAGGCGGGGATCCCAGTGACGATCGTGGGCTCCGGCTGGGAGCATCTCTTTGAAGAAGTGCCGGAAAACATCACGCTTCTTCCCTATTGCGACAGCGTTCAGGTGCTGGAACTGATGACAAAGAGCAAGGTGGCGCTGAATGTGCTTCCCTCGTTTCATGAAGGAGCCCATGACAGGATCTTCAATGCCATGCTCTGCGGCTGTGTCTGCGTCACGGATTCCAACGCCTATTTGGACGGGATCCTGACAAACGGAGAAAACGCGATGATCTTTGAAACGCCGCGGGATGCTGCAGGCGCGATCAAAGCGGCGCTGGATAAGGATAACGCTTCTGCCATGAAGGGGCTGGCAGAGCGGGGAAGGCTTCTTGCGGAGGGCCACACCTGGGAGATCAGGGCAGGGCAGCTGGAGAAAGCGATGGATGAGGCGGGCATTTTTGCCTGAAAAATATGATCATGAGCGGAAGAGGTTTCCGCTGTAGAATATAAACTGGGGTATGATAAGGAGGAGGTTACATGGCAAAGTTACAGGAGGGTGCTGTCCGGCTGATCAATGAGATCTGTGACAGGTACAAAAATGAAAAGACGCCGCTGATGATGATCCTGAGCGATATCCAAAATGAATACGGATATATCCCGCTTGAGGTACAGGAAGTGGTGTCGAAAAGAACGGGGATCTCCGTTGCGGAGATATACGGAGTTGTCACCTTCTATTCGTTCTTTTCGCTGGAGCCTAAGGGGAAATACGTGATCGGGTGCTGTCTGGGAACGGCCTGCTATGTCAAGGGTGCCCAGATCGTCATCGATCGTTTTTCCGAGCTGCTGGGGATCGGCCCGGGTCAGACCACGGCGGACGGACTGTTCACCCTGGATGCCCTGCGCTGTATCGGCGCCTGCGGTATCGCGCCCGCGGTAAGCATCAACGGCAAGGTGTATCCGAAGGTGGATGTGGAAGAGGTTGAAGGGATCATAGACTTCTACAGGAAGGAGGCGACGGCATGAATCCGATCACAACGATAGATGAGCTGGAAAAAACAACACAGCAGTGCGAGAAAAACATGGAGACCAAGCTTAGCGGCGCGGACGAAAAACGTCACATCGTTTTGTGCGGCGGTACGGGTTGTCTCTCCAATAATTCAAAAGAGATCGCGGCCAAGTTCAAAGAAATGCTGGCCAGGAAGGGACTGAACGAAAAAGCCACCATCAATCTGGCCGGGTGCTTCGGCTTCTGTTCCCAGGGTCCCTTTGTGAAGATCTATCCGGAAGATACGCTTTACAGGCTTGTTACTGTAGATGATGTGGAAGAGATCGTGGACCGGGATATCGGAAAGGGCGAGGTGGTTGAACGCCTTCTGTATGTGGATCCGGTTTCCGGCCGGAAGGTCTCCAAGCAGGATGATATCACTTTTTATAAGAAGCAGCGCAGGATCGCGTTGCATGGCTGCGGGGTTATCAATCCCGAGAAACTGGAAGAAGCGCTGGGCTATGGCGCTTTCAAAGGTTTGAAAAAGGCCCTGTCCATGACGCCCAAGGAAGTTGCGGATCAGGTACTTCTCTCGGGACTTCGGGGAAGAGGCGGCGGCGGATTCCCTGCCGGACGCAAGTGGATGTTTGCCCTTTCTTCGGAGGGGGATGAGAAATATGTTGTTTGTAACGGAGACGAAGGCGATCCCGGTGCGTTTATGGATCGTTCGATCCTGGAAGGCAACCCGCTTGCCGTCATTGAAGGTATGATGATCGCCGGATATGCCATCGGTGCTCATGAAGGATATTTTTATGTTCGTGCCGAGTATCCCATCGCGGTTGAGCGTCTCAGGAAAGCCATTGCCCAGGCCAGAGAGGCTTCTCTGCTGGGGAAGAACATCCTGGGGAGCGGATTTGACTTTGACTGTCATATAAGGCTCGGTGCGGGGGCTTTTGTCTGCGGTGAGGAAACGGCTCTTCTTAACTCCATCGAGGGTAAGAGAGGTATGCCGAGACCCCGTCCGCCTTTCCCTGCCGTAAAAGGACTCTGGGGCAAGCCCACCATTGTCAACAATGTGGAAACCCTGGCTTGCGTGCCCTATATCATGAGAGAAGGCGCTGCCGAGTTTGCAAAGGTGGGCACGGACGGCTCCAAGGGAACCAAGGTGTTTGCCCTGGGCGGAAAAGTAAATAACGTAGGTCTGGTTGAGGTACCCATGGGTACAACGCTGAGAGAGCTGATCTATGATATCGGCGGCGGTATCCCCGGCGACAAGAAATTTAAAGCCATCCAGACAGGCGGCCCTTCCGGCGGCTGTCTGACGGAAGAGTATCTTGACGAGCCCATTGACTTTGATAATCTGGTACAGAAGGGCTCCATGATGGGCTCCGGCGGTGCCATCGTTATGGACGAAGACAACTGTATGGTGGATGTGGCCAAATTCTATATGGAATTCATCTGTGATGAATCCTGCGGAAAATGTTCACCCTGCAGAGTGGGAACCAAGAGGATCCTGGAGATCCTTACCAGGATAGTGGAAGGCCAGGGGGAGATGGAGGACCTGGATACCCTGGAAGAGCTTTCCAAGACCATCCGCAAAAACTCTCTTTGTGCGCTGGGACAGACGGCATCAAATCCGGTCAATTCCACCCTGCGGCATTTCAAAGACGAGTATATAGCACATATCGTGGAAAAGCGCTGTCCCGCCCATGTATGCAAGCATCTCAGTCAGTACAAGATCAATCCGGAGATCTGTATCGGCTGCGGTCTGTGTGCGAGAAACTGTCCGGCAGGCTGTATCTCCAGGACGGACTATATACCCGAAGGACACAAGCTCGCTTCCTTTGCCATTGATCAGGAAAAATGTGCAAAGTGCGGTCTTTGTAGGAGTAACTGCAAATTCAATGCGATCACCAGAGACTAAGGAGGAAGCGAAGTATGTCATTGATCAATATAAAAATCGAGGGTATTCCCTATCAGATAGAAGACGGACAGACCATTTTGCAGGCTGCAAAAAAATGCGGATACGAGATCCCTTCTCTTTGCTCCTTTAATAACGGAGAGTGCAGTCAGGGATCCTGCCGCGTCTGTCTTGTGGAAGTAAAAGGTGCACGCGGGCTGGTGGCAAGCTGTGTATATCCTGTTAATGACGGGATGGAGATCAGCATTTCTTCTGCGGAAGCCGTGGCTGCCAGAAGGAGAAGCGTGGAGCTTTTACTTTCGGATCACAATCAGTTCTGTCAGGCCTGTGACAAAAACGGAAAATGTGAGCTGCTTCATGTGGCCAATGTAACGGATGCCAGATCCGGCATTTTTCCCGGTTCTCACAACAGGGTACATCTTGATGAGGTGGCACCGGGTCTTGTGCGGGATACATCCAAGTGCATTCTCTGCGGCAGATGTATCGAAAGATGTAAAAATGCCCACGGACTTGGTATTCTGGGCTTTGAAGGCAGAGGCTTTAACACCTTTGTGGCCCCTGCCGGCGACCGCTCTTTCAGTGACAGCCCCTGCATCCAGTGCGGTCAGTGCGTCAACGTATGTCCTACCGGCGCCCTCATGGAGCATTCCGAGATCGACAAAGTGGATCACGCTTTGCGATACGGTAAAAAGATCGTCATCGCGCAGGCGGCTCCTGCAGTACGTGCGGCCCTTGGTGAAGAGTTCGGCTACAAGATCGGAACGCCGGTTACGGGCAGGATGATCGCGGCCATGAGAAGACTGGGCTTTGCCAGGGTATATGATGTCAATTTCGGCGCGGATCTGACCATCATGGAAGAGGGGACGGAATTACTGGGACGCCTGAAAAACGGCGGTGTTCTTCCCATGATCACCTCCTGCTCACCGGGGTGGATCAACTTTGCCGAATACAATTACGGAGATCTTTTACCCCATCTGTCATCCTGCAAGTCACCCCATCAGATGCAGGGTGCCATCCTTAAGTCCTATTGGGCGAAACAGAATGATGTGGCACCGGAGGATATCTTCGTTGTATCCGTTATGCCCTGTACGGCCAAAAAATTCGAAAGACAGAGAGAGCAGCTGAAGGTGAACGGTATTTGTGATGTGGATGCCGTGATCACCACAAGAGAACTGGCCAGGATGATCAAGAGAGCCGGTATCATTTTTGACAGGCTTCCTGAAGAAGAGTGGGATCGGGATATCATGGGCACCTATACGGGTGCTGCCGATATATTCGGTGTGACCGGCGGTGTAATGGAAGCTGCTCTTCGTACAGTCTATTTCAAGCTGACCGGTAAAGAAGCGGAGCCCGTAGAGTTTAAGGATGTGCGCGGACATGATGCGGGGATCAGGGAGGCATCGCTGGATATCAATGATACTACGGTCAATGTGGCCGTTGCCTCCGGTATGAAGGCTGCCAGGATCCTGCTGGATGAGATCCGGGAAGGCAGATCCAAGTATCAGTTCATTGAGATCATGGGATGCCCCGGCGGCTGTATCAACGGCGGCGGCCAGCCCTACGTCCGTGAATTTTTCCTGCCGAATGAGGATGACGATATCCTGGAGACCTATAAGGAAAAAAGAGCGGCTGCGCTTTATTCGGAAGATGAAAGAAATACCATCAGGCAGTCTCATAACAACCCCCAGATCCGGGAACTGTATGAGAAGTTCCTGGGCGAGCCCAACAGCCATAAGTGTCACGAGCTTTTGCACACCACCTATGCGCCCAGGGAAGGCTACAATGAGCTGAAGGATGAGTAAAAGGAAAACAGGAGGAGAGAATGGAAACGGGAGAGCTTAAGATCCTGGCCCTGATCACGGCCAGGAGCGGTTCCAAAAGTGTGAAGGATAAAAATATCCGCCCCATTGACGGAAAGCCCATGCTGGCTTATTCGGTGGAGCATGCCAAGGCATCAAAGTATATCAACCGCATCGTACTTACGACGGACAGCGAGAAGTATGCCGAGATCGGAAAGGAGTACGGAGCCGAGGTGCCCTTCATCCGTCCGGCGGAGTATGCTACGGATTCTGCCCTGGATATCGATGTGTTTGAGCATGCACTGGGCTTTTTGCGGGATCAGGAAGGCTACGAGCCGGACCTGGTGGTGCATCTTCGCCCCACCTATCCCTTCAGGGATGTATCAGACATTGATACCATGATAGAAAAAATGCTCACCGACGATACCATCGATGCCCTTCGCAGCGTCAAGAAAAATACCGTTGTTCCGCATAAGATGTGGTATCTGAAGGAGGACGGACTGCTGGATCCTTTGATGAAGGATATCCCGGAGGCTTACAACATGCCCCGCCAGGTTCTTCCCGATACCTATATCCAGAACGGGAACGTGGATCTGCTGCGTCCCCGCTGTATCTGGGAGTACCATTCCATGACGGGAAAGAAGATCATGGGATATGAGATGAAGGAAATGTACGACGTGGATACGCCGGAGGATTTTGACCGGGTGGACAGAGTACTCCGCGCCCGCAAGGGAGGACAGCAGTTTGTCTTTGATATTGACGGCGTGATCGCTACATACCGGGACGATCTGGCCTATGAAAAAGCCCTTCCGAATCAGAGAATGATCGATATCATCAATCAGCTGTATGACTGGGGCAACAGGATCGTTCTGTATACTGCCCGGGGATATGTGACTAAGATCGACTGGCGGCCGGTTACGGAGAAGCAGATGGAAGAGTGGGGACTGAAATACCACGAGCTTTTGTTTACCAAACCCAACGCAGACTTCTATGTGGATGATAAGATGATGGATATTGAGTTTCTGTATCACGAGTTTTCAAAGAAGTGACGCAAACCGGATAAACGGAAAAAAGACATGAAAAAAGCTGCTCGCATCTGCCGGGCAGCTTTTTCAGCAGTAGTTGTTGAAGAGGAAACCGCTGTAAGCGCTTGTGGTGTAGGGATCCACAAAGTTCTTACCGGGGTTCTTATAGGCTACTATCGTTTTATTTACATATTCCATAGGGTTCAGCGTGATCTGGCTGGTCTTCCGCAGCATGGAGTTTGCGAAATCCTTTACCGGTCCCATGGTTGTGGCAGCATCCTGAGAGGAGGCGGCGGATTTGAGCTTCTCGTCATCGATGTTCAGCCGCCCCTGATCATCAAAGGTAAGGCCGATGGCATCCAGATCCGAGGCGTAGTGCCTTGTCATGAAGCTGATCTGGCTGTGGAGAAGAGAACTCTTGGTGTGCTCCCCCGTAACCTTGAAGGTATTGTCCAGGAAGGAATTATAGCTGCCCACCAGAGAGTGGATGTTCTCTGCCAGGGAGTCCACGTCTCCCTTCAGACCGATCTCGGTGGCAATGCCCGGTTCAGGGGAGAGCCCCTGGAGGGTTACCTCATATTGCTTGTCTATGGTAAAAGTATTGGAGGAGGCTCTTCTCTCGATGCCATTGATCTCGAAGAGGGCATCCGAAGGCTTCTCCATAACTCTGTTCAGCCCCAGGTAATCTACGATACCGCTGCTCTGGGAGGTATTGTCATCGCTGATGGAGAAGATCAGCTCCTTTTGCTGGACGCCGGTCTGGGTGGAGGACAGCTTCAGGGAGGAATTCCCGCGGCCGTCTTCAAGGACCTGTCCTTCCACACCGATCTCCGCATTGGTGATCAGCCTGGCCAGTCTGTCCTGGATATCACGGTTGGTATCCTCCTCGCGGATCTGGAACTGGAACTCGTAGCCGATGTCATTGATGGAAAGATCAAAGGAATAAGCGGAGGGATGAAGCCCTATCACTTCTTCCGAAGCAAGGTAATTACCCACATTCTCCTGAGGGAAAGCCAGCTTGGCAACGGCGAGCTCAAAAGTGGGAGCCGTTTCCGTACCATCATTACCGAGGTAGCGTACCGTTGCGATCTCCGGACGCGTAGAATAGGGAAGCTTGTTATCCAAAACGCTGCTTTCATCCATGTGATCCTGGGTGGAAAGAACGGCGTTCCTGAAGGAACGGGCATTCTCTTTAAGCGAAATAGCATAAGCCTTAGCTTCGTCACTGCGATCAAGGATAGCCAGAGGGGATTCTTTATTCAGTTTAACGATGGAATTATAGACTTTCTTCAGATCGTCCTTCTTATGAGCGTCGAGTGAAGAATTCGTCCTGGGTGCATACTCTGCCAGATAGTGATTATATACCTGGTTGAGTGCATCGAAATTAACGCCTGCCATCAGAAGCCCTCCTTTCTTCCTTGAAATTTGCCTTGTCTGTGGGACGGAATCGACATATCCGTGTCAATGTCCCGGCGTGGGCATATAAAAAATGGCGCTAAAAAGCTATTTTTATGTCTCTACACTATCATAAAACAGGGTAAAATGCAAGTGTTTTTCACGAAAAAACCGCTTAAAATGGCGGTTTTAAAAGGTTTCATAGATATTGATACGGTTTATGTAAACGATACCACATATGGTGCATTTTTTGAAAGAAATTTCCTATGTTATAGCGAAACCGAAGCAGAGAAAAAATTTTTTATAAAAATGTTTGACGAACTGCGTTGCTTATGCTATTCTGTTTAGGCATAGGAGACGAGGCTGTCTCTTTTTTTGATGAAGAAACGGAGGAAAAACGTATGCGTACCAAGATTACATTAGCTTGTACGGAGTGCAAGAACAGGAATTACAATCTGACCAAGGATAAGAAAACGCATCCGGACAGAATGGAGACCAAGAAGTATTGTCGTTTCTGCAAGAGACATACATTGCATAAGGAAACCAAATAAGAGGTGTCGATATGGCTGAAAATGAAGAAAAGGTCGGCTTTGCGAAAGGCTTGAAGTCCGAATTTGGCAAGATTATCTGGCCGGGTAAGGAAGATCTGGCAAAACAGGCAGTTGTGGTAACGTTGATCTCTGTAGTGCTCGGCGCTGTCATAGCAGTTCTTGATGTGGTTATGCAGTATGCGATCAACCTGATCATCGGGATCTGAGACCTGTCACCTGTATATGAAAATATGAAGGAGTAATAGTATGTCAGATACACAAACAACAGCGGATCAGGCTAGCTGGTACGTGGTACATACCGATTCCGGATATGAGAATAAGGTAAAGGCAAATATTGAAAAGACCATTGAAAACCGAAACCTGGGCGAGAGGATCCTGGAAGTCCGCGTCCCGATGCAGGATGTGGTAGAGCTTAAGGACGGCGCTCGCAGAACGGTTTACAAGAAGATGTTTCCGGGTTATGTTCTGATCAATATGATCATGGATGACGATACCTGGTATGTCGTTCGAAACACCAGAGGTGTGACGGGCTTCGTAGGGCCGGGATCCAAGCCGGTTCCCCTTACGGAGGCAGAGATGAAGCCCCTGGGGATCCACGTGGAGAATGTTACCGTGGACTTTGGCGAAGGCGATACCATCGCAGTCGTTGCAGGTGTCTGGAAGGATACCGTCGGTGTGGTTCAGCGTATGGACTTCGGTAAGCAGTGCGCAACCATCAATGTAGAGATGTTCGGTCGTGAGACTCCTGTGGAGATCAGCTTCGCAGAGATCACCCGAATGAGGTAAACGAGCTTACGAGGGCTTATCCTCATCAGAGGAGCTCCCTCTTTAGCTGTGGGAGGACAATGTGTCCGCCACTACCACAATATATCAGGAGGTGCCAAAATGGCAAAGAAAGTAGAAGGTTACATTAAGTTACAGATTCCTGCCGGCAAAGCAACACCCGCTCCCCCGGTTGGACCTGCTCTCGGTCAGCATGGTGTAAACATCGTTGACTTCACCAAGCAGTTCAATGCACGTACTGCCGATCAGGGTGATATGATCATCCCGGTTGTCATCACCGTGTATGCGGACAGAAGCTTCAGCTTCATCACCAAGACTCCGCCTGCAGCAATGCTTCTTAAGAAAGCATGTAAGATCCAGTCCGGTTCTGCAGTGCCCAACAAGACCAAGGTTGCTACGATCTCCAAGGCTGAGGTTCAGAAGATCGCTGAACTGAAAATGCCGGATCTGAATGCAGCAAGCCTGGAAGCAGCAATGAGTATGATCGCAGGTACCGCAAGATCCATGGGTATCGTGGTTGAGGACTAAGGAGGAGTAGAAGATGAAGCACGGAAAGAAATATAACGAGGCTGCAAAGCTGGTTGACCGTTCCCAGCTCCTTGAGCCCGCAGAAGCGGTATCTCTGGTTAAGAAGACTGCTACCGCGAAGTTTGATGAAACGGTTGAAGTACATATCCGTACAGGTTGTGACGGCCGTCATGCAGATCAGCAGATCCGTGGCGCGGTTGTTCTTCCCAACGGAACCGGTAAGACGGTACGCGTTCTGGTATTCGCTAAGGGCGATAAGATCAATGAGGCTGAGGCAGCCGGTGCCGATCATGTAGGCGGCGAGGAGCTGATCCCCAAGATCCAGAATGACGGATGGCTTGATTTCGACGTAGTAGTTGCTACTCCCGACATGATGGGCGTGGTAGGTCGTCTCGGTAAGGTGCTGGGTCCCAAAGGCCTGATGCCCAACCCCAAGGCAGGTACCGTAACCATGGACGTAGCTAAGGCTATCGCAGATATCAAAGCCGGTAAGATCGAGTACAGACTTGACAAGGCTAACATCATTCACTGCCCCATCGGCAAGGCTTCCTTCGATGAGAGCAAGCTGGTTGAGAACTTCAATGCACTGATGGAAGCTATCAACAAGGCTAAGCCCAGCACTCTGAAGGGTCAGTACCTTCGTTCCGTAACCCTGGCAACCACCATGGGACCGGGCGTAAAGGTAAGCACCGTTAAGATCTGATAAGACCATACGGAAACAGACGGCAGTCCTTTTGGGCTGCCGTTTTCGTTTACAGGGGAGTAAAGCATGAAAAAAGCGATCATCATATTCTGCATCGTGTTCAGCCTGGTTTTCACCCTGGGATGCCTGGGTCTGTATCTCTATGCGGAAAGTGATCTTCGGAAAGGCAACAGGGAAGTTGAAAGTCTGCAGGAGGAAGAGGATCCGGGAAAAGTGTCCGCCGAAGACTCCGACGAGCTTGCCGTGATCGAAGATTCCGCTGCGAGAGAAGAGACGGAGAGACTGGAAGAAGAGGAAGCGGAAACGGATGCGGATGCGACTGAGGAAGAGCCTTCGGATCTTGAGACCATAGAGACGGATGCAGCCAAGGAACCTGTGACCATGGTCTTTACCGGGGATATCTGTTTTCATGATCCCTTTGCCAATATGGCGTCCTACCGCCAGAGAGGCAGCGATATCGAAAAGTGCATCGACAGCTATCTGCTGACGGAGATGCGTGAGGCGGATTTTTGCGTCGTGAATAATGAATTCCCGTATTCAAACAGAGGTACGCCGGCAGCGGGCAAGACCTATACCTTCCGGAGTAAGCCGGAGAATGTGAAGATCATGAACGAGATCGGCGTCGATGTAGCTTCCGTTGCCAACAACCATGCCTTTGACCATGGGGAGGATGCTTTTCTCGATACGCTGGATATCCTGAAGGAAGCGGGGATTGCTTCCGTAGGAGGCGGTCGCAACATAGAAGAAGCTGCCGCTCCCGTGATCCTGGAAAAGGGCGGCATGAAGATCGGTATCATTGCGGCCACCCAGATCGAGCGGACGGGCTCGCCGGAAACAAGAGGCGCTACGGACACCCTGCCCGGTGTGATGCGCAGCTTTTCGGAGGCAGAACAGGCGCGTTTCCTGGAAGCGGCCAAAAGTGCACGGCAGCAGTGCGATTTCCTCATTGCCTTCGTGCATTGGGGTTCGGAGAATACCGATGTGCTGGACAGCTGGCAGACCGGCCAGGCGGCGGCACTGGCAGAGTGCGGCGTGGATCTGATCGTCGGGGCTCATCCCCATTGCCTTCAGGGACTGGGACAGTGCGGCGGTGTTCCGGTGATCTACAGTCTGGGAAACTACTGGTTTAATTCCAAGCGGGTAGACACGGCACTTTTGAAGGTGGTCATTGAAGACGGCTCCCTGACCGGTGTTCAGATGATCCCGGCTCTTCAGCATGACTGCCGTACCGATCATCTGGAGGGGGCTGAGAAGCAACGGATCATCGATTATCTGAATTCCATCTCCCGCGACGGCATAAGCCTTGACGCAGAGGGATATTTGGTTGGGGTGTGAATGTCAAGATATATGCAGGAGTTTGTTGTGACAAACTTCTGCAGAAATATCTTGACACAAGAAGTCCATCCGTGGTATGGTAAGCAAGGTCGCTTAAGACCATGCCGAAGACAGCAGGTGTCCCACGGGACGTAAGAAGCAGCTTGCAGCGCCTGCCGAGGAGATCAGGATTCGTAAGACAAAGATGTGAATGCGATTGCCTCCCTGTTTTCGGGGAGGATTTTTTTCTATCTTTTACACTCCTATATCGGCAATCAAAATTTATAAGGAGGTAAGAACATGGCAAAGGTTGAATTAAAGCAGCCGGTCGTTGAGGAGATTTCCGAAGCGGTCAAGGATGCCCAGTCCGTAGTCCTGGTGGATTACAGAGGACTGACGGTTGAGCAGGATACCAGACTCCGCCGCCTGTGCCGCGAAAATGGTGTAACCTACAAGGTTTACAAGAACACCATGATGAATTTCGCGTTCAAGGGAACGGAATTTGAGTGCCTCTCCTCGCTTTTAGAGGGTCCTTCCGCAGCAGCGATTTCCAAGACTGATGCGACAGCGCCCGCCAGAGTAATGGGTAAGTTCGCCAAGGAGGCGGATAAGCTTGAGATCAAGGGCGGCGTTGTGGAAGGCGTGCAGTATGATGCAGCAGGGATCGCGAACATCGCTACCATCCCGGGAAGAGACGAGCTTCTTTCCAAACTGCTTGGCAGCATCCAGTCGCCTATCGCAAACTTCGCACGCGTTATGAACCAGCTGGCTGAGAAAGGCGGTGCCGGTGAGGCAGCAGCCGAGGCTCCCGCAGCCGAGGCAGAAGCAGAGGCTCCCGCAGCTGAGGCAGAAGCAGAAGCACCTGCAGCAGAGTAAGTACTAAGGCATGAAACTGATTTGTTCCCCAGGGAACAGGAATTTAAACGGAGGAAAAAGAAATGGCAAAGTTATCTATTGATGAGATCATCAGTGCAATCGAAGAGCTTACCGTACTTGAGCTCAATGACCTTGTAAAGGCGTGTGAGGAGAAGTTCGGCGTATCTGCAGCAGCAGGCGTTGTTGTAGCAGCGGCAGGCGCAGCAGGCGGCGCAGCAGCTGAGGAGAAGACCGAGTTTGACGTAGAGCTTACTGAGGCAGGCGCAAACAAGGTTAAGGTTATCAAGGTAGTTCGTGAGGTAACCGGTCTTGGACTTAAGGAAGCTAAGGATACCGTTGAGGCAGCTCCCAAGGTGATCAAGGAAGGCGCTTCCAAGGAAGAGGCAGAGGACATCAAGGCTAAGCTTGAGGCTGAAGGCGCAAAGGTTACTCTGAAATAATCAGATCTTTCAAAAAGACTAACAAACGGAAAGTCCGGGTTTTTCCCGGGCTTTCTTTCACCCGATAACAGGCGGTAAAGTATGGCCCGGACTTTTCAGAGAAAAATTCAAAAGCTCATGGGTATCCCCTATGTTCTGCTGATACTGTTTTTGACCATCGTCATCCTGTTTGGATGGATCCATCCGGACAGTTACGGCGAGCTTGAAAACGCATGGCCCTTGATAAAAAGGGTTGTGATGATGACGGCAGGCGTAGGGGTTTTTATGTGCCTTTCGGCGGCTGCTTTTCATCTGACGGATAAGCTGTCCGGGAAAAAGGCTGCCCTCTGCCTTGGCATATTATCGGTGGTGGCATTTTTCCTGCAGTTGCTTTTGATCCTCAGATATCCTCTGCAGATCTGGTGGGACAATACCAGCGTTCTGACCAGTGCCATCAGTGTGGTAACGGGGGATAGGAGCTGCTTTGATGTGATCTACTTCAATCAGGTGGGGCATCAGAACTGCTTTCTGCTCCTTACTGCGGCGCTTGTGGCTGTGGCCGGGTTTTTCGGCATCGACAGCGCCGGCTATACGATCTGGTTCAGTCTCATCGATCTTTTTGCGGTGGATCTGGCCATCGCCCTGACTCTGCTTACCGTCAAAAGACTTCGGGGCGCATCTTCCGCAAAGCGTCTCTGGCTGGTGATCCTGCTCTGTCCGGGCATCTATCTTTGGAGCGGTTATTACTACACCACGAATCTGTCACTTTTGTTCATAGCGGGCTGGTTTTATCTTGTGAGTCTTGCCTGGGAGAAAAAGAGACATCCCCTGTTTTATTTCGGTCTGGGATTATTTGCGGCTTTCGGGATGCAGCTTCGGGCTACGGTGATGTTGGCAGTGATCGCCACCGTGATCGTCGCATTTTTTAAAACTCCCAAGGCACCCCTTCGGGCGGCGCTCTGCACCGCCGCCGGCATTGCTGTTATGCTTGGGCTGTTGAATCTGACCTATGAAAAAATGAACCCCGACTACAGCAAGGACGCCAGGTTCCCCGTCACCCACTGGCTGATGATGGGAGCGCAGGGCAACGGCGAGTACAGTGATGCGGATCTGGAGTTTACTTCTTCCTTTGAAACGGCGGAGGAAAAAAGTGCGGCTACGAAGGCGGAGTATATAAGACGTCTGAAGGAGGCCGGGCCCGTCGGGATCGCGGCCCTTGCTTTTCGCAAGACGACCCACAACTGGTCCTACGGGAATCACTCCTACTATCCGCTTTTCCACAGATATGACAGGCTCTCGGATCTTCTGTTTACACCGGATCATCAGATTCTGTTTTACCTGGAGCAGGTTTATCACCTGAGTCTGCTGCTTTTGGTTCTGGTCGGACTTTTGCTGAGGATGACAAAACTTTGGGGCGGCAAAAAGGACGGCGCGGAGGAGTTTGCGGTGGAAATGGAGGATGCGATCCGAATCGCACTTTTGGGCGGCTTTTGCTTTTATCTGCTCTGGGAGACCTTCCCGTATTACAGTGTTGGTTTTCTGGGAGTGCTCTGGTATCTTTCTTCCGGTGGCTGCGATCTGCTTTCGGGAGTGGTTTCGAAGCCGTCTCGTGGAAAGACGGTACCGCTGGCAGCTTTGGGTATCGCACTTGCGCTGAGCCTTCCCATCGGATATGTACTGGTCAAAACTGCGTGGCCGGTGATCACCAAACCGGTGGTGACCCAGAAAAAACTCAATACCATGCTTTCCCTTAAGGACGTGGATAAAGCTGAGCAGACTTTTGTGGCATCCAGGCCCTTTGATACCATTTCATTCTGGATCGGTAAGGGGGATCAGGGAAATCCGGCGGGGGGACGATATGAGATCGTTCTTTCCGGGCAGGAGAGCGGCGAAGTGCTCAGGGAGACTTATGATACCGAAGGGATGGCAAGGGTGGATGAATACACCAGGACCTTCCCGCGGGTGGAGTGCAAACCCGGCGAGCATTTTTCCCTGACAGTGGAAAAGCAGGGGGAGGATAACGGCAATCCCCTGACGCTGGGGGGCTACGACCTTCCGGTAGAGGCTTACATGTACGGAGAGCTGCTCTTTGACGGCCGCCTTCAGGAAAGCGAGCTGTTCTTCACCGTGACGGACGGGGGACCGGATTCGGTTATCAGGCTCTATGAGTAACAAAATAAAAAAATAAATTTGTCATTGACTACAAAAAGGGCTTGTAGTACAATGGATGGTGCACATTTGCGGATTATAGGAATACTATGCCCAAATGACTAAATACAGCGAGGTGAAAAGTCCATGGAAAAGAACCGTATACGTCCCGTTGCTTCCGGTAAGCACATGCGTATGAGTTATTCCCGGCAAAAAGAAGTTCTGCAGATGCCCGATCTGATCGAGGTCCAGAAGAAGTCTTATAACTGGTTCCTGGAAGAAGGGCTGAAAGAGGTCTTCAGAGACATTTCTCCGATTGAGGATTACAGTGATCATCTGAGCCTTGAATTTGTAGATTATCGGCTTTGCACGGATGAGATCAAGTATTCGATCGAGAAGTGCAAAGAGCGGGATGCCACTTATTCTGCACCTCTCAGAGTAAAGGTGCGCCTTTATAACAAGGAAAAGGACGACATCGAAGAGATCGACATCTTTATGGGTGACCTTCCTTTGATGACGGAAACCGGTACTTTTGTGATCAACGGAGCTGAGCGTGTTATCGTCAGCCAGCTGGTTCGTTCTCCGGGTATCTATTATGCGATCGCACATGATAAGCTGGGTAAGGAGCTGTATTCCTGTACGGTGATCCCCAACAGAGGTGCATGGCTGGAGTACGAAACCGACGCCAACGATGTATTTAGTGTAAGGGTTGACAGGACGAGGAAAGTCCCCGTTACTGTATTTTTGCGTGCCCTGGGAATCGGTACCAACAAGGAGATCCTGGATCTGTTCGGCGATGAGCCCAAGATCATGGCTTCCCTTGCAAAGGACCCTACGATCTCCGAGAGAAGTCCCGAGGGCAGTTATGAGGAAGGCCTGCTGGAGCTGTATCGCAAGATCCGTCCCGGCGAGCCTCTGAGCGTGGAGAGTGCCGAGAGCCTGATCCATGCTATGTTCTTTGACCCCCGCAGATATGATCTTGCGAAGGTGGGTCGTTATAAGTTCAATAAGAAGCTGATGCTGAAGAACCGTATCCGCTTTAAGACTCTTGCTGAAGATGTGGTTTCTCCTTTCACCGGAGAGATCATCGCCACCGCGGGAACGCAGGTGGACGCAGAGCTGGCTGATACCATCCAGAACGCTGCCGTTCCTTCCGTATGGATCGAGACGGATGAGCGCAAGGTTAAGGTTCTTTCCAATATGATGGTGGATCTGACGAGCTACGTGGACTGCAATCCCAGAGATCTGGGCATTACGGAGCTGGTTTATTTCCCTGTGCTTCAGGACATCCTGCAGGAGTATGCGGATAAGCCGGAGCAGCTTGCCGATGTTATTGCCAAGAGTGCAGGCAGCCTGATCCCCAAACACATCACCAAGGAAGATATCCTTGCTTCCATCAATTACAATATGCATCTTGAGTACGGCCTTGGTAACAAGGACGATATCGATCACCTCGGGAACCGTCGTATCCGTGCCGTGGGTGAGCTTCTGCAGAATCAGTACCGTGTAGGTATGACCCGTCTGGAGAGAGTTGTCCGCGAGCGTATGCAGACCCATGATGCCGAGGAGGTAACCCCTCAGTCGCTGATCAATATCAAGCCCGTACAGGCGGCAGTCAAGGAGTTCTTCGGATCTTCCCAGCTGTCCCAGTTCATGGATCAGAACAACCCGCTGGGTGAGCTGACTCACAAGAGACGTCTTTCGGCTCTTGGTCCCGGTGGTCTTTCCAGAGACCGTGCCGGATTCGAGGTCCGCGACGTTCACTATTCCCATTACGGAAGAATGTGTCCCATTGAGACACCCGAAGGTCCCAACATCGGATTGATCAACTCCCTTGCTTCCTATGCAAGGATCAATGAGTATGGTTTTGTGGAAGCACCTTATCGTAAGGTGGACAAGACCGATCCCGAGAATCCGGTGGTTACCGAAGAAGTGGTATACATGACCGCGGATGAAGAGGACAATTACTATATTGCACAGGCTTCCGAGCCTTTGGATGCGGAAGGCCATTTCAAGAGAAATTCCATCTCCGGACGTTTCCGTGAGGAGACCCAGGAGTATCCCAAGAGAAAGATCGACTACATGGACGTATCGCCCAAGATGATCTTCTCCGTGGCTACGGCTCTGATCCCGTTCCTGCAGAACGATGATGCCAACCGTGCGCTGATGGGTTCCAACATGCAGCGTCAGGCGGTGCCGCTTCTGTTTACGGAAGCTCCCGTTGTGGGAACCGGTATGGAGACCAAGACGGCGGTTGACTCCGGTGTCTGTGTGGTTGCCAAAGAAGCAGGAACGGTGGATTCCGTATCTTCCCAGAAGATCCGTATGACTACGGACAGTGGTGAGAAGGTGGAATACACTCTGAGCAAGTTTGCCCGTTCCAACCAGTCCAACTGCTATAACCAGAAGCCCATCGTTTCCAAGGGCGACCATGTTGAGGCAGGCGAGGTGATCGCCGACGGTCCTTCCACGGAAGGCGGCGAGCTGGCACTCGGTAAGAACCCGCTGATCGGTTTCATGACCTGGGAAGGTTATAACTACGAGGATGCGGTACTGCTTTCCGAGAGACTGGTACAGGAGGATGTTTACACCTCCATCCATATTGAAGAATATGAATCCGAGTCCAGAGACACCAAGCTCGGACCCGAAGAGATCACAAGAGATGTGCCCGGCGTCGGCGAGGATGCGTTAAAGGATCTGGACGAGCGCGGCATCATTCGTATCGGCGCAGAAGTCAGAGCCGGTGATATCCTGGTTGGTAAGGTTACACCCAAGGGCGAGACCGAGATGACCGCTGAGGAGAGACTCCTTCGTGCCATCTTCGGTGATAAGGCCAGAGAGGTAAGAGATACCTCCCTTAAGGTACCTCATGGTGAGTACGGTATCGTTGTGGATGCCAAGGTATTTACCAGAGCCAACGGTGATGAGCTTTCACCGGGTGTGAACCAGGCGGTTCGTATCTATATCGCACAGAAGAGAAAGATATCCGTAGGTGACAAGATGGCCGGTCGTCACGGTAACAAGGGTGTGGTTTCCCGCGTGCTTCCCGTAGAGGACATGCCTTATCTGCCCAACGGACGTCCTTTGGACATCGTGCTTAACCCTCTGGGCGTGCCTTCCCGTATGAATATCGGTCAGGTGCTTGAGATCCACCTTTCCCTGGCTGCCAAGGCACTGGGCTTCCATGTATCCACGCCCGTATTTGACGGCGCGCGTGAGGTGGACATCATGGATACTCTGGAATTGGCAAACGACTATGTCAATCTGGAGTGGGATGAATTTAAGAAATTACACGGCGATGAGCTTCTTCCGGAAGTACTGGATTACCTGTATGAGAACAGGGATCACAGGAAGCTTTGGAAGGGCGTGCCGATCTCCAGAGATGGTAAGGTAAGGCTGCGCGACGGCCGTACGGGTGAGTTCTTCGATTCCCCGGTTACCATCGGACACATGCATTACCTGAAACTTCACCACCTGGTAGACGACAAGATCCACGCTCGTTCTACCGGCCCGTACTCACTGGTAACCCAGCAGCCTCTGGGCGGTAAAGCTCAGTTCGGCGGACAGCGTTTCGGTGAGATGGAGGTTTGGGCCCTGGAGGCGTACGGTGCATCCTACACCCTGCAGGAGATCCTGACCGTGAAGTCCGACGACGTAGTAGGTCGTGTTAAGACGTATGAAGCTATCATCAAGGGTGAGAACATCCCCGAGCCCGGTATCCCCGAGTCCTTCAAGGTGCTTTTGAAGGAGCTCCAGTCACTGGGTCTTGATGTCAAGGTGCTTGATGAGAACGAAAAAGAGATCGAGCTGAAGGAGAATCTGGATTATTCCACCCCCGGCAGCAATCTGCGGGATGACATGGAAGGCACGAACCGCGGCGGTTACGACGCAGCCAGAGAGTTCAGGGCAAGCGGTTCCAGCATTCAGAGATTCGATGATTCTTCCGAAGAGCTTGTGGATGACGAAGAAGATGAAGCAGACTTCGATCCGCAGGACGGCGCTGAGGAAGATTTTGACGGTGACGATTTTTGATCATGCTTTTATCAAACGACAATGAGTCGAGAGGAGAACTGCAATGTCAGAAACTAGAAATGATACCTACGAACCGGTAAGCTTTGAAAAGATCAAGATCGGTCTCGCTTCACCGGAAAAGATAAGGGAGTGGTCCCACGGCGAGGTTACCAAGCCCGAGACCATCAACTATCGTACCTTGAAGCCCGAAAGGGAAGGCCTTTTCTGTGAGAGGATCTTCGGTCCCTCCAAGGACTGGGAGTGCCACTGCGGTAAGTACAAGAAGGGCCGTTATAAAGGCGTGATCTGCGATCGATGCGGCGTTGAGGTGACCAAGTCCAGTGTCCGCAGAGAGAGAATGGGCCATATTGAGCTGGCGGCACCCGTGTCCCACATCTGGTACTTCAAGGGAATCCCCAGCAGGATGGGTCTTTTGCTTGACCTGTCCCCCAGAGTACTTGAGAAAGTTCTGTATTTTGCATCTTATATCGTACTGGATCCCGGCGAGACGGAGCTGGAGAAAAAGCAGATCCTCTCCGAGAAGGAATTCCAGGATGCCGTTGAAAAATACGGCTACGGTTCTTTCCGCGCATCCATGGGCGCGGAAGCGGTAAAGGAGCTTCTTTCCCAGATCGATCTGGAGGAGGATTCCAGACTGCTGAAGGAAGAACTGGTTGATGCCAACGGTCAGAAGAGAGCAAGACTCATCAAGAGACTTGAGGTGATCGAAGCTTTCCGTGAGAGCGGAAACCGTCCCGAGTGGATGATCATGGATGTGATCCCCGTGATCCCGCCCGATCTTCGTCCCATGGTACAGCTGGACGGCGGCCGTTTTGCCACCAGTGATCTGAACGATCTTTACAGAAGGATCATCAACAGAAATAACCGTCTGAACCGCCTGATGGAGCTTAAGGCTCCCGAGATCATCGTCCGCAACGAGAAGCGTATGCTTCAGGAAGCTGTGGATGCCCTGATCGACAACGGCAGAAGAGGACGTCCCGTAACGGGCCCCGGCAACAGAGCGCTGAAGTCACTTTCCGACATGCTCAAGGGTAAGGGCGGACGTTTCCGTCAGAACCTCCTGGGTAAGCGTGTGGATTATTCCGGACGTTCCGTTATCGTAGTAGGACCCGAACTGAAGATCTATCAGTGCGGTCTTCCCAAGGAAATGGCCATCGAGCTGTTCAAGCCCTTCGTTATGAAGGAACTGGTAGGCAGAGGCATTTCCCAGAATGTTAAAAATGCCAAGAAACTGGTTGAGAAGCTGGACGGCCAGGTTTGGGATGTGCTTGAGGACGTGATCCGCGAGCATCCCGTTATGCTGAACCGTGCTCCTACCCTTCACAGACTGGGTATCCAGGCTTTCGAGCCCATCCTTGTAGAGGGTAAGGCGATCAAGCTTCATCCGCTTGTATGTGCGGCTTTCAACGCCGACTTCGACGGTGACCAGATGGCAGTGCATCTTCCTCTTTCGGTAGAGGCGCAGGCAGAGTGCAGATTCCTTCTGCTCTCCCCCAACAACCTGCTTAAGCCTTCCGACGGTGGCCCGGTAGCAGTACCTTCCCAGGATATGGTACTTGGTATCTACTATCTGACCCAGATCCGTGTAGAGGATGAGAACGGCATTCCCATCAAGGATGAGAACGGCATGTCCAAGAATATTGACGAAGCTGATCTTGAGCAGTATGTTAAGGGCTCCTACAAGAGTGTGAACGAAGCACTTTTGGCTTATGAGAACGGAGTGATCAAGCTTCAGACCCCCATCCGCGTCAGACTGGAAAGAAAAGACGCTGAGGGCAATAAGAGAAGTGCGCTTGTGGTATCCACTCTGGGAAGATTTCTCTTTAATGAAATCATCCCTCAGGATCTGGGCTTCGTAGACAGGACCGTAGAGGGCAATGAGATGACCCTCGAGATCAACCATCTTGTAAAGAAGGGCGATCTGAAGAAGATCCTGGAGCGCGTCATCAACATTCACGGCGCCACTACTACAGCAGAGGTTCTGGATAAGGTAAAAGCCATCGGTTACAAGTATTCCACCAAGGCTGCCATGACCGTTTCCATTTCCGATATGACCGTGCCTTCCAGAAAGGCAGAGATGCTGGAAGAGGCACAGGGAACCGTGGATATGATCACCACGCAGTTCAACAGAGGTCTTATCACTGAGGAAGAGCGTTACCGTACCGTAGTAGAGACCTGGGAGGAGACCGATAAGGAGCTGACCCAGGTACTGATCAACGGTCTTGATACTTACAACAACATCTTCATGATGGCAGATTCCGGAGCCCGTGGTTCCAACCAGCAGATCAAACAGCTGGCAGGTATGCGTGGTCTGATGGCAGATACCACAGGCCGTACCATTGAGCTCCCCATCAAGTCCAACTTCCGTGAAGGTCTGGATGTTATGGAGTACTTCATGTCGGCACACGGTGCCCGCAAGGGTCTGTCCGATACCGCGCTCCGTACCGCCGATTCCGGTTACCTGACCCGTCGTATGGTCGACGTATCCCAGGAGCTGATCATTCGTGAGAAGGACTGCAGCGCCGGAAGAAAAGAGATCCCCGGCATGACCGTTAAGGCGTTCATGGACGGTAAGGAGACCATCGAAGGACTTAAGGATCGTATCACCGGACGTGTTTCCTGTGAGGAGATCCGTGATGATAAGGGCGAGATCATCGTAAAACCCAATCATATGATCACACCTACCAGAGCAAGACGCATCATCGAGCATGGTGTGAATGAAAAGGGCGAGCCTGTAACGGCGGTTAAGATCCGTACCATCCTGGGCTGCCGCTGCCACAACGGTATCTGTGCTAAGTGCTACGGTGCCAACATGGCAACCGGCGAAGCTGTTCAGGTCGGTGAGGCAGTGGGTATCATCGCCGCACAGTCCATCGGCGAGCCCGGTACACAGCTTACCATGAGAACCTTCCATACCGGTGGTGTGGCTGGTAACAACATCACCCAGGGTCTTCCCCGTGTCGAGGAGCTTTTCGAGGCACGTAAGCCCAAGGGACTTGCCATCATTGCCGAGTTCGGCGGTGTGGCAACCATCAAGGATACCAAGAAGAAGCGCGAGATCATCATCAACAATGAAGAGACCGGCGAGAGCAAGGCTTACCTGATCCCTTACGGATCCAGGATCAAGATCCTTGACGGTGCTCATCTGGAGGCCGGTGACGAGCTGACAGAGGGTTCCGTAAATCCTCACGATCTTCTGAAGATCAAGGGCATCCGTGCCGTACAGGATTACATGATCCGCGAAGTACAGCGTGTATACCGCCTGCAGGGTGTTGATATCGCAGATAAGCATATCGAGGTTATCGTAAGACAGATGCTCAAGAAGACCAGAGTTGAGTCTGCGGGTGATTCCGAATTCCTGCCGGGTACCATGGTGGATGTTCTGGATCTTGAGGATGTGAACGAGAAGCTCATCGAAGAGGGCAAGCAGCCTGCAGAGGGCGTACAGGTGATGCTGGGTATCACCAAAGCGGCACTGGCTACCAATTCCTTCCTGTCGGCAGCATCCTTCCAGGAAACCACGAAGGTCCTGACCGAAGCAGCCATCAAGGGCAAGGTCGATCCGCTGATCGGTCTGAAGGAGAACGTTGTCATCGGTAAGCTGATCCCTGCCGGAACCGGCATGAAGCGTTACCGTAACGTGGTACTTTCCACGGATTACAAGCTTGACGACGTCTTCACCCTTTCCGAGGAAGGCATGGAAGAGTTTGAAGCAGCTGAGGGCGCAGAGGAAGTGATCGGCGCTGAGGCAGTTGATAACGAAGCTGCAGCAGAGGCTGTTGAAGAAGCAGCAGTTGAAACGGAAGAAGCTGCAGCCGAGAGCGAAGAGTAAGAGAGGCAGCCAAGCCAACCAAACAGAAAGCAAAGAGAAAGGCCTTTTTCTGAAAAGAGAAGGCCTTTTTTGCTTGACAAAAGGGAACGGAAAACATATACTATATGAGCGTGCCCATTTTTGCGCATTTTTTTCGTGCGCATTTATGGCTCGACTAATAAAAGAAACGAGGTGAAAAAGAATGCCAACATTTAACCAGTTAGTTCGAAAGGGTCGTCAGACATCGGTTAAGAAGTCCACAGCACCTGCTCTGCAGAAGGGTTACAACTCTCTGCACAAGAAGGCTACGGACGTTCCTTCTCCCCAGAAGCGCGGAGTTTGTACCGCTGTTAAAACGGCTACGCCGAAGAAGCCGAACTCAGCTCTTCGTAAGATCGCCAGAGTTCGTCTGTCCAACGGTATCGAGGTAACCAGCTATATTCCCGGTGAAGGTCACAACCTTCAGGAGCATAGCGTTGTTCTGGTAAGGGGTGGTAGAGTAAAGGACCTGCCCGGTACCAGATATCACGTGATCCGCGGTACACTGGATACGGCAGGTGTTGCGAACCGTAAGCAGGCTCGTTCCAAATACGGCGCAAAGAGACCTAAGGCTTCCAAGTAAGCCGATAGTACTGCAAGAAAGTTAAAGTTATAGTGTTGGTATTCCAATTTCACATTTCCGTATGTGATAAAGTAATTTCAGCACGAACACATTGACTTGTATGTGAGTACCTGTGAATTATTTTTATGAATAAGGAGGGAAGAAACGTGCCACGTAAAGGACATATTCAAAAAAGAGACGTTTTGGCAGATCCTCTGTACAACGATAAGGTCGTTACCAAGCTGATCAACAACGTGATGCTGGACGGCAAGAAGGGCGTAGCCCAGAAGATCGTTTACGGAGCTTTTTCCAGAGTGGAAGAGAAAGCCGGAAAGCCTGCTCTTGAAGTATTCGAGGCTGCTATGAACAACATTCAGCCTTCTTTGGAGGTTAAGGCAAGACGTATCGGCGGTGCTACCTATCAGGTGCCCATCGAGGTTCGTCCCGACCGTCGTCAGGCTCTGGGCCTTCGTTGGCTTGTCATGTTCTCACGCAAGAGATCTGAGAAGACCATGGAAGAGCGTCTCGCTAACGAGATCCTGGATGCATCCAATAACACCGGATCTGCAGTTAAGAGAAAAGAAGATATGCACAAGATGGCAGAGTCCAACAAGGCCTTTGCTCATTACAGATTCTAAAAGGAGGTAATACCTTTGGCTGGAAGAGAATATCCGCTTGAGCGAACCAGGAATATAGGTATTATGGCTCATATCGATGCCGGTAAAACGACATTGACCGAGCGTATCCTGTATTATACCGGTATCAATTACAAGATCGGTGATACCCACGAAGGTACTGCTACCATGGACTGGATGGAACAGGAGCAGGAAAGAGGTATTACCATTACATCAGCGGCTACCACGTGTCATTGGACATTAGAGGAAGACGGAAAGCCGAAAGCAGGTGCACCGGAGCATCGTATCAACAT
Organism: Lachnospiraceae bacterium; assembly: GCA_024693845.1. Classification (GTDB taxonomy): domain Bacteria; phylum Bacillota; class Clostridia; order Lachnospirales; family Lachnospiraceae; genus RGIG7926. The sequence goes on from JAILKJ010000045.1 coordinate 112,430, forward strand.
CATCGACACCCCGGGACACGTTGACTTTACCGTCGAGGTTGAGCGTTCCCTGCGTGTACTGGACGGCGCTGTCGGCGTCTTCTGTGCAAAGGGCGGTGTAGAGCCTCAGTCCGAGAACGTATGGCGTCAGGCTGATACCTACAATGTACCCCGTATGGCCTTCATCAACAAGATGGACATCCTGGGCGCAAACTTCTACGGTGCGGTAGACCAGATCCGTGACCGTTTGGGTAAAAATGCGATCATCCTTCAGCTTCCTATCGGAAAAGAGGATGAATTCAAAGGCATCATCGACCTGTTCGAGATGAGAGCTTACATCTATAATGATGATAAGGGAGATGATATCTCCATCGTTGAGATCCCGGACGATATGAAAGATGATGCAGAGCTGTATCATGGCGAGCTCGTTGAGAAGATCTGCGAGCTGGACGATGATCTGACCATGATGTATCTGGAGGGCGAAGAGCCTTCCGTAGAGCAGATGAAAGCAGCTTTGAGAAAGGCAACCTGTGAATGCACGGCTGTTCCTGTATGCTGCGGATCTGCATACCGCAACAAGGGTGTTCAGAAGCTTCTGGATGCGATCCTTGAGTTTATGCCTTCTCCTGTTGATATCCCTGCTATCAAGGGTACCGATCTGGAGGGTAACGAGATCGAGCGTCATTCCTCTGATGAGGAGCCTTTCTCCGCACTGGCATTCAAGATCATGGCTGATCCTTTCGTAGGTAAGCTGGCATTCTTCCGTGTGTATTCCGGTACCATGAATTCCGGTTCCTACGTATTAAATGCAACAAAAGACAAGAAGGAGCGTGTAGGCCGTATCCTGCAGATGCATGCCAACAAGCGTTCCGAGCTGGATAAGGTATATTCCGGTGATATCGCAGCAGCGGTAGGTTTCAAGTTCACCACCACCGGTGATACCATCTGTGATGACCAGCATCCCGTTATCCTGGAGTCCATGGAATTCCCCGAGCCGGTTATCGAGCTGGCTATCGAGCCCAAGACCAAAGCAGGTCAGGGCAAGCTGGGTGAGGCTCTTGCCAAGCTCGCTGAGGAGGATCCTACCTTCAGGGCACACACCGATGAAGAGACGGGCCAGACCATCATCGCAGGTATGGGTGAGCTCCATCTGGAGAGCATCGTCGACAGACTTCTTCGTGAGTTTAAGGTAGAGGCAAATGTAGGTGCACCTCAGGTTGCTTATAAAGAGACCTTCACCAAGCCCATCGATCAGGAATACAAGTACGCAAAGCAGTCCGGTGGACGTGGCCAGTACGGACACTGTAAAGTTAAATTCGAGCCCATGGATCCCAATGGCGAGGAGACCTTCAAATTCGAAAGCTCCGTTGTCGGCGGTGCCATCCCCAAGGAGTACATCCCTGCGGTGGGCGAGGGTATCGAAGAGGCAGCCGGCGCAGGTATCCTTGGCGGATTCCCTGTACTCGGCGTACATGCTAACGTATACGATGGTTCCTACCATGAAGTCGACTCTTCCGAAATGGCATTCCATATCGCAGGTTCCATGGCGTTCAAGGAAGCTATGAAGAAGGCAGATCCGGTACTTCTTGAGCCCATCATGAGGGTTGAGGTTACCATGCCCGAAGAGTACATGGGAGACGTTATCGGCGATATCAACAGCCGCCGCGGACGTATCGAGGGTATGGAAGATATCGGCGGAGGTAAGATGGTCAGGGGTTATGTTCCCCTTGCTGAAATGTTCGGCTACTCCACAGACCTTCGTTCCAGAACCCAGGGACGTGGTAACTACTCCATGTTCTTTGAGAAGTATGAGCAGGTTCCCAAGTCTGTACAGGAAAAGGTTCTGGCAAACCAGAGCAAGTAATGAAAAAGTTGCTTGAAAATTCGGTAATTCTTTTATATAATGGGAGATAGCCGAGCGCAAAGGCGGCAAAGCGCCGGCCCTTGCACAAATAACCAATCATAAAAGAGAATTTTTTAAAGGAGGACTTTTGAAATGGCAAAGGCTAAATTCGAAAGAACAAAACCGCATTGTAACATCGGTACCATCGGTCACGTAGATCATGGTAAAACTACTCTTACCGCAGCAATCACCAAGGTTCTTGCTGAGAGAGTTGCAGGTAACACCGCTACTGATTTCGAGAATATCGATAAGGCTCCCGAAGAGAGAGAGCGTGGTATTACGATCTCTACCGCTCACGTTGAGTATGAGACCGAGAAGAGACATTACGCACACGTTGACTGCCCGGGACATGCCGATTATGTAAAGAACATGATCACCGGTGCTGCTCAGATGGATGGCGCTATCCTCGTAGTTGCAGCTACCGACGGTGTTATGGCACAGACCAAGGAGCACATCCTTCTGTCCCGTCAGGTAGGTGTACCTTATATCATCGTATTCATGAACAAGTGCGATATGGTTGACGATCCTGAGCTTCTTGAGCTGGTTGAGATGGAGATCACCGAGCAGCTTGAAGAGTATGATTTCAAGGATTGCCCGATCATCCAGGGTTCCGCTCTGAAGGCTCTTGAAGATCCCTCCAGCGAGTGGGGTGACAAGATCATGGAGCTGATGGACACTGTAGATTCCTACATTCCTGATCCTCAGCGTGATACCGACAAGCCTTTCCTTATGCCTGTCGAGGACGTATTCTCCATCACCGGTCGTGGTACCGTTGCTACCGGTAGAGTAGAGCGTGGTACTCTTCATATGTCTGATGAAGTTGAGATCATCGGTGTTAAGGAAGAGACCCAGAAGACCGTTGTAACCGGTATCGAGATGTTCCGTAAGCTTCTTGACGAGGCTCAGGCTGGTGATAACATCGGTGCTCTTCTTCGTGGTATCAACAGAACTGACATCGAAAGAGGTCAGGTTCTTGCAAAACCCGGCAGCGTTACCTGCCATAAGAAATTTACCGCTCAGGTATACGTACTGACCAAGGACGAGGGTGGACGTCATACACCTTTCTTCAACAACTATCGTCCTCAGTTCTACTTCAGAACAACCGATATTACCGGTGTCTGCAACCTGCCTGACGGAACCGAGATGTGCATGCCCGGCGATAACGTAGAGATGACCATCGAGCTCATCCATCCGATCGCTATGGAGCAGGGACTTACCTTCGCTATCCGTGAAGGTGGCCGTACTGTAGGTTCAGGAAGAGTAGCAACGATCATCGAGTGATCAGCTACAAGCCAATCGAATGTATAACAAACACCCCCGGGCAAGCTCGCTTGCACCCGGGGGTGTTTTTATACATTCAGTTGGCGCCAGCCAACGATAGTTAGCGGAGCGGCGAAGCCGAAACGCTAACGGAGTGGCTTGTAGCGGAAGTAGGCACCGGCCAACGGAAGTTAGCGGAGCGGCGAAGCCGAAACGCTAACGGAGTGGCTTGTAGCGGAAGTAGGCACCAGCCCCTCCTCTACGAATACATCTCCGTACAGATGGGCTTTGAACTCTTCTTCGGTGCTTCTCCCGCCACTGCGGCAGCCTGTTCCGGAGAGAAGGGTTTGCCTTTGGTAAAATTCTGGGATTCATTCAGGCTGCGGAACTCCGAGGGAGCATAGCCGGTAGCCTGACGGAAAGCCCGGGCGAAGGCAGCGCTGCTGGAAAAGCCGGTTTGCATGGCGATCTCCGTAACGGACAGACTTCTGTTGGTCAGAAGCTCCTGCGCAAAGGAGATACGCTTCTGGATCAGATACTGATAGAAGGTCATATCCGTAAACTGCTTAAAGATCCGCTCAAAATAGTATTTGCTGAAGCCGACATATTCGGCGACCTGATTCAGTGTAATCTGTTCTGTGAAATGCTCTGCAATGTAGCCGCAGGCATTCAGCAACGGCAGATTATTCTCTAGTTCTTTGCCCGAAAGTTCATCCTTGGGCATCTTCAAAGATTTAGCGGCGGGAGCATTCATTCCTACCAGAGCCGTAAACTCCAGAATCTTGGCACAGATCATGGTTTCTCCGTAAAGGGGCAGATCCTCAGTGGCGTGGACGTTTTTCCCGCCGGAGTTGTCCAAAGACAGCTGTGAGGTGGAAAAATACAGATCCCGTGTCTGAAGAACCAGTTTCCACAGATTGTCATAAACATCGGGAGGGAAATCTCCCCTGCGGATCCGGACTGCCGGAGAAAGAAGCAAAAATGCAGTATCCAGCTCGAAAATATGAAGCGGACCGAGCAGATCTGCCTGAATATAGATGCGGCTTCCGGGTGATTCGGGAAAGATCTCGTGAACAGTAGAAGGGCAGATCATAAGGATATCGCCTTTCTCCAGCGGATAATCTGTGCCGCTGCAGCGAACGCGATAGGTACCTTCCGTAATGGCAATAACCTCCACATCCGTGTGCCAGTGGGGCGGATAGTAGAGGGATTCGTGATTAATATATACTCGCACATGTCTGTTGCCACGGCGTCGGATGATCTCCTGAGGATTGCTGTTTTCCTTCATATGTCTATTATAATCCATCTTGCGGTATTTTGCATATGCTTTTGGTAATATTTACCATATTATTATATATTTTTCTATCAAAAACAATAGTTTTTTGTTCGAAAGTGCAATATTTGTAAAACGATAAAGCAAGATTTTGATAGTGGCACGGTGCAAAAAAATGTAAACTGTACAAAGAATGATACAATTATCGCGAGATAATAGTCATTTTACACAAACTGTCGAACGTGCAATGTGCACGGGAGATGATTGAGAAGGAGGAGGACATTAAATGAAAATGAAAAAGGTTATGGCGGTAGCATTGAGTCTCTCAATGGCAATGTCTCTGGTAGCCTGCGGGGGGAATGCAGGTTCCGGAAGCTCTGATGCAGGCAGCTCTGATTCCGGCAGCGCAGACGCAGGAAGCTCTGATGCAGGCAGCTCTGACGCAGGATCGGAATCCGGCGGAGCAAAGCAGACAGATGGCAAAAACGTACCGGAGCTTACGACTGACGATATGACCATTACACTTTGGGATATCGCGACCGAAGAGCCGAACAAGAGCACGCAGGAAGCTGCAGTTGCCCGTTTCATGAAGGATTATCCCAACATTCACGTTGAGCAGATCCATCAGCAGAATGATAACTACAAGCAGCAGCTCGTAGTTGCCATGAGTTCCGGCAAGTGCCCGGATATGTATATCTCCTGGGGTGGCGGCCCGATGGCTGAGTATTACAAATCCGGATTTGCAGATGATATCACAGATCTTTTCAACAAATATGATCATCCTGATTTCATTGATGCAGCAGTAGCACAGGGAACTTATGACGGTAAAGTGATCGGTATTCCTTTCGGAAGTCTTTCCGGATGTGATGTATTCTATAACAAGACAATCTTTGCTGAGAACGGCCTTGAAGTACCTGAGACACTGGATGAACTTGAAGCAGTTTGCGAGAAGTTGAAAGCAGCCGGCATTACTCCTTTCGCACTTGCTAATGCACCGAAGTGGACAGGTTCCATGTACTATATGTACCTGGTAGCTCGTCACTCCGGAAACGAAGAGTTCGATGCAGCTTATACCCAGGACGGAGGATCCTTTACTTCCGAAGCATTCCTTTTTGCAAGCGACAAGATCCAGGATTGGGTTAAGAAGGGTTACTTCCCCGACGGTGTTAACTCCCTGTCTCCCGATGATGGCCAGGACAAGCAGCTTCTCTATGACGGAAGTGCAGCTATGATGCTTCACGGTTCTTGGATGGCAGGTAGTATGGCAGCTGACAGCCAGGAATGGTATGATGAGAACATCGACGTATTCCGTTGGCCGGAAGATGCTGAAGCAAAGGCTAAAGGCGTTCCGCAGGACGTAGAGATCGGTACCGCTATCGGTAACGCATTCAACTTCTGCAGCAAGGGCGATCAGGCTAAGCTGGAAGCTATGTATGTACTTGCAACCCAGTACTTCAACGATGATCAGTACAATAAGGAGCAGATGGAGCATCTGAATACTCCTTCCATCAAGGGTTATGATGCGCAGGTTACCGATCCTTGCATGAAGAAGATCACCGAAGTATTCTTTAACGCTTCCAACGTTCAGCTGTGGTATGATCAGTATCTGCCCGCATCTGTAACGGAAGTACACAAAGAGAGCATGTCCGCTCTGTTCGGTCTTGAAAAAGACGGCAAGCAGATCGGTGAAGATCAGGATAAGGCAATGCAGGAAGCAATTGCTGATTCAAAATAAGTAAACATTCCGCAACGTAAAAACGGCGGCTGATTCGCTGCCTGCAGGTCACGGGCCGGCAGGCAGCTTTCAGATAGAGGAGGCTGTATGGCAACAAAAAACGATAATTTCAGTAGTCTGGCGAATATAAGGAAGAAGCGTATCCGTTTAGCGGCAACCGTTTTTCTGCTACCCACCTTCCTTCTTATCGCTGTTTATTTCATCTACCCGGTTATTGACACGTTTGTGATCAGTACCTACAAATGGAACGGAATCTCAGCAGACCGTACCTTTGTGGGTATTCAGAACTGGGTAACGCTTCTCCACGATAAACTTTTCTGGTCGGCTTTCGGCAGAAACGTCATCATCATGGTATTCTCCATCATATTGCAGATTCCTTTGGGACTGTTTCTTGCTACTTTCCTGGAGCAGGGAGGCAAAAAGTACAACTTCTTAAAGGTCATTTGGTTTTTACCGTATTTGATGAGTTCTGTAGCGATCGCTTTCCTGTTTACCTATGCACTTGCTACCAACGGAGGAATCTTTTCTTCCCTGGCCAGCCTTTTTGCAGGTAAAAAAGTGACCGTGGACCTCTTGGGCAGATCGCCCCACGCATTGTTTACCGTTATCGGCGTTATGGCTTGGCAGTACACACCGTTCTACATGGTTTATTTCCTTGCCGGCTACGGCAACATTGATCCTGCGGTTTATGAAGCAGCGATCCTTGACGGAGCAACCCGAAGACAGTACACTAGATATATTGCGATCCCGCTGCTTGGACCGATCTTCAAGACAGCATGTACCATGTCCCTGATCGGTTCACTCAAATACTTCGATCTGATCTGGAATATGACCCAGGGCGGACCTGTCAATTCCACAGAGTTGATGGCAACTTATATGTACAAGCTGTCCTTCCAGCAGTTTAACATGGGCTATGGTTCCTGTGTGGCAGCCGGAATGTTCATCCTGATCACAGTCATCGCGCTGTTGTTCCAGAAGGTCTTTGTAGTAAAGGAGGATTATTGATATGCGGGATAAAAAAGCAAAACAGGCAAAGGGGCCTAAAAAAACAAGTGTTGCCTGGACCATAGCCATCATCCTGGCTCTTTTCTGGATGATCCTTACACTGGTTCCCTTTGTATTCATGATCCTGAACTCTTTCCGTAAGCAGTTCGATATGTTGCAGCAGGGTGTATTCCATCTTCCGGATCCCTGGTACTTCAAGAACTATACGGATGTTATTTCCAACGGATTCTTTGGCTACTTCCTGAGAAGTATTATCGTGGTAGCGGTATCTCTGGTACTGATGCTGATCATTTCGGCATTTGCGGCTTATCCCCTCTCGAGAATGAACTTCAAGTTCCGTGAGCTGATCTATGCCGGCGTAGTAGCGATGATGTCCGTACCCATGCACGTAACTTTGATCCCGATCTTTAAGCTGACAACGGATCTGGGAATGTACGATTCCCTGAAAGCACTGATCGGACCCTATGTGGCATTTGCACTTCCCATGTCCATCTTCGTATTGGTGGCATTTATGAAGACCATTCCAAGGGAACTGGAGGAAGCTGCCGAGATCGACGGATGTAACCGGTTCCGCAACTTCTTTACCATTATCTTACCGCTGTCCAAGCCCGGACTTGCAACGCTGGCGATCTACAACGGTGTAGCAATGTGGAATGAATTTGCATTTGCCAACACATTGATCCAGTCACCTTCAAAAAAGACCCTGCCTCTGGCACTTGGCCAGTTCAAGGGTGAGCATGCCCTGGATATTCCTATTATCCTGTCGGTATTGACCCTTTCTGTATTACCTATGATCATTCTCTTTATCGTATTCCAGGATAAGCTGGTTAAGGGTATGATGGCAGGTGCGGTGAAAGGATAAGTTTCACCCGGAAAGAAGGAAACTATGCAAATTTTTGTGTCCAGCTCCGCGGCCAGAAATGGCTGCGGAGAGAAAGATGCCCCGTTTAAGACCATCAGTGAAGCGGCAAAGGTTGCCCGCCCCGGAGATGAAGTGCTGGTTGCCCCCGGCATTTACAGGGAATGCGTCTGCCCCGCTCATGCGGGAACGGAAGAGGAGAGGATCATATACCGGTCCGAAACCCCTCTGGGAGCCGTTATTACGGGAGCAGAACAGATCAAAAACTGGCAACCCTTCGATGGAGATACCTGGCTGGCCAGGATCCCCAACGGTTTGTTTGGGGATTATAATCCTTACACAGAGGAGCTGGGCGGAGACTGGTATCTTGCCCTTGCGCCTCTTCATACAGGAGAAGTTTACTTAAACGGCGTATCCATGTATGAGGTGGCATCCCTTAAGGAAGTGCTGGATCCGCAGATCCTGTCCAAATCCTGGAATACGCAGCAGACACAGTACCAATGGTTCACGGAACAGGAAGACGGAGTGACGCTGATCTATGCCAATTTCCGCGGAGCAGATCCGAACAGGGAAAATGTTGAGATCAATGTAAGACGGAACTGTTTTTACCCGGATCGCAGCGGCGTGGGGTATATAACAGTCAGCGGCTTTGTCGTTAAACAGGCGGCGACCCAGTGGGCGCCCCCCACGGCATATCAGGACGGGATGATCGGCCCCCGCTGGTCAAAGGGCTGGATCATTGAAGACTGAGAGATCTCCGATTCCAAGTGCAGCGGTATTTCTCTTGGAAAATACCTGCAGCCGAAAAATGAGAATAAGTGGTCCACGGGCTTTATAAAAGACGGAGCCCAAAATGAGAGAGATGCTATTTGTTTGGCCCAGATCGAAGGCTGGACAAAGGAGAAGATCGGATCCCATATCGTGCGTCGCTGCAATATTCATGATTGCGGACAGACGGGGATCGTAGGGCATCTGGGCGGAGTCTTTTCCGTTATTGAGGATAATCATATCCACCATATCAACAACAAGCAGGATCTGACCGGCGCAGAGATCGGCGGTATCAAGATGCATGCGGCCATCGATGTGGTGTTCAGACGCAATCATATTCACCACTGCACCCGTGGCCTGTGGCTTGACTGGCAGGCGCAGGGCACCAGAGTAAGCGGCAATCTTTTCCATGACAATATGCCGCCGGACGGTACGGATGTTACCATGGAGCTGCAGGTGGGAGAGGACATTTTTGTGGAAGTATCCCATGGCCCGACTCTGATCGATAACAATCTGCTGCTGTCGGATGTGGCTTGCAGACTGAGTACCCAGGGACTTGCATTCGTGCACAATCTCATTGCCGGGTCCTTTACCTTTGTGGGAGAAGGGGTGGACAGCGGCGGCGAGCGCTTTACCAACATGCGCTATACCCCTTATCATGTGCCCCATCGGACTGAGGTGCTGGGATTTATGTCGATCCTCCATGGGGATACGCGGTTTTACAACAATGTGTTTGTGCAGCGGCCGGTCCGCAAGCTTTTGACAGACAGCGCAAAGAAGCTGAATCTTGACAGGATCTCGGCTTTCAATTTCATCTGCGGTACAAGCCCTTACGACGGATATCCGGATGAAGAAACCTATCGCTCCCAGTTTTCCGCAGAGAGCTTTTTGAGCCGGGAAACCCGGGATAAATACTACGATCATCTGCCCATGTACTTTGGCGGAAACGTATATTGCAACGGGGCTGTGCCCTGCGACGGTGATTTTGATGCGCAGATTGTAAAAGAGACGGTAAGTCTGTCTCTGTCGGAAGAAAAGGGCAGACCCGTTCTGAAAACGGATCTGTACGAGTATCTGCAGCCCGGAGCCGGCGGGATCATTTCCACAGCTACTCTGGGAGAAGCTTTTGAGCCGGAGCAGCGCTTTGAGGAGCCGGACGGAAGTGCCATCGTATTTGATACGGATTATCTCGGAGTGCATCGGGAGGCTTTGCCTCTGGCAGGACCCTTTGCAAAGCCGCCGGGAGATCAGGCGCTGGCATAGGAGCAAAAAAGCAATGCCGGTTGCCAAAGCAGACGTAAATTTAGAGTTACAGAAAGAAACATCATAATATACCAACCCAACCAGACTTCCCATAAAGGTTTCCAAACGAAATCCTTATGGGAAGTTTCGGTTAAACACAGAAAGGAAGCTACAGAGAGGAGAAATTTATGGCAAGACTCGTGATCAATGAAACAAAAAAGCTATCGGGCATCGCGCCGGAGATCTACGGACATTTTTCCGAACATCTGGGAAGATGTATTTATGAAGGAATGTTTGTGGGTGAAGATTCGCAGATCCCCAATGAAAAAGGAATGCGCAAGGATGTGGTTGAGGCACTGAAAGAGCTGAATATCCCGGTGCTTCGCTGGCCGGGCGGCTGTTTTGCGGACGAGTATCACTGGATGGACGGCATCGGCAAAAAAGAAGATCGTAAGAAAATGATCAATACCCATTGGGGCGGCGTGGTAGAAGATAACAGCTTCGGTACCCATGAATTTATGGAGCTGTGCAGCCAGCTGGGATGTAAAGTATACGTAAACGGAAACCTGGGCAGCGGCAGTGTCCGCGAGATGAGCGAATGGGTGGAATATATGACCTTTGAGGGCGTATCCCCCATGGCGGATCTGCGGTCTAAAAACGGCAGGGAAAAGCCCTGGAAGGTTGACTATTTTGCAGTGGGAAATGAGAACTGGGGCTGCGGAGGCAATATGCTGCCGGCATACTACGGAAATGAATACCGCAGATACCAGACCTATATCCGCCAGTTCCAGAAGGACCACAATATCTTAAAGATTGCCTGCGGACCCAACACGGATGATTATGACTGGACTGACACCGTGCTGAAAACCTGCTTTGAAAAAGTGCCCAAGGAACAGCATGGATTTATGGATTTGTTATCCCTGCACTATTATGTAGTGCCCGGTCCCTGGGAAGATAAGGGCTCGGCAACGGATTACACCGAGGCTGAGTGGTATACGACCATGAGCAAAGCTTATTATATGGAAGAACTGGTGCAGCGCCACAGCGGCATCATGGACAAATACGATCCGGAGAAGAAGATTGGTCTTGCCGTAGATGAATGGGGTTGCTGGTTCAATGTAGAGCCGGGCACCAATCCGGGATTTTTGTATCAGCAGTCCACCGTAAGAGATGCACTGGTGGCAGCGCTTACCCTGAACATCTTTAACAAACATTCTGACAGAGTGCGTATGGCCTGCGTCGCACAGATCGTAAACGTGCTGCAGTCCGTGATCCTGACAGACGGAGAAAAAATGCTGAAAACACCTACCTATGATGTATTCCATATGTATCGTTATCATCAGGGCGCGGATCTTCTGGAAAGCTCTGTTTCCGGTTGCGATGAAGTAGGTCCGGAAGGGGAAAAAGTTCCCCGGATCACAGAGTCCGTATCCGAAAAGGACGGTATCATCACCGTAACGGTGGGCAATCTTTCCATGACTGAAAGTGAGAACATCAATCTGCAGCTGGCAGAAAAGAAAGCCTATGAGATCGTAGAGGCAAAGATCCTGGAAAGCGGCGATGTACATGATCATAACACCTTTGAAAATCCGGATAAGGTACGGGAAAAAGAGTTTGACGGATGCCGCAAAACGGAAGAGGGATTTTCCTTTGAACTTCCCGCGGCATCGGTGATCACCCTCCGTCTGAAATAAGTTCGGATCTCCCTGAAACAGGAATTTGCCCGGTTTTGCGTGATAAAAGAGAAAAAATGGGGTTGTCTCATAATAAATGTGTGATATAATGCAATCTAGTATATTTTTCATTTTTAATTATCAATAAGGGAGGAAAAGAAGATGAAGAATTTAAAAAAGATTGCGGCAGTGCTTCTTGCTGCAACAATGGCTGTGTCCATGGTTGGATGCGGTAATGGCGGATCGGCCAAAGGCGGCGATGCTTCCGGAATGAAGATCGCAATGATCACAGACTACGGTGATATCACAGATCAGTCCTTCAACCAGACAACTTACGAAGCTTGTAAGGCATTTGCAGATGCTAACCAGGGTGCTGAGTTCACCTACTACAAGCCCGAAGGCGACAGCACTGCAGAGCGCGTGGCTATGATTGACAAGGCTGTAGCTGACGGATATGATGTACTGGTTATGCCCGGTTTTGCATTCGGTGAGGCCATCAAAGAGACCGCTGATATGTATCCCGATGTAAAGTTCGTAGCACTTGACGTTTCCGAGTATGATTTCGAAGGCGATGACTCCGATTTCAACAACTCTTACAAAGACAACGTATTCTCCGCAGTATACCAGGAAGAGCTTCCCGGATACATGGCAGGATATGCTGCAGTTAAGCTTGGCTACACCAAGCTTGGTTTCCTCGGTGGTATGGCAGTTCCCGCTGTAATCCGTTATGGATACGGTTTCGTACAGGGTGCTGACGCAGCAGCTGCAGAGGATAATGTAGATGTTGAGATCAACTATGCATACGGTAACCAGTTCTACGGTGATGCTGATATCACCGCTGCTATGGATACCTGGTATGCAGGCGGCACCGAGGTTGTATTTGCCTGCGGCGGCGGTATCTTTACTTCTGCCGGTGAAGCAGCAGCTAAGGTTCAGGGTCATGTCATCGGTGTAGACGTAGACCAGAAGGCAACCATCGACGGTTCTGACTACGGATATGACGGAATGACCGTAACTTCCGCTGAGAAGGGTCTTACCGCAACCGTTAACACTCTTCTGAATGCGATCCGCGACGGAAAGTGGAGCGATTATGCAGGAAAGATCGAGAACCTGGGTCTTGTATCCGATACCGATATGAGTGCAAACTACGTAGGTCTTGCACCCTCCACCAGCTGGGGTGACGGCTTTACCGAGGATGATTATAAGGCACTGGTAGCAAAGATGGTTAAGGGCGAGATCAAAGTAAGCAACGACAGCGAAGCTCCCGAACCTACTGCAACCAAGGCAAAAGTGAACTTCCAGGGCAACATTAAATAATTTAACTTAAAAAAGTGCCGGGGACACGAAAATGTCCCCGGTTTTTTTATGTGTTTTTTTTGTCGGGTTTGAAGTATAATAAGGATATGTATTTTTTCTATAGAAGGGAGAGGGAACGCTTTTGGAAGAACGATATGCGATTGAAATGCGAAACATTACCAAACGGTTTCCCGGTATCGTAGCAAACGACGATATCACCCTGCAGCTGAAAAAGGGTGAGATCCATGCGCTGCTGGGGGAGAACGGTGCGGGCAAATCCACGCTGATGAGCGTGCTGTTCGGCCTGTATCAGCCGGAAGAGGGAAGCATCTACAAGGATGGAAAAGAAGTGAAAATCAACGACCCCAATGATGCCAATGCACTGGGGATCGGTATGGTACACCAGCATTTTAAACTGGTGCAGTGCTTTTCCGTGCTGGACAACATCATTCTGGGGGTAGAGACTACCAAACACGGCATTTTGCAAAAGCAGGTTGCCCGGGAAAAGATCATGGAGCTGTCGGAAAAATACGGCTTGAAGATCGATCCCGATGCCCTGATCGAAGATATCACCGTGGGAATGCAGCAAAGAACCGAAATTTTGAAGATGCTGTACCGGGATAACGAGATCCTGATCTTCGATGAGCCCACGGCAGTACTGACGCCGGGAGAGATCACGGAGCTGATGGGGATCATGAAGGGGCTGGCAGCAGAAGGCAAATCCATTCTGTTTATCTCCCATAAATTAAATGAGATCATGTCGGTGGCAGACCGGTGCACCGTTCTTCGCCGCGGAAAATACATCGGCACCGTGGATGTGAAAAACACCACAAAGGAAGAGCTTTCCAAGATGATGGTGGGCCGCGATGTGCAGTTCGAAGTGGAAAAGAAGCCGGCTGAGCCCAAGGATGTGATCCTTTCCGTGGAGCACATGACGGTGGCATCCAACCTGCATCACAACAATGCGGTGAAGGATGTTTCCTTTAAGGTGCGCGCAGGAGAGATCGTATGCATCGCCGGCATCGACGGAAACGGCCAGACAGAGCTGGTTTACGGACTTTCGGGTCTGGAACCGCTGGTATCCGGCAAGATCACATTATCGGGAAAAGATCTTTCCAAGGCTTCCATCCGGGAGCGTTCCACCAGCGGTATGAGCCATATTCCGGAGGACAGGCACAAACACGGGCTGGTGCTGGATTATTCTCTTGCCTATAACATGGTATTGCAGCGCTATTTTGAGCCGGCCTTTTCTTCCAAAGGATTTTTGAAAAAGAAGGAGATCACGGAGTACGCTGACAAGCTGATCGAGCAGTATGACGTCCGCTCCGGTCAGGGTGCTGTTACCACCGCAAGAAGCATGTCCGGCGGAAACCAGCAAAAAGCCATTATCGCCAGAGAGCTGGATAAAAACCCGGATCTTCTCATTGCGGTACAGCCTACAAGAGGACTTGACGTGGGGGCTATCGAGTACATCCACTCCCAGCTGGTAGCCCACAGAGATGCGGGACACGCAGTGCTTCTGGTGTCTTTGGAACTGGAGGAAGTACTGTCTGTATCCGACAGGATCCTCGTCATGTACGAAGGAGAGATCGTAGGCGAGTTTGATCCGAAAAAAACCACCCGTGAAGAACTGGGTATGTATATGTCTGGAGCTAAGAGAATGGAGGTGTCAGCGTGAAAACCGAAAAGAAAGGCTTTTTTGAAAGGCCGGCGGTACAGACCATATCCGCCTCTCTTCTCTGCATAGTTGCAGGCCTTCTGGTGGGATACATCGTTCTTTTGATGATCAATCCCGCAGGCGCAACGAATGCGATCATTACCCTTTTGAAAAACTATTTAACCTATCCCAGCTTTCCCGCCAAGATGAAATATCTGGGAAACACCCTGGTAAAGACGGCGCCCCTTTTGATGTGTGCCCTTTCCATCCAGTTCTGCTATAAGACGGGACTGTTTAACATCGGTGCGGCGGGACAGTATGTGGCAGGAGCGGGAGCATGTCTGTTCTGCGCCTTAAAACTCCATCTGCCCTGGTTTGTATGCCTTCCCATGGCAGCTCTGGCAGGAGCACTTTTGGGATGCATCGTGGGATTCTTAAAAGCATATGCCAATGTAAATGAAGTAATCTCCGGAATCATGCTCAACTGGATCGGCCTGTACACCGTCAATATGAGTCTGACCGGAGTAAAGGAAACAGCCAGCCCTTATACGGTAACCCTTGCATCCGAGAACCCTTCGGCCCTGCTGCCTACATTGGGACTGGAAAAATTGTTTGCCAACAATTCCTATGTCACCATAGCCATTCCCCTGTCCGTTATCGCTGCCATTCTGATCTGGGTAGTGCTGACCAAGACGGTATTCGGTTATGAGCTGCAGGCAACGGGATTTAACAAAGATGCGGCCCGCTACAGCGGTATGAAAGAAAAACGCAATATCATTCTGACGCTGGTGATCGGCGGAGCGTTGGCCGGCCTCGGCGCTGCATTTTTCTATCTGACGGGATACGAGCAGTGGTCCGTAACCCAGTCCTCCGTACCGGGGATGGGCTTTAACGGTATTGCGGCAACCTTCTTAGGAGGACTGCATCCCATCGGAACCATTTTTTCATCCTATTTTATTCAGCACATTACCAGCGGAGGATCCTTCCTGGATAAAAACGTATATCCCTCACAGATCTCTGACCTGATCAGTTCGGTGATCATTTATCTGTGCGGTTTTGTGCTCTTCTTCAAGATGTTCTTGAATAAGAAACGAAATACAAAGAAGGGAGGCGATGAGAAATGAGTTTGTTGATCCAATATACGCTGATCTTCGCGTCCGTTCTGATGCTGGTAGCTCTGGGAGGCTGTTTTTCCGAGCATTCCGGCGTGATCAACCTGGGACTGGAAGGCATTATGGTCATGGGAGCCCTGGGAGGGGCGCTGGCCATGAAGGCCATGGGAGAGACTTCACCGGTTCTGATCATCGTGGGAACGGTGCTGATCTCATCTCTTTCCGGCGTGATCTATTCCATGCTGCTGGCAGTGGCATCCATCAACTTCAGTGCGGATCAGACTCTGATCGGAACAGCCATGAACATGCTGGCAGCGGCAGCGGCTACGGTTGCGGTAAAATCCATTAACATCGCGGAAAATCCCGACAACGTATCCTCAACGGTAGTATACGGAGCAGCCAAGAAATCTCTGGTGATCAATATCGGATCTTTCCAGTTGAGCTGGCTGACCATTGTGGCAGTGATTTTGCTGGCGGTATCCTATGTGGTATTGTATAAGACCCGTTTCGGCCTTCGGCTGATGGCCTGCGGCGAACATCCCCAGGCAGCGGATTCCGTGGGTATTAATGTGGCAAAGATGCGCTGGGCAGGCGTTCTGATCTCAGGTTTTCTGGGAGGTCTGGGCGGTATTACCTATATTACCGCAGGTGTATCCGAATGGAAATTTGAAACCGGTGTGGCCGGCTTCGGATTTTTGGCATTGGCTGTTATGATCTTTGGCCAGTGGAAGCCTCAGAATATTGCCCTTGCAGCCCTTCTGTTCGGATTTTTCAGAGCCTTGTCCAATGTATATTCCGGCTTTGATTTCCTGGCAGCCATGAATATACCCGGTTCGGTTTACAACATGATGCCCTATATCATTTCCCTTCTGGTGCTGGCCTTTACATCGAAAAAATCCAGAGCGCCGAAGGCAGAGGGAATCCCTTACGACAAGAGCGTACGGTAAAAAAGGGGGTAACAGAGGAAACGGAAAACGGGAGGTTGCTATGAAACAACTGAAACCAATTACCAACAAGCTGCTGTGGATCTTTGCCCTGGGCCAGTTCGGCTGGAGCCTCTTATCCGGTGTGGTTTCCAACTGGATGGTGTACTATTACACCGGAGCTCCCAGTGAGCAAAATCCCAACACAGGACTGTTTGCATCGGGGATCACCCAGACGCCCATTCTGTTCAAGCTTACCTTATTCGGACTGGTGCTGGCCGTGGGAAGGATCTTTGACGCCATTACCGATCCTTTGATCGCCGGCTGGTCTGACAGAGCGGACTATAAGGGCGGCAGAAGAATTCCCTTTATGCGGGCCATGGCCATTCCATTTTCCCTGTGTACCATCGGGTTGTTCGTGCTTCCCCAGACAGGCCATATGGTGGTCAATGATGTGGTGTTGTTCGTGCTTTTGATGGTCTTTTATCTGTTTATGACCATGTTCTGTACCCCTTACAATGCCCTGATCGCTGAGCTGGGAGACACGCAGCAGCACAGGATCAATGTTTCAACCTATATTTCGTTTACCTTTATCGTAGGTCAGTCCATATCCTTCCTGCTGCCCAATGTAGCGGGAATGTTAGAGGGCACCTTCGGACAGGCAGGTTCCATCCGGATGTCCGTAGCTATCATGGCATCCATAGCATGTATCGCCATGCTGTTTCCTGCCTTTTATATCAAAGAACGGGACTATATTGACAGTAAGCCAAGCGAAACGAAGCCTTTTACCTCATTGGTAAAGACCTTTTCCAACGATCAGTTCCGCCGCTTTGTTTACAGCGATGTGATCTATTTCTTCGCACTGACGCTGTTCCAGACGGGACTTGCATTTTATGAGACCCAGCTGATGGAGATCGCCGATACCTGGACCTTTGTACTGACGGCTACCATGACTTTTATCAGCGTATGTCTCTATCCTGTCGTCAATGTTCTGGCAAAAAAGATCGGAAAGAAAAAGCTGATCATCGTTGGATTTTTCGCTTATTCCTGCGTATTCCTGATCACCACATTTTGCGGAAAAGGACTGACGTGGGGCTTTTTGGTGGCCGGTGCAGCGGCTGTGCCTATGGCGATCTTAGGGATCCTGCCCCAGGCCTGCGTTGCGGATGTGGCTGAGCTGACCCGCCTGCAGACGGGAGAGGACCGGAGCGGTATGTTTTTTGCGGCAAGAACCTTTGCATTTAAAATGGGACAGGCCCTTGCCATGGTGGTATTTACCTCGGTTACCGTATCCCAGACCAAGACAAGCTATCGCACAACGGCGGCCATCGCCTTTGTGACATGCTTTATCGGAGCATGCATCTTCTTTAGATTCAACGAAAAAAAGATCCTCGGACAGATAGATGAGCTTCGGGGACAGCAGACAGAGCAGTAACAGCTGCCTGACTTAGAAAGAACGGTCGAACGTAACATGGAACAAAACAGTAAACGCACCATCAATATGCTGGAGGGAAGCCTGTGGGACAAGATCCTGCGGTATGCCTTCCCTCTGGCGGCTACCGGCATACTGCAGCAGCTTTTTAATGCTGCGGATATTGCCGTGGTGGGGCGTTTTACCAAAGAACAGGGCGCCATCGCCATGGCAGCGGTTGGCGCAAACAGTCCCCTCATCGGACTGGTTTTGAATATTTTTATCGGAATTTCTTTGGGAACCAACGTGATCATTGCCAATTCCGTGGGAAGCCGGGATGAAAAAAGTATCCGCAAGGCAGCCCATACATCCATTGTCTTTGCCCTCATCGCCGGTGTGATCCTGGCTATTCTGGCGGAGATTCTGGCATCTGTCATTCTTCGGTCCCAGAATATACCGGATGAAGTGCTCCCCATGGCAGTGCTGTATTTCCGGGTTTATATGTTCGGAACCCCGGTGATCATTCTGTACAATTTCATCTCTGCGGTTTTCAGGGGACTGGGAAATACCAGAACGCCATTGATCGTTCTGGTTTTTTCGGGACTTTTGAATGTGGTCCTGAATCTGTTTTTCGTGATCGTATTGCACCGGACGGTGGAGGGAGTGGCGGCCGCCACGGTGATCTCCAACGCGGTAAGCTGCGTGATCCTGATGTTGAATCTGAACAGGGAGGATTCCCCGGTGAGGCTGCGAAAAAGTGAGCTTCGGATCGACGGCAGGATCCTTCGCAGGATCCTTCGCATCGGCATTCCCGCCGGGATCCAGTCATCGGTTTTCGGCTTTGCCAACATTTTGATCCAGTCCGCCATCAACAGTCTGGGAACTATTGTCATGGCAGCATCCTCTGCTGCATTCAATATCGAGATCTTCGTATATAACGTATTCAACAGCTTTTCCCAGGCCTGCACAACCTTTGTGGGACAAAACTACGGCGGCGGCAAGATCGACCGCTGCAGGAAAGTTTTGATCCTGTGCCTTGTGGAGGGGGCAATTTGCATGGGAACGGCCATTGGCCTTGTACTGCTCATCGGAAAGCAGATGATCGCAGTATTTAACAATAATCCGGACGTGATCGAGGTGGGATATATGCGGCTTTTGATCATTTTTACCGCTTATATATTCTCACTGACATACGAAGTGATCTCCGGATATCTGAGAGGATTCGGCGTATCGGTAAGTCCGGCGATCCTTACCATGATCGGTGTCTGCGGTGTCAGGGTTTCCTGGATCTATCTGGTATTCCCTCGCTATCGGACATTCCGCAATATCATGCTGGCATACCCTTTAAGCCTGTCCACAACGGCAGTTTTGATGGTTATAGCCCTGCTTTGCATCAGGCCCACAAGGAAAAAGCAGCAGATGATACAGGAATCCGAATTATGACAAAAAGGGAATGTTTCTTTCCTGATAGATCGGTGTTACAATGAAGGTGTTAAGTCCAAAGAGGCAGTTTTGGCAGAAAGGCAGGAGGCAAATATGAGAAAAAACGGAAAAGCATTGTTGTTTACCACCCTTTGCGTGCTCTGGGTACTTGTTTTTTCAACTGCGGTTTTTGCGGGAGATCCCAACTTTAAAAGTCCGAGTTCTTTTCCCCTGAACCAGACCATGAATAATTTCGGGGAAGCAACCTATCAGATCGATCTTCCCTCCGACGGCGTGATCAAACTGAAAGCAGAAACACCCATGCAGGGACACACTTCCAGCATCTGGCGCATTCGCCTCTATGATAAGAATTACAAAGAGCTGGAGTTTACCTTTGATGTGTACGGCAATCAGAGCGTGGCCGAAAGCTCCCAGGTAGGACTGGCTGCAGGCCGCTATTATTGCTTTGTGGGAGAAGGCACCCGCAAAAGCGACAGCGCCCTTAGCCTCACGGTGTCCTATACAGCATCCGATCTCTGGGAAAAAGAGATGAACAACGATTTTACCACGGCAACAGCCCTTCCCGTGAATACCAGATTTTCCGGCTGTTCCACCAATGTTCATGATCAGGACATTTTTGCGGTAAATCTCCCCCAGGATGGTATGCTGCAGGTAACTTTTGATCATGTGAAAAAAGAAAAAGACACGCATTACTGGGAAATCCGATTTTTTGATCCCCAGTACAAAGATATGGGATATGAGAAGGTTTACGGCAATACCGACAGCATGAAAACCACCCAGCTGGGACTGCCCAAAGGACAGTATTTCATTCAGGTGATCTACTGCTACAATTTTGATGACAGCACCTATCATATCACGGCTGGCTTTACTCCGTCAGCTTATTGGGAAAAGGAGCATAATGATTCTTTTACCACCGCAACGGATATGGAAGTGGGGAAAGAATATTTTGGCTCGATCTTCTGCGAAAGAAGCAACGATGATTATTACAAGATCAATGTAACCAAGGGAGATGACTACAACATCATTCTCCGCTCCGCAGAAACAGAGGCGGCTAAAAAGAGCTGGAATGCAGCTCTCATCGGAAATGATTATAAGGACATCAAAGAATTTGTGGCAATGGCCGACGGAAAGCAGTATTCCATGACCGAGTATCTTTCGCCGGGTAGCTACTTTATCCGGGTCAGAGCCGACGGATATTTTACCCAGAAGACCTATGGCCTTACCGTAATATCCAAATCTGCCCAGAGTGCCGGCAGCGGAAGCGATGTGACCGGCCCTGCAAAATGCCGGATCCGCTCTGCGAAAAACAGTGCCAAAAAGACCAT
>JAILKJ010000056.1 GCA_024693845.1 Lachnospiraceae bacterium
GGCCAGCATTGCCTGTGTGGTCTTGGCAGTGATCTTTACGGTGGCATTTTTGATCGTGGTACCCAGGGTCATCACCATGTCAGCCGAGGTGAACTCCATGGTAGCCGATACACAGAAGCTGATCGCCAACGCCCAGTCCTCCCTGGAAGGGATCGACGGGATGATCGAGAATGTGAACAAGGTGGTGGTGGACAACACCCAGTCCCTTACGGATGCCGTTTCCAATATCCAGAACATCGATACGGACGGCCTCAACGAGGCCATTAAAAACTTAAGCGATGCGGCAGAACCGCTGGCTAAGCTCAACAATCAGGTAACTAATCTGTTCAGCAACGGATTATTTTCGAGGGGAAATTAAAAAGTAAGGAGTTTCAATACATGGAAGAAAAGCAAACCAGGAATTCATTTACCGGTTCCATCGGTTTCGTGCTGGCAGCGGCGGGAAGCGCTGTAGGACTGGGTAATATTTGGAGATTCCCTTATCTGGCAGCCAAGGACGGCGGAGGACTGTTTCTTTTGGTCTATCTGGTTCTGGCCCTGACCTTCGGGTTCACGCTGCTGACCTCTGAGATCGCCATCGGAAGAAAGACCAAGCAAAGTCCCCTGACAGCCTATCATCAGATCAAAAAAGGATGGAACTGGCTGGGCGTTTTTGCCTGTATCGTTCCCATGATGATCATGCCCTATTACTGCGTGATCGGCGGATGGGTACTGAAGTATTTTATCGCCTTCCTGACAGGTCACGGCATGGAGGCGGCGGGAGACGATTATTTCACCGGATTTATCACAAACCAGAATGATTCCGGCCTGATGACCCTGATCTTTCTGCTGATCGTGGCAGTGATCATCTTCATGGGCGTCAATGCCGGTATCGAGAATATTTCAAAAGTGATGATGCCGATCCTGCTCATCCTTGTAGTGGGCATCGCCATCTTTTCCCTGACTTTGAAAATGACGGATGCCGGTCAGGTGCGTACCGGTCTGCAGGGCTTTAAGATCCTTGTGATACCGGATCTTTCACAGATCACCCTCAAGAGCTTTTTTACCGTGGTGCTGGATGCCATGGGACAGCTGTTCTATTCCCTCAGCGTTGCCATGGGTATCATGGTGGCTTACGGTTCCTATGTAAAGGATGACGCTTCCCTGGCAGGTGCCATCAACCAGATCGAGATCTTTGATACGGCGGTTGCCTTCCTGGCAGGTGTTATGATCATTCCGGCTGTCTATGTTTTCATGGGCCGCGACGGAATGTCCGCAGGTCCCTCTCTGATGTTCATCTCTCTTCCCAAGATCTTTGCACAGATGGGAGGTTTCGGCAGAGTGATCGGATGCATTTTCTTCCTGATGGTGCTTTTTGCGGCCATCACCAGCGCCATGTCCATCCTGGAAGCCATTGTTTCTTCCCTTATGGATCAGTTCCACATGAAGAGACGGACGGCTACCATCGTAGAGAGTATTCTGGCACTGGGTATGGCGATCGTTGTCTGTCTGGGGTATAATAAACTGTACTTTGAAGTGACACTGCCCAACGGTTCCGTTGCCCAGATCCTGGATATCATGGATTACATCAGTAACAATGTTCTGATGCCCGTCGTTGCCATCGGAACCTGTATCCTGATCGGATGGGTAGTGGGTCCCAAGGTTGTACTTGACGAGGTGGAGAAGACAGGAAAGAGGCTTTTCAGAAGAGATCTGTATGTTGTCATGATCAAGTTCGTGGCACCCATCCTGCTGATAGTCCTGTTCCTGAAATCCATCGGCGTTCTGAAGGTGATATAAAATAAGGAGGTAATCAAATGGCTAGTGAGATCAGAGACCCGGAGCTTGCGGAAAGTGGAGAACGGAAGATCGAATGGGTAAAACGTAACTGCGATCTGCTCCGTACCCTGGAGGCTGAATTTGAAAGAGATAAGCCCTTTGCGGGAAAAAAGATCGCCCTTTCCGTACATCTGGAAGCCAAGACCGCTTACCTTTGCAAGGTACTGGCAGCGGGTGGTGCACAGATGTATGTAACGGGTTCCAATCCTCTTTCCACCCAGGATGATGTGGCTGCAGCCCTTGTTGCGGCAGGCCTTGAAGTACATGCCTGGTATGATGCAACGGATGAGGAATATGACCATCATATCCGTGAGGTGCTGAAGATCGGACCCAACATCATCATCGATGACGGCGGTGATCTCGTGAACATGATGCATACGGAATTCACCGATCTGATCCCGGAAGTTATCGGCGGATGTGAAGAGACCACCACCGGTATCATCCGTCTGGAGAATATGAACCGGGCAGGTAAGCTGGCCTTCCCCATGGTCAGAGTCAACAATGCCCAGTGCAAGCACTTTTTCGATAACCGCTACGGAACGGGCCAGTCAGTCTGGGACGGTATCAACCGTACCACCAATCTGATCGTGGCAGGCAAGACCGTGGTTGTGGCCGGCTACGGCTGGTGCGGCAAGGGAACGGCCATGCGCGCCAAGGGACTGGGTGCCCGGGTGATCGTAACGGAGATTGATCCCGTTAAAGCCATCGAGGCGGTAATGGACGGCTTCGATGTCATGCCCATGAAGGAAGCGGCAAAGTACGGTGATTTCTTTGTTACCGTAACCGGCTGTGACAAGGTGATCGACGAAGAGGATTTCATGGAGATGAAAGACGGAGCCATCCTTTGCAACGCCGGACATTTTGACTGTGAGATCGATATGGCAAGGCTGCGGCAGATCGCCGTGTCTTCCAAGGTGATGCGCAACAATATCATGGGCTATGAGCTTTCCAACGGTCATACCCTTTGCGTACTGGGAGAGGGAAGACTGGTGAACCTGGCCTGCGGCGACGGACATCCCGCAGAGATCATGGATATGAGTTTTGCGATCCAGGCGCTTTCCGCCAAGTATCTGGTGGAACATGCCGGTCAGCTGAAAGAGAAGCTCATTGATGTACCCGAAGAGGTGGATCGTGAGGTGGCGGTCAAGAAGCTTGACTTCCTCGGCAAGAAGATCGACGTGCTGACAGAGGAACAGAAGATCTATCTGTACGGCAGCGCTGAATGAGATCTTAAGTAAAGGAGAATAAAATGAACCCTATGGATATCATGCAGCTGGGAGGTCGTCTTCAGACCTTCAGTAACCAGCATCCGAAATTCGGTGCCTTCCTTCGGGAGGCGGGAACGGATGCCATGCGGGAGGGCAGCATTCTGGAGATGAAGGTTACCAGTCCCGAAGGGAAGGAATACGTGACCAACCTACGTCTGACGGCGGAGGATGTGGAGACCATCACCATGATCCGTAACATGAGGGGATAACCCGGTTTGAAGGGAGGCGGAAACATGAAGTATATCGAATTCGGTCAGGATCAGGATCAGGTTTCTCAGGTAGTCCTGGGAACCATGAATATCGCACAGTATGATACGGAAGGTGCGACGGCTTTTCTGAAGACGGCACTTGAGCAGGAGATCAATTTCTGGGATACGGCCGACTGCTATGCGGCCGGCGGTTCGGAAGAGGTGCTCGGTAAAGTGTTTGCCGCCAATCCCGGCATGCGGGAAAAAGTGTTCCTGCAGTCCAAATGCGGCATTCGCGTGGAAGACGGTATGAAGTACTTTGATTTTTCCGCAGAGCATATCCTTGAGGCGGTGGATGCCAGTCTAACCAGGCTTCAGACAGATCATCTGGACTGCCTGCTTTTGCACAGACCCGATGCGTTGATGGAGCCGGATGAGATCGCGGATGCCTTCCGTATCCTGCATAAGACCGGTAAGGTGAGGAACTTCGGCGTCAGCAATATGAACCCGCCCATGATCCGCCGGCTGCAGAAGGCAACCAAGTATAAACTGGAAACGAACCAGGTACAGATGTCCTGTGCCTTTACACCCATGTTTGATGCCGGTTTCCATGTGAACATGGAATCGGATCCCGCCATCATGCGGGACGGCGGAGTCCTGGATTATTGCAGCGAGAATGATATGGTGCTGCAGGCCTGGTCACCCCTCCGTTACGGCTATTTTGAGGGGATCTTTTTGGGAGATCCGAAGTATGCCGCTTTGAATAAAGTACTTGAGCGGATCGCCTGTGAGCAGGGGGTAACTCCTACGGCGGTGGCCCTTGCCTGGATCCTTCGGTATCCTGCCAGAATGCAGGTGATCGTGGGAACCACGAAGGCGGAAAGACTGGTGGGAAGTGCGCAGGCGACTTCGGTTGAGCTGACGCGCAAACAGTGGTACGAGATCTATCAGGAGGCGGGAAATGACCTTCCGTAAAAAACCGGAACTTCTGATCCCCGCGGGAAGTCTTGAGGTGTTGAAGACCGCAGTCATGTTCGGTGCGGATGCCGTGTATATCGGCGGAGAGGCCTTCAGCCTCCGCGCCAAGGCAAAGAACTTTTCCCGTGAGGATATGGCCGAAGGGATCCGTTTTGCCCACGAGAGAGGCAAGAAGGTCCATGTAACGGCCAACATACTGGCACATAATTATGATCTGGAAGAGGCGGCAAAGTATTTCAAAGAGCTGGGGAGTCTGGCGCCCGATGCGGTGATCGTTGCGGATCCCGGTATGGTGATGCTGGCAAAAGAGAACTGCCCCAATGTGCCCATCCATTTAAGCACCCAGGCCAACAATACCAACTACATGACCTACCGGTTCTGGTATGAACAGGGGGTACACAGAGTAGTTAGCGCACGCGAACTTTCCTTGGCGGAGATCCGTCAGATCCGGGAGAACATTCCGGAGGATATGGAGATCGAAAGCTTCATCCACGGGGCAATGTGCATCTCCTATTCCGGCAGATGCCTTCTGAGTAATTACTTTACCGGAAGGGATGCCAACCGCGGAGCCTGTACCCATCCCTGCAGATGGAAGTATGCGTTGATGGAGGAACAAAGGCCGGGAGAGTATCTGCCTGTGTTTGAGAATGACAGGGGCACTTTTATCCTGAATTCCAAAGACCTGTGTATGGTCGAGCACGTGCCGGAGATGATGGAGGCGGGGATCGACAGCTATAAGGTGGAAGGCCGGATGAAAACGGCACTGTATGTGGCGAGCGTGGCAAGGACCTATCGAAAGGCCATCGATGCCGCCCTGGAGTCGCTTGAGGCGTATGAGAAGATCCTGCCCTGGTGCAGGGAAGAAATATCCAAGTGCACCTACCGGCAGTTTACGACGGGATTCTATTTCGCAAAGCCGGATGAGAATACACAGATCTATGATAACAATACCTACGAGCAGGAAGCCGTGTATCTGGGGTATGCGGAGGATGCGGCAGCAGCTGAGGGCGGATGCGTTGTGTCCATCACCCAGCGCAACAAGTTTTGTGTAGGTGATAAGATTGAGATCATGAAGCCCGACGGCAGGGATGTTACGGCCGAGGTGCTCAGTATCATAAATGAAGAGGGCGTATCCCAGGAAAGCGCGCCGCACCCGCAGCAGAAGCTGAAGGTGACCTTGAGTGAGGCGGCGGATACCTACGATATCCTGAGAAAGCCCGGAAAACGATGAAAGACAGGAGACAGAGAAAGCAATGAGCGAAGTGACACATGTTGAGGAGATTTTTGCCAAAAATGTATTTACGCTGGGAAAAATGAAACAGCGCCTTCCCAAGGAGGTGTTCCGGGAGGTCAAGAGCGTTATCGACTTCGGCGGTGAGCTGTCCAAGACCAGCGCGAACGTGGTAGCCAAGGCCATCAAGGACTGGGCCATCGAGAACGGTGCAACCCATTACACCCACTGGTTCCAGCCCCTGACCGGAATTACGGCGGAAAAGCATGACGCTTTTGTTTCACATCCCGATGAGATGGGAAATATGATCACGGAGTTTTCCGGAAAAGAGCTGATCAAGGGCGAGCCGGATGCATCATCCTTCCCCTCGGGCGGACTTCGCGCAACCTTTGAGGCAAGAGGCTATACGGTTTGGGATATCACCTCTCCCGTATTTTTGAAGGAAGCTTCCACGGGTATGATCCTGTGTATCCCTACGGCGTTCTGCTCCTATACCGGAGAGGCACTGGATAAAAAGACTCCGCTGCTGCGTTCCATGGAAGCCGTTTCCAAGCAGGCGGTCAGGATCGTGAATCTGTTCGGCAATACGAAGGCAACGAAGGTTACACCTTCCGTGGGTGCCGAGCAGGAGTATTTCCTTGTGGATGAGGATCTTTACAAGCGCAGGACGGATCTGATGTTTTCCGGCAGGACCCTGTTCGGTGCACCGGCTCCGAAGGGGCAGGAGATGGATGACCATTATTTCGGTGTTATAAGGGAGCGCGTGGGCGGATTCATGAAGGATCTGAACGAAGAGCTGTGGAAGCTGGGCGTAACTGCCAAGACACAGCATAACGAGGTGGCTCCCGCCCAGCATGAGCTGGCGCCTATCTATGAAACCGCCAATATTGCAGTAGATCATAACCAGATCGTTATGGAGACCATGAAACGGGTGGCTATCCGACACGGTATGCGTTGCCTTTTGCATGAAAAGCCCTACGCCGGTGTGAACGGATCGGGTAAGCACGACAACTGGTCCCTGACCACGGATACGGGAAAGAACCTTCTTGATCCCGGTCTGAGTCCCAATGAAAATGTGCAGTTCCTGCTGATCCTTGCCTGCATTCTGAAGGCAGTGGATACCCATGCGGATCTGCTCCGTCAGTCGGCAGCGGATGTGGGAAATGACCATCGTCTCGGCGCGGATGAGGCTCCGCCGGCGATCATTTCCGTTTTCCTGGGCGAGCAGCTGGAAGATGTGGTCCGTCAGCTGGTGGAGACCGGTGCGGCAACCTCTCTGAAGGAAGGCGGCAAGCTGGAGACCGGCGTTTCCACCCTTCCCGATACCCAGAAGGATGCTACGGACAGGAACCGTACCTCACCCTTTGCTTTTACCGGAAACAAGTTTGAGTTCCGTATGGTGGGAAGCTCCGATTCCATTGCGGATCCGAATACCATTTTGAACTCCATTGTGGCCGAGGCTTTTTGTGAGGCTGCGGATCGCCTTGAGGGCGCTGAGAACTTTGAGATCGCCGTTCATGATCTGATCAAGGAGTACATGACCGAGCATCAGAGGATCATCTTCAACGGCAACGGCTATTCCGAGGAGTGGGTAAAGGAGGCGGAAAGAAGAGGCCTTCCGAATATCAAGTCCACCATCGAGGCGGCAGAGACTCTTACCAAAGATAAGACCGTTGAGCTGTTTGAGAAGTTCGGGATCTTCACCAGGGTGGAGCTGGCGTCCAGAGAAGAGATCATTTACGAGACCTATGCCAAGACCATCAATATCGAGGCACTGACCATGATCGAGATGGCAGGCAAGCAGATCATTCCCGCAGTCGTTCGTTATTCCAAGACCCTTGCGGATACGGTCAATGCCATGCAGGATGCGGGGGTTGATGCATCGACCCAGAAGGGTATCCTGCAGGATGTGACCGTCCGTCTCACCGCCATGAAAAAAGCCCTTGATGAACTGATCGAGGTAGAGAAGAAGGCGGGACAGATCACCGATGAGAAGGAAAAAGCATACTTCTACAAGGACACGGTCCGCGATGTGATGCAGGCCCTCAGGACACCTGCAGACGAGCTGGAGATGATGGTAGACAAGGAACTTTGGCCGATCCCGACCTACGGCGAGTTGATGTTTGAGGTCTGATGGAAAGCCCGGATCGCAGCCGGTTTGCGATCCGAAAAAAAGGCTTGCTTTTTCCCGGGGAATCAGATATAATACTTTCTTGTGATGGGCTATCGCCAAATGGTAAGGCAACGGACTCTGACTCCGTCATTTCAAGGTTCGAATCCTTGTAGCCCAGCGATAAGAGGTCTTAGTGAAGAAAAGCACTAAGACCTCTTTTATTATCTAAAACACAGTATTTACAGGGCTGGTAGTTGTTTTTGTACTGATTCGCAAGAAGAGAATGTGTCCAAAATCCGACAGAATAAATCAGTGCAAAAACTGTACAAAAACCTGTCATACCATCAAACTTTTGAAAAGTTAGATGGTATGATAGATGATATGAATCGTATTACCAGCGCTTGATCGTTTTTACATTTCTCTCCCGTTCAGGGTCAGTGTGATTGATCAAAAGAGCTTCTATCATATTCACAACATCGCTTCTGCCACTATCATCTAACTTGTAGAAATTCGTGAGTAAATTATCAACATCGGGCATGGCATCTTTGCCATACATAAACATAAGAGGGAAAATGGTGTATTTCAGGTATCGCTTTACCCTGTTTCCGTCAAGGACACCCCCGAAGGCACTCGGAATACCAGGAAAAACTTCATTTTCATCCATTTTATCGGAGAAGGGAATGTTGTCACAGATCTCTTTGACATTGATTTCAAGTTCATTGGCGATTCTGAGGGCAAAATCATATCGGATGCGGGTATCGTTTTTCACGATATAGTACAGAGTTGTTCGATTGATACCGGTTTTACGGGCTAATTCCCGTACACTCATATGTCTTTCATCGAGAATTGCTTTTAATTTAGCGCCATCGCTCATAGGATTTACCTTCCTTTCTGGTGCGTACAAAAACTGTACAATGATTATATTACCATATTTGGACATGGTTGGGAAGAGGTTATTTTGAAAAGCGTACAAAATTTGGACAAAAAACGCAAACAAGTATTGACACATTGATTTTCTGATGGTATAGTGCTAAGTAGTACAAAAACTGGACGGGTTACTATGACCAAAAATACACACGAAAGGAGAGATGCTATATGTACAATGAGGAATTGAAGATCTACACAGTCAAAGAACTTGCCAATGTACTGCGGATCGGCAGAGACAAGGCTTATGCATTGATCAGATCAGCGGGTTTTCCCTCTATTCGTATTGGCAAGCGATACTTTGTGACCGAGAAAGCCTTAAGTGAATGGCTGACAAAGTATGAGCACAGAGAATACATGCTGTGACTTAAGAAATCGAAGGAGAGGTGATACCTTGGAAGAGGAAAAAAAGAAAAGAGGAGCTCGAGGCAATGGTACCTTCATCGAACGAAAGGACGGCAGCTTTATCTACAGAAAAAGCATGGGGTTTAATCCCAACGGGAAGAGACGCTATGTGTCAGTTGTAGGAGAGACAAAAGCTATCTGCGTACGCCGGATGAAAGAGAAAGAAGAGAAGATCAAAAGAGAAAAGAACCGGTATTGTCTGAATGATACGGTTACGGTTCAGCAGTTGTGTCAGCGGCATTTGGAGTTTCAGATCGGTAACAATGAATTGAAACCCAAGTCCGTTGACAGGCGAGAGGATACCATTCGGAATCAGATAGGGAAATATCCGATCGGCAATATGCAGATTCAGGCGATCAGACCGGCAGATGTGGATAACCACATAAGCAGCCTGATAAGTGCCGGACTTTCCGTTTCCACGATCAAGAAGAGTCTTGATGTCTTGAATGCGGCTTACGAATGGGCTGTTGTCAGAGCAGAGTTGGAGTATAATCCGGTCCATCAGATCAAAAGAAGCATACGGAAAAGACTCTCTAAACTTGAGACCAAGGCAGAAGTTGATGCGGATGTGGTGGTTCTTTCACAGGAGGAAGAGGGACGATTCCTGCAGATGGCTTATCGCAGAAATGTCAATAACGGCAGATACAAGTATGCAGGCGGTCCATACGGTTCATTTTTGCTTCATACGGGCATGCGGACCGGAGAGATGATAAGTCTAAGGTGGAAAGACTATGATGCGGAGAACGGACTTCTGACCATTAACAAAAGCACATCCATGACCCGCAACAGAGGATCAGGGGATGGAAGTAAAAAGTATATACCCGTCCAGGGGAGTACGAAAAACCAAAAGGCAAGGGTGATCAATCTGTCTAAAGAGGCCGTCCAGGATCTGGACAGGATCGCAAAGGCAAATCCGGGAAAAAAGGATGAATTGATCTGTAGAACGAGAACCGGAAAGCAATACTCGGCAACAATGCTTGAGCATTGTATGGCAACCATCTATAAGCACTCGGATTTCGTTACGCAGGTCAGCGGACTTCATATCCTTCGCCGGACATTCGC
>JAILKJ010000076.1 GCA_024693845.1 Lachnospiraceae bacterium
AAAATCTACAGCTACAAAAAAACAGATATTAAAACACTCCGGGTCAGTAATGCTGGTCTTATTTGTTATGTTAAAATACTTGAAAAAAATAAGAAATTACGAAATAATCAAAAAAACACTTGCAAAATATTAGCAGGTTTGTCGGGATAGTAGGTTATCTCGGAATATAATTATGCACCAATTCTATCATAATTCAGCCCGCTAATTTTTTTATGTTGCAGATCAGTTCGGATAATCGGGTACCATCTGTCTGTGATCGCTTTTCTCGTCCCGCATCTCAACCATCTGATCAAAGGTGATCCCGTATTTCTTTGCGATGTTTTGGGCGTAGGATTTGGAATCCGGAGCGGATCGTTTGATCTTAAAAGTATTCTGATTATCTCTGATCTCCATAACCAGAGAAACCACGCGACTTTCCCCTTCCCAATCATTCATCTCTTCGATGGATCTTGCCACCTCATGGATATGGGTATTAAAGATCACCGAAGTTCCCATCTTCTTTAAAATATGCAAAAGATCCTTGGACAGATAAAGTCCGTCCACAGCGCTGGTGGTGGAATATGTCTCGTTAAACAGGATCAGTGTGTTTTGATCTGCTTCCTTTACGATCTCACGGATACGGACGGCTTCTTCGCCCAATCGTCCGTAGTTGATGGTAAGATTCTCGTCTATGGGAAAATGAGTCAGGATGTTGCAAAAGGGCCTGCCATCACATTCGGCAGCCGTCACAAAACCGCCCACCGAAGCCATCACCGAGATGATGCCGAGAGCCTGTTCCAGGATGGTCTTTCCCCCGCGGTTGGGTCCGGTGAGGATGAAGAGATTCTCCGTCGGTGAAAAGGCAAAATCATTCTTCACGATATCGGTCTCCCCGGAAAGAAACAGACGGATGTTATACAGATCTTTCATCCTGAAAGAAATGCCGGAATTCTCATCTGCTTCGGAACGCAGCGTTGGAAAACAGATCTCCATCCCCTTATCCTTCAGGCGCCTTGAAAAGCGAGCCATACAAGTATAAAAGGTCAGTCCCTCATACATCTCCGTCAGGAAGGAACCATCCAGATCGATGTATTTTTTCAGAAAGCTCCTGATCCTGAAAAAGTGCTGCTTCAGATGCTTTTCCATCAAAGGAGTCATATTCACCAGCAGAGGATCCTGGACATAAATATTCTGATTCATTCTCACGGAATTGGAGGAGGTGGAAAAATTGACAATATTTCCGATGGAAGCAGCCAGTTCGGCAAAAGTGTACCTGGAGCGCAACTTATGATCCACAAACTCTATGGCAGCCACGGATTCCACATTCAGATCCGGGGTGAAATTTACGCCGATGAGAGCACCTTTGACCACGGATAGATCCTCCAGCATCTTCTCCACATCCTTCTTGGAAGTCTCGAAGTGTTCATCCTCCACAACCCGCTCCAGCTGGGCTTTCAGATTGCAAAGACCGGCGGAGCGGACCTCGTGTTTCCGAAGTGCCTCCACAAGCCTTTCCGAAACCTGAATATAGGTGGAAACCTCCCGCAGATTCCCCAGAAGCGAATACAGAAGATTCTCCCCTGACACCGTAAAAGCTGAGCGTCCGTAATCTTTCAGCGTTGTGATCAGACCCAGCGAATCCGACACCTGCTCACAAAGCTCTTCGTTTTCACAAAAATCCTTCAGGATCTCCTGGCGATATCTGATATCAGAAATATCCTCCGGGATCCGGGTAAAGATGTTCTTGATGATCGCATTGTTTTTTTCATTGGATGCGATACTCTCAATGATCTCTTCCAGCGCCAGATCCTTCACGGTTTCCGCCCTGAGCGTGGTGGTTTTTCTTTTTGATCCTTCACAAAACAAGATGTCCATAAATATTTTCCTTCTCACTTTCCTTTCTGATCAGCCACAAATTCATCGATCATGTTTTTGATCACCTTGGGGTTGTAGTAGACGTCGTAGGGATCACCGGTAATGATCTTAACCTTTTGCGTATCCTTGTCAGTGATCCTTTTATCATAGGCTTTGACCCAATTGATCCCGTAAGGGTTCGTAACTCTCATCTGATTACTCAGCAAAAATACCGCCGGAAGATCCTTCGGCAATTTACAGTTTATGACTTTCTCACAGTTAGCGTAGGCTTCTTTTTGCTCAAGAAGATAAGCGCCCTGCATGTAATCCTTAGTATACATCATTTCCATTACAGGAAGATATTCCTGCATCTTTTTTTCCGGATACATAAACTCATAGAGGGGAAGTTGGATGGCCACATATCCGGTCCGTACCATTAATTCCTGTTGTAGTTTCATGGCTCCGGTATAGCGCCGGATGAACCAGGCATATTCATCCTCGCTGCTGAAATTGCCGTCCAGCACATGCTTGCCGACTTCGGGAGGAACGCCGTCGATAAAGACGATGCCCTCAAGGCCTTCCGGGTACTGAGCAGCATACGAAATGCCATACAGAGAGGAAAGCAGATGAGGAGCCAGTATGATATGATCCCGGATGTCCAATGCCTCCAGTGTGTCTTTTACAATATCCGTATAGAAATCCACGTTTCTTTCTCCGTCAGTATTCGACGAAAAGCCGGTGCCCGGATAATCGATGACGATGACACGGTAATCCGTCGACAGCCTGTCAGCCAGAGGCTTAAGATGCAGGGTGGCACATGGAAGCTCGCAGCTCATCAGAACGATGGTGTGCTCTCCGATGCCTTCATCCAGTACAGCGATCTCTCTGCCGCCGGCCATTATTGTTTTCACATAATTGTTTTTGAACTCTTCGGCCGGCTTTTCTGCCTCACGGGTGACCCGCGTTCGGTTAAGACCCATAAATACAGTGATCCCTGCGACCACCAGTAAAACGATCAGCCCTGCTCTTTTCATATCATGGCTGAACTTTCTGAAAGAGTCGCTGTTTTTATATACAGCAGCCATCCAATCCGTCAGCTTCTTAAGGGAAAAAGCAGAAGCCGTCGAAAAAGCTAACACCACAAGCACATAGAGAGCAATGTTTCGGATATAGTAAACCGGTGGCTTGGTATCGCTCATAAAGTGATGTCCGAAAAGCTGCACGAACAGACCGTGGATCAGATAGAATTCCAGTGTCATACTGCCGTAGAAGCTGAGGATACTCGAAGCGATCCGGCCCTTCTTAGTGGCTTCATTCTCTGTATCAGTTTCGTTCCCGTTGTCCTTATGCGGCCGGGATGCAAGCAGATAGATCACGAGAGAAAAAGCAGAGCAGGCGATGATCTGCAAAAGCACCCGGATCAGGTTCATAATGCCGTAGTTTTGCATATGGATGCTGCGGTAGATCGTATCTGCGTTCTCGGGTACGATGAAACAGATAAGAAAAATGATACAGGAAAGTATCAATGGCAGAAGACGGAAATGATCATTATTTCGATTGTTCATTTCGCGCTGTGCCATGAAGATCCCCAAAAGGAAAACAGGCGATGCATTGTACCACCAGTTACCCTTCACCAGGATGTAGCAGATGATGGAGTAAGCCAGGATCCAGAGAATCATAAAAGTTAGCGACAGTTTACTTTCTTTTCTGTAGATCAGAAAGAAGCCCACATATAAAACGATAATAGTATAGATGAACCAGGAATAAGGATTCAGTGGCAGGGAAACTGCCTTTTGGAATGTTCGGACGGCGAAATAGATCAGTTGGGTGACCGCAAATACAAAAAGGATCCTGTTCAGACGCCTTATCAGGAAATCGTCAAAATAGTCATCCCTGCTTTTGGCGCTTTTGATCAATCCGTAACCGGAGCAAAAGAAGAAAAAAGAGACCAGAAGATAACCGATGGGCACAAAGAGCTCAAGACCATGCTGTCTGTAGAGCTCCGGTACCCAGGGAGCGGATACTTTCTGGCCTAAATGGTGCAGCATGATCAATACGGAAAAGAGACCGAGAATTTTTTTAGATCTTTCTCTGCTCATGGATTTCTCCTTTGTATGATCAGCGGATTATTCAAACTTTCAAAAACATTGTATAAGGCTGTGCAGGGATCATATATCATTTTCTTTATATTTATGTTAAAATCATTATATGGCGTTTTACTCTATCAGAAAAAAGGGATTCTCATGGCAAAACAGATACAAGTGAAAGAAAAGACGGCAAGAGAAAAAGAGAACAGGATCAGCTTCGAGGAGATCCGTATGCTTCTCCATGAGAATGCGGAAACCGGTTTCATCCACACCACCTATCAGGAGGAATCCAAAAGATTCCATCTTTTGATGAACGGGGATATGCGGGCAGTAGCGAAATCACAGCAGATCATCAATCCTGAGATCCAGGGAACGCTTTCCTTAGATCCCCTGCGCAATATGCGCTATCTGTTCATCATAAATACCGCGCTGGCAACACGATACATGATCGAAGCAGGTATCCCCCAGGAGACCGTTTACTCCACCTCCGATGTTTATATCCAAAAAGCAGATCTGGCCACAAACATAGAACAGATCGAAAAACTGAACACAGAGGTATGGACGCTGTTTGTGAAGATCGTACAGGAACACAAAAAAGGGAGTCTGTATTCAGGTCCGGTCTATGCCTGTCTGAATTACATCGACTCCCATTTCAACCAAAAGATCACTCTTGCTACATTATCCGGGATCACGGGGAAGAATCCCTGTTACCTGGCCGGTCTGTTCAAGAAAGAAACCGGAAAAACCTTCAGTGCTTATCTGACGGATCTTCGGATCCGTACCTCGAAAGCTCTGCTGAAAGGAACGGATTATACCTATTCCCAGATTGCTTATTCCCTGGGCTTTTGTTCCCAGAGTCATTTCACCTCTGCCTTTCGCAAATTGGAAGGCTGTACTCCGAAGCAGTTTCGTGTCAGAAACTACAATTCTCATCTCACCGGCCTGGCGCCTCTGTCATAGCGCAAATCTCTTATCGATGGCCGAAAGCTCGTGGTAGAGACGATTGACGGGGAGACCCACTACATTGAAATAGTCACCGTCGATCCTGCGGATGTGTTTGGAAAAGATCCCCTGGATCCCGTAGGAACCTGCCTTATCAAGGGGTTCGCCGCTTTTGATGTAGGCGCGGATCTCGCTTTCCGTCAGCTTGTCAAAGTATACGTTGGAAACCTCATAAAAGGATCTGCAAACGAAGAGATCCTCCTTTTCCGCGATCAGAAGACAGATCCCCGTATATACCTGATGAGCCCGGTCTGACAGGAAGGAGAGCATTCGGAAGGCATCCTCTTCATCCTTCGGTTTCCCCAGCACCCGGTCAGCAGCGTAGACAATGGTATCCGCGCCCACGATGAGGGAAGCGGTGTCAAAGTCATAGGAAGGGCGGATCAGATCCGCACCGGCCTCCTGCAACGAGGCCTCAGAAATACCCAGTCTTTTGACGGCGATATCCGATGCCTTTTGCTTGGCCAGTTCACAGACATACTGTCCCGGAGACTGAAAGGTAGCATTTTCCTCCGAATCGGAGGGGAGGATCTCATACTCGGGGAAAATATGCCCTAGCAGTTCTTTTCTTCTTGGTGAACCGGAAGCCAGGATGATCTTCATAATAAAACTCCTTTGCAAATATTTTGATGATACAGCAGCGGGATCATGAGGAAAGACAGATCTCGCCGGTGCCTACCTCCTTGCGGAAACGGCTGTCGTGCTCCACGATCAGCATGGTAGGACGAAATTTTTTGATCAGTGTCTCCAGCTGCATTCTGGAAAACACATCGATATAATTGAGAGGCTCATCCCAGATATAGAGATGGGCGCTTGTCAGCAGGCTGGCTGCGATCAGAACCTTTTTCTTCTGACCCTCCGAAAACTCCTCGATCCTCCGCTCAAAGGCGGTGCGCTCCAGGTCCAGCTGCCTGAGCAGGGACAGAAACAGACTGTAATCCAGATCTCTCTCCCGGGCAAATTCACGAAGGGTGCCGGAAAGATGGGAGGTATCCTGATTGATATAGGATATCACCAGATTCGGCGCCACATTCAGAGTGCCGCTCAGGCTGTAATTCCCGGTATTCTCTGCAATGCGGTCCAGCACCGCATGGATCAGGGAGGATTTGCCGCTCCCGTTGTCGCCGGTCAGGAACATCACATCCCCCTGATCCAGGGTAAAAGTGAGATCCTCAAATACAGGCGAGTCAGAGGAGTTATATTGCAGGGAAAGTTCCCTTGCCTCCAGCAGCGCCTTTTTATAATGCTCCATGGGCATCAGCTTCAGATCACAGGCAGAGTCGATGTTCTGCAGCAGTCCTTCTTTTTCCTCGATCTGCCGCTCCATGCGTTTTTCGTAGGAAGCGACCCGGGACTGCATCTTCTTTGTCTTGGCACCTATAAAAGCACGGGTGTCAAGGAAGCGGTCATGCTCTTTTACCGGATCAAAGCCGATTTTGGTGGCTTCGTTCTTGGAAGCCCAGCCGGAGGCACGTCGGGCGGCCTCCTTAAGTTTGCCGATCTCTTTTTCCAGACGTTCGTTCTCGGCTGCGGCGAACTGATCTGCCCGCCGCTTGTTCTCCCAATAGGAGGAAAAATTACCGGCCTGCACCTCGATGAGGGCTCGTCCGAGGATCAGCACATGATCCACACAGGCATCCAGCAGATCCCGGTCATGGGAGACCAAAATAAAGCCCTTTTTCCGGGAAAGATAGGTTTGGACGATCTTGCGGGATTGCCGGTCCAGATGATTGGTGGGCTCATCGATCAGCAAAAAGTCCTGATCATCTGAAAACAGGACAGCCAGCATGACCTTGGTCCGCTCTCCGTAGCTCAGGGTTTCGAAAGGACGGTAGAGCACCTCGGAGTCAAGCCCCAGCAGCGGCAGCTCACGAAGGACCTGCCAGCTTTCCACAGAGGGCTTCCAGATCCCGCACAGCTCATCCGCGGTCATGGACAGTTGCTCATTGCTAATCTTATAAGGGAAATAGTCAAAGATCCGGTTTGTCTGAATGGAGCCGGTATACTCATAGTTGCCCATGAGAAGTCTCAGCAAAGTTGTCTTACCCTTACCGTTACGGCCGATCAATCCCAGCTTCCAGTCGGAATCCATCGTAAAAGAGGCATGTTCAAACACCGGATCAAAGCTTCCTTCGTAGGTGAAGGAAAGGTCGTTTACTTGTATGATGGACATATCGTTACCTCCTGAAAATATAAAAGCCTGTTTTGCATACACAAACAGACTCCGCACAAAAACGATATGTCAGCCGGGGGCAAACAGACAGTCTTCACCGATAATCCAAATAAGCATACACAAAACAATTACGTGATCACTTAAGAGAATTATCGAATTATCATTCCGTCACCGTCGCCGAAGGCGCCTTTCTTTATACTTGTCGGGTCATATCCCCGAGACCTGCTTATCATAACACTGACATCACGGTTTGTCTACCCTTATTTATGACAGGGCGAAAAATCTTGTACCAAGGCGGGTTCTGTGCTATTCTACAATCACAGGATTTTTCGGGTTTTATCGACATTCATACCTGCAAAGAGGGGTTTTATGTTAGAACTGGTTACCAACATCCTTGCGATCGTTTTCAATGTTATCGGTTTGATGATCTGCATGTTCCTTTACGTGGATAATCCCAAGCGGGATTACGAATGTGCGATCGTTGCCAATCTGTGCCTTTTGCTCAGTAATTACTATTGGGGAGCCTACACCCTGCTGATGGGAGAGAACCCCAATGTTTCTTCATTCATGGCCTATTTCGGCTGGAATCTGATCTATTTTCCCCTTCTGCTCATGCTGCTTAACCGGCAAACAAAGGAAGAGAAGAAGTTCTTCTCCCTTCTCTGTCTGATCCCGGTCCCCATCGATATCTGGCAGTTTTTCCTCTACATGCAGTTTGGCGGATTATTCAACAATCTTTGGGAAGGCATCTTCAGCACACTGGTTGCCTGCCTTAGTCTGAATACCATTATTTACCATTTCAAGAACAGGGAGAAAGGGGCAAAAGTGCCCTATGAAGCGTATATTGCCCTGTTTTATATCATTGTGGAGTACACCATGTGGACCGCCACCTGTTTCGACTGGCCGGATGATCTGCATCATCCCTACACCTACGCGGCGCTGATCATGGCATTTTTACCGGTTGTCTTCCCCTTTGTGGTGGCCAAAGAGTTGGGCGGTATAAGGATCAGACATACCGAGACGGATACGGCTTTGGCACATCTGAAGAGATTCCTTCGACCTTTTTATGTGATAATGGTGATCTTTTGCTGCGGAGGCGGATATATCCTTGCCGCCTGGATGAAGGACATGCTGGTGAAGGGTATGTCTGCCACGGAGGAAGCGGATCCCTTCGCGATCATCGCGGTTACGCTTTTTGTATTCTCGCTGGTACTGATGATCATCTCCATGGTTATCATTATCGTGATCCGGCTTGGTCGTAAGGCTGCCGAGACGGATGAACTTCGTAAGGCAAAAGCCATCGCCGACCATTCCAACGCAGCAAAAAGTGATTTTCTGGCCAACATGTCCCACGAAATCAGGACACCCATCAATGCCATTCTGGGTATGAATGAGATGATCCTTCGGGAGAGCCTTAGGTCAAGGGATTCCCTGCTGAAGGAGAAGGATGTGATCCGGAAAAGCTTTGCGGATATCTGCAATTTTGCCGGAAATATCGAAAGTGCGGGCACGAACCTTCTGTCCATTATCAATGATATCCTGGACTTTTCCAAGATCGAGGCAGGAAAGCTGGAGATCGTGGAAGGCAATTACAAGCTCAGCTCCGTTCTGAACGATCTTTGTAACGTGATCAGCTTCAAAGCAGCGGATAAGGG
This sequence comes from Lachnospiraceae bacterium, assembly GCA_024693845.1. Classification (GTDB taxonomy): domain Bacteria; phylum Bacillota; class Clostridia; order Lachnospirales; family Lachnospiraceae; genus RGIG7926. Next base: position 8,751 of record JAILKJ010000076.1, read on the forward strand.
GCTTGCCTTCGACATCGATGTGGACGCGGATCTTCCCGACGGACTGTACGGAGATGAGGTTCGCATGAGACAGGTGGTCACCAACATCCTGAACAATGCCGTCAAGTACACCAAGGAAGGCAGCATTCACATGAGAGTGAAGGGCCACTGGGCTGACGGGATGGAGGAAGGCCGGGCTGTCTATCTGATCTTCACGGTGAAAGATACGGGTATCGGTATCAAAGAAGAGGATATCGACAGACTGTTTACGAAATTTGAAAGAATGGATCTGAAGACCAACAGTACGGTGGAAGGCACCGGCCTGGGTCTTGCCATTACCAAGAGTCTGCTGACCATGATGGGCGGCACCATTGAAGTGGAGAGTGTATACGGCGAGGGTTCTCAGTTTACGGTGACGCTGCCCCAGACCGTCATGTCTGCCGAGCCGCTGGGTGACTTCAAGTCCAAGTATGAGCAGAGTATGCTGGAGCGTAAGGCCTATGAGGAAAGCTTCCGTGCGCCCGATGCCCGCATCATGATCGTGGATGATACCATCATGAACCTGACGGTTGCCAAGGGGCTTTTGAAGAACACCGAGGTTGTGATCGACACAGCCCAGAGTGGGCGGCTCTCCATTGAAATGGCCCGGAAGACAAAATACGATATCATTCTGATGGATCAGCGCATGCCTGAGATGGACGGAACCGAGGCCATGCACCGGATCCGGCAGGATACGGAAAGCAGGAACATCGATACGCCCTTTATCTGCCTGACCGCAGATGCCGTCAGCGGCGCAAGAGAGCGGTATATGGCAGAAGGATTTACGGATTATCTGACTAAGCCCATCGACAGCAGTGCCCTTGAGAGGATGCTGGTGAAATATCTGCCCAAGGAAAAGATCCTTCCCGGTCATGCCAAAGAGGAAGATGCCGGAGAGGAAGCCGCTTTGGATACGCCAGTAGAAAGCGAAGTATCCGAAACCTACCGACAGCTGGAAGAAGCAGGTGTGGATATCGGGGCGGGACTGATGCATTGTCAGAAGGACGATGCTTTTTACCGGACGATCCTTACGGAGTATGTAACGAGCGCCGCGGAGAAAGAAGCAAATCTTGAGAAGTATTATGATGACCGCAACTGGAAGGATTACTCTATTGTGGTGCATTCCCTGAAGAGCACCTCGAAGATGATCGGCGTAGCTGATCTTGCCGAAGTGGCAGCCGCTTTAGAGAAGGCCTCGGACGAAGGGGATGAGAAGACGGTATTTGATAAACATGCGGGGATGATGGAACGTTACAGGGGAGTAACAAAAGTGATCGCCGACGCCCTCGGTGACGTATCATCGAAGGAGGCGGAAACGCCGGATGGCGGCGAGGATGAGATCCTGGAATTTTTACCGGAATAGGTAAGCCGGATAAAGGCAGGAAGAAAGGGGCAAAACTATGGATGAGAAGATCATGAAGCTGCAGGAAATGATCAATGAGAGCAACAGGATCGTATTTTTCGGCGGTGCGGGAGTGTCCACGGAAAGCGGGATCCCGGATTTTCGCAGTAAGGACGGGTTGTATAATCAGCATGATGTAAGATTTGACAAGTATCAGCCGGAGTATCTGCTCAGCCATACCTGTCTGATGCGGGAGCCCAAGGTGTATTTCGAGTTCCACAGGCAGAAGATGGATACCAGGAACATTGAGCCCAACAATGCGCACAAGTACCTTGCAAGGCTGGAAGAAGCCGGCAAGCTGATCGGTATCGTGACCCAGAACATCGATGGTCTGCACCAGAAGGCGGGCAGCAAGAAGGTTTTTGAGATCCACGGAAGTGCACTTCGCAATTACTGCTCCAGATGCGGCCGGGAATATGACAGGGATTATATTTTTGAATCCAAGGATCCGGTTCCTTACTGTGAGTGCGGCGGGATCATCCGGCCTGACATCACCCTCTACGAGGAAGGACTTCCCGATCAGGCGGTGGATGATGCGGTAAAAGCCATCTCCACGGCGGATATGATGATCATTGGCGGTACTTCCCTGACGGTGTACCCGGCAGCGGGCTTTGTAAACTATTTCAAGGGCAATAATCTGGTTGTGATCAATCGGGATCCCCTGCATCTTCGGGTTGCCGAAAACTTCCTGATGATCCAGGACAAGATCGGCGAGGTCTTCTCACAGCTTGAGGTGTGAGAGGCGCGCATTTTCCGTATCTGACAAGTGAGAGAAACCGGCGGCTATGAGAGAAATCTCGTAGCCGCCGGTTTTGTTTACCGAATAGACACCCGAAACGACCGAATAGACGGGAGGCATTGATTCGGGTATCTGCGGATGGTAAAGTGCAGATATGCGTAGGGTTTACGCAAGTTTGGAAAAGAAAGGGGATCGGTATGATGAATGGATTCAAGAAAATCGGTTACAAGTTTGAGGGCGTTTTGAAGCTTATGATATGCTTAGCATTCGCGCTGCTATTTCTTCCGGGAATCAGAGCAAAGGCTGCGGATGTGGCGAGCGTAACACTTCGGTATTCAACTTATGATGTTGATGCACAGCAAAGATACTATAAGGAGTATAGAACAGATAATTATTCGACTTTCCAGGAAGCGATAAGTGCGGCTACAGCGCAGTTTACTTTCCAAAATCAGCTTTCACCGACGGATCAGCAGCAGTTTTCATATTATAGCACTCCTATCGTAAAACTCCTTCAGGATGTTTCTGTAACTACTGAGGTGAAGTTCTCAACAAGTGATGATGGGGTGTGGTTAGATCTTAATGGTCATACACTGACTGTTACCGGTAGTGGTAAACTGACAGGCCAAACGGAAATGACCGTTGACAGTTCCAAACCCGGTGTGGTCAATAATAACGGAACGATTTCGGTAGGGTTAAATACTTGGACGGGAGATACCTACAATTTTACCGGTGGTAAGGTAGACAGCCTTGGCGTAGATGGGGGAACAATCAACATAACTGGTGGACAGGTTGATTTTACCGGGAAAATGATCAATAACGGAGGCGATGCAGATATCAAGGTCACCATATCGGGTTCGGCCACCGTTATTAATCCGCATATTTATGTATATGATAAAAACGATTGTGATAAAAAGCTTAGTGTAAAAGTTAACGGAACGCCGGCTATTTCAGGATTAACATATTCGACATTCGGGCAGCCGTTGGAAGTTCCCAGCCTTGTGTTGAACGGAGGATACTATGATAAGGATCCGGCTTCTTTCGCCGGCAATTATGTATCGGCGGCTTACGATGCGAATACGGTAGATACATTATACGTAAATTATAATGGTTCATATGTTCTTTACGGTGATTTGGACGATACTGTGAAATCATATTTTGATGCGAATGACAACTATTATACATACGATACGAATGCCAATGCCGCCTATATCACCCTGAGTAACACACCGGAGGTATACTCCGGCCAGTCTTGGGCTGCAAACAGCGCTGTGTATAAGTGGCGTATCGTAGGTACGGCGATTCCGGTCTCCGGTATCTCGCTTAACAAGAGTGTATTGAATCTCGCTAAAGGAGCTTCAGACACACTGACAGCAACGGTATCACCGATGGATGCAACCGATAAGAGTGTTACATGGAAGACCAGCAACGCAGCAGTCGCAACGGTTAGTGCGGGCAAGGTTACCGCAGTGGGCGCAGGTAAAGCTACGATCACGGCAACGGCAGGCGGCAAGAGCGCTACCTGTGAAGTGACGGTGACTGCAACCACCGATAAAAGTGTGGGCGAAAAGGTTACGGATAAATCTTCCAAGGCGAAGTATGAGGTGACCTCCAACGATGCATCCGCTCCGACCGTAGCATACAAGGCAACGACGGCGACCAGTGCCAAGACGATCAGCGTACCTGCGACCGTGAAGATCAACGGCAAGACCTACAAGGTTACATCCGTAGCTAAGAATGCATTCAAGGGAAATAAGAAGGTTACAAAGGTGACCATCGGCGCCAACGTAACGAGCATTGGCGACGGCGCTTTTTCTGGCTGCAGTAAGCTGACGACCGTTACGGTTGCAAAGAATGTCGATAAGCTCGGCAGTGGCGTTTTCTCAGGCTGCAAGAAGCTTAAGACCCTGACCATCAAGTCGACGAAGCTGGCTGACAAGAACGTAAACAAAAAGGCTTTCAAGGGCATCACCAAGAAGACCACCATTAAAGTTCCCAAGAGCAAGCTGAAGGCTTACAAGACGCTCTTCAGAAAGAAAGGTCTCGCAAAGAACGTGAAGGTCAAGAAGTAGAAGTATTCGTCGCATTTCCTTTTACATACATCGGCCCCCGACAGCTCACACACCTGTCGAGGGCCGATGTTCTTTTTTATTAGTTTGTGCTAATTATGTAGCAGGATTTATTCTGCTGCGCCACCTACGGTATCGAAGTTCACAACGGTAGCTTCCGCATACTCAGCAAAGAGATCTTCGAAGTACTTCTGGCACTCCTCCTGAGCCATATCGGAATAATCGCCTTCGTCATCGGAGAAGTAAGAATAAGTAGCATTGCCATCGGTATCAAAATCCTCCGTAGCACCCTCCATGGTCATCAGATCCGGACCACTGAGAACGTACTTGCGGATAGCGTGACCGCTGCTGACAAAGAGTTTGTCATCTTTTACTGCAAGAGGATAAGCGGTACCGCCGCAGGTAACGATGCCTGCGCTGACCGGAGCACCATCCAGATATACGAAGATCTCCGCATCAATGGCAGCCATGTTGCCGTCGCCGTTATCATAGGTTCCGCTGGAAACAAGCAGTGCATCCTCGGAGCCGATCTTCACATTTGCATAGCCTCTGCCGTCCTCAAGCTTGTCAACGATCTGGGTAAAAGTGTCACATCCGGTGATGTCCAGAGATGCAACCTCGTTATCTCCGCTGTTGCTGAAAACTACGGAGTTGATCAGCATAGCCATGTTATCGGATACGGCCATGTCCAGCTCGTCATCACCGCTGTTGTGGCCGGTAAGCTCGAACACCAGGCAGCCATCCATAAAGGAACGAACGATGGCTTCCATGTAAAGTCCGGAACCGTCCTCAGCGGGAGGCAGGCTGGCTCTTACAACGGGAACGGTCTCATCCGTAGGGAAAGTACCCTCGGACTTAACAGCGCCGTCGCCCCACTCCTTGATCAAACCGTCAACGATGGTCTCGGGATCTTTGCTGGAAACATCATAGGTTACGGTCAGCATGTTGGTGCCGGCAGATTCTCCGGTATAAACGAAGGATACTACATTGTCCTGCTGGTTTACTTCAAACTTGTCCTCATAATACTGAAGGGACCAGCCGTTGGGATCCTCGTAGGTTGCGGACTGGGGAGCTTCCTGCTCGGTCTCTTCTGCAGCAGGCTCTTCCTCCTCTGCCTCGGTGGTCTCTTCCACAGCAGCTTCTTCCTCTGTGGTCTCAGGCTCGGTAGCAGGTACATCCTCCTGCTTGGTGCCGCATCCCGTTGCAAGAAGTGCTGCTACGGAGATCATGGTTAACAGGGTAACTAATTTCTTCTTCATCGTACTTTTCCTCCTGTAAAACTTGGATTATGAGTCTAAAAATCCCCTCTATACGTTTTTGGAGTCATAAACCTCTCAAATAAACATCCGAAAGTATAGCACAAAAAAAACGAAGTGTCATATTTTTTCGGTGGGTTCGTGCATTTTTGGAGATTTTGTATACAAAACGGATGAAATACAACATTTTATTGTGATTTATGAACCGAATATACTCCCAAAACGACCGAATAGACAGGAGCGGTAGAAAGCACCGGAAAGGGATAGTAAGATAGGGTTGTGTCACTATTTTGGTAGATCATACCGGAAAGGAAATGGTGAAAAGTATGGGGAAAAAGAGAATTTGGAAAAGGATGCTTTCTATCTACATGGCATTAATGCTGGTCATGACCGGCGTGCTGTCCTATCCGCTGACTGCTGCGGCAGAGGAAGGTGCGGATAAGCCCGGAGCAGAGGAAGTATCGGCTAACGATGCATCTTATGAGGCGGATGATGCTTTAGAGGATGTAAGCTCCGAGGCAGAGCCGGAGGATACGGTTCAAGAGGACGCTTTGGAAGAAGATGAGGATATTCTGGAAGGCCAGATCGCGCCTGTCCAGACGCCTACGGTTTTGCAGGCAGTCAAGGAGGCGGACAGCGGATGTCAGGCTCTGCCTCCCGATGTTAAGAGCCTTTCCTGCTCGACCACCACGAATGCACAGGGGAACTGGACCTTCTCGGGTGTGTTCACGCCGGTGACGGGAGCGGGAGAGTACGAACTGTATTTCGGCGCCATGGAAGGGGACGGAGCAATCTATGAGAAGGGCATTTTTACCCTGCCTACTTCGGCATTGACGCCTTCGGGGGATGATGTATCCTTCAGCATCGCGCCCTATTGGTACGGCAGTTATGCTCCCGTTGCAGGTGAGACCATATATGTTGCATTGGAAGCATACGTGTCAACTGTTACCGGCAGCGGTACCAAAATGCTCTCCACCGGTTGGCAGGAGCTGAACGAGCTGACCATAGGCGGCGAGCCTGCGGAGGATAAAAATAAGCTCACGGTGCGTTTTGTCAATCAGAACAATATGTCCATAGCATCTGCTCATATCGAGTTTTTGGATCAGGGAGATGCTTACAGTGTGGATATCCCCGCGGTTGAGGGATATGACTGCCAGTATGCATCAAGCAAGGTGGAAGGAACCATGGGTAATGAGGATGTTACCGTGAACGTTCCCTATCAGGGCAAAGAGGTGGCCCTTTCCATTGCCTATAATTATTCAAACGGACAGCAGGCTCATGCTCACGTGAATGCCACCCTTCGCGTAGGCGATTCTTATCGCTATCCTTCACCTGAAATCGATCTGTACAATGCGACTCCCGAGGTGGTAGAGGGTTACGCCACCGCGGCTGATGTGGCTGAGGGGATCAGTGCACAGGTTGTTTATGCCAAGGATAAATTTATTCTGGAGGTTCAGTATCTTCTCTATGACGGAGAAAATAATGATCAGTCCGTAAAAGCAACGGAGACCTCATGGGTTGAGGCAGGTTCGCCCTATAAGGTGGAATTCCTCAGCCTTGAGGGTTACAGCAGAGTGGATGATCAGGGAGATTACAGGCAGGAAGCCGATGATGAAAAAATATACGAAGAAGGCACCATGCCTTCGGCAAAGAAGGTCATCAAGTTTTACTACAGGGCCGGAACCACCCATATCAAGCTTTCTTTCGTTGATGAAGATGGAAGAGAGATCATGGTGAACGGCTACGAGACAGACCAGCGAAAAGACCGGGACTTCGTGATGGAAGCGCCGGTGGATCCTTACGGATGTGAGCTGCGGGATTCTTTGTTTGACGGACGTTATGTAAGAATCTCCATGTATGATTTCAAGGATAAGACAGACTATACCCATACCTTCAAATATTACAAGAAATACAAGGATACGGTTCATTACAGATATGCGGACCCGGCTAAGGGGGAGGAAGAAGTATTTCCGGATGATGTATATAACCGAAACGCCACCGATTACATGCAGGTGCCGGAAAAGAGCGGGTATGTTTCTTCCAGGTCCTATATAAGACTCAAGGATACGGACCAGAACCAGAATCTGGATACCACGGTCTACTATGCACCTTGTACTGTGGCAAAGGGAAGAGTTGTTTCTGAGGGTGTACCTTATAAGGTGTTTGTCAATGATTCCGGCAGAGATCCCTTCAATCCCGCCGACAGATATGACCTTACCCTGACACCCCTCTGGCAGTGGAATATCGACAGGGATCCTGATCAGACCTGGGGTTCAGCCGGTTGGAACGGATCGGTGGATGTATATATTGACGGACAGTTCTATCAGACCGTCACCTCCACCGTCAGCAGTTATCCTGAAACAGAGGATCTGAAATACTTAAGAGGTGTTACTTTTACCGTCAATACAGGATCTGATCTGATCCCGGCAAGCGGTAAGTTTACGCTTACTACGTATGAAAAGCGCCAGGATATCTATGTGAAGACGGATTTCAATGTGGATATCGGTTGGGCTATGGGAGCTTCGATCCCCTCTGACCGGTTTGTATCCCTTGCATCGGCAGTGACGAAGGATACGGCTAATTCGACCCCGTCGGAAGCGAAATTCACCTGGAGCCTTGACTCTTCCACATACACCGTAGGTAAGGGCAGGCTGAAGGAAAAGACCGGGGATACGGCGGACGGATTTGTGATAAGCAGCGGTTCCGGCACCTATACGGATGAACCGGGGTCGAATGGTACAACGGTTTATACGGCAACACTGAACAGCGGCGGTTGTTATACCCCCACGACCAGGAGCTTTGAGTTCTATGCGCCCATGGGATATCAGCAGGCGGAAGGATTTCCGACTGAGAATAAATGGGCTAAAGCAACCGGTTCGGCAACGGTGGGCGGTCAGACGGAAGAAGAACAGGAGTACACAACAAGTAATCAGTCGGCGCGGATCGAATACAATGGATTTGACAGCTATCATAGCGAGATAAAATTCCATGCTTATTGGAGTACGACCAAGTGTGTGTATGAGACATGGCCGGCGCATCAGGCATTGGAAAACCATGTAGATGCCAGGGAATGTCGTACCTATGCCGGATACGGCAATTCCGGAACCGTTGTGAATGCCGCCACCGGTAAGAAGATCGGTACGGCGTATCTTACCAGGTACGGAACCAATGACGGTGATTATGAAGCGAGCATCAGTATTTATCCCAGTGCCGTTTTGGAAAACTATATTGAAACGGGAAGCAGCAGCCTGAGTTACAAGGTGTATTTCAGAACGGGCGGCTTCCAGGTAGTGACAGATGGCGGCACCACGCCGGTGGGAGAAGTGGTGGACAGCCTCAATGTTTCTTACACATGGCATCCTGAAGGAAATTCGGCAGGTGGATACTGGACGAACAGTCTGGGAGGTGATGGTACGGATCATGGCTGGAGTTCGGCGTTAAAGAATGACTGGACCGTGATCAGCGGCTCCTACAGCGCCGACTGCAGTTCGATCACCACCGGAACCCTCTTCCCCAATGACTGTACCATCGGAAGGGACGGGAGTTTCTCCCTGGCCTGGGATCTGGGCAGTGTGGGATCCAAGATCAGATCCAACGACGGCAGGGCACATTTCGTAAACAAGCTCTATGCTTCTGAGACCAACATCGTGAAGGCGGCAGACGGTCTTTCCGGACAGGGAGTATATAACGGCCTGAAAAATGCCGGCTATGTCGGCTATGAATCCGGCTGGGAAGGATGCCCGGGCAGCACTGCCTGGAGTACATCGGGAGTTGGCATGCTGGATGAGCTTCCCAATACCTTTAAGCAGAGCGGAAAATTCCTGAAGGGCGGTTATCAGAGCGATTATAACAAATACCAGAGCTTTACCGGCGGCGCAACGGCCAATGTGCTTATCAATATGGCAGGTTGGTATGCGGATGCGAATGAAACGGACGGCGAAGGTCAGGTAACGACGTATGGCGCAGTTCACTTTTTCCTGGGCTCCGTTTCGGGGAATGTTCAGATATCCGGCAAGCGCACGCTTCCGGTAGTCAGCAACATTCAGGTGACCAAGGATGATGTCAAGGTCATCAAAGAGAAGGACAAGGATCCCAGGATCACCCTGGATCTTGAGTGGACACATACCATCACCCAGGCAGAGGATCTGGAGGAGTTTAGGATCGATCCTCAGGGCGCAGCGGATTCGGATGAGCTGGGCGCTGAAACGGCAGAATCGGTGGACGAACATCCGCTGGCGGATAATGATATGGCCATTGAGATCACGCCCATCGGTTATGAGGATGCCAACGGAGGAAGTATGCTTTTCGACTCGACATACTATATAGAGAGCTTCGAAAAGACTGCCAGCGGCTGCAGGCTTAAGGTTAAGAATCTGCAATATATGGACAAGACCAGACTGCCTGACGGTTTTGATGTTGAGATCAAGTATCTGTATACGGATCCGAGCGATCCTTACAACCAAACCACCATCAAGACCTATAATCACAGGATCATGCTGGAGAAGGATAAGGCTCAGAGCGAGGTGCTGTTCCAGATCGATGACGAGGGTAATGCGGTTGTCAGAGTATCGGACCAGGAGTCGCTGGGATCCCTTAAAGTGGATATGTATAACAACAGCGGTCAGCTCGTTAAGAACGGAACGGTTACAGGCTACAGTGGTGAAAACGCCATCTATCAGTATAACGATGATATCAAGGGAGTGTGGCTGGAGAATGATTCTTTCTATGGTAAATCCAAGACAAAGTGGTTTAAGCTCAATGTGGAGAACGTCTCCAAAGAGAACCGTGCAAAATATTATGTGATCATACACGGATATGATTACGACAGAAATCCCTTCGATGAAGAGGTGAAGCATTATGCTACGGCGGAGAATTTTGTGACCGTCGAAAGAGCTTCCGTTAACAACGGAGTCTTCAGGATCGCCTATAAGCTGAACCTTCCTGAAGAAGGCATAGGCAACAGCGACAGCTATGATGCTACGGCATCTTCCTTCAATATCGTATCACGGGACGGAAAACCGGACTATGTGATCACCAAGGAGATGGAGCTTCCGAGAAGCTATCTTTCTCCCTGCAGCACAAGGGAGTTTGCCCACGCCGAGCAGGCGAAGGATAATAAGACCAGCACGGCATTGATCTTCTTTGACGAGGAGAAGGCGACGGATCTTCTGGGAGATGAGCTGCAGGCTAAGGTTTCGGTGGCTATGCCCGGGTATATGTCGACCAAGGCCAATCTGACCCTGAAGAGTGAGAAGCTCACCATTGAGGAACAGCCTTTGCTGTCGCTTACCTCAGCCAGCCTGGATATGATGGGTAATGTGAAGCTTGCGGGCAGCTTTGATCCGAACACTTTTACCATCGGATGGAGCACCACGCTGAAGTTCAACGTTATCTGTCCGGACGGCTATATCTGGTCGATCGATCTGGATCGCTATGACAGAAGCTTTACCTATAACAACACGGCGGGCACTTTTTCCTATGACGGTAAGCTCTGTGATGTTATCCGCGGATCACAGGCGATGGGACATTATTCCATCAAGGATTTTGTCAAGCTGAAGGGAAGGCCTTTCAAGGCGTCCGCATCTGCGGTGCTGAGCAGCGGTAAGCTGGATTCGGCACAGATCCCGCTGAACTACGGCGGTAATCTGAAGGCAACCGCTAACATGATATCCACCGCGACCTACAACGGCGGAAGTTACCTGAAGGCTTCCATCCCCAGCGGCTGGCTGGAGTATGGTCTGCATATCGATGCGCTGGTAGAGCAGGCACTGGATGCGGGTCAGGGGTTGCTGATCGTATCGGATGATAATTACAGCATTGCCTTTGCACCGGCCTCGCTGGCAAGCTTCGCCCAGGCAGAGAATACCATACTCAACATATACAATCTTACGTCTGCGCAGCCCGACAATGTGAAGAAGTCGGGACTGAGTCCGGCGGGGGTATATGACTTTGCGATCTCCAATCCGTTTGACGGACAGGTTGAAGTGGGACTGCCCACGGGAACGATCCCTTACGGCAAGACGTTGGCGGTCTACTATGTGGACGATAACGGCAGCAAGACGAATATGTCAGCCAGGGTGGTGACCCAAAGCGGCCTTTCCAAGGCGGTTTATAACACTACACATAATTCCGTATACGTTGTGGTCTATGAAGGCGGCAGCAATACCGGCGGAAACAACGGCGGTAATAACAACAATAACCAGAACAATCAGCCCGCCAGCGGAACAACGGTAACGGATGGAACTTCACAGGCTTCCTATGTGGTCACTTCCGATGCGGGAGAGACCCCTGAGGTCAGCTACAAGGAATCTTCCAACAGCTCTGCCAAGAAAGTGGAGGTACCGGCCACCGTTAAGGTGAACGGCGTGGATTACAAGGTTACTTCCGTGGAGGAGGGTGCCTTCAAGAACAACAAGACGGTCACCGAGGTCAAGATCGGTAAGAATGTGGAGACCATTGAAAAGAGTGCTTTTGAGGGATGTACTTCCCTGACGAAGATCACGATCCCTGCCGCTGTGACCACCATCGGAGATAAGGCTTTCTCGGGAGATAAGAGGCTTAAGAGTGTTTCCGTGGGAAGCAATGTGACCAGTATCGGGGCACAGGCTTTCGCCGGATGTACTTCCCTGACCAAGATGACCCTTCCGAAGAATGTGGCAAAGATCGGCGGTAATGCTTTCAAGAACTGTAAGAAGATGAAGACTCTCATCATCAAGAGCACGAAGCTGACTGCTAAGAGCGTTAAGAAAAATGCTTTCAAGGGTCTTACCAAGAAGACCACCATCAAGGTGCCCAAGAGCAAACTGAAGGCATACAAGGCACTCTTCAAGAAGAAAGGACTTTCAGGAAAGGTGAAGGTCAAGAAGATCTGATACAGGATGCATTGTAATGATCTGTGAAACTGAGCACTCCGGAGCATGGCTCCGGGGTGCTTTTTTCGGTTTAAGACCGGGGAGATCGACCGAATGAACGCGAAATATGACCGAATAGACAAAACCTGAGATTTTCGGCGCGATATGTGAGAGAATAAAGTCGGTTTACTATGCGAGGATCCGGGAACAGATGGATGTACAGGAGGTTGAACTATGAGAAAGTATGGTAACAGATCCCTGAAAAAAACAGGAAGGAAGATGGTCAGTTTGTTTTTGACGCTGGCGCTGTTTCTGAGCTGTCTGCCCTCCGCGGCCTTTGCGGATCCGGTGGGGACCACAGGGGACTGGACGGATTATACCCAGGAGGTAAGTCCGGATGCCCAGGGTGTCTACAAGATCTCCACAGCCAGACAGCTGGCCTGGGTAGCCAAAACCCTTAACGAGGGGAATCTGGAGCAGGAAGGCTGCACCGTCCGCCTGCTTTCCGATATCGATCTGTCGGCCCATTACTGGATCCCCATGGGGACGCTATATGCCTACAGATTCACTGGAACCTTTGACGGAAACGGGCATACAATAACCGGCATGAATGTGGGTGCGCAGACTGAGCCGTATTCCGGTATGGCGGGTGGATTGATCGGTTATCTGGACGGCTCAGTAAAGGATCTGAAGATCACGGATTCAAAGGTTTGTTTGCAGGTGGCAAGCGGAAGCATGCAGCAATACACAGGGCTTCTTGCCGGCTCGTCCTCCGGAACGGGAGTGATCCGTAATTGTGAGGTTTCCGGCAGTGTTTTCACCAAAGGTTGCAATTCCCTGAGCAACGGCTGCGTTGGAGGCGTTGTAGGAAGCAGTAACAAAGGGACAATTGAAGCCTGCCGTGCTACCGTGACGCTGGGACTTTTGGATGCAGATGGTTTTGCCTCCTTTGGAGGGATCACGGGAGGTGTAAGTAATACCACTTCTAATGCAACTACTGTGAAAAACTGTGTGTCTGATGTTACAGTATCCGTCCCGGAGGGAACGGCAGCGGCAAATGCCAAAAGCGACGCTTTTTTTGCTGCAGGAAAAAATGGAGTTGCTATTAACAGTATCGGTATCATAGACCATGGCGGCACCAAGGCAGGTACCTGCTCGGTACCTACCAGGACCAATGCCTGCTATGCTGAAACGGATTATACAGACGGCAACGGCATTAATCAGACAGCCGACTACAGCTACTATGACGGAGACGGTAATCTTAGCACCATGACCGTCGACGAGATGAAGGCGGACACTTTTGTTACCACACTGAATACGGCAGCGGCAGGCATTGAGGGCGCCCTGACCTGGAGTATTGATGAAAATAAGAATAACGGTTTCCCGGATCTGGCAGATGCCAAGATCGGAGAAGGAAACGGAGAGCAGCCTTCTACCTACTGTACGGTTACCTTTAAGGTGGACGGAAATGTTTATAAGACTGAGACAGTGGAGAGCGGACAGACCGTTGCAAAACCCGCAGACCCTGTGGGCGGCGAAGAGGATGTATTCCAGCATTGGTATACGACGGATCCTGCAACGGCATATAACTTCTCCAGTCCGGTGACCGGGGATCTGACTTTGAATGCCAAGTGGAAGGATGTGACCTACACAGTCTGTTTTGACAGTATGGGCGGTTCCTATGTCTATCCCAAGACCGTGGCAAGAGGCGAAGCGGTGACGGTTCCCGTGGCACCTACCAAGAAGGGTTGCACTTTCGGAGGCTGGTATAAGGATGCGGATTACAACGATGCCTGGGATTTTGACGGCGTGGTTACCGGCAGCATGACTCTCTATGCCAAGTGGAACGGAACAGAGGAGGTTTCGATCTCAGGCCGGATCACGGATGCGACGAGCAAAGACGGAATCCAGAATGCCATCGTAACCCTGTCCGACGGTAAAAATGCCACCACGGATGAATTCGGCTACTACCGGATCTCGGACGTAGCCCAGGGAAGCTATGGCGTTACGGTTACAGCCACCGGTTATGAGGAAGCGTCCCGGGAGGGATTCCCGGTAGGGGAGATCTCCACCAGCCTGGATGTGGCGCTGACGAAATCGAATACAGCTGCAGGCGGCACCAAGCCTGTCAATATCTACGCAAATGTCAGCTGCGTCTACTCCGGCATTATGCTTGACGGTGTAGAGGTCAGAGCGGTAGGCGAGGGAAGCCTGGGAACCTACAGCAAGGTGACGGATGCCGGCGGAAATGCCATGTTTACAAGTCTTCCCGCCGGAAACTATACCTTCTATATCAACCATGCAGGCAAAGGCGGCTGGGAGAGCTATACCTCCGCCACCAAGCCACTTAACGGAGATTATCAGCTCAGCTGTGCCCTGAAGCCCGACTATGAGTCACTGACGGTTAAGGTGATCGGCAGCTATGATCCGAAGACGAACAAGACAAACATGCCCCTTTCCGGCAAAGAAGTTAAACTGACGGGTGTGGATCCCAAGAACGAGGATAAAGAGCTGATCCATCTGACGGCTTATACGGATGCGAACGGCTGTGTTACGGTTCAGAAGATGGTGCCCATCACCTGGAAGATCTCCTGCAGTGATTATTCCTATACGGAGGCGGAAGAGACGGTTTATTCCGATGCTTCCGGTGATCTGTCGGAGGAGGAAGTGACTTTGACCCTTCCCTTCGTGGATTCCTCCGTAACGGTTGATCTGACATCCATCTATTCCGCTTCCGATCCCGATCTGTTTAAGAAGACGGATGACAACGGCAAAGCGGGTACTTTGGATGTGACTCTTTCGGGTATCTCGGGAACTTTGACAGAAGGTATCAGCCGCTGCGCGTCTCCCGATGCCTCCGGTAAGGTTACTTTTACGGGACTGTTCCCCGGAAACTACAATCTGACAGCCTCCGGAAAAGTGTCCCGTTTCGTGTCCATCAAAGCAGGAGACGGGCAGGAGATCTTTACCGATACGGATATCGAGAATTTCAGCCGCTTCGGCAGGAAGCATTTTGATATAGATTTCTACGGCACCGGTACGGCTAGCGTAGCACTGGGGTGCAGGTCAAATGCTACCGTTGAGGTGGATCCTGCCCCGGTAAGCTTCTCCGGAACGTTGTACAAATCGGATATGAATGATAAGGGCGAGATCACAACCGCACCGCTGGCGAACACCAAGATCTACATCAAGTCCTCCGCGTACTACAGGCAGAGCGGTGAGGCGCAAAACGGCCATGAGATAACCACGGACAGCAATGGACATTATGCCATTTCTCTTGCGCCGGGTCTGTACGGCGTGGAGGTGGACTCTGCTTATAAAGATTATTTCGGCGGCCGCCTGATCTATCACGAGGGACATACGGACGGCTATATCGGGCGGTGGGGATGGCCCTGCACCGACACCTGGAGTGGAAGCAAAGCCTCTGCCGTAGCCTGGATGACCTCGGATGACGGCGGTGCCTTTGGTGATATCGGTGGTATGGGTCTGTCCTCCGGATCGGTTGTGGCGGATCTGGAGCTGATGGAAAAGAAGTTCAATTATTCGGCCGGAACAAAGGGAGGGGCTGTTGTATATGACAACACTGTTTCACAGCAGTTGATCGTCGGATACGAAAAGGATGAAGAGCCCACGGAGAGCCCCAATACTTCCGCATATAATTGCTTCGATTATTATGCCAATACCTATGGAACGATCAACTATAATCCGGATACCCGCGGGGCAAGCGTGAAGCTGACAAGCGGAAGCGGCAGCACTTCCGTCGATCTGACGGGAAAAACGTTGCCCGTAGTATTTCATGATCTCGCGCCGGGCGATTACAGTCTGGATTACAGTCTTTCTGCGGCTTTCTCGCAGTTAAAGCCCTCTGTTTCCTGGGGCGGAGAGACCAGTTTCTTTAACTTCCCGGCGCCGGGCAAGCTGCCCGCAGACTTTCCGGAGGATTATGCCGATAACAATAATCCTGATATCAATAACCCCTGGCCCTTATCCACAGTGGGTTCGCTCCTTAAGATCGAAGCAGCAACGGGACGTCACTACTTCAGGGATCTGTATGATGGCGATGACAGTAACGGGGAACTGAAGATCAAATTTTACACGGCAGATACCTACTATGTGCTGAACTCATCAGGAGCCAGCCAATCTCAGGTAGCTGCATGGAGAACGAAATACGGAGAGGGACTGAAGGATCTTAAGTGGATTAACGGAGACGGTACCATCGGGACAGAGGCTGAGGGTACTTACACGGATCCTCCGCAAAGAGAGAATTATGAAACTGAAGATGAATATCTGGCTGCCTATAACAGCTGGGATCAAAGTGAATACACCGGAAGGGGATTCCCGAAGAACGGCAGATGGTATGCCAAGATCGAAGGCACTTTCACGGAAGGTTCGGCCCTCAGTGGGGAAGTAACCTATACGGGAGAACCTCATCTGAATGATGATTACGAAAACACACAGACGCTTATGGAAAAATACCTGGTGGCTTATTCTACCAGCAAGATCCCGGAGAAGCTGTTCCGGGTGAGAGTGAATGCCTCGCAGAATAAGGTTTTGCCGGACGGAACGGTCACCCTGTATTTCTGTGCACCCAAGGGAGCCGGCAATGCTTTCCTCAGTAATATCGGTTTTGTATGCAACAGGGAAACGAACTATTCGGATCAGTACAATTCCGATCTGTGGTTCGCCGTTACCCTGGACAATAGCGGTGCTACGGATTGTGAGGTAAACCTTTTGAATCAGAGCGATTGTTCCTCCGGGGTTACTATTCTTTCGCAGACGGCCATTGACCATCTTCTGAATCCCCGCACCATTGCGGTAAAAGCGGTGGAAAGCAGCGATTCTGCTAATGTGCTGGATAATGTGGCGGTTACCATGACCTATGCCGGCAAGCAGTTCAGTTCCACCACTCCCGCTGCCATGCAGACCTGCTGCGGTGAGGTTACGGATGTGCAGGTTGTAGGAGATGCAGTATATGAATGGGAATGCGACAGTAATTCTACGACCAGCGCCGTAATGGATGATTCCACCAATACGGAAACCTTCTACGTTCCCGTCAGAAGGATCCTGTATGAATACGGAGTGCAGGTAAATGATGATGCGGGCAATGTGGTTTCGGGAGCTTCCGTGAATCTGGCCGGTGTTTCCTGTGGTGAGCCCTCCGGTGCCGTAACAGGCCCCGGCGGCAGCGCCTCCCTGCTGGGTAATGACAGGCTGACCTATCAGGATTACACGTTGTCAGTAACAGCTCCCGGTTATGCACCGGCAAGTGTGACCCTGACGAAAGAAGAGATCCGGGCAGGTACGCCCAAGTCGGTTGTGCTGACAAGGGTGGAGCAGCCCACCTTCCCGAATGATGCACTGACCCTGGATCGTAAGGGCGCATTCCTGCCCGGCGTAAACTTCGTGGGCAGCAGCAACACAGTTGAATTCCTGACCAATCTGGGTGCCGGTAAACTTTATGTGACGGCCGAAGCCAAGGTGGATACGGGATTCAATGATTATATCAGAGAATTGTATTTGGTGGACGGAAGGACTTTCCAAAACCCGGATTATTCCGACAAACCTGCCAAGCTTAATTTCCCGGCTATGGAAGGGGAGGCTTACAGTCCTTCCGCTGCACGGGAATGGATCGAGAGTCTGGAAAGCGGAGGCCTCGGAAATGTTTATTACCAGCGTTTTTCCCAGGGAAAGGACATCATGTTCACGGATCTTGGCGAGGTAAACGGTTATCATTATGAGCTTTCCATCTGCGTTCCTTTGTGGGAGCTTCCGCCGGACGGCTTTGAGCCAGCGCTGGTGGCGGTAACGGACAGAGGCGCCGTGCAGATCTTCAAAGCGGATTATTCCGGTGAAAATGCAGGTGATCAGCTGGTTGGTATGCGCGTTTCCGGAGACAGCGCGGTAATGCTCAACAATATCACGCTGATGGCCAATGCCAAGGCAGTAGGCGGCGGAGCCGTGGAGAAGCTGGCGGAGCTTTCCCAGCCTACGGGCTCCCTCATTCCCCTTCCTTCCTTTGAGTCGGGAATAGAGCTGGATGATGACGGCTTCCTGGATTATACCTACAGCATCAAGATGCAGCTGCTGCAGGGCAAAAAGTCCGTATCCGATGCGGAAAAGGCCTATATGTCCATTCTGCCCAGCACCCTTGGTGTAGCGGTGGAAGGCGGCTGGAACATGGAAATGGCCGGTAAGGACCGTGCCCTTTTACAAAGCTTTGATGTTGCGGTATCCGCCCAGGATCTGGATATGGAAGATTATCTGCCGGGTCTATTCAAGGCGTTGCCTGTGAAGGTGGAATTTGATGATGATAATCCTCCGACGGGTAGATTTACCCTGGCGGCCACGGATACCAGAGACAAGGATAATGTAACGGTGGAGGAGGCCTATTCCTTCGGTGCCAATGCACAGGTGCATGTGAATGCCGAAGTCAGCGGGTTTGCCGCTTTTGGAGCGATACCCCCGGTAGGACCGGTTCTGGCTTCCCTGGAAAAGAGCGGCGCCCTGGATATCGGCGCCAAGGTAGAGGTGGCTGTCGGAGCGGACGGTACTTATACCTATACTATAAAGAACGGAAATGAAACGGAGCATGATGTGACCTTTACCCTGGGTGCAGGTGCCGGACTGGGGATCTATGCCAAGGCTCTGGGCGGTGCCCTGGGTGCGGAGGCAAAACTGAAGCTGTCCGGTGATAACGATAAGCTGGAGGATATGGTAACCATCAGTGCTTCCGTAAACAATGACGGTCTGCATCTGAACAGTGTTGATGGCAAGGTGAAGGCCGAGGCACATATTGAGATCGATACCTGGTTCATTAACGGGGAAAAGGACTTCGACTTTTTGGAGATCCCCTTCTCTTACCAGTTCGGAACGGTGACACAGTTTAACCTGACTGCTATCAAGGTAACGGATAACATGCGCAGCAGAAATGATTTTGATGTTTCCGTATTTAACGGCAGACCGGATACGGTGGTATCCAACCTTCTGCCCATTGGCGGATATGCTGCCGATGAGGACGGAAACGGCACCTTCCTGTATACGGATATGAGTGCCAAGGGAGGAAACGTAAGACTGCAGCTGGCGCAGGCAGCGGGCAGCGACACCTGGTCTCAGCCTGTAACGGTTACTGCCACGGACGGTCTGATCCCGGCCTTTGATGTGATCAGTCTGAGCGGCGGCAAATATCTGGTGGTATGGAGTGAGATCTCCAAAGCCAATATGCAAAAGACCTGTCCGCCTTCCGTAATAAAATATGCCATCGGAACGGTAAGCGGATCCACCTTCAGCGGAAATGCACAGACGCTGGATACTCTGACTTCGGAGGTGGCCGGTAAGCTGATGCTGGTCAGCAGCACTTCGGGAGTATCCCTGATAGCTTCCCGCACGTCGGAGGGCGCTTTGGCCGGTAAGCAGGATATCGCGGGCTATAAGTTTAACGGAACATCTTTTGCAGAGGGGATCATCCTGGCAAAAGATCAGCCCCTCTATGAGATCGAAGCGGCTGCAAAGGGCGGAAACGTATTTGTAACCTATGTAACGGACGATCTGAAGCTGAACACCCTGAACTGGGCGGACAGTGTATCGGCCATGGAGCAGGCGGTGACCGGCTTTGAGACGGCGTTGGCTTCGGACGGAACCAACCTGTATCTGCTCTGCGAAGAGGAAACCGGACTTATCCTGTATAAGTGGAACGGAACCTGGCAAAAGCAGGCGGCGGCAACACAGATGAGATCGCCCGGTAATCCCGGCCTGAGTTTTTACGGCGGCAAGGTCTATGCAAGCTGGACTGGTGAGAACGATACTAAGCTTTACCATGCCGTTGTCAACGGCACCACCGTGGGCAAGGCGGAGGTGATGAAATCCGCTGTAGCGGGCCATTTTGAAGACGTGAGCATTTTTGCCGCAGAGGATCAGGTAAAAGCGCTGGCCATCCGATCCGTTTCGAACGCTTCCACAGGCTCGAAAGATTTCCTGGATGCGGTGATCAAGAAGGCAACCCAACCCTCCAATCCTTCCGGAGGAGGAAGCTCCGGCGGCAGCTCGGGCGGAAACAACGGCGGTAATAATACCCAAACCCAGCCGGCCGCCAGCGGCACAACGGTAACGGATGGAACTTCACAGGCTTCCTATGTAGTTACCTCTAATGCCGGGGAGACCCCTGAGGTCAGCTACAAAGCATCTTCCAACACCTCTGCCAAGAAAGTGGAGGTACCGGCCACCGTTAAGGTGAACGGCGTGGATTATAAGGTAACTTCCGTAGAGGAAGGCGCCTTCAAGAACAACAAGACGGTTACCGAGGTTAAGATCGGTAAGAATGTGGAGACCATTGAAAAGAGCGCCTTCGAGGGATGTACTTCCCTGACGAAGATCACGATCCCTGCCAGTGTTACGAGTATCGGTGACAAGGCCTTCTCGGGGGACAAGAAGCTTAAGACCGTATCGGTGGGAAGCAATGTGACCAGCATCGGAGCACAGGCCTTTGCCGGGTGTACTTCCCTGACCAAGATGACCCTTCCGAAGAAAGTGGCAAAGATCGGCGGTAATGCTTTCAAGAACTGTAAGAAGATGAAGACTCTCATCATCAAGAGCACGAAGCTGACGGCCAAGAGCGTGAAGAAAAATGCCTTCAAGGGTCTTACCAAGAAGACAACCATCAAGGTGCCCAAGAGCAAGCTGAAGGCATATAAAACACTCTTTAAAAAGAAGGGTCTTTCCAAAAAAGTGAAGGTCAAAAAGATCTGAGATCCGACAGATTGGGATTAATCCGAAAAACCGCTTGCATTCCCGGCGGTTTTTTGGTATAGTAATAGTCCGTGAAATCATTATTCCTTGCTTTCCCCCGGTGGGAAGGCCAGAGACCAAAAGGAGGTAACTAAATGAACAAGTATGAATTAGCCATTGCTCTGAGCGTCAAGATCGAAGACGATGAAAGAGCCGCTTTGCTGGATAAGGCAAAGGGCTACATCGAGAGATTCGGCGGCCAGATCACCAATGTGGATGACTGGGGCAAGAAGAGACTTGCTTACGAAGTCGATCACATGAAAGAGGCTTTTTACTACTTCGTCCAGTTTGATGCAGAGCCCACGGCTCCCGCTGAGATCGAGAACCGCATCCGCATCATGGAGAACGTAGTAAGGTTCTTGATCGTTCGGGCAGACGAGGCATAAGGAAAGGACAAATATGAATAAAGTTATTCTAATGGGGCGTTTGACGAGAGACCCGGAAGTTCGCTATTCACAGAATGACAACTCCATGGCCATCGCGAGATACTCTCTTGCGGTAGACAGAAGAGTAAGCCGTAATAATGCAGCGGGCGGCGAGCAGCCGACCACCGATTTTATCAACTGCGTTGCTTTTGGCAGACAGGGAGAGTTCGCAGAGAAGTATCTTCATAAGGGTATGAAGATCGCTATCGAGGGCAGGATCCAGACCGGAAGCTACACCAACAAGGACGGTCAGAAGGTATATACAACGGATATCGTTGTAGACAACCATGAGTTCTGTGAGAGCAAGAACGCGAATCCCGCCGGCGGCGGATTTGCACCTGCAGGAGGCGGTCAGTCTTCGGCACCTGCCGATGACGGGTTCATGAATATTCCGGAGAGCGTCGAAGAATTACCGTTCGGCGGTTGATGCCCTTTAGAAGCATCGATGAATGGAGGTTTGAACATGGCTTACAACAAGACAGAGAAATCTGATTTTCCTATGAAGAGAAGAGGTCCTATCCGCAGACGTAAGAAAGTTTGTGTTTTCTGCGGTAAGGAAAGCGAGATCGATTACAAGGATGTTAATAAGTTGAAGAGATACGTATCCGAGAGAGGCAAGATCCTTCCCAGACGTATCACCGGAAACTGCGCTAAGCATCAGAGAGCGCTCACCGTTGCCATCAAGAGGGCACGTCACCTTGCGCTGATGCCTTACGTAGCAGAGTAAAGCGATCCGAAACCGGCTGCAATTTGCAGCCGGTTTTCTGATTGTATAAACCTTGTATTTTCGCCGTTTACCCAGTGGAATTGCCTTGCGCGGTGTATGAAATAATGGTACAATATATTCTTGTATTGGGTGAAAATCGGCCATATGCACGAATGAGGCGGCCGGAAGAAATAAAGGAGCAAATATGAAACCTGGATTGATTATTTTTCTGATTATGCTTGCGGTCCTGATCATCGCGGTAGTGGTACTGTACTTCCTCGGTAAGAAGGCCCAGAAGAGACAGGCGGAACAGCAGGAGCAGATCGAAGCGGCTAAGCAGATGGTCAGCATGCTGATCATTGACAAAAAGAAGATGAAGCTGAAGGATGCAGGTCTTCCGCAGATGGTGCTGGATCAGACACCGAAGCTTTTGAGAGGTACGAAGCTTCCCATCGTTAAAGCCAAGATCGGTCCCCAGATTATGTCTCTGGTCTGTGACGAGAAGATCTTTGACAAGGTGCCCGTGAAGAAGGAAGTCAAGGCGGCGATCAGCGGTATTTACATTGTTGAGGTTAAGGGACTTCACAACGCAAAGCAGTCCAAAGAGCCTGAGAAGAAAAAGAACTTCTTCCAGAAGGCATGGGCGGCAGCCAAGAAGAAAGCTGCTGTTGATCCGGTTAAGTAAGAGTTTTTGAGGAGTAGTAAGTTATGAAAAAGAGATCTTTGAAAGTATTGGTATGCCTTCTGGGCATGTCCATGTTGTGCGGCTGCGGCAATGACAGCAAGAAGACCGATGACGCAGCAGAGACAAGCGAGGAGAGTTCCTCGGCGGATTCTGAAACGAAGACCAAGTCCGGCGCGATCTCAGCAACGGATTTTGATGTTGATAAGTATGTTAAGATCGGTGATCTTGACGGGTTGGAGGTAACTGTCCCGGCCTACACTTTTTCCGATGAAGACGTGGAAAAGCAGATGCAGAATGAGCTGGAATACTATGTTCAGAGCACCGGCGCATATGCATATACACCGATCCTCGACCGCGATACGGTAGAGGTGGGTGATACGGTTGATATCGACTATGTGGGAACCAAGGACGGGGTCGCTTTTGACGGCGGAACCGCAGAAGGCTATCATCTTCAGATCGGTTCCGGTCAGTTTATCGAGGGCTTTGAAGAGGGCCTTGTGGGACACAAGGTGGGTGAGAAGGTTTCCCTGAATCTGACCTTCCCCGAAGAGTATCACAGCGAGGAGCTGGCAGGTGCGGCTGTCGTTTTTGAT
Organism: Lachnospiraceae bacterium; assembly: GCA_024693845.1. GTDB lineage: Bacteria > Bacillota > Clostridia > Lachnospirales > Lachnospiraceae > RGIG7926. Next base: position 32,273 of record JAILKJ010000076.1, read on the forward strand.
GTAACGATCAACAACCTCGTAGAGCAGTCCATGCCGGAGCTTACCGATGATGTGGTCAAGAACATGGGTCAGGAAGGTCTTGAGACCGTGGACCAGTTCCGCACGGAGATCCGCCAGTATCTGCAGGATGAGTGCGATAACAGAAATTCTTCCGAGAAGACAACGGCTGTCTGGAATGCGGTAGTGGCCAAGTGCGAGGTCAGTGATCCGCCCCAGGAGCTGGTGGATGATGTGCTGCTTCGTATTTCCGAGAACCTTACCCGTTATGCACAGCAGTACGGTGTGACGGAGGATGTGCTCATTACCCAGTATATGGGAACCACGCAGGAGCAGTATGATGCAGACAGTTTGCAGTCGGCTCAGGACGCCGCAAAGGAGAAACTGATCGCCGCAGCCATTGCCAAGCAGGCGGGACTTTCTCTGACGGATGAGGAGCTTAATGAAGCAGCAGCCAAGGATGCCGAGTCCTTCGGTTATGATTCGGCTGAGGCTGTATTGAATGATATCGGAAAAGGTGCTTACTACGATTATGCATTGGGACAGAAGATCGATGAGTACCTTCTGACCAAGGTGAAGGTCGTTGAGCAGGAGCCGGTATCCATCCTGGGTACCATGCAGGATGACAGCCAGGGTGAGACCCTGGAAGAGGAAGTGGAAGAAAGCGTTGAGTAGGAGGCGTGAAGCAGAATGCGCAACAAAGTATTACTGCCGATCTTATCATGCATATTGACGGTATCTCTGGTGATCCCGGCCTTTGCCGAACCCACTATCGACAGTGTGAAGAAGCAGCGGGAGAAGACTCAGGGAGGCCTGAATCAGATCTCTAAGCAGATCGAAGGTCTGGAAGGTAACAAGGCCGAGGTCGAAGAGGAGATCACGGAGATGAACACGGAGCTGGTGGATATCCTGACCAGTATCGGTGTCTGTCAGAACGAGATCGAGATCAAGGAAAAAGAGATCGATGACGCTACCGTTAAGCTCGAGCAGGCGGAGATGGATGAATCCCGCCAGTACGAGAGCATGAAACGCCGCGTACAGTTTTTGTATGAAAAAGGTGACAAGGCCTATGTGCAGGCTCTTATCGAGTCTACCGGATACAGCGATCTGGTGAACAAGGCCGATTATGTGGAGAAGCTCTATTCCTATGATCATGAACTGCTGGAGCAGTATATCGGCGTCAAGCAGGAGGTAGAAGAGTTAAAGGAGCTTCTGGAAGAGGAAGAGGCAGCGCTGGAATCTTCCCGTTTTGAGCTGGGTCAGGAGCAGGCAACCCTGGAGACCCTGATCAGCGAAAAGAAAAAGACCGTAGAGGATTTCGACCAGCAGCTTGCGTTGGCAAGGGAAGCGGCAAGCAATATGCAAAAGCAGCTGGAGAACCAGACCCTGCAGCTTCGTGCCCTGGAAGAAGCCAAGCGTAAGGAGAAAGAAGCTGCCCTGAAAAAGCAGCAGGAGGAAGCAGCCAAGAAGGCAAAGCTTCTTAAGAAAAAGAGCAACACCGATGCATCCGACAACGGTGAAGTCAGCATCAATGTTGAAACAGGTGAGACCGAAGGCGGTTCGGATGATGGCGATGACGACTACACGACTACGAACGAGGAATTCAGCGCAGGGGCAGGTGCCGCAACGGTTGAGTCCTCAGGTTCCTCGGCGGGACAGAAGGTTATTGACTATGCCTGCCAGTTTGTGGGAAATCCCTATGTTTACGGCGGAACAAGCCTGACCAACGGAACGGACTGCTCCGGATTTACACAGTCAGTATATAAGCATTTCGGGATCTCTCTTCCCAGAGACTCCTTCAGCCAGAGAAGTTGCGGCGTGGGAGTATCCTACGATGAGGCCCAACCGGGAGATATCGTCTGCTATGCAGGCCATGTGGCATTGTACATGGGCGGCGGCATGATCGTACATGCCAGCACGGAACGGACCGGTATCACCTACAGCCCGGCTACCTACAGAACGATCATTACCATCCGAAGAGTTCTTTAATCGATCGGTGAAAGCGATGTTTGAAAAGAAGGATTACATTTACAGCGAGAATATGGGTGTCTGCGTGGTAGAAGACATTACCAGACTGATCACGGCACAGAAGAAGGAAGTAATGTACTACGTGCTCAGATCTGTATACCGCAAGGACAAGACCGCTTACATTCCCGTTGAACATCACACCGTAGATCTTCGCGAGCTGATCACGGCGGAGGAAGCGGAAAGCAGGATCCTTGATTATCCCGCACTTTTACCTCTTGCCATCGAGCTTGGTATCGTGGAAGCATCTGAGGATGAGGGGCAGGAGGATGCCGATCTTTCCTATGAGAAGGAAGAGGAGAACAAGCGGCTGGCCCTGCAATACAAGATGGAAGACACGCTTCCTTTCGAAGAGAGGAGCGAGCTGTATCATTGCGGAGAGGTGGAGTTCGTACTGCGCCGCCGCAAGGAGCAGGAAGAAGCCAAGGCATCAAAAAAGAAACACAGATCATAAAAAGATTAGCATGACCGAACTTTTCGGCCGGCTGTCTTTTTTTTCAAGGAAGGATAGAAGGATATGAGGAAATTGGATCCTAAGGAAATGGCAGGATGTTTTGCGACGGGTGTTAAAGCGGTCCCGTCTGTTACAGGACGTCTGAAAGTAAGCGATGGCAAACTATGTGACGCCCAAGGCAACGAGGTTCAGCTTAAAGGTCTGAGCACCCACAGTCTTTCCTGGTATCCGCTCTATATCAATCAGGAATTTTTCAATGAGATGGCCGCGGTTTGGAATTGCAATGCGGTAAGGCTTGCCATGTACACAGCAGAGCTGGACGGCTACTGCGAGGGCGGCGATCAGAAGGGCTTAAAGCAGTTGATCCGCGAGGGTGTGGCTTATGCAAAAGAAGCCGATATGTACGTGATCGTGGACTGGCATATCCTTCATGATTACAATCCGAATATGAACGTGGAAGCAGCAGTTGCTTTCTTTGATGAAATGGCCGGAGAATTTGCCGGACAGGAGCATGTGATCTATGAAATCTGCAACGAACCCAACTCCGGCTGCAGCTGGTCCGAGGTGAAGCGTTATGCAGAAAGGGTGATCCCGGTGATCCGAAACAAGGATCCTGAGGGCGTGATCCTCGTAGGAACCCCCACCTGGTCACAGGATGTGGACAAGGCGCTGAACGATCCGATCACGGGAGTGACGAATCTGATGTACACCCTGCATTTTTACGCAACTACCCATAAGGAGGAGCTTCGGGAAAAAATGAAGGCTGCACTGAAAGGCGGACTCCCCATCTACGTTTCGGAATATGGGCTGTGTGATGCCAGTGGAGACGGTGGGATCGATATCGAAGAGGCAAAGAAGTGGTATGCTCTGATGGATGAAAACAAGCTGAGCTACATGGCTTGGAATATTTCTTACCGCGACGAGACGTCGGCGATCTTCAAGCCTGACGATGCCAGATACTTCAAGATAGAAGAGGAGAATCTGACGCAGCATGGAAAGATCCTTTATAACATGCTGACAGGTAAGAGCATCGGGTGAGAGATCGGGTACCTGAGGAAACCATTTACCGAAAGGAGAAAAGATGGAGAGAGAAACGGTCATAGTTCTGGATTTCGGCGGGCAGTACAATCAGCTGGTGGCACGACGTGTCAGAGAATGCAATGTGTATTGCGAGATCTATTCCTATCGTACGGGGATCGAGGAGATCAAGGCCAAAAACCCGAAAGGTATCATCCTCACAGGCGGTCCCAACAGCTGCTATGAACCCGGAGCGCCCGGGTATACGAACGAGCTGTTTGAACTGGGGATCCCGGTACTAGGACTTTGCTACGGAGCACAGATGATGATGCTTCAATTGGGCGGTAAGGTGGAGAGAGCACCGAAGCGCGAATACGGAAAGATCAATGTCCATGTGGATACTTCCTCTCCGCTGTTTGCCGGCGTTCCCGAGGAGACTGTCTGCTGGATGAGCCATAATGATTATATTTCGCAGAAGGCTCCCGGTTTTGATATCATTGCACATACAACGGATTGCCCCGTGGCAGCTGCCGTGAATAAAGATAAAGGCCTCTACGCGATCCAGTTCCATCCCGAGGTTTTACATACACAGCACGGCAAAGAGATCTTGTTCAATTTCGTCCGCGGTATCTGCGGCTGCGAGGGAAGCTGGAGAATGGACAGCTTTGTAGAGCAGCAGGTTGTAAGCCTGAGAGAGCGGATCGGCGACGGCAAAGTACTCTGCGCACTTTCCGGTGGCGTGGATTCCTCCGTGGCAGCGGTGCTTCTGTCCAAGGCAGTGGGCAAGCAGCTCACCTGCGTTTTTGTGGATCACGGTCTGCTTCGTAAGAACGAGGGCGATGAGGTGGAAAGCATCTTCGGGCCTTCCGGAAACTACGATCTGAATTTCATCCGTGTGAATGCACAGGAAAGATATTACGGAAAGTTAGCAGGCACTGACGATCCTGAGAAGAAACGCAAAATCATCGGTGAGGAGTTCATCCGGGTATTCGAAGAAGAAGCCAAGAAGATCGGCAAGGTGGACTTCCTTGTACAGGGAACCATCTATCCCGACGTGGTGGAAAGCGGTCTGGGCGGCGAGTCCGTGACCATCAAATCCCATCACAATGTGGGCGGTCTTCCGGAGCATGTGGATTTCAAAGAGATCATTGAGCCCCTTCGTGATCTGTTCAAGGATGAGGTCCGCAAGGTGGGACTTGAATTGGGGATCCCCGATTATCTCGTATTCCGTCAGCCCTTCCCCGGTCCCGGACTGGGCGTACGTATCGTCGGTGAGGTTACGGCCGAGAAGGTTCGCATCGTACAGGATGCGGACGCTATCTACAGAGAAGAGATCGCAAAGGCGGCAGATAAGTGGAGAAGCGAGCAGGGCAAAACACGTGAAGAAAGACCGGAATGGTTCCCGGATCAGTATTTCGCGGCGCTTACCAATATGCGCTCCGTCGGTGTTATGGGTGATGAGAGAACCTACGATTATGCGGTAGCACTTCGCGCCGTACAGACCATCGATTTCATGACTGCGGAAAGCGCACAGATCCCCTGGGAAGTACTGCAGACTGTTATGAACCGCATCATCAACGAGGTCAAAGGTGTCAACCGCGTATTCTACGACCTGACATCGAAGCCTCCCGGGACGATCGAGCTGGAGTAATTAACGAAGTCTGAAGAATACAGTATTTATGCGGGTTCTAAGGATTTTGAAAAGCGATTTGATAACAAAATGATAACACTTGATAAATGAGCATTATTTATGAGTAATGCAAAAGGTTAGCAGGTGAGGTTTCAGCAAAGACT
>JAILKJ010000082.1 GCA_024693845.1 Lachnospiraceae bacterium
TACCATAGCGCTTCTGGCAGGGACTTTGCTGGATCGGATTGTCGGGGATCCCCATGGCTTTCCTCATCCGATACGGGCAATCGGAAGTCTGATCCTTGTCTTGGAAAGAAGGCTCCTGGGAGTGACTGAGGGTAATGAAGAGAGAGACGCAGAAAGAAATCCGAGAAGAGAGAGACGAGCTGGCTTCCTGCTCTGGATCATAGTTGTGACAGCATCTCTGCTTGTTTCGCTGGGGATACTGATCGTTGGCTACAGAATTTCTCTATATATTGGCTTGGTGATCGAGACCATCATGACCTGCTATCTGCTTGCCGCGGGGAGTCTTTACAGGGAAAGTATGGCGGTTAGCAAGGCCTTACATAAGAATGATAAAGAGGGGGCAGCAAAAGCGCTTTCCATGATCGTGGGAAGAGACACCGAGAACCTTTCCGAAGAAGAGATCGTAAAGGCGGCTGTGGAGACGGTGGCAGAGAATACCTCCGACGGTGTGATCGCACCGCTTCTGTATACGGCCATAGGCGGACCGGCTGCAGGTTTTGCTTATAAAGCTGTTAATACCATGGATTCCATGCTGGGCTATCGCAATGAGCGCTATGAACATTTCGGCTTTTTTGCGGCGAAGGCGGATGATGTGTTCAACTATCTGCCGGCCAGGATCTCTGCCCTGTTCATGATCGCGGCGGCTTATGTGCTGGGTCTGTGGTCAGAGAAGACTATTGGAGAACCTGAAGGGAAGAAAGCCGAAGAATTCTCAGGGAAATCTGTCGGAGAACAGTCCAGAACATATTCGGGAAAGAAAGCCCTTCAAATCTACAGAAGAGACAGGAGAAATCATCTTTCCCCCAATTCCGCCCAGACGGAGAGTGTCTGTGCGGGGGCACTGGGACTGCAGCTTGGAGGAACACACAGCTATCATGGCGTTTTGGTGGAGAAGCCCGTGATCGGAGATGCGCTTCGGAAGGCTGAGACAGAGGATATTGCAAGAGCCAACCGCCTGATGTTCACGACGGAAGGGCTGCTCCTTCCGGTGCTTATCGCGATTCTTTTATTATTTGTTTATTGCCTTCTATAAATATGGTGAGGTTAGATACTGTTTTTTAGGTGGAGTTAGTTTTGTTGTTCTTACTTTCATGAAGAGAGATGTTTGTTGTTGCTTACTTTTGGCAGGGAAAGGATAAACTATTGATAGGGTGAGATATGATTCACGGCGGAGATATTTACAGAAATAAAGTGAATATGGATTTTTCGGTGAACCTGAATCCGCTGGGAACGCCGGAGGAGATCCTGCAGGCAGCAAGGGAAAGCCTGAACAAGGCAGGCTGCTATCCCGATCCTTATCAGGAAGAGATCAGAGCGCTGATCGGAAACCATGTGGGTCTTTCAAAGGAATGCGTCTTTGCAGGCTGCGGTGCTTCTCAGCTCATCGACGCTGCTACGGCAGCAGTTCATCCGGGAAGGGTACTTTTCTTTGAACCCTCCTTTCCCGGTTACGAGCATGCGACAAGGATGCAGCAGGCAAGGATCAGAAGGAGACCGTTGTCAAGTGAAAACGGCTTTCATTTAACTGAGGAGGATCTTTCCTTCATAGATGATGGTGTGGATCTTGTCTATGTCTGCGATCCCGCCAATCCTACGGGAGTAAATGTGGACGGGGACATATTGGAAACGCTTTTGGTAAGGGCTAAGGAGGCGGAAGCTTTTGTGATCCTGGATGAAAGCTTTTATCCCCTGTCGGAAAAAGCTACGGGGGATCCCAACGGGGCTGCGTCCTTGGTTAAAAGGTTTGACAACCTGTATCTCATCCGTTCCATGACCAAGCATTTTGCGGCACCGGGACTCCGATTCGGATATGTGTTATCGCATCCGGAAAACATCGAAAAGCTGAGAGCAATGCTGCCGGAATGGAATCTTCCCACTACGAGCGAAGCGGCACTGAAGGCAGGGATCTGGCTTTTGGAGGAATCGGATTTTGCTGCCCGCAGTCTGGATACGATCCGAAGGGAGCGGGAGTATCTTACAGAGGCGCTGCGGGATGCAGGGCTTACGGTATTTGACAGCGACACATCCTTCCTTTTTTTGCATGCGTCCTTTGATCTGAAGGAAGCACTTTTGCAAAGGGAGATCCTGATCCGGGACTTTAAGGAGCCCTATCCCATGCCGGGATATTTCAGGATTGCGGTAAAGGATCATGCCTCAAACGAGGTTTTGGTGGGAATGATAAAGGAGATCACAGATGCACTTTGAAGCCATCCGGCCTGATGAAATTGAAAAAAGAAGCTTTGAGATCCTGACAAAAGAGCTGGAGGAGGATGGCATCATCCTCCCTGAGGAAACGGCCTTTGTGACCAAACGCTGTATCCATGCTTCGGCGGATTTTGACTACGCTAAGACCCTGTGTTTTTCTGAGGGGGCGGTGGGGATCATGCAGGATCTGATCAAAGGTGGAGCCTGCATTGTAACGGATACCAACATGGCCCTTTCAGGGATCAATAAAAAGAAACTTGCATCCTTCGGCGGAGATCTTTACTGCTTTATGGCGGATGAGGATGTGGCCCGGGAGGCTAAGGAGAGGGGCGTTACCAGAGCGGTGGTATCCATGGAAAAGGCGGCCCGTCTGGACCGGGATGTGATCTTTGCCATCGGTAACGCACCCACTGCACTGGTGCGTCTTCACGAAATGATGAAGGAAGGGATCCTGACGCCGAAGTTCATTGTCGGTGTTCCGGTGGGCTTTGTCAACGTGGTGTGGGCCAAGGAACTGTTTCTGGATTCTTCGGTCCCGTACATCATCAACAGAGGAAGAAAGGGCGGTTCCACGATCGCAGCTGCGATCTGTAACGCGGTATTGTATTCGATATGAAAAAGGGATTTACGACGGGGAGCTGTGCGGCAGCAGCAGCCAAGGCTGCGGCCTTCATGCTTCTCAGCGGTCAGAAAAAAGAACAGATCACCATAGACACACCTGCCGGTATCCGTTATTGTCCGAAGATCGAGCAGATTGAAATGACGGATGTTTATGTCAGCTGCGGAGTTCGAAAGGAAGCGGGAGACGATCCGGATGTTACGGACAAAGCGCTGATCGTTGCGAAAGTTAGCGTTAGCGAACTTTCCGGTGGTGGCAACGATGCATCAGGCGATGCATCAGGCGATGCAGCCGATGATACCGGAAGCCGCGTGATAATCGACGGCGGTAAAGGTGTCGGCAGAGTGACGAGACCGGGCCTGGATCAGCCTGTGGGGAATGCGGCCATCAATTCCGTTCCCCGGAGCATGATCGAAAAAGAGGTGTCAGAGGTCATGGAGATCTTTGACTTCGAAGGCACCCTTGCGGTAGAGATCTCGGTTCCCGGCGGAGAGGAACTTGCGGCGGGGACCTTCAATCCCAGGCTGGGGATCGAAGGTGGTATTTCGGTGATCGGTACATCGGGGATCGTGGAGCCTATGAGCACTCAGGCGCTTTTGGATACGATCCGGGTAGAACTGAAGCAGAAGAAGGCCATGGGCGCTAAGATCGCCGTTGTTTCTCCCGGTAACTACGGACTGGATTTCATGAAAGAGACCTATGACTTTGATCTGGATAAGGCGGTGAAGTGTTCCAACTTTATCGGACAGACCATTGATATGGCCGTGGAAACCGGATTTGACAGGCTTCTGCTCTGTGGCCATGTGGGGAAACTGATCAAGGTTTCCGGCGGCATCATGAACACCCATTCCAAGGAAGCGGACTGCAGGATGGAGCTGCTCTCTGCGGCTGCGATCCGAAACGGCGCCGGGACAGATCTTGTATCAGAAGTTCTTTCCTGCGTCTCCACAGAGGAGGCTCTTGAGATCCTTAAGAGAGAAGACCTGATACCCCCATGCTTTGAGTATATCATGGAACGGATCTCATTTTTCCTGAATAAGCGTGCCGGGGGGAGGCTGCAGGCGGAGTGCCTGGTCTATTCGAACCGGTTCGGTCTTCTGGGAAAGACGAAGGAAGCGGAAGCATTTTTGGAAAGGGCAAAGGAGTAACGGAATGATCCATTTTGTGGGAGCGGGACCCGGAGCGGCGGACCTGATCACGGTCAGGGGAAAAGAGCTGCTGGAGCGGGCAGAGGTTATCATCTATGCGGGAAGTCTGGTCAACCCTGACCTGCTTTCCTATGCGCCCGAAGGGGCTGAAATTTATAACAGCGCCATCATGACCCTGGAAGAGGTGCTCGCTGTGATGCGAAAAGCTGCGGCAGATGGCAGGGAGCTTGTCAGGCTCCATACGGGAGAACCCAGTATCTACGGGGCTGTCCGGGAGCAGATGGATGTGCTGGATAAGGAAGCCATCGCTTACGATTCCTGCCCCGGAGTCAGCGCCTGCTTCGGAGCGGCTGCCTCTCTTGATCTGGAATATACCCTGCCGGGGATCTCCCAAACTCTGATCATCACCCGCATGGAGGGAAGGACTGCTGTCCCTGAAAAGGAAAAGATCTCCCTTTTGGCATCCCATGGATCCTCCATGGCGATCTATTTAAGCACGGGAATGCTGGAGGAGCTGACAGAGCAGCTGATCGGGGGCGGCTACGATCCCGATACGCCGGCGGCCCTGGTGTACAAAGCAACCTGGCCGGAGGAAAAGAGGCTCATCTGTCCGCTGAAAGAGCTGGCTTCAAAGGCCCGCAGCGAGGGCATTACCAAGACGGCAGTGGTGCTGGTGGGGGATGTGGTGGCCCACAGAGAGTATGAAAGATCCAAACTCTATGATCCCACTTTTACCACGGAGTTTCGAAAGGGCAGCGGGGGAGAAGCATGAATAAGATCGCCATCTGTTTTACCGAAAAAGGCGCCGGGGTCCTGGAAAGACTCAGGCAGGAAAGCGAAAAGAAAGGGATTCGTCCGCCGGAGTGTTTTGCCGCTTCCAAGGACGCCGATCTTCCCGATGGTTTCACAAGGATCGGGGAACCTATTGCTAACTGGACAGCTTCCGTTTTTAAGCCGGGCAATGCACTGATCTTCGTCGGTGCCCTGGGCATCGCCGTTCGTGCTATCGCCGGCCTGGTAAAAGATAAGCTGAGTGACTGTCCCGTGGTAGTGATCGATGACAATGGGCAATTCGTGATCCCTGTTTTATCGGGACATGTACAGGGAGCAAATAAGCTGGCGGTAACTTTGGCAGAGCTCCTTTCTGCCGTCCCCGTGATCACCACGGCCACGGATGTGAATGAAGTCTTTTCCGCGGATGTTTTTGCCGTGGAGAACCGTCTTTCCATCGCTAACAGGGAGGGCATTAAAAAAGTGTCCGCCAAGGCTCTGGAGGGAAAGAAGGTTACCCTCTCCATCAAGGATTATCCGCCGAAAGAGCCGGTGGATGTGATCGTGGCGGATGAGACGGATGCGGAGTATTCCCTTTTGCTGCGCCCCAAGAGATACACGGTGGGGATCGGTATGAAAAAGGGAAAGGATCCTGCCATGGTGGAGCGGTTCTTTCTGGAGATATTAAGTGAGCGGGGGCTTACTCCTGCGGATGTGTATGCACTTTGCACCATCGATGTCAAGGAGGAGGAAGAGGCGCTTATACAGCTTCGGGACCGCTACGCCATCCCGCTCCTTGCTTTTGATAAGGATCTTTTAAAAATGGCACCGGGGAACTTCGCAGGTTCTTCCTTTGTGGAGGAAACGGTGGGTGTAGACAATGTATGTGAACGTTCGGCCGTTCTGGGCGCCGGCAGAGGCGGAAGGCTTGTAGCAGGTAAGCAGGCAAGGGACGGTATGACCATGGCCATAGCCGAAAGGGGATAACAGCATGGGAAAGGTATACGTAGTCGGGATCGGTCCCGGCAGCAGAAACATGATGACAACGCAGGCCATCAGCGCCCTTGAAAGCTCCGATGTGATCGTCGGATATCAGGCCTACATCGATCTTGTAAAGGACGAATTTCCCGGCAGGGAGTTTTTTGCAAATGGCATGCGGGGTGAGATCGAACGCTGCGAAAAATGCATTGAACTGGCCATGGAGGGGAAGACGGTTTCCCTGATCTGTAGCGGGGATGCGGGGATCTACGGAATGGCTTCGCCTCTTTTGGAGATCGCCCATCAGCGCGGTTTTTCGGATGTGGAAGTGATCCCCGGCGTGACGGCGGCTTCCGGCGGCGCGGCTGTTTTGGGAGCTCCACTGGGACATGATTTTTGCGTGATCTCCTTAAGCGATCTTTTGACGCCCTGGGAGGTGATCGAAAATCGGCTTCGGTGCGCTGCAAGAGGGGATTTTTGCGTGGTCCTGTATAACCCCTCCAGCAGGAAGCGGGCCGATTATCTTAAGCGGGCCTGCCTGATCTTAAATGAGTATATCCCGGCGGACCGGCCCTGCGGCTATGTCCGCAACATCGGAAGAGAAGGATGCCGGGAGACGGTCTGCACCTTAGAGGAGCTGGCAGATGAACAGGTGGATATGTTTGTGACCGTATTTATCGGTAATTCACAGACCAGGATCGAAGGCGGGAAACTCATCACGCCCAGAGGATATCAGCTATGAAAAAGATCATTATTTTTGCGGGAACAACGGAAGGTCGTCAGCTGTCGGATCTGCTGTCTAAGGGGCAGATCCCTCATACCGTCTGCGTTGCGGGTGGGTACGGCAGCAGGATGATAGAGCAGGGTCCTTATGCAAAAGTGCTCACCGGGCGTCTGGACGAAAATGGGATGAAGGAGCTTTTCTCCAAAGAAAGATCCGATGGCGAGCTTTCAATAGCAGATGCCACACACCCCTATGCCGCCGAGGTTTCCGGGAACATCAAGAGCGCGGCGGAAAGTTTGGGTCTTACCGTGATCCGCATCGTAAGAGATCAGAGCGCCGATCCGGAGGGCGGACAGGAAGAGTATGTCGATATGGAAAGCTGTGCAAAGGCCCTGGATGAGACAGAGGGTAATATCCTTCTGACTACCGGCAGTAAGGAACTTTCCGTATACGGAAGACTGGTTTCTGAGCAGACGAAAAAAAGAACCTATGTAAGGGTACTTCCTTCCGTGGAAAGCCTGCAGATGTGTCAGGCCCAGGGGATCGCACCGGATCATATCATCGCCATGCACGGTCCCTTTGATGAGCAGTTGAATGAAGCTCTGATGAAGCAGTATAAGATCAGGCACCTGGTGACCAAGGACAGCGGAAAGGCAGGGGGCTTTGCCCAGAAGCTGGAAGCGGCAGAGCGCCTTGGGGTAGTGGCCCACGTTTTGGAAAGACCTGTCAGGGAGGAGGGGGTTTCCGTTGCGGAGGCTTTTTATCAGCTGACGGGGAAAGAGCCTGAGGCAGAGCCCATGAGGATCACTCTGGCCGGCATCGGTATGGGTGCCGTTTCCTGTGAGACGGGAGAAGTAAGAGAGGCCATCAGGACTTCCGACATGATCTTCGGAGCGCAGCGACTTTTGAAAAATGTCAGCCATGACAAACTTTTTCCTCTGTACAGACCGGAAGATATCATTCCGGTTCTGGAAAAGGAAAGGCCGGAAAAAGCATTGATCCTCTTTTCCGGAGATACGGGATTTTACAGTGGAGCAAAAAAGATGCTTTCGGCTCTGAAAGAAAGGTTTGAGGATGCAAGGATAGAGCTTAGTCCGGGGATCTCTTCCTTTGCCTATCTTTCTGCAAAGCTGGGAGAAAGCTATGAAGATGCCTGCCTGTTCAGCCTTCACGGCAGGGATACAAAGGAGAAGCTGGAAAGCCTGGTGCAGAAGGTAAGATACGGACACAAGACCTTTGCCCTGTTATCCGGCGCTACTGACATCTCCCGGATCGCGGAGGCTCTGGAGGAAAGGGGTATCGATGCAGAGATCTGTGTCGGCAGTGACCTGTCCTCGGAAAAGGAAAGGATAAGTGTTCTCACCCTTCAGCAGGCAAGGGAGTATGAGGGCAGCGGTATCGTCTGCGTCCTCATCCGTAACCTTCAGCCGGAAAGAAGGCTGCTCATACCGGTCAGAAAAGACAGCGACTTCATCCGTGACAAGGTTCCCATGACGGCGGAGTGCATTCGACATGAATCCGTTATCAGGCTTGCCCTCAGGGAGGGAGATGTCTTTTATGATATCGGTGGAGGAACCGGGTCGGTGGCCATCGAGGCGGCATCTCTTCATGAAAGTCTTTCCGTTCTTACCATTGAGAAAAAACCGGAGGCAGCGGGACTGATCCGAAGGAACATCGAAAAGGCACATCTTTCCAACATCCGAGTAGAGGAAGGTGAAGCAACCGACATTCTGGGAGACCTTCCGAAGCCGGATGCGGTCTTTATCGGAGGAAGCGGCGGCAAACTTTTTGAGATCGTGGAGATTCTCAGGGCAAAGGGCAGCGGGATCCGTTTTGTGATCAATGCCGTAAGCCTTGAGACCATCACGCAGGTTAAGCAGCTTTTAGAACAATATGATCCGAAGGATGCACAGACCGTTGTGCTTTCCGTCAGCAACCTGCAGGGCATCGGCTCCTATCACATGCTCCGGGGCGCTGATCCGATCTGGATCTTCTCTTTTACATTGTGAGGTAAGCCATGGGTAACATCACAGCCAAAAGAATGATGATCGCCGCACTGAAAAGCGGTAGCGGCAAAACAACCATCACCTGCGGCCTTCTCGCGCTTTTGAAGCAGAAGGGACTGGATCCGGTCTCCTTTAAATGCGGCCCGGATTATATCGATCCAATGTTTCACAAAAAGGTGCTTTCGGTTGACAGCAGGAACCTGGATACCTTCTTTTCCGGGACGGATGGTGTAAGGGAAAGCCTGGAAAACATGGGTGACCGCTACGCCCTCATCGAGGGTGTCATGGGAATGTATGACGGAATGAGTCCGGAGGGGATCGAAGGCTCCTGCTATGAGATCGCCCTTGCCACCGAAACACCCATCCTTCTTGTGATCGATGCTGCAGGGGCAGGCAGATCCATCCTTGCCATGATCGCGGGGGCTCTGAGCTACGATACGGGAAAGCTGATCCGTGGGGTACTTTTGAACCGGGTCAGTGAGCATTTTTACAGATCCGTTGAACCGGTGGTTGTGAAGGAACTTGAAAGGCTTCGGCCGGACGTTAAGCTCTGCGGATTCTTTCCGAAAGGGGAGAGTTTTTCCTTTGAAAGCAGGCATCTGGGACTTCAGCTGCCGGAAGAGGTGGAGGATATCCGGGAAAGATTAGGGGGCGTGGCAGAGCAGCTGGAGGTAAGCGCTGACTTACCTGCGATCCTGGGTATCATGGAAGAAGCGCCTAAGACAGCCGGACCTGAGAGTAAGAGCATGCTTACTTCCTCAGAGGGGGAAGGACTGAGCCTGGCTGTGGCATACGATGATGCCTTCTGTTTTTACTACAGGGAGAATCTGGAGCTCTTTGAAAGAGCAGGTGTTACTCTGCGCTTCTTTTCACCCTTGTGTGACAGCAGGATCCCCGAGGATGCGGACGCTCTCCTGCTGGGAGGCGGTTATCCGGAGCTTCATCTTCAGCAGCTGGCAGGGAATACTTCCATGCTGGCATCTGTCCGGGAGGCTGTGGAACGGGGCATCCCGTCTCTTGCCGAGTGCGGTGGCTTTATGTATCTCCACAGGCTCGTAGCGGACAAGGAAGGAAAAGAATATGAGCTGGTGGGGGCCATAGACGGCAAGTGCAGCTACACAGGACGTCTGGTCCGTTTCGGATATTTAGAGATCGATGAATGCCATGAGGATGCCTTCGCGCAGGATCCGCTTTTCGGCGCTCTGGTGGGGATGAAGGGACATGAGTTCCACTACTTCGACAGCACCGTAAACGGGGACAGCTTCCGGGCCCGCAAACCCCAAAAGGATCTTACCTGGGACTGCATGATCGCCCGGGGCCGGAGTCTGTGGGGCTTCCCGCATTTTAACTATCCTTCCAAGCCGGAGTTCGTTGAATCGTTTATCTCGGCCATGAGAGCTTTTCATACACAGCGTTACGATCCGCACTGACTCCCCCACTGCAATCTCGCATGTATGGCAAATCCCCTTGTTGACGCAGTATCCGCGGGATAATATAATATATTCGGTATGCTATGCCCGTGCCGGACGCGGACAGGAAGGATGAATCCCACATGAATGAGATAATGCTCGAGGTAGCGGCCGTCTGGATCGCCCTGTTTTGTTTTGTAGATTGTCTGAAGAACCGTCGTCATCTCTATCTTCCTTTTCCGAAGACCTGGGAAAAGAAGCTGCAAAGTCAGCATTTCGTCTATCTGATGCTGCTGCTCACGCTTCTTCTGTCAGCGATCCCCTCGGTGATCGAGGTGATCCTGGAAAACTATGTGACCCACAGAAGTGCGCTGGCACTGACCATCGTTAACGAAGCTTACTTTATCTTCCATACGGTTCTGTCCGTTCTCTTTACCCTGTATATAGTCGATATGACCAACGCAGCCAATGACCGGAGCCGGGACTTTTTCCTGCTGTTCCTGCTTCCCTTCTTCGTTGGCGAATTACTGGTCATCTTCAATCCCATCACTCATCTGATCTATTATGTGGATGAAGCCGCGGTCTATCACCGCGGACCCTATCTCTGGACCTTGTATCTGATCGCCGCGATCTACGTGGTCGTGGGCGTGATCTTTTTCTTCCGCTATATCGGAAGGCTTTCCAAAATGGACCGGGTATCCATCCTGATCCTGATCTCCATTGCGATCTTCGGTATCTGTATCCAGGCGGCTTTTGCCATCCCGGTGGAGCTGTTCTTTGAGGCCATCGGTTTCCTGGGCTTTTTGATGCTGCTGGAGGATAAGGGGGCCCGGCACAGAGGAGGACGCAGCAGCCGTATCTCCAAGGGCTTTATTGTTGTCGTTTCCCTCATTTTTCTTACGGTCATCATCATCAATATCAACCTGATCTATCATGTGGGAAGCGATCAGACCGGAACCATCGGCCGTATCCGTATCGACAGTATCAAGGGCGAGCTGCAGGAGACCATCTCATCGGCGGAGGGCAATCTGCTTCGCTTTGCCATGGGAACGGAGCAGCTTCTGAATGAATCCGCAAGCCAGGAGCAGTTGGAGGAATACATCCGCGAACAGAAGGTCTATTACAACGATGTCAGCGGTGGCAACTGCTACAATGTCTATGCTGCCTCTACGGACTGGACCATCATTCCGGATTTCGATATGCCGGATACCTATCATGCCGTGGAGCGCTCCTGGTATCTGGGTGCGAGTCAGAATGTGGGGACGGTTTATATCACGGAGCCTTATATCGATGCGGCTACCGGTGATCTGTGCTTTACCCTGGCCTATCTGCTTTCCGACGGCAAGACGGTTACCGCCATGGATTACACCCTGACCAAGGTTCAGGAGATCGTGAACCGGATGGGAACCGAGAAGGATCAGATGGCCATGGTGGTGACAGACGACGGAATGCTGGTGGGCTGCTCGGACACCACGCTTTTGGGGAGCAAGCTCCAGCAGGCCATGCCGGAGTATAAGGACGTTTTTGACTGGGTGAAAGCATCCAATGAGCATCTGGGTTTTGACACCCGCATCGACGGAAAAAACAAGATCGTATTCTCCAGTGAGACCAGTAACGGCTGGCAGCTTATCTTAGTGGAGGACAGCGACAATCTATATTCGGAGATCTATCGTCAGATGGTCATGCTGGGAACCGTGGACGTTCTGATGGTAGCGGTGATCATCGTGTTCTATCTGGTGAGCGTCAACAACCAGGAGAAATCCGAGACTACGCTGGCTTCCACGGAAAGCTTCCTCTCCCGTCTGGCGGAGGATCTGAAGACGCCCCTGCACAACATCCTGAGGGTCAGCGATCTGTCCCTGAAGCTGGAGGAAACGGACACCCGGGCCGCCATGCGCGATATTACCGAATCGGGTATGCGGCTGCAGGAAAAAGTGAACAATCTGGTCTCCTATTCCAATATCCTCCGGGAGGGGATCCAGGAAGAAAGCGTCTCCAAGGAAAAGACCAGACGCAGCGGATCGGTATCCAGCCGGTATATCCGTAACGGTATCATCGGCATCCTGGTGGGAGCACTTTGCGTGGGTCTGGTGATCTGTCTGGGTACCACGACGAACTGGGGAAAAGTGCGGATCGGCCGTGAGGCGGACCGCTATAATAATGAGCTTACGCAGTGGATGCTGAAACAGCAGAGCATCCTGCAGATGTTCACGGATGTGATCGTGGCAGATCCTTCCGTTCTGGATGACTATGACAGTGCGGTCAAATGGCTGGATGATATCGGACAGAATTACAGTGAGATGTCCTTCTGCTACATGGCCAATCCATATAATAAAGAGCATGCTATCATCATGAACAACGGCTGGGTGCCCGAGCCTGACTACAAGGTGGAAGAGAGGCAGTGGTATATCGATACGGTTAATTCCGGCGACGGTTATAATATCTCCGCACCCTATTACGATGCCCAGACGGGTCTTTACTGTATCACTTTTTCACAGACAGTCTATTCCAAGGACGGCAACTTCCTGGGCGTGTTTGCCATCGACTGTTTCATCGACAAGCTGATCGATGTGTTAGCAGACAGTTACTCGGAGGAGGGTTATGCATTCCTGGTGGATCCGGATGGTGTGATCATCAATCATCCGGATAAGGCCTACGAGATGACCAGTGATTCGTCTGTAAATATCGAGGATACCCAGTATGCGGATGCTTACCATCATGACAGCGTGGTGGGCATGCGGGATTATAACGGCAAATATGTGGCCTGTTATGCACAAAAGAGCAAGGATTCCGGATTCACAGTGGTGGTGGTACAGAGCTGGTGGAGTATTTACGGCAGCGTATTCTGGATGGTCCTTATCTTCCTTCTGCTGATCATAGCCTCCATCATTGCGGTTGCGGTGATGATCAACCGGTTCATAGGATGGCAGGAAGAGGCCAATGAAAAACTGGTAGCGGCTGCTAACGAGGCAGTGGAGGCCGGAAAGGCCAAATCCCAGTTCCTGGCTCAGATGTCCCATGAGATCCGGACGCCCATCAATGCGGTGCTTGGTATGAATGAAATGATCCTTCGTGAATCCGAGGATCCTTCCATCCGGGAATATGCCGGCAATATCCATTCCGCCGGAAGAAATCTGCTGGGACTCATTAACAGCATCCTGGACTTTTCCAAGATCGAAGAGGGCAGGATGGAGATCATTCCCGTGCGGTACGAAACGGCGGTCATGCTGGACAATGTGATCCATTCGATCCTGCAAAGAGCAGAAGATAAGGGGCTTCTCTTTGAAGCGCATATTGACAGAGAACTTCCGGGGACGCTCTTCGGAGATGACATGCGTCTTTCCCAGATCATCGTAAACCTTCTGACCAATGCGGTGAAGTACACAAGGGAAGGCAGGGTGGATCTGTTTGTCAAAGGTGTTAAGAAGGAAGGTGACAGGATACGGCTGCAGATATCCGTAAAAGATACGGGTATCGGTATCAAGGAGGAAGATCTGGATAAGCTCTTTGATTCCTTCACAAGACTGGATGAGACCAGGAACCGTAACATTGAAGGTACCGGACTGGGTATGGCCATCGTCACCAGGCTTTTGGATATGATGGGGTCGAAGCTCAGTGTAGAGAGCGAATACGGAAAAGGATCCGAGTTCTCCTTCGAGGTTGAGCAGGATATCCTGGATGAGACCCCCATCGGTGACTTTGAGCAGCGTGCAAAAGAGCTGGCCGAAAAGAAGGATGAGGACAGCTATCTCTATGCACCCAAGGCACGGCTTCTTGTGGTGGATGACAATGAACTGAACCTGAAGGTGATCAAGAATCTGCTCAAGCGTGGCGGCATGGATCCCACCCTGGCGTCCTCCGGAGCCCAGGCTCTGGAATACCTGCAAAAAGAAACCTTCGACGTAGTTCTCCTTGATCACATGATGCCTCATATGGACGGTATCGAAACCCTGCAGAAAGCCAGGCAGGAGAGCCTTATCCCCGATGGCTGCAGCGTCATCGCTCTGACGGCCAATGCGGTGGTAGGTGCCAGAGAGTCTTATCTGGAAGCGGGATTTGATGATTATCTGTCCAAGCCGGTAGAGGTGAAGGCCCTGGAGAGTGCTCTTTCCAGATATCTGCCGGAAGACCTCTGGGAGATGCGAAAGACAGAGGATGAAAAGAGTAAGCAGGAGGCAACAAAAGAAGTCCAGTCTTCGGAGAACGAGGAGGTTCTGGAGTTTGCACCGGGCGGAGAGGATGTACTGGAGTTTGCTCCTTCCGGGGAAGATGCGGCAGATGGATCGCAGAACGATGACGGAGCATTTTTCGACAGACTGAAAGAGGGCGGCATTTCGGTGGAGGAAGGCCTGGGCTATTGCGCCGGGGATAAGATGTTCTACCGTGAGGTGCTGGGAGATTATGCAGATGCCATGGAAGAAAGGCTGGGCGAGCTGGATGAGGCACTGACAGCTGGGGACATGGAGACCTATGCCATTAAGGTGCATGCCCTTAAAAGCGTAGCCAGATCCGTGGGAGATACAGGGGTGTTTGAGCAGGCAAGGGATCTGGAGGCAGCCTCGAAGGAGGGACAGGAGGAAGTGGTACGAAAGGGACACGGGCCTCTGAGTGAGTCTTACCGGGCCAGTGAGAAACTGATCCACGAGCCTGTGTAATATGATGTGAGGTTTTAGAACGGAAAATATCAATAGATTGGCATGAAAAAACGGCGGGGTTTATTTCCCCGCCGCTTCTTTATGGCTCTTTTTCTCAGCGTACATGAGTTTGTCGGCTTCCTGCAGATAGGATTCGCAGATCCTGCTGATGTTATCCGGATTCCCCTCGGGAGGAGTCTGAAGATAGCAGCCGATACTGAAGGTGATGGAATATGGCTTCTTGTCCTGCTCAACGGAGCTGTTGATGTTGTCCCGCATCTTTCCGATCAGGGCATCTGCCTTATCCCGGTCATAGTTCCTTGCCAGGATGATGAATTCGTCGCCACCGGAGCGGATGCAGATCTCGTCGCTTTGGCAGGAGAGCTTCATGGCCCGGCCGATGGTGGTGATACAGTAGTCACCTTCATCATGTCCGTAGGTGTCATTGGTGATCTTCAGGTTATCCATATCGATCAGGAATACGGCAAGCCCGGTCCTGTTATCGGCACAGCTCTGATAGTATTCCGGGAAGTTCAGGGTATAGCCCCTTCTGTTGAACAGTCCTGTCAGCGTATCGGAGGTGTACATGATCTCCATCTGACGGATGGTTACCTGAAGCTGTTTCTTCACATGCCAGTTCTCCAGCATGGTACTGATATTGATGAACCAGGACTTGATATTGGCCTGGGACAGATTCTTAAGCTCGGGCGATACGATGAAGTAGCCGAGGAAGTACTGCATATGGTGGATGGGGATCAGGTAGTAGGGTTTGGGATCCTCCATCATTGCCTTGGGGAGCAATTCTCCCTGGGACAGGATCTCCCGCTTGACTGACTCACCGTTATATTTGCCGCAGACAACCTCGAAGCGGCAGCCCTCAAAATCTTTGGTATCGTTCACTACGTGATGCCGTTCCCAACCGTCCATCAGACACAGGACGGCGTCCTTGAAGCCGGTATCCGTGCAGCAGTTCTGCTCGATCTCCCTGAAGACATACTCATCACTTTCTGCCGAGGAGACGGAAAGGATCAGGTTGGTACTCGACTGGGAGAGCTTGCCCAGCTTGTGGATCACGGTGGCATAGAAATCACGCAGATGATCCTCCTGATAGGAGTGCCTGGGGTGACAGCCGCAGGACTGTCTGGTCTGCATGATGCCGGGAAGAGCGGTGAGCATCGGATGCTTTTCTCCCTTCCAAAGCTTCTCCAGGATCTGAACACCGGTCCTTCCTACGCCCTCAAAAGGCTGGGAGGAGGTGGTTATGGTGGGATCATGGTAGCGGGACTGTATTACGTCGTCGTAGCCTGTTACGATCACGTCCTCGGGAACCTTGTAGCCCCGGCGGATGAGCTCGTCGATGACGCCGATGGCCATGTAATCGTTGGCACATATGATAGCATCCGGAAGCTTACGGTCCGAATAGGATTTGTATTTCTGAAGGATCTCGTCCACCACCCTGGGACCACAGTCATACCACAGATCGCCGATCACGATATTACTGTCATCATGAGGGATCTTGTGACTGTCCAGGGAGGCCTTAAACACCTGAAGACGCTCCTGTGAAAAGGACAGGTGCAGATTTCCGGCCACATGGATCAGCTCCCGACAATGGTGGGCATCGATCACATGATCCACCAACTCCTGCAGGGAGAGCATATGGTCATTGACGACGCTGTGATGGTCGTCAAAAATATCGCCTAAACATACGACAGGACAGGGACAATCGTCCTTGATCTTGCGGATCGTATCCTGAAAGAGATCCGGCAGATAACTGTCATAGGTGATCAGTCCGTCGAAAAGGTTGAGGTTCGGCAGTTTGTAGATCGCCACGTCACCGATGTCGTAGTTGGAAAAGCGGGTATATTCCGTGCTGGAATAGTTGTCGCTGAAGCTCGCAAAAAACAGGAGCTTGATATCGTCTTCCAGCGCCTGACTGATGGTGCCGTATTCAGTTTCCTTTACCATATCCTGGTAGATATCCGCAATAAATGCCGCTACAACTTTTCTTTTCATACGAATGGGATTATATCATAAAAAGTGCCTGCTGTCATCTTTTGACGCGGGGTTTTTTCTATGATAAAATATAAAACGCTGATGACTATGAAAACAGTCACAAAAGGGAGTAACGAAGAATGAATATTGCAGTGATCATTGCCAGCGGCAGCGGACAGCGGATGGGCCAGGATATCCCCAAGCAGTTTATCAATGTCTACGATAAGCCCGTTCTGATCTATACCCTTGAGGGGTTTCAGAAGCATCCCGAGATCGATGCCATCGAGGTGGTGACCTTGGAGGGCTGGCATGACATCGTATGGGCCTATGCCAAACAGTTCAATATAGATAAGCTCAAGTGGATCGTCTCCGGCGGCAGCAGCGCCCAGGAGTCCATCCGAAACGGGATCTACAACCTGGAAGGGCAGGCTTCGGAGGATGATATCATCATCATCCATGATGGGATCCGTCCCCTGGTGGATGAGACGGTACTTTCGGATGTGATCGTCAAGTGCAGGCAGTACGGAAATGCCGTTACCTCCCTGCCTTACAATGAGCAGATCTTTGTGGTGGACGATGAGATCAGTACGGTAAAGTACATCCCCAGAGAGACTCTCCGGAGGGTGTCAACGCCTCAGGCCTACCGTTTCGGCAAGGTGGATCAGGCTTACCATGAAGCTTATGAGAAACAGATCGGGATCCACGGATCTGCCTACACCAATACCATGATGGTGGAGCTGGGTGAGAGGCTCTATTTTGCAGCCGGTTCCGACAAGAACATCAAGCTCACCACCAAGGATGATCTGGAGATGTTCAAAGCGTACCTGAAATCGGACAAGGATAACTGGCTTAAGTAAGGAAAACGGATATGACGCTGTACGAAAATGAGCTCTACATAGAAGACGTTGCCAGGGTGGCAGAGCTTCCCCTTCCCTGGGAGAGGCTGCAGGGCGGTTGCCTTTTGATCTCCGGCGCAAGCGGTATGATCGGAAGTTTCCTGACGGACGTGATCCTGCATAAGAACCGGCAGGGACTGGACTGTCGCGTGCTGGCGCTGGGCCGTGATCCGGAGAAGCTGAAGAGAAGGTTTACCCCCTGTGGGGAAAGTGAGAGCCTCATTTTTCTCCCCTACGATATCAACCGCAGGCTGGAGCTTGATGAGCGATCCGCTGAAGCGATCCGGCAGAGCAGCGGTCTTTATATCCTGCATCTTGCATCAAACACTCATCCCGTGCAATACGCCACGGATCCCATCGGCACCATTACAACGAATATCACGGGATTGCAGAACATGCTGTCCTTTGCTGCGGACTCTCAGGCGGACAGAGTTTTGTTTGCCTCCTCTAACGAAATCTACGGAGAGAACAGGGGAGATACCGAACTCTTTGACGAGTCCTATTGCGGCTATATCGATTGTAACAGCTTAAGAGCCGGATACCCGGAGAGCAAGCGGTGCGGAGAAGCCCTTTGCCAGGCCTACATAAGGGCCATGGATATGGACATCGTGATCCCCCGCCTGACCCGTTCCTACGGCCCGACCATGCTGATGACGGACACCAAAGCCATCAGTCAGTTCATCAAGGATTCCATTGCGGGACAGGACATCGTCCTGAAGTCGGAGGGCCATCAGCTTTACAGCTATACCTATGTGGCGGATGCGGTAAGCGGCCTTTTGACGGTACTTCTCATAGGGGAAAAAGGGCAGGCCTACAACATCGCCGACCCGGCATCGGATATCACCTTAAGAGACCTGGCTTCGCTGATCGCAAAGCAGTGCGGTCATAAGGTTACCTTTAAGCTGCCGGACGAGACGGAAAAGGCAGGTTTCAGTAAGGCGACGAAGGCACTTTTATGCGGAGACAAGCTTAAAGCCCTGGGCTGGAAGCCGGGCTATGACATTGAAACGGGAATCGCAAGGACCATCCGTATCCTGCGTGATATAAGCGAAAAGTAAGCGAGAGGTAACTGTTTTGTCTGACAAGAAAAAAGTGATCATCATAGGTGCGGGACCGGCAGGCCTGACGGCAGCTTATGAGCTTCTGAAGGGTTCGGATGCTTATGAGGTAAAAGTGCTGGAGGAAAGCAACGCCATGGGCGGTATTTCACGGACGGTGGAGTACAAGGGCAACCGCATGGATATGGGCGGCCATCGTTTTTTCTCCAAGGTTCCCGAGGTAAACGAGTGGTGGGAGAAGCTGATGCCCACACAGGGAAGCCTTTCCTATGACGACAAGAAGCTGAACCGACAGGGATCTCTTAAGGCAGGCGGCCCGGATCCGGAAAGCACCGACAGGGTCATGTTGCGGCGCAACAGGCTGAGCAGGATCTACTTTAAGAGAAAGTTCTTTGATTATCCCATCTCCCTGAAATGGCAGACCCTGAAGGATATGGGTATCCTGACCACCATCGTGGTGGGCTTCAGTTATATGAAGTCTGCAGTTTTCAAACGCAAAGAAAACTCCCTGGAGGATTTCTATATCAATCGCTTCGGCAAAAAACTCTATTCCATGTTTTTTGAGAATTACACGGAGAATCTCTGGGGCAGACATCCTTCCGAGATCTCGCCGGAGTGGGGTGCGCAGAGGGTAAAGGGACTGTCCATCTTGGCGATCCTGAAGGATATGTTCGGAAAGCTGTTCCATAAGAAGAACCGCAAGGTCGAGACCTCCCTAATCGAAGAGTTCGCCTATCCCAAGCTGGGACCCGGGCAGCTTTGGGAAGTGGTAGCCTCCGAGGTTCGCGCCATGGGCGGCGCGATCGAAACCGGAGCAAAGGCTGTGGGGATCCTGCGGAGCGAAGACGGATCCGTCAGTGGTGTGAAGGTTGAGACGGCGCAGGGAACTTCGGAAGAGAACTGTGATTATCTGATCTCCTCCATGGCCATCAAGGATCTGACTCTGGGTATGGAAAAGGTTCCGGATACGATCCGGGATATTGCAGCAGGCCTTCCCTACCGCGACTATATGACGGTGGGCGTTTTGATCCGCCACTGTCTGCTGAAGAATGAAACCGGTATCCCCACTCTGGGAAATATCGTTCCCGACAACTGGGTCTATGTGCATGACAAGACGGTCCATATGGGACGCTTCCAGGTGTATAACAACTGGTCACCCTATCTGGTGGCCGATCCCGAGCATACCATCTGGATGGGACTGGAATACTTCTGCGATGAAGGTGACCGGATGTGGTCCATGACGGATGAGAAGTTCGCTAAAGCCGCCATCCGTGAGATGGTCAAGATCGGTCTCATCGCTTCGGAGGATGAGGTGGAAGACTTCCATGTGGAAAGGGTGAAAAAAGCATACCCCGCCTACTTTGATACCTACGACCGGATCGACGAGCTGAGGGCTTATCTGGATACGATCCCGAACCTGTTCTGCGTGGGCCGCAACGGCCAGCACCGCTACAACAATCTGGATCACTCCATGTGCACTTCCTTTGAAGCGGTCAAAAACATCCTGGCGGGGGTTACCACCAAGGACAATCTTTGGAATGTGAATACGGAAAAGGAATATCACGAAGGGAAGGCCTAAGCCTTCCCTTTTTTGATGAGCTTTGTGATAAGATCCAGAAGGGCGTGCCAGAGCAGGCCCAGCAGGATGGAGAAAAACCAGATGCCTATGCGGAAGGCTACGCTCTTCTGTTGCAGGATGCCGGTGATCTCACCCCAGTATTTGAAGATATACAGGTGAATGAGGAAGACCTCCAGGCTGGCTTTTCCTATGGCGGAAAGGATCTTCAGGATCACGCCTTCTTTACCCGGCAGGGAAAAGAGCCGGCAAAAGAGCAGGCACAGAGGCGCTGCCATGGGGATCAGAGCATGCCACCAGAGGCCATAGTCCCAAAGCACATCCACGCTGCAATGCTCCAGGATGAACCAGTGCAGGGCCCCGAGAGCAATGGCGATGCCAAGGCAGATGCAGGTCCCTGTTCTTGTGACGGGGTGGCAGATACTGCCGGTGATCCGGTCTGCTTTGTCATCCTTTGCTTCTTCCTTTGCGCTTGCCAGATACATACCGATGAGGAAAGCGGGAATGCGGACAAAGGTGATGAGCAGATCCCGGTTTCCGAAATAACTGTAGGATGCGATCCAGGAAACCGCAACGAGAGCGGCACAGGTAGTTAGCTTGTGCTTACTTTCTTTTAGGAAGGAATAGGGGATGGGAGCGATCAGGTAGTACAGAAAGATGGTGTACACGTACCAGTTGCCCTGGTTTCCCAGTTTTGCCGCAAACCCCTGAAAGGTCAGAAAGCCGATGATCTCCTTGGGTGAGAAGCTGAGGGAAAAGACCAGCTTATCCACGATGATATGGATCAGAAGAAAGCTGCCCCATACCGGCATCAGTCTGGTAAGGCGCTTGATAAAGTAATCACGGGTATTGTTCCTGCTCAGGGAATGGTAGATCCCGAAGCCGGAAAGAAGAAAGAAGATATCCACGCTGACGTGGGCCGCAAGCTGCAGGAAGCGGAAGGGCTGATGCGTTGCCGTAAGCCCCATGAGCATGGCGTGATTGTACATGACCCAGAGGGTGGCGATCCCCATCAGATGACTTCTGTAGCGGCTCAGCAGCTCATAGAAGCTGAGCTTTTCGGATGCTTTTTGTTCTGACATGTTTCAACCTCGTTTTGTATGGTCTGAATAAATTCTGTAACCAATCTAACACAAAAGAGTGCCAAAATCCACAGACTTTACGAAATGGCGGTTTTTTGGTACACTTAACCAAGGTCAGTAAGCCGTTTTTCGGCGATAATCGTAATGAGGGAAAACCCATGAAATGTGTTGTTCTGGCAGGGGGATCGGGAGATGCCCTGTGGCCTTTATCCAGAAGAAATTATCCCAAGCAGTTCATTCATCTTCATTCCGGCAGGTCTCCTTTCCAGGAGGCTGTCACCCGTAATCTTCCGTTTTGTGATGAGTTCTGGATCTTAACCAATGATAAATATGAGAATATCGTGCACAGCCAGCTGGCCAGCTTCCAGGGCCTGAACTACAGGATCCTGCTGGAAGGCCTGGGACGTCAGACAGCACCTGTTGTCCTTCTGGCCGCTCTGGAAATGGCGGATGAGGAGAAATTGCTGGTGGTCTCCTGCGACCATATCATCGGCGGAGGAGATTACAACGGCGTTATCGTGGAGGCAGAAAAGCTGCTGGATCAAAGCAGACAGGAGGACTCGGAGTGTATCGTGGCGGTCTGCTGCCCTGCAGATGAGCAAAGCGCCCGGGAGCATAACTTTTTTGACCTGTATGACGACGGCAGAGTGGACTATATACCTGCGGGCTTTTCCCTGCAGGGTCATTGCGATGCGGGACTGGCGGGCAGCCTTCCGGACCGCGGCATAGAGCGACTGGTGGACAGCGGCATCTTTCTCATTGGCGTGGGAGAGTATAAAAGTGCCATTCGAAAAAATAAGCCCAGGCTCTATGAGGGCTGCCTTGCGCTGCAGGAAAAACGCCGGGGATCCGGAGCAAAGGAAGGATCGAAGAGATACTTCTACCCGGCAGATCAGATGGAGACGCTGTCCAGCGTCAGCATCGGAGACGGGATCTATCATCCCTGGTCCGGGGCCGGCAAGGTTCGGATCGTAAAGGGAGATTTTGAATGGATCAGACTGCTTTCTTTGGAGCAGGTGGCGGGGATCTGGGAGGACGATGAACATTCGATCCTGGTATCTTCCGAGAATACAAGAGTGATCAACCGGACCGGTAATCAGCTGGTTGTGGTAAACGAGGTGCCGGATCTTCTGGTGGTAAACGACAGGGATGCGGTCTATATCACCAAAGCCGACCAGAGCAGCCGGATCAAGAGCATCATCGCAAGCGAGGATAAAGAGCAGTTCCGTGGCTTTTTTGATGAGGGCGATGTGTTCTATACGGACTGGGGCTGCAAGGAAACTCTGGAGAGAAATCCGGATTACAGCGTAAAGAAGCTGACCATCCTTCCCGGCTGCTCCATTTCCATGCACAAGCATGAGAAAAGAAGCGAGCACTGGTCTGTGGTCAGCGGCGTTGCCACCATCATCATGGACGGCAATGAAAAGGAATATCAGAAAAACGAAAGCATCTTTGTACCCATCGGCTGCTATCATCAGATCCGCAACGATCAGGTAAGGGAACTGGTGATCATCGAGGTCAGCGTAGGTGAGAGTGTAAGGGAACCCGGGGTAGACCTGATCCGGGGCAATGGCACCGACGCCGAACCCGAGGCAGATCAGACAAAGACAGTGGAAAGACAGCTGCTTAAGTTAGCTCCTGCTTACAAGGATTATCTGTGGGGCGGAAGGACCCTGATCGATGCCTTCGGAATGAAAACGGATCTGCCCAAGCTGGCAGAAAGCTGGGTGCTGTCGGCTCACAGGGACGGCTGCAGCCGGGTGATCGAAAAGGAGGTCGAAAGCGTTTCCTTCGATTGCTATGTCAGACGACTGGGAAAAGACGGCCTGGGATGGAAGGCTCAGCCCTATGACAGATTCCCCATCCTGGTCAAATTCATAGATGCGGCCCGGTCTCTTTCGGTGCAGGTTCACCCCGGAGACAGCTATGCCATGGCCCATGAGAATGACTACGGCAAAAATGAGATGTGGTACGTGATCTCCGCTGAGGAGGGCGCTTTTGTATATCTGGGCTTTGAACGGGAAACTACGCCCGGTGAGGTGAAGGAGAGGATCCGGGAGGGGACTCTTACGCAGATCCTGCATAAGGTACCGGTGAAGGCGGGAGACTCCGTTATGGTACCGGCTGGCTGTGTCCATGCCATCGGAGAGGGCGTGCTGATTCTGGAGGTACAGCAGAGCTCCAACGCCACCTATCGACTGTATGATTATAACCGTCTGGATGCAAACGGACGTCCCAGAGCCCTGCATCTGGAGAAAGCACTGGCTAACATGGACTACGGCCCCTGCGACACCAAGGGCGGTCCCTCAGGATGCTGGGAGGATATGCGGGGCTACCGCAGACTCCTTTTGGAGCAGTGTAAATACTTTTCCGTCAGTCGTCTTGAGGTGGACTCTCTGGCCGAGATCGTGATGGATGCTTCCACTTTTTATTCCGTGGTGATCCTTTCGGGAGAGGGCGTGATCGAGGCGGAGAATACGAAGGAGGGCGGCTCGAAAGAAAGCCTGCCTTTCACAAGAGGCGACAGCTTTTTCCTTCCTGCGGGTGAGAAGATCCTGCGGATACAGGGGAAATGCGAAGCCATCCTGAGCCATATTTGAGATAACAGGAGGAAAAACATGAACGTGATCTTATTATCCGGCGGAAGCGGGAGAAGGCTATGGCCTTTATCCGACGATGTCCGGTCCAAGCAGTTTCTGCCGGTGTTCCAAAGACCCGACGGAGCCTATGAATCCATGGTACAGAGGATGTACCGTCAGATCAAAGCGGTATCCCCCGATGCCCGGGTGACAGTGGCTACCGCCGGTTTTCAGGCGGATCTGTTAAAGCAGCAGCTGGGAGATGATATCGGGATTTCCGTGGAGCCCTGCCGCAGGGACACCTTCCCGGCTATTGCCCTTGCCAGTCTCTACCTTCGGGACGAGCTGGGGGGCGGCGAGGAGGAAAGCGTTGTGGTCTGCCCTGTGGATCCCTATGTGGAAGAGGATTACTTTCAGATGCTCCTGCAGCTTTCACGGCAGGCGGCAAAGTCAGAGGCCAATCTTGTACTTATGGGCATGGAGCCGGATCATCCTTCGGAGCTGTTCGGCTATGTGATCCCCGAGAGCACCGATCCCGTAAGCCGGGTACTTTCCTTTAAGGAAAAGCCGGACAAAAAAACGGCGGAGGAATATATCAGTAAGGGCGCACTCTGGAACGGCGGCGTTTTTGCCTACCGTATCGGATACGTCTGTGAGAGAGCAAAACAGATCACGGGCTACGGAACCTACCGGGAAATGTTTGAGCATTATGAAGATCTGAATAAGATCAGCTTTGACTACGCGGTGGCTGAGAAGGAAAAGCTCATCGAGATCCTGCGCTTCAAGGGAGGCTGGAAGGATCTGGGAACCTTTGATACCCTGACGGAGGTGCTTTCCGAAAATGCCATCGGAAAGGCGGTTTTGGATGAGACCTGCAAAAATGTGAACGTGATCAATGAGACGGATATACCGGTCCTTGTCATGGGACTTGAGAATGTAGTGGTAGCCCTTTCCGACAAGGGACTTCTGGTGGCGGATAAGAAGCGTTCTTCGGCCAGCAAGCCCTATGTGGACAGGATCGTGGAAGGACAGAAACAGTAAGAAAGGCGGAGAGATATGAAGGTATTTGTAACAGGCGTCGGCGGACAGCTGGGACGCGATGTGATGAACGAACTGGCAAAGAGAGGGATCGAGGGAGTCGGAAGCGATATCGCCCCTTCCTTTTCCGGGATCATGGACGGTTCTGCCGTGACCACAATGCCCTATGTGCAGCTGGATATCACGGATGAACAGGCAGTATCAAAGGTACTGTCCGAGGTGCGACCGGATGCTCTCATCCATTGTGCGGCCTGGACGGCGGTGGATGCTGCCGAAGATGAGGAGAACATCCCCAAGGTCATGGCCATCAATGAAAAGGGTACGGAGTATCTGGCAAAGGCGGCCAAAGACCTTGATATCAGCATGATGTATATCAGTACAGACTATGTGTTCAACGGACAGGGTGAAAAACCCTGGGAGCCGGACTGCAAAGAGTATGCGCCCCTGAACGTTTACGGAAAGAGTAAGCTGGCCGGGGAAAAGGCTGTAACGGCCAATCTGGAGAAGTATTTTATCATCCGTATTGCCTGGGTATTCGGACAGAACGGAAAGAACTTTATCAAGACCATGTTGAATGTAGGTAAGACCCATGATGAGGTCCGGGTGGTAAACGATCAGATCGGAACACCAACCTATACACTGGATCTTTCCGTGCTGCTGGTGGATATGATACAGACGGATAAGTACGGCTATTATCATGCTACCAACGAGGGCGGTTATATCTCCTGGTATGATTTCACCAAAGAGATCTATGCACAGGCGGGCTACAGTACCCGTGTAAACCCTGTTACGACTGAGGAGTATGGGATCTCCAAAGCGGCAAGACCCTTTAACAGCAGGCTGGATAAGAGCAAGCTTATTGAAGCGGGCTTTACGCCTCTTCCCGACTGGAAGGATGCCCTCGGCCGTTATCTGAAGGTGATCGAGTATTAAAGGAGTCTGGATATGTATGATTTTATCGTAGTGGGCAGCGGCCTCTTCGGCGCCGTATTCGCCCATGAGGCTGCCGCGGCCGGCAAAAAGGTGCTGGTGCTGGAAAAGCGACCTCACATCGGCGGGAATATCTATACGGAGAAACAGGGCAGCGTAATGGTGCATAAGTACGGTGCCCACATTTTTCATACCAATGATAAAAAGGTATGGGACTATGTGCAAAAGTTTGCGGAGTTTAACCGTTACACCAATTCTCCGGTGGCAAATTACAAAGGAAAAATGTATTCCCTTCCCTTTAATATGTACACCTTTCATGCCATGTGGGGTGTATCGACTCCTCAGGAGGCGGCAGCTAAGATAGACCAGCAGCGAAAAGAAGCCGGCATCACGGAGCCGAAGAACCTGGAGGAGCAGGCCATCAGCCTGGTGGGCAGGGATATCTATGAAGCCCTGATCCGGGGCTATACCCAGAAGCAGTGGGGCAGGAAATGCACGGAGCTTCCGGCTTCCATCATCATGCGGCTTCCCGTGCGGCTGACCTATGATAACAACTACTTTAATGCACTTTACCAGGGCATTCCCGTCAGGGGTTATACCTACCTGATCGAAAGACTGTTGGAAGGGATCGAGGTAAGATGCAATGTGGATTATCTGGATCCGGTGGTTAAAGGGGAAATGGATGCACAGGCCAAAAGGATCGTCTATACCGGCCCGCTGGACGCCTATTTCGGACAGAGCCTGGGAGCTCTGGAATACAGAACCCTCCGGTTTGAGACGGAAAGGTTAGATATCGCTAATTATCAGGGAAATGCGGTGGTCAATTACACGGACAGCGAGCCGGCTTATACCCGAATCATAGAGCATAAATGGTTCACCTTCGGTAAGGATGAGGAAGGAAACGAGATAGAGGACACCGTCATCAGCAGGGAATATCCGGCAGAATGGCAGAAGGGGGATGAGCCCTACTATCCGGTTAATGATGAGCGGAATAACACCCTCTGCAGCCGGTACAAAGAGCTGGCGGACAAGGAGGACAAGGTGATCTTCGGCGGACGCCTGGGAGAGTATAAGTATTATGACATGGACAAGGTGATCGCCCGTGCTCTGGAGGTGGCGGAGGAATTATTAAGATAGTTTTGGGAAATTTGGAAGATTTCCTGCAAAATTGTATTTTTCACAGAAATTCCATTGCTTTTTCATTTCTGTTGTGCCACAATGAGAACAGTTGACATAAATCAAGCACCGGGAAAGAGGAGTGGATATGAGAGGAATGAAACGACGTATTTTAGGCAGTTGCAGGGCGGGACTTCAAAAAGGGACCGCTATGGTGACTGCTTTTTTGATGGCAACGGAACTTTGTCTGTTGCCCATACCGGCCGCTGAGGTTACGGAATTTGCAGAAAATCCTGCAGAATCCGAGGAGTATCTGGAAGGAGCTTTTACAGAAAGCTGTGAGGAGCCTTCGGAACAGGCTTCCGATATGGAACAGGTTTCCGACGATGAGCAGACGGTTTCCGGAAACGATGGTTTATCAGAAGATGCGGAGCAGGAGATCGAAGAGACCGGCGATGAGCAGGATGCAACGCTTTCTTATAATGGAAAGCTTCGTTATCTGTATGTGGACGATATTTCCAAGGAAGCGGGGAAGAGCGTTTCCGTTATGGTCTCTCTGGAAGAAAGCGAGACTATAGAGGATGCGGCTCTTGAGCTTGTAAGCAGCAAAGGCCATGTGACTGCCAAGGTTAAGGCATCCCGGATCAGCGGGTCCGATCTGGTATTTGAGACGCCGGCGGATCTTGCAAAGGGCATCTACGGTTTCGGTAAGCTGAGCCTTACTTTAAGCGGCGAGGAAAGACCTTACGTTCTTGATCTTAAGAGCATTGACGGCATTAAGGATGCATCCTTTGGTATCGACGAGGTGCCTGTCTATGATCAGAACACCATCTCGGCCCTTACGGATGAGGATGGAGAGCTTTTGCCTGCTCTCACAGGAGATGAAGCAGCCCTTCAGAGCGGCATCATCTCCATGGATGTTCAATCCTCCGCAACGGATGCGGCAAGTGAGAAGATCGGTCAGGCGATCTTAAGTCAGGCAGGAAGCAATGCGCCTTTGGACGCGGAAGAGCTGGCAGCCCAGACAGCCAAGGGCAAGGTGGTCGTGGTACTGGATCCGGGACATGACGATACCCATGCAGGTGCCAGATCCCACGGCCTTCTTGAAGAAAAGCTGACCATGACCGTTGCCAACTATTGTAAGTCTTATCTGGAGTCTAACTACTCCAATGTACAGGTTTATCTGACCAGGACCTCGGGCAGCTGCCCCTATCCCGGTACCACCTCCACCCAGGATAATGCCAATCGTGTGGATGCGGCTGCCCGTGTAAAAGCCAATGCCTACGTCAGCATCCATTTCAATACCACCGGGACGTCAACCACCTCCTCCAGAGGAGCCATGGTCTTCTATCCCAACAGCAATTACAATTCGTCGGTCAGCGCCGACGGTAAGAACCTGGCATCCGAGATCCAGTCAAGGCTGGTGGAGCTGGGTCTGAACAACAACGGTATCAAGATCCGCAATTCCGAAAGCGGCGATACCTATTCCGACGGTTCCCTTGCCGATTACTATGGTGTGATCCGCAGAAGTAAGCTTTACGGTTTCCCGGGCGTCATCGTGGAGCACGCTTTTCTTAATAATGATTCCGATGCAAGCTTTTGTTCCAAGGACGGCAATTTGAAGAAGCTGGCCGAGGCTGATGCCAAGGGTATTGCCAAAGCCATGGGTCTTAAGAATCAGAAGGTAGAGGATGAGAACGGAAAGGTTGTCAACAAGAGCGGTTATAAGCTTACCGCCAAGCTGAACAAAACCCAGACCAAGGCTTCCTTTGATCTGACCGGAACCGACTCAAAGGTAAAGAAGGTATACTTCAACGTCTACAGCGTGGAGGATAAGATGGATGATCTTGCCACCTACTACGGTGAGAAGGAATCCACGGATGAATGGACGGGAAGCTGCAACATTGATGAGCATGAGACAGCCGGCAAGTACATGGTCTTTGCCTATACCGTCAATTCCAAGGGTAAGGCTACGAAGGTTGCCACCTCCGAATTTACCGTAACGGGACCTACCTGCAAAAAGGCTGCCATCAAGTCCGTGAACATCTCCAAGGGCACCTTCCAGGTAAGGGCGTACAACGTTACCGCTCCTTCCGGACTGAAGCAGGTTCAGATCCAGGTGACCAACATGACCGGTAAGAAGAAGGCTGAGCTTCTGACTGCCAAGAAAAAGGGCAGCTATTACTATGTGACCGTTAAGATGTCCAATCACGGTTATGCCACCGGCAAATACAAGATCCAGGTCATCGCCAAGGATAAGACCGGTATCGAAAAAAAAGTACTGACCAAGAAGATCGCCCCGAATATTCCTAAGCCCACCATCAGCGCAAGCCTGAAGAGCAAGCAGACCAAGATCTCCATCACGGCCAAGAACGCAGGCTTCGGTAATGAGGTGGAGAGCGTTAAATTCAAGGTGCGTTCCGTTACCGGAAAGAAGAACAAGAACTATGTGGCTAAAAAGACCGGATCGGGAAAATATACAGCCACTGTCAATGTCTCCGACTTTGGTTTCGCAGGCAAGTATCAGATAACCTGCTATCGCAAGATCAAGGGAAGCACCTATAAGAAGGTAGGTGCAGTCAAGACCGTGAAGGTTTCTGATATCACCGGCGGCGTGGGCACCTCCATGATGAACGGCAAAAACGGAAACATCATCAAGTTCTCAAGCTTTAAGACCGGTGCCAAGATCAAGTCCGTTTCCGTTAAGGTATGGCCCAAGGTCAAAAAAGCCGCGTCCTATACTTATGAAGCCGAGCAGGATGATGAAGACGATGATATCTGGCAGATCAAGGTAAACTATAAAAACCATAAGAAAAAGAGGGGAACCTATAAGTATGAGGTAACCGTCAAGCTGGCCAACGGCGTCAAGAAGCTGGCGCTGAAGGGAAGCTTTGAGCTGGGCAAGAATCCCGAGCTGTATCAGATCGAGGGGGCCAGCTCCGTGACCATCGATCAGATGATGGGCTACTATAATGCACATGCAAGCTATCCTTCTTATTATTCCGACACGGATGCAAGCTCCCTCAGAAAATTCTGTAAGCTGTATCTGGATGAGTGCAAGAAAGAGGGGATCAAGGCAGAGGTGGCCTTCTGCCAGGCTATGAAGGAGACCAACTTCCTGCGCTACGGCGGAGATGTGAAGATTGAGCAGCATAATTTCGCCGGGCTGGGAGCTACGGGCGGCGGTGCCCGGGGCAACAGCTTTTCCACGGTTCAGATGGGCATCCGTGCTCAGGTACAGCATCTGAAAGCTTATGCCAGTGATAAGAAGCTGGTAAATGACTGCGTAGATGAAAGGTTTGAGAATGTGACCAGAAACTGTGCTCCCTATGTGGAATGGCTGGGGATCCAGGAGAATCCTTCCCATAAGGGTTGGGCAACGGATCCGGGTTACGGTAATTCCATCGTAAGCATGATCTCCGAGCTGAAGGGTTATTAAGTAGTCAGGTTCTTGTATCCTGAGGGAAAATAGGGTACAATAACCATTGGCCGAAGGGGCCGGAAAGAAGGAAGAACCCATGGGTAAGATTACGGTTGAAACTTGTCATATCGAAGGACTGAAGGTGATCACTCCCACTGTATTCGGTGATGAGAGAGGATACTTTATGGAGACCTATAATGCCAATGACTTTAAGGAAGCCGGCATTGACCAGGTCTTTGTGCAGGATAATCAGTCGGCCTCCAAAAAGGGCGTCCTGCGAGGTCTGCATTTTCAGAAACAGTTCCCCCAGGATAAGCTGGTACGTGTGATCAGCGGTGAGGTTTTTGATGTTGCCGTGGATCTTCGGGAGGGTTCAAAGACCTTCGGACAGTGGTTCGGTGTGAGACTTTCCGCAGAGAATAAAAAGCAGTTTTTCATTCCGAAGAATTTTGCACACGGCTTCATCGTGCTGTCGGATTATGCGGAGTTTACCTATAAGTGTACGGATTTTTATCATCCCAATGATGAGGGCGGATTGCTTTGGTGCGACGAAGCCATTGGTGTGGACTGGCCCATGCCCGAGGGGATGACCAGAGAGGATCTGATCCTGTCCGAAAAGGATACCAAATGGGGCGGACTGAATGAATACAGCAGAGCTTAAAGAGCTTAGATGGGAGCGCATCTATCTGTGCATGACCCTTTTCGTTGAGTGGGAAGAGGGCAGTTGCAACGCGGAAGATGCGCTCCGCTTTTATATAACGGACCCGTCAGGGAAGGCCTGCGGAACGCTGAAGTCGCGCTATGACGGCAGCGGACTGTGGAACCTGCGCTTTAACCTGACCAATCGGGGGGACGGCGTGATGGCTGAGCCGGGGGATTATGCCCTGGCTGTCTGCAATGATAAGGATGAGCTGTTGTGCTATGCTTCCTGCCGCGCTTCGGCTTCAAAGGTTAGCGCCTGCAAACGTTTTTCCTATCAATCGGATAAATACTATGAGGTGAGTGTAACCGACGGGCAGCTGTTTTTACATATCATGCGCCACGACGGAAAGGCGCTGAAGAATGCCGCATTAAACGCCAAATACGGCCTGCTCCGGCTTCGATATGATCTCGCCCACATGGCGGGAAGTAAGGAGCAAAAACCAGTGGTCCTGTTTTTATCCCAGCTTTCCGATCAGATCGGATCCAACCTGCGGGCTGTAAAGGATAGGATGATCGAACGGGGGCTTGAAAAGGATTACCGGATCGTGGAATATGCGGCAGACTGCAGAAAGGAAGGCGGCAAGGCCCAGGTTCCTGAAGCAGTAAGACTTCTGGCAAAAAGTGATATCGTTCTGATGGATGACCACGTGCCCTTTCTGGACCGGATCGATCCCAAGGATACGACTCTGATCCAGCTCTGGCATGCGGGTGTGGGCTTTAAGGCAACGGGCTACAGCCGCTGGGGACATAAGGGAAGCGTGGGCCCGGTTTCGGCCCATCGGAAATATACCTGGGGCGTTACCGCCTCGAAGCAGACGGTACCCATCTTTTCCGAGCTTTGGGGGATCGCGGACGAAAAGGTGATCGACTGCGGGATCCCGCGGATGGACGCCATGTTGGATCCTGCGCGGGCAGCAAAGACCCGGGAAGGGCTTTTTGAAAAATATCCGGCCTGCCGCGGAAAAAAGGTGATATTGTTTGCACCCACTTACCGGGGCAGAGACAGAAGGGACGCGACCTATCCCTTTGAAAAACTGGGTTTTGAAGAGTGGAGCAAAAGGGCTGAGGCGGAAGGCTATGTGGTGCTGATCCGCATGCATCCCTGGATCCGACAGAAGGATTTTGTGCCGGTATCCTGCCGGGAGAGGATCATAGTGACGGACAGCAGCGATGCCACGGCGGATCTTTTTCAGATCGCCGATCTTCTGATCACGGACTATTCCTCGGTGGTGTTTGAATTTGCACCGCTCCTTCGGCCCATGCTCTTTTATGTATTTGATAAAGAGGAGTATGCTTCCTCCCGGGGCTTCCATCATGATTTTGCAAAAAATGCACCGGGCAGGGAAGTGACGGATTTTGAGGGACTTTTGGATGCCATATCCGCCGATAAGGGAGACATTTCTGCGGTGGACGCCTATACAAAACGCTTTTTTGACAGGGAAAGACTGGACGGACACTCCTGTGACCGTGTCATAGACTGGCTGATCGCAGGACAGCTCCCCGGGGAGTATCAGGAGGCACTTGCGTCTTATGAGAAGAGGGTGGAAAGGATGAAAGATCTGTGGTTTTCGCCTCTGCCTTGAATTTATGCGCCATAAATGGTACAATGCCAAAGGCTAACGTACCATAAGGAAAGAAAACATGAAGAAATATATCGCTAATCTCAAAAAATACAAGAGTTATATGATCTATTCGGCCAAGTCCTCCCTGAAGGCGGATGTGGCCATGTCCCGCCTGAACTGGATGTGGTGGATCTTGAATCCCCTGCTGTTCATGCTGGTGTACACCTTTGTATCCCTGATCGTTTTCGGCAAGGGCGAGAAGTATTTCCCCGTCTTTGTCTTTCTGGCGCTGAACCTGTGGAACTTTTTCTCCGCCTGCGTTACAAGGAGTACAAGGCTGATCAAGAAAAACCGCTCCACCATCTCCAAGGTGTATCTGCCCAAGTATATGCTGGTGCTGACCACCATGATGGAGGAAGGCTTTAAGATGTGTATCGCCTTTTCCCTGTTGATCTTCATGATCCCCATCTTCCACGTGCCCATTACCTGGCGCGTGGTGTTTGCGATCCCGATCTTTATCGTGGTGCTGGTGCTGACTTATGCCGTCAGCGCCCTGTCCCTGAATATCGGTGTGTTTTTTGACGATCTTGCGAATATCATCACGGTGCTGCTGCGCCTGGTGTTCTATATGTCGGGAATCTTCTACGATATCAACAAGCGTGTTCCCGCGCCTTACAATAAGCTGCTGCTGAACTGCAATCCCATGGGCTTTCTGATCCATTCGATGCGAAAATGTGTCCTCTACGAAACCGTGCCCAATCTGAAACTGATGGCCTTCTGGTTCGTTGTGGCCCTGGTCCTGGCGGTGATCGGCACCAAACTGATCATTAAGCACGAGAACAGTTATGTGAAAATGATATAACAGGTTACGATTCGCTGTTGCCCGTAACCGGAATACAGTCTGCGTGCCGGCACGCTGAGACTGTGTTGCGGTTAGGGGCAGACTGCGAAGCAGGAACCGCACGAACATGAATAATCGTAGCGCGTAGCGTGGAGAAGCCCGCAGGGCGGATTATGAATGGAAGTGCGGTTACAGCGAATAAGGAAAAGAAAGAAAGGAATCAACATGGAAGATCGTGAAATCGTCATCCGTGCGGAAGATGTACATATAAGATACAAGGTGATCCGGTCCGAGGGCGTGAAGAAAAGCCTTTTTTCCCTGAAGAAGACCAGGCTCGATGAGATCGAGGCGGTGAAGGGCGTCAGCTTTGAGATCCCCAAGGGACAGATCGTGGGACTTGTAGGTAAGAACGGAAGCGGTAAGTCTACCCTGCTGCGTTCCCTGGCGGGCATTTTTTCCGCAGACGACGGAACCATCGACATCGGTGACCATACCATCTCCCTTTTGTCCATCGGTGTAGGCTTTAACAAGGAACTTTCGGGCAAGGAGAACATCTATCTTTCCGGCCTTCTCCTGGGATTTGAGAGAAAACAGATCGAGGAAAAGTATCAGGAGATCGTGGAGTTTTCCGAGCTGGGCAAGTTCATCAACATGCCGGTGAGGACCTATTCCAGCGGTATGTATTCCAAGCTGGCCTTTTCCATTACGGCAGTCATGGAGACCGATATCATCCTTATCGACGAGGTGCTCAGCGTAGGTGATATGAAGTTCAAGAAAAAGAGCTTCCGCAAGATGAAGGAGCTGATCTCCGCGCGTGAGAGAACGGTCATCATCGTATCCCACAGCAACGAGACCATCCGTGCCCTCTGCGATCGTGTTATCTGGCTGGATGACGGCGTGATCATGCAGGACGGACCCATGGAAGAGGTACTGGAAGCCTATAGCGAATACATGAGCGAGAACAGCGACGGAGAGGTTAAGAAGTCCAAGAGGGCGCTGGATGAGGAAAAGGTAATGGCCCTGGTAGCGGCCGAAGACGAGGAGAAGAAAAAGGCAAAGGAAGAATTCGTGCCGGATGAGGCGGGAATGGCTGACTGACAGGCAATGAGCCACAGATGACGGGGAAACCATATGAGGAAAAACGGCTGCCTTAATAAATTGAGATGGGGAAAAAAGATCAGTATGGGCATGGTGATCGTGCTCATACTTTCTGCTTTTATGCCCCTTTCTTCGGGAGCGGAGGAGCTTTCGGAGGGCAGTGTGCCGTCGGAGGCAGAAGAACTTTCGGACGGTTATGTGCAGCTGGAGGAGGATGAGCTTCCCGGTGTTGTCATTTTGGAAGAGGACGGAACCATCGTAAGGTATTCCGGACAGGATGCCCTGACCGAGGGTGTCAAAGAAGTGATCGGCGAAGATGAGGATGCTCCGCAGGCTGAGGCAAATATCCCTGAAGGACTTTTGAAGAGCACACAGTCAAAGGCTGCGTCCGCAGCGGCGGTTTCTGAGAATGCTGCAAAGTCTGCGGCATCAGTTGAAACGACATCGGAAGAGGAGATCTGCGGACAGATGCTGGATACCACGGATCTGCCCTCTGTATATGATCCGAGGGTAAGCGGCGCTCTGCCGGCTCTTAGGAACCAGAACCCCTACGGCAGCTGCTGGAGCTTCGGTATCACGGCCGCCATGGAAATGAACCTGATCCGCAGAGGGTATGCGGAAAGCAGCATAGATCTGTCCGAAAGACATTTGCTTTATTATTTTTACCGGAAGGGTATGACATCCGATCCGCTGAAAAATACCACGGGAGATTATAACGAAGCCTGCGGTGACACGCCGGAGAATGCCCTTTATCTGAACCTGGGAGGCAACAACCTGCTGACCATCTGGCATCTGGCCAGCCGCTGCGGCCCGGTGGCGGAATCCGTGGCACCCTATGCAGGGCTGGTGGCCGACAAAACAGCTGACGGATCCGGTCTTCTGGGGATCCCCAATTCGACCCGCAAGGCCTACGGAATGGATGAGGCATATCTTTCCGACGGTTTCATTCTCAATATCGGAACCTCCTATCAGAGCAGTACCATCAGGAATAAAATGAAGGCCCTGATCAGGACCTACGGGGCCATCGGCACCGGTTATTATGCAATTTCGTCAAGCAGTTATGATAACCCCACCAATGACTGCTATTATTATTACGGCAGTAGCTCCTCAACGAATCATAACATCGCCATCGTAGGGTGGGATGACACTTTTTCAAAGAGCAAGTTCAGCTCGCAGCCCTCTTCGGACGGGGCGTGGCTGGTGCGCAACAGCTACGGAGAGGAGAGCTCCGCCAAGGCTCAGAACGGGTATTTCTGGATATCCTATCAGGATAAGAGCCTGCAGGGCTCCGGCAAATATGCCGTGGCGCTGGATATGGTCAAAACGGATCTGTATGATAATCTCTACCAGTACGACGGCAATGCCGAATGGAGATCCTTCCCCGAGGTGATTTCAGCGGCAGGCTCCGTTTTTACGGCAAAGGCCAAGGGCGGGGAGACCCTTCGCGCCATCGGGGTCGGCAATAAAAACGACAACACCTATTATCGTCTCGAGGTATATAAGGATGTAACTTCGGATAACCCGGAAAGCGGCACCCTGGCCTGCTCTCAGACAGGGATGATCGAGATGGGCGGCTATCATACCATCCCCTTAAGCAGTCCCGTCAGTCTGACAAGCGGACAGAGGTTCGGTATCGTTTTCAGGGCTCTGACAGCCCAGGGGGCTTCCTCCACCACCACGTTGTATTCAGCCTGCTCGGGCACCCGCGCCGACGCCAATTCCGGGGCGGATACCTGGCGTTTTGTGTCCGATACCACGTCTGACCTGAGCTATTATCAGAAAGAGGCAGGGGGCAGCTGGCATCGCTGCTCGGATATGAAGGTGGGCTATCTGGACGGCTCTTCCTCCACGACAGCTTTTGAGGAGGGCACGGTTTCCGAAAACCGCATCGACAGTATTGTAAGGGATGACTTTACGATCCGCTTGAAGGCCTATACTGAAAACGTGGACCCGAACGAGGTGGTGGGAGAGTTTGAAGATGAGATCGACAACCCCTCCGGCGGACAGGAAAGCGATCCTCAGAAGACCGATCCCGTAAGTACGGATGAGACTGTATGCCAAACGCTGACTCTGGATCAGACCGCATCGGATATTTCCCTTGGGAAAGGGATCCAGCTGGTGGCTACGGCCCTTTCCAAGGCAGGAGAGGCACAAAGCGATGTTTTATGGAGCAGCTCTGATTCTTCTGTTGCGACAGTGACAGACTATGGCTATGTGACGGCCAAAAAGGCGGGGAAGGCCGTGATCACGGCGACCTGCGACGGGGTATCCGCCACGTTCACCATTACCGTCCCTCCGAAGGGTACGAAATTCAGTAAGGCTAAGCTTACCGGAAAGACCATCAAGGGGGCCAAACTGAAGCTGACCTGGAAGAAGGTCAAAGATGCGGACGGCTATATCATCTGGCGCAGTACCGGTAGGAAAGGCACCTACAAGAAG
Source organism: Lachnospiraceae bacterium (assembly GCA_024693845.1). Taxonomy (GTDB): domain Bacteria; phylum Bacillota; class Clostridia; order Lachnospirales; family Lachnospiraceae; genus RGIG7926. The sequence goes on from JAILKJ010000082.1 coordinate 36,864, forward strand.
TTTAAGACCATCAAAGGAAACGGAACCCTTTCGAAAAAGGTTAAAGCCCTGTATGGTAAGAAGCCGTACTGCTTCAAGGTATCCTCCTATGTGAAGGCAAAGGACGGAAGTATGATCATATCGGAACCTTCGGCCTATGTCAGCGCCGTTTCGGAAGCGGAAGACTTCAGCGCTAAGGCAAGGACCAATAAAAGAGTGGTCCTGACCTGGAAGAAAGGGAAAAGGGTCGACGGATTCAAGGTGTACCGTTCCACGGAAAAGAACGGCGATTATCAGGGCATCGGAAGCATCAAAGTATCGGATGTCAAGGGCAAGAGCTTTAAGATGACGGATGTTGCGCCGAAGAAGAACAAGACCTATTACTACAAGATCCGCAGTTACAAACGGATCGGCGGTGTGAAGGTCTGGCTGCCGGGCAAAAGGATCAGCATCAAAACCAGTCCGCTGCAGGAATTACAGTAAGAAATTAAGTGCAAAAAAGATGATTTTATAGTACAATAAAGTATCATGCTATGCATAATCAAGGAGGCAAAATGAGAACTTATCTGGTAACGGGCGGCGCCGGCTTCATCGGCTCCAATTACATTCATTACATGTTTCGCAAATACGGGGATCAGATCCGCATCATCAATGTGGACAAGCTGACCTATGCGGGCAATCTGGAGAACCTGACAGAGGTGGAAAAGCTCCCTAACTACACTTTTGTAAAGGCAGACATCTGCGACAAGGAAGCCATCTCCGGGATCTTTGCAGAGAACGATATTGACAGGGTGGTGCATTTCGCGGCCGAGAGTCATGTGGACCGCAGCATCAAGAACCCCGAGGTGTTTGTACAGACAAATGTTCTTGGTACCGCTGTAATGCTCAATGCGGCAAGGGCAGCCTGGGAGAAGGAGGACGGAACCTATCCCGAGGGCAAGAAGTTCCTTCATGTATCCACGGACGAGGTTTACGGCTCACTTCCCGAGGGAGAGGGCTACTTCTACGAGACCACGCCCTACAGCCCTCACAGCCCTTACTCCTCCAGTAAGGCAGGCTCCGATATGCTGGTGAAGGCATATATGGACACCTATCATTTCCCGGCGAACATCACCAACTGCTCCAACAACTACGGACCTTACCAGTTCCCCGAGAAGCTCATCCCGCTGATCATCAACAATGCACTGAACGGTAAGAAGCTTCCCGTATACGGCGATGGTAAAAATGTCCGCGACTGGCTCTATGTGGAGGATCATGCCAAGGCCATCGATATGGTACAGGAGCAGGGAAGACTGTTTGAGACCTACAACGTGGGCGGCCACAACGAAAAGCAGAACATTCAGATTGTTGAGATCATCATCGAGACCCTCCAGGAGATGCTGCCGGATTCCGATCCGAGAAAAGCCCATGTCTCCAAGGACCTGATCACCTATGTGGAGGATCGCAAGGGCCATGACAGACGCTATGCCATCGCACCTGACAAGATCAAGGCAGAGATCGGCTGGGAGCCGGAGACCATGTTCAAGGACGGCATCAAGAAGACCATCCGCTGGTATTTCGAGCACGAAGACTGGATGAAGAACGTGACCAGCGGCGATTATCAGAAATACTACGAGACCATGTATACGGTCTGAGTTATTGGATTTACAGCAGAGCACTTCGAAGATCCTGTTTCCGTGATCGACTTTAGCCGGTTTTTGGCTAACGGAGATCACGGAAATATGATCGAGAAGTAATCTGCGTATATTGCAAAAAAGGAGTATACAGATGAAAGGTTTGATCCTTGCCGGAGGCTCCGGCACCAGACTATATCCACTGACCAAAGCGATCTCCAAGCAGATCATGCCGGTCTATGACAAGCCCATGATCTATTATCCCCTGTCCACCCTGATGCTTTCCGGCATCCGCGAGGTGCTGATCATCTCCACCCCCAGAGATCTTCCCGTATTTCAGGAACTTCTGGGAAGCGGTGAGCAGCTGGGCATGCGGTTTGAGTATGCCATCCAGGAGCAGCCCAGAGGTCTGGCGGACGCTTTTATCATCGGTGCTGATTTCATCGGCGATGACAGTGCGGCCCTGGTACTGGGAGATAACATTTTTTACGGACAGAGCTTTTCGGGGATCCTGCGCAGGACCAAGGAGCGGATCGACAGCGAGAAGGGTGCCACCATCTTCGGTTATTATGTAAGAGATCCCAGGGAATACGGAGTTGTGGAATTCGATGAGTCGGGCAAGGCCATTTCCATCGAAGAGAAGCCTGAGAACCCCAAGAGCAACTATGCCGTTCCGGGACTGTATTTTTATGACAATGATGTGGTTGAGATCGCGAAAAACGTAAAGCCTTCCGCAAGGGGAGAGATTGAGATCACCAGCATCAATAACGAATATCTGAGAAGAGGCACGCTGCAGGTGGAAACCCTGGGCAGAGGCTTTGCATGGCTGGATACCGGCAATCACGATTCGCTGCTTGACGCATCGGATTTCGTTGCGGCGTTCCAGAAGCGGCAGGGACTTTACATTTCCTGCATCGAGGAGATCGCATTTAAGAGAGGCTTTATCGACAAGGAGCAGCTGCTTAAGCTGGCCGAGCCTCTGATGAAGACCAATTACGGAAAATATCTGACTGAGGTAGCCAATGGACTCTAGGCTGAAAAGGATGGGCATCCTGTTTGCCGTCCTGATGATGTCCCTGGTGGTAGGGGTCGTGCTTTTGGTGAACTATTCCCGGAAGCCCCGTCGCCGCCCGCGGCAGGATTCGGCGCAGGAGTCTGTTGCAAAGGCAGAAGAAGATCTGACAAAGGTGGATCATGACCTGGTTGAGAAGTATCAGCTCAACCCGGCGCGTGATCCATATGCTTTTTTACAGGATGAAACCTTCTTCGTATCTGAGAATACGAAGGGGGAAGAGGAGACGGAGTCGGCTTCGGCTCTCTCTTTGCTTGCCTCCACTATCATGAAGGATCTTCGTATCTTCGTGGTGGACGGCTCGGGAGCCATTGTCACGGGACAGGATTTTGAAGTGAAGGTTTCCGGGAGCGGCGGAAAGGATGAGCGGGTCCTGAAGGACAGCGATACCGACGGGATCCTCTATACGGACGGCTTGTCCGCAGGGGAGTATGAGGTGGTGCTGGAGCAGAGGGAGGGGTATTCCGTACCCTTTGATCCGCTGAAGATCACCATCTCCGATCAGATCTCCTACACGGCGCTTCATGATATTTCCTTCCTGATCCATGACGAGAGTTCTGTGGATGCCGAGAAGGAGGATACGGCAGTCCGGGAGGCCGAGAGCGATGCGGACGGAACGGAGACCAACGTGCGGCTGCAGGATGGCGTGAGCATCTTCGGTATCGATGTTTCCAAGTGGAACAAGCAGATCGACTGGCAAAAAGTGAAGGCCGCAGGAGTGGATTTTGCCATTATCCGATGCGGCTACCGCGGTTCCGGCAGCGGTTATCTCATCGAGGATCCCCGGTTTGAAGAGAATATCAAAAATGCCACGGAGGCAGGGGTGAACGTGGGCGTGTACTTTTTCACCCAGGCAAAAACACCCGCCGAGGGCGTGGAGGAGGCCAGCATGGTGTTGAGCCTATGCAAGGAATATAAGCTGGCCTTTCCCATGTATATCGATACGGAAGGCGCCGGCGGAAACGGACGGGCCGACGGCCTGGGCGTAGCGGAGCGTACGGCAGCTGTAAAGGCCTTCTGTGAGACCATAGAGAATGCGGGCTATACTGCAGGCGTTTACGCCAGCAAGTATTGGCTTTTAAAGAACCTGAACATGGAGGAACTGGGGGGATACAGTATCTGGCTGGCGCAGTATTCCTCCAAGGCAAGCTACAACGGGGCTTACGATATGTGGCAGTACACCTCCGCAGGTCGGATCGACGGTATCGATACGCTGGTGGATTATGACCTTTCCTATGTTGACTTCGTGACCGGTAAAAAGAGCGAGCCGGGACTTCGTGAGGCGGCGGGAGAGGGTGATGCGAATCCCGAGGGGCAGCAAAATCCCGAAGCACAGCAGAACCCTGACGGAGAGCAAAATCCCGATGGGCAGCAAAATCCGGAGGAGACCCCGCAATGAGTGAGAGCGGCAGCGGAAAGAAAACTGCATATCTGTGGTATGTCCTCCTGGTTCTGCTTACGATCCTTTCGTTAGCAGGTGCTTACAAGACCCTGTTTTTCAGTGCGGATATCGACGAAGCCTACGCCCTTTCCCAGGCCCAGAGACTTCTGGGAGGAGACAGGCTGCTGTTGGAGATGTGGGAACCCCATCAGTTCTCGGCTCTTCTGTATGCACCGCTGGTATGGGTTTTTGAGTTGATCGCAGGTCCCGAAGGAAAGGGGCTTGTTCTGATGCTGCGAGGCACCGGCCTGGTGATCCAGGCGGCTTTGGCTATCCTTTTATACAGGAGTCTGGCTAAGGAAAAGCGAAGCTGCAGTGCTCTGCTTTCCGCCTTTCTGTATTTCAATTTTACCCCCAAGCATATTCAGTCACCGGAATTCTGCGGTATGTTCTTCTGGGCTCTGACGGCCCTTCTTTTGCTGCTCAGACCCAGTTCGGTAGATGATGGTGAGAAAAGGGAAGAAAAGCCGGATGAGAAAAAGGCCGGTGTCTTATACGGGATCCTCACAGGTCTGTGTATGAGTGTGATGGTCCTCTGCTATCCTACGGCTCTGATGGTCTTTATCTGTGTATTTTTCCTGCTTTGGAAAAAGGACCGTAAGCAGGCGCTTACTTTCGTGGCTACCTGCGGAGTGCTTGCTGTTTGTGTCCTTGCCTGGATGGCAACCCGGGGAAGCCTTGCGACAGCCTTTTCCAATCTTCCCAATATGCTGGGCGATTCCTCTCACAAGCAGTCCTTATGGGAGACGCTGATCTGGCACGGCAGTAATCTGTTTGCCATGCTGAGGATCCCTGCAGCCCTGCTGGTGATCAGTCTTTCCGGCAAAGCGGTACTGGATAAGGACGGCAGTAAAAAAGGCCTGTTCTGGGGAGTGACCTACCTGTGCTTTGGTCTGATCATGATCAAACAGTTTCACGGCATCAGTGGCAAAGTATATTATGATTTCCTGCCGGTTTTGGCACAGCTTTCGCTGCTGGCGGCTGTCTGGCTCTTTGTATTCGGACATGAAAATGTGAAGGACGGGGAAGAAAGGCGGTATCTGAAGCAGGCCTGGATCCTTTCTCTTCTCTGCCTTATCTGCATGATGAGCCTGTCCAATCTGCCGGCTGACTATTCCATGGGGATCTGGCTGCCCTTCCTGCTGATGTTTTTCTGCAGTGCGGCGTCAGAGTTTGCACCGGCTGACTTTTCGATAAAGGGGAAGGCAATGGATAAACGGGTCGCCGGAGCGGGGCTTTTGTTCCTTGTACTGGTGCTGAGCCTTCAGATCTTCGCCGTAAGGCTTTTCCTTGTGCGGTTTTCCGGCAATCAGAGAAGGAATATCTTTGAAGAATACTATCAGGTAAATCACGGTCCCATTGCGGGCATCCGCCTGGGTGGGGACGACTGGCAGCATTACGATGATATCCTCCATGCCTATGTGGAGGGGATATCGGAGGAGGATAAGGTGCTCTATGTAGGGGCCAGCCTGTATTTTTACAGCCTTCTGAGAAGCGATCAGATCGCTACGGGAAATACCATTTCCACCCCCGTCTACGATGAACAGCTCCTGGAGTACTACCGGCAGTTCCCGGAAAGGCTCCCCACGGCACTTGTGCTGGACGGCGGCTATGTGGCCGATTATGCCTCTTTTATGGATAAAGAGCCTTTTGCATCCTTTGTGTCGGAACATTTCGACATGGAAAACGGACAGACCTTCGGATCTCTGGTGGTCTATCATGCCTACCGCTGAAAAGCACCGGACATGTCGGTGAAAGGATCGGGGATTTCCCGTCCCGGGCATGTGACAGATGCCCCTGTTTATGATAAAATCTGTATGTTGTATATGGCTGAAAAGGGAAACTCTGAGCATGGTAATACTGTCATACCTTCTTGCCGGAGCGTATCTGCTTCTTATCCCATTCGTTATCGGACAGGCAGCGGATAAGCTGAGCAAGGGAAGGCTGAACAAACGAATAGGAAATCCGTACCCGGCAGCATGTATCTTGCTGTCGGGGTATTTTGAGATCGCATTTCTGGCGGCTCTCAGGCTGGGCTTGAATCTGAAGCAGCTGAGCCTCGGGTATGGCATCTCTGTCCTTGTTCTTGCCCTTGTCAGCATCCCCTTTGCACTGAAGGCTGAAAAGCCGGCGATGCCGAAGGGGAAAGTGCTGTTCCCGGCGGCGGTCTGCTTTGCGCTGATCATGGTATCCCTTCTGTTTCAAAGAACGGTGGCTACCACCTATCTGTACAGCGGAGCCGAGACGGTGACAACCCTTGCGGGACAGGCTGCAAACGGTCCGCTTTCCGCAGTTGCCGGTATCGATCCTCTTACCGGAAGGGAGGGAGCGGGGCAGCTTTGCAAAGGGATCTATGCTTTTTATGCATCTCTCTGTCTTATGAGCGGAGCGGGTCCGTCGGGGCTTCTGAAGTTTGTGATCAACCCCTGGATCCTTTTTCTGGGATTTGTCATGGTGCGTAAGGCGGCGCTTACTTTTTCCGAAAAGGCGGCAGACGGAGCCTGCCTCTGCTTCGGCCTTGCGACCCTCTGTGCCAATACGGCGTACCGGAATCCTTTTTATGATCTTGTGCATCTTGCGTATGAGGGCAGGGCTTTCATGGCCTTTCTGATCCTGCCCTTTATCTTTGTGGTGATAAGGCCTTCCGCAAAGGCCTCCCAATATGCCTTTGAGATACTTTGCCTTTTGCTCATGCTGCCGGCGGCCATATTGTCCTGCGGCACATTGATGGGCGGTTTGCTGCTGCTTGGGGCAGCTTTTCTATGGAGAGTCGGCTTATGGATATCATCCTGTATTTCTTAAGATGGGAAGATAAATATTGGGGCCTTTTTCTGGCGGCGCTTTTGTTTCTGGCAGCGGTGGCTCTGTCGAAGCGTCCGGATCCGGAAAGCGGGGAAAGCGGGTTGAAAAGGGGTCTGCTCGCGTTGAGCATCTGCGGTCTGCTGTCGTATCTGATCACCATCGGTCCCCTTACCTACAACCTTTTGCAAAAGGCGGGGATAACGGACGGTGAGTATGAGCATCTGTTTCACCTGTGGCAGTACCCCGTGATCCTGCCGCTTTCCGGCAGTTTTGTGTTGCTTCTTGCCTGCAGGGAAGGGGAAAAGAAAAGGTATGCCATAATGGTAGGGTTGCTCTTTTGCCTGTTCCTGCTCTCGGGAGACCTGATCTTCACCGGCTTTGAATCGGAGAAGGTTGCGGTGAAGCTGACGGAAAAGGAGTGCAGGGAAAGTTATGATCTGGTCCTTCGGGATGCAGCATCCCGGGGAGAAAAGGCCACTGTCTGGGGACCGGCATTCTGGATGGCTGAGAGCCGCATGTATGACAGCGATCTCTATCCCGTATACGGGAAGGATACGGAGCAAAGGCCTGAGTATTACGGGCAGGAGCTTCTGACCATGAAGCAGGGCTTTGACCGGTATGAGGATCCCGAGAGTCCCCTTGTGAACATGGAGGACCAGCTGGGAGCCATCGCCAACACCCTGAATCTGTATCCGGATCAGGATTGCCGCTATGTGGCTGTTTTTTCGGCGGAGGCCCGGGGCGGCAGCGCCGATACGGATGCCATTTTTGAGAGCTGCGGCTATGAGGCCGTGGGCGCCACCGATAAACTGAGGATCTATCATCATGGATCCGTATCAGAGCAATGAGAAGTTTTGACGGCTGCATAACGGGATTTTAAGGAGAAAAATGTTAGCATTGGGTTACCTTGCAAGCTTCATATGGATGGTGATCCTCCCGATCCTGTCGGGAGCTGTTTTGCTGCCCTTTTTCAGAAGATCAGGCAAAACGGAAGGGATCATGACCTTCAGCTTTGCTTCGGGCCTCGTGATCCATTACGTGATCTATGAGGTGCTGGTGCTCATCGGCGGAGGGCTGGATCTGGGGATGAGGAAAGTGACCCTGATCTTTGCTGCTTTTGTCCTGCTTTTTTCCTGCGCGGGTCTTGTGATCCTGATAAAGAACAGAACCGTCCTTACGGGAGTAAGGCCCCCTTCACCGAAGGCGGATCCCTGTTTATGGATCGGGGTTCTTCTGGTGCTGGTGCAGATCGGAGCGATCCTGATCCTGGCTACGCCGGATCTGGACGATGCTTTTTATTCGGGTCTTTCCTCCATGAGTCTGGCCCAGGATTATCTGCTGGAAAAGGATGCCTACTATGGTCTGATGTCCAAACAGATCGAAAGCCGTTATATCTTAAGCGGTCTGCCGGTGTACCAGGGGGCTCTGTCCTACCTGTCCTTCGGCCTGCACCCGCTGATCATCCAGCATAACCTGTTTCCCCTGTTCTATATTCCCCTGGCTTACGCCCTGTTCTATCGGATCGGTGCTCAGCTTATGGGAGAAAAGGGCCGGCGGGGGTTATTTTTCCTGCTTCTTGCACTGGTGCATCTGGTGGGAAATTACTATGTCTTCAGTCCGGAGAACTTCCTTGTGACGCGTCTGTGGCAGGGAAAGGCTCTGTTTGTGGGGATCGGGATCCCCTTTATCTATCTGGTCTGCCATCTGGCGGCGGAAAAAAGAGACAGGGTATCGGCCACTGCGTGGATACTTTTGGGGGCGGCCATGATCGCTACTACCTTCATGGGAGAAACAGGCCTGTATCTGGCCCCTGCCATGGTGATGGCGCTAATGCTTGCCATTGCCATTGTCGATAAAAGATGGAAACTGATGATCGGTGCGTTTTGCTGCTGTCTGCCTGAGGCGGCCATGCTGATCTTTTTGTTGAAAGGAAAATGAGGATGCTGACAGGATACGGAGATATCTTTTTGAAAATAAAAGAATACTTCGGTTATGGCGCTGTCATGACCCTGTTTTTGTGCGCCCTTTTATTCTTCCTTGCCATGCGGGAGAAGGAAAGAAGCCTTAAGATCTATCTGGTCTATCTGGGGATCGTGGCAGTGGGCATGCTCAATCCGCTGACGGTTTATGTGCTGGATAAGACCAACAACCTGACGGTGTTTGAGCGCTTTTTCTGGCTTATGCTCTCGCCGGTCTGTCTGGCGGCAGCGGGGGGTGTCATCGGAAAAGGTAAGCGGATGCTTACTATTTGTCTGCCTTTGCTTTTGCTGCTCTGCGGACGGAGCGTTTTTACCGAGATCGAGTACCAGAAGGCGGAGAACGCCTGCAAGATCAGCAAGGAGGCCATTGAGGTATCGGATATCATCATGCGGGACTACGAGGGCCTGCCTGCGGATGCGAAGATCGAGCCGAACCGGAGAGGATTTGAGAACAGTAAGAGACCCAGGGCGGCCATAACGGAGCCTCTCTGCGGCGAGGTGCGCATGTACAATTCCAACATCGATCTTTGGTATGTGCGAAAGGGCTTCGGGAATGCCAAAACCCACAGATACAAAAAGGTGGCAAACTATCTGTCCCTGTCCAACGAGGAGATCCCGGTCAAGAAGCTGATCAAAAAACTGTATCAGAGAGACTTTCGGTATTTTGTTCTGGGAGACTGGCAGACACTGACCGGCAAGGTGGGGATCTATGACATTCAGCAGATCGGCCGGGCCGGCAGATATACCGTCTATAAATACACCCCCAAAGGGCTGATCTCCATACGGCATTTTTCCAATGAGGAAGATCTGGGCTGCATGAGCTATCTGATCAAACTCTATTCCGGTGAGCTGATCGTTGTGGACGGCGGACGGCCTTCCATGTCCCTGCAGCTGACGGATGCCATCAAGGAGGAGGGTGGGCATGTTAAGGCATGGATCATTACCCATCCCCATGACGATCATGCGGGAGTGCTGGCCTCGATCCTGGAGGCGGAGTGGGATAAGTCCGAGATCACCATCGATCAGATCTATCTGGGTGAATGGGACTGGGATGCCGTAAATGAGCAGAACCTGCGGACGGATTTCGTCTATTACCTGAAAAGCAACCTGGATAAACGCGACAATGTGACCTATCTCAAGACCGGAGATGTGGTGGAACTGGGAGAAAAGTACCATATCAGGGTACTCCATACCTGTAACGAAACGGTGACCGAGAATTCGGGCAATATCTTAAACGACGGATCTATGGTATTTTTGCTGCAGTCCGTTAAGGAGGACATGCTGTTCCTGGGAGATATCGGAGATAACAATCCTTCCCTTCGGGCAGATGAGGGGATCACCGATGACAAGATCGGAGAGGGGAGCAAAATGGGACGCCTTCTGGCGGATGAGATCCTTGCCCAACTGACAGAGAAGGATCTTAAGAGGATCCGGATCCTGCAGGTATCCCATCACGGCAACAACCTGATGCCCGATTATTTCTATGAGAAGATCTCCCCAAAACTGGCCTATTTCGATGCACCTGACTGGCTGATGAACAACCGCATGAAAGATACGGGAGAGAAGGGCAGTTACACCACACCTCACTACCGGGATCTGATGAAGAAGATCGGTGCATCCATCGTCAGCTACTATGAAGATAAAGAGTACACACTGGAGTAAGAAAGCAAGATGAAAGCAAAGATGAAACGCGGCCTTTGGACCCTGTTCTGGATCCTGGTATTGGCCATGACCATATGGGGAACCTACAAGGCCATCTTTTTCGGCAACGATATCGACGAATCCTATGCCATCACCCAGTCCTACAGACTGGTGCTGGGAGACCGGCTGTTTAAGGATATGTGGGAGGTGCATCAGACCTCGGCGGTCTTTATGGCGCCCTTTATCTATATCTACCGCATCTTGGCGGGTAACACCATCGGTATCGTGGTATTTCTGCGTGCTGTGGGGTGCTTTTGCTCCCTGCTTACCGCAGCCCTGTTTTTCGTTGCCCTCAGGGGTTATACGGACAAACGGGTTGCCCTCATGCTTTCTCTGATCGTCTATAACTATACGCCCAAGTATATCCAGGTGCCGGAGTTCTGTCTTCTGGGCTTTTTGTTTACCATCTGCCTTGTCAGCTGCCTGCTGCTTTATCTGAAACGGGACAAGCTGTTTTGGATGGTCATGGCGGGAATCTCCATGGCGGGTTGCGTCCTTGCCTATCCGCTGGCGGCGGTGGCTGCGGTTGTGATCTTTGTGCTGGCTTATCTGATCCTGCGCGGAAAGGCAGATAACTCAAAAGCGCTGAAGGCGGTGCTTATCATGGCAGCCACGGATGTGATCTTGGGGGCGGCATTTCTGGCGATCATTTTTTCCGCCCTGTCTCTTTCCGATTTTACCCGCAATATCCAATATATCCTCATGGACGGCGCCCATCAGATCCCCATGTATGTCAAGGCTTACCGGGGACTGATCGAGGCCGTGGACCTGCAGCGTTATCCCCTTATCGGCATGGTGATCGTGGAGATCGTATCCTTTGTGATGCGGAAAAAAGGCAAGGGTGAGGCAACAAGCCGCCTTAAGACGCCCTTCTTACTCCTGTGCATGGCCGGCGGTGTTTTGTTCATGATCCAGACCCGGGGCAAGGAGGGGATCCGCTTTGTGGATCTGTCCTACTGGATGTATTCGATCCTGCCGGGCCTGTTCTATGTCAATTACCGGATGCCTTATCTTTCCGGGAAGAAGGAAGCATCCAAGGAGGAGATTTTTTCGGGAAAAATGCACTTCCTGCTTTTGTGGATCCCCCTCAGCGTTTTCATCGCAGCTTATTTCCAGTCGAACCTGTCGCTGTATGCCAACGGCGGTCTGATCCTGCCGGCGCTGCTTTTGCAGCTGGTGATGTTTTATTCCCAAAGATCGGACAGCCTTCCCTCCCGCGGATATATGATCTATATCCTGCTGTTGTTCCTGACGATCCGTTGCATCTGTATCCGCTTTACCTCGGTGCAGCCCAGGACCATCTTCGATCCCATGTTTGATACGGCGGTGGGACCGCTGAAGGGAGTCTATCAGACCAATTCCGAGCATATCATGTATCACTCGAAACTGGATATGATCCAGCAGCATGTAACGGTGGACGATACGCTGCTGTACATGGGCTCCGATACCTATCTGTACTTCTTCGTGGGTAATCAGGTGGGAATATCCTCCACCATCAGTACACCCACCTTTGACGAGGCTCTGGTGGCCTACTATGAGCTCTATCCGGAGAAGATGCCCACAGTCATCGCACTGGACAAGTATTATACGAGCCTGGAACAGCTGGAGGAGAATGAGACCTTCTATAAGTGGTTGTCGGAAAACTATGATATAGAGAATCCGGATGAGAGCTATTTTGTGGATATGATCTATCCGAGGCGGTAAGGTTGAAATAAGCCCCTGTTTTATAGTATAATAGACGGAAATGTATCAAGTATAAAGAGTAATTGCCATGAATGAAAACAAACCGCTTCTGAAGGAGCTTTGGACCAGCAGAGCCCTGATCTGGAAGCTTGCCAAAAATGATTTTAAGACCAGATATGCAGGATCCTATCTGGGGATCATCTGGGCCTTTATCCAACCGGTGATCACGGTGCTGGTGTACTGGCTCGTGTTCGAGAAGGGCTTTTCCGCCAAGCCGGAGCTTTTTGCTTCGGGCCTTGAGGTGCCTTTTGTGGTCTATCTGACCAGCGGTCTGGTTCCCTGGTTTTATTTTTCCGAGAGCATCACCCATTCCACCAATGCACTGATCGAGTATCATTACCTGGTCAAAAAGGTGGTCTTTCAGATCAGTATCCTCCCGGCAGTCAAGGTGGTGGCAGCCTGCTTCATCCACGGCTTTTTCATCGGGGTTTTGTATCTGATCTATCTGTGCTACGGCTTCGGCGTGCATCTTTACAACATTCAGATACTGTATTACAGCTTTTGCATGATGGCCCTTGTACTTGCCGTCAGCTATACCTTCTGTTCGGTGGTGATCTTTTTCAGGGATCTTTCCCAGATCGTGGCCATCGGACTGCAGATCGGTATGTGGGCCACTCCCATCATGTGGTCTGTATCCAATCTGGAGGGACATCCCCTTTTGCTGACCATCTTCAAGATCAACCCTCTGTATTATGTGGTCATGGGCTACCGTGAGGCACTGTTCGGAGGAAGGTGGTTCTTCCAGGATTGGAAGATGACCCTGTATTTCTGGTGTGTGACCATACTGTTGTTCCTGCTGGGCAGGACCGTGTTTAACCGGCTCAGGGTACATTTTGCGGATGTGCTCTGATCCCGAAAGTAAGAGAAGAATTTATGTCAGAACAAGCAACGGCCCCTGTAGTCATAGAGGTCAGCCATCTTAACAAAATATACCGCCTGTACGACAAGCCTTCGGACAGGCTTCGGGAATCCCTGGGACTTACCAGACATCCCAGGTCCCGTGAACACCATGCCTTAAGGGACGTGTCCTTTTCCGTGCGAAAAGGTGAGAGCATCGGCATCATCGGCACTAACGGTTCGGGTAAATCCACGATCCTCAAGATCATCACCGGCGTGCTGGGAAGAACGAGCGGCGAGCTCATGGTGGACGGCAGGATCTCGGCCCTTCTGGAACTGGGTGCCGGCTTCAACATGGAATATACGGGTATAGAGAACGTCTATCTGAACGGCACCATGATGGGCTTTACGAAGGAGGAGATCGACAGACGGCTTCCGGCGATCCTGGAGTTTGCCGACATCGGCGATTTCGCCACTCAGCCCGTCAAGACCTATTCCTCGGGTATGTTCGTGCGTCTGGCTTTTGCCGTGGCCATCAATATCGATCCGGAGATCCTTATCGTGGATGAAGCCTTATCCGTGGGAGATGTATTTTTCCAGATGAAGTGCTTCCACAAATTTGAGGAGTTCAAGGCCCAGGGCAAGACGATCCTGTTTGTCAGCCATGACTTATCCTCCATTGCCAAATACTGCGACAGGGTCATCCTGTTGAACAAGGGCGTAAAGTTAGCAGAGGGTAACCCGAAGGACATGATCAACATGTACAAGAAGGTCATGGTGGGGCAGCTGGATACGGAGACGCTTCAGACGGTTTCCGAGAAAAGTGCACTTACCACCCAGGCGGCTCCGGCAGGGAGCTGGCGCGAGAACTTCACCGTCAATGAGGATGTCATAGATTACGGAGAGCGGCAGGCGGAGATCGTGGACTTTGCGGTGGTGGATAACAGCGGAGCCTATACCAATCTGCTGCAGAAAGGAGAATCTTTTTCGGTGAAGGCCAGGATCCGTTTCAACGAAACGGTGAAGGATCCTATTTTTACCTTTACGATCAAAAACCCCAAGGGAACGGACATTACGGGCACCAACACCATGTATGAGCGGGTGGAGACCGGCGTGTGTGAAAAGGGACAGGAGAGGATCGTGACTTATACGCAGAATCTGGATCTGCAGGGGGGAGATTATCTGATCTCCCTGGGATGTACAGGATATCGCGAGGATCAGTTCGTGGTCTATCACAGGCTGTATGATCTGATCGGCATCTCCGTGATCTCGGACAAGAATACGGTGGGTTACTACGACATGAACACGAAGATCACGGTGGAGAAAGTTTGAGAGGGGACTTTTGGGAGGATATGGCATGAAGACGGAACGACTTGGGAATCTGGAACATTTTTTTGAATCCGGTCCCTTCAAAGGGCTGTTTATAGGGATGAAGGATCTGCCCAGCAAGGAATATCTGGCGGATCTTCTGGGAATGATCGATGAGAAGGGCGTATTGGCCCTGTACTGGAATAACCCTTACGGGGTGCATGCGATCTGCAGCGGCGAGTTCGGCTTTTCGAAGGAGCAGGAAAAGGAGCTGTCCAGGATCCGTATGGATATGCAGATTGAGCTGCTGCGTCAGTCCTCGGAGACTTTTTCGGGGATCGCAACGAAGTGGTATTACCCCTATCCTACGGTGGAGTTTCCCGTGGCGGTCTTTTCCGACAGTCATTTTCCGGATCTGGGAGAATGTGACGATAACCGGTACAATTTCAAGGATGCGGCCCTTGAACTGTTTGATGAAAGAGAGATGACGGACCAGCTTTTAAAGACGGGGCAGTTTCCCTTCTTTGCCCATGCCTACATGCTGGTGATCGCAAAGGATGCTGCCGTGATAGAGGCGCTTCCGGAATATACCCGTTTTTCCAATGAGAGACAGGAGGAGATGCAGATCCGTACGGACCTGTATCAGGACAGGGTGGTCAAATCCGCCTTTTCCCATCTTTCCATCCCTCATATCAACAAGCTTAAGGAAAGGGAGGCAGGTCTTGCAGCATCCATCGCAGGCTTGTCGGTAGTGGGCCAGAATCTGAGGGTAAATCATCTTACCATGCTGGATTCTCAGGCCGGCAGGGCGGAATTTGAATTTATCGAAGGGGAGAGCCTGGAAAAGAGACTTGATCAGATGGTGGAGAGGGGCGAGAGTGAGGCGGCTGCCAAGCTGATGCTGGCCTTTGTGGACAAGATCAGGAACCTGCCCCAGCTTCAGCCTTTTGAGAGCGGCTATGAGTTCCGCCGCTGGTTCGGCGATATTTCAAATGCAATGATCTGCAGAAGAGACGCAGCCGAGGAAGATCTGCCTGTCTTATCCCTTCCGGTGACCGATATCGATATGATCCCCCAGAACATCCTTCTGACGGGAGATGAAGCGGTGCTCATCGATTATGAATGGTGTTTTGATTTCCCCATTCCCGTGGATTACTGCATTTTCCGCTTCCTGTATTATTTCCTGGAAGGCAAGTACAGGCAGCATTACAAGCTGGAGGCCTTTGAAGATCTGTATGAAAAGGCGGGCTTTACCGAGGCCACCCGCCAGAATTTCCTGATGATGGAGACCCATTTCCAGGAATACGTTCAGCAGGCGGCGGCGATCCTGCGGAATGAATACGATATGTATGGCAAACCCCTGGTGCGCAGATGGCAGCTGCAGTCGGTGCTGCTCAATGCCAAGGGACATGAGATCACCGTTGTCTATCCGTCCCAGCATGAGGAGATCATTTCCTCCGTTCCCCTGGATCGGGGTGAAAGCAGTGGCGGACGTCAGGAGGTATACCATTACAAGATCCCCATTACCGAAAACGGTGAAATGATCCTGATCCTGCCCAATGTACGGCTTCTCCGCATCGGTATCCTTTCCGTTATGGGTGGAAGGAGCAAGGAGCAGGAATTCCTCTCCAACGGCGATCTTCTGGCAGGCTGTGTCTACAGCTTTGAGAACGTACAGCCCAAGCTGTCCATAGATACTTCGGTATCTTCTGCTTCCTACCTGATGCTGAGTCTTGAGGAGATCCCGGCATCTGCGGATGCCTTCGGAGAGATCAAGGGCTCCATTGAGGAATACAGGTTCCTGGCGGAGAACAGGGACAAACAGCTGGAAGCACTCAAGAATTCCACCAGCTGGAAGCTGACCAAGCCCCTTCGGTCATTGCGAAAGGACGGCCAAAGCTAAGAGAGCCGATACGAAAGTGATACAGTATGAATCAGCAAAACGAAGATAATCTGGAACAATATTATAAAGACCTCTACGAGAGAGAAAAAGCCAAGAACGAAACTCTGGTCTACCGTCTTTCCGATGCCCAGAGGCAGATCGAGGATCTGACCCGGAAGCTGGACAAGATCAAGGGCTCCATCTTCTGGAAGCTGGCCAAGCCCTTCAGGGTGGTGATCAATTTTTTCCTGGCTTCCAAGGCACGGATCCTGGCCCATGGCAATCCGAAGGGCATTGCCCATAAGGTGCTGAACAAATATCGGCAGAAGCGATCCATCAAGATCCACGGAAAGAGCAGTTTTCCCACTCCGGCGGAGCGTAAGGCCCAGGAGGAGACCGTTTTTGATAAAAAGATCACCTTCAGTATTCTGGTGCCCCTATACAATACGCCCCAGGATTTTCTTACGGATATGATCGATTCCGTTACCACGCAGACCTACGGGGGATGGCAGCTTTGTCTGGCAGACGGATCGGATGAGGAGCATTCCTATGTGGGTGAGTACTGCAGGAAGCGGGCGACTCAGGATGAGAGGATCTGCTATCGCAAATTGGAATCGAATGAGGGCATCAGCGGGAATACTAACCGGTGCCTGACCATGGCGAAGGGTGAGTATATCGCACTTTTCGATCATGACGATATCCTTCATCCCAGTGTTTTATATGAGTATATGAAGGCGATCTGCGAGAAGGATGCGGACTATCTGTATTGCGATGAGGCCACCTTTAAGGGTAACAACATCGATCACATGATCACCATGCATTTCAAGCCGGATTTTGCACCGGATAATCTTCGCGCCAACAACTATATCTGTCACTTCAGTGCCTTTAAAAAGGAACTTTTGGAGGGAGAGGAGCTGTTCCGCAGTCAGTTTGACGGCAGTCAGGATCACGACATGATCCTGCGTCTGACGGACAAGGCACAGCATATCGTGCATGTACCCAAGATGCTCTATTATTGGCGTTCCCATAAAAACTCCGTGGCTTCAGGCATCGAAGCCAAGACTTACGCGGTGGATGCGGCAAAGGGAGCCATTGCCGATCATCTCCGCCGCCACGGCTATGAGAATTTCGAGATCGAAAGCACCCGGGCCTTTGCCACGATCTTCAGGATCCGGTATGCCTTAACGACGCGGCCGAAGGTCAGCATCCTGATCCCCAACAAGGATCATGTTGAGGACCTGTCCCGATGCGTGGAATCCATCATCAATCTGTCCACCTACGACAATTATGAGATCCTGATCATCGAGAATAACTCGGAAACCTCTGAGATCCGGGATTATTATGAGAAGATCTCGGAACATCCGGCGGTGAAGGTGGTTACCTATGAGGGCGTCTTCAATTACTCCAAGATCAACAACTTCGGTGAAAAGCAGGCCAACGGAGAGTATCTTCTGCTTTTGAACAACGATACCCAGATCATTACACCCAACTGGATCGAGGAAATGCTCATGTACGCCACCAGGGAAGACGTGGGTGTGGTGGGTGCCAAACTCTACTATGAAGATAAGACCATCCAGCATGCCGGCATCGTTATCGGTCTCGGTGCCCACAGGACTGCGGGACATACCCATTACGGTGTGCCGGAAGCCAACGTGGGCTATATGGGCAAGCTCTGTTATGCTCAGGATGTTACGGCGGTCACCGGAGCCTGCATGATGGTCAAACGAAGCCTTTACGAGGCACTGGGAGGCCTGGACGAGGACTTTTCCGTAGCCCTCAACGATGTGGACTTCTGCCTCAAGACCCGCCAAAAAGGGTATCTGAACATTTTTACCCCTTTTGCGGAGTTGTATCATTATGAATCCAGGTCCAGAGGCGGAGACAAGCAGGATGCCAATGCGATCCGTTACAATCAGGAGTCGGATCGTTTCCGTATGAAGTGGGAAAAGGAGCTTGCGGCGGGAGATCCCTACTACAACCCTAACTTTTCCCTGGATCATTCCGATTTTACGGTGAAATGGAAAAAAGACAAAGGAGCCGTGTAAGAACAAGATGAAGAAACTGATAGAGCAGATCCTGAAATTCGGTGTGGTAGGTGTCGTTTGCTTCGGCATCGATTTTGTGATCACCCTTGCCGTTGCCGCGCTGCTGCGGGGAGCCGGCATGGAGACCAAGCCCGCCGCACTGATCGGGGCCTTTTGGGGATTTACCATCTCCGTTATCGTCAATTACATCCTCTCCATGAAATTCGTGTTTGTACGTCGGGAGGATATGGACAGGAAGCGGGAGTTTGTGATCTTCGTGATCCTGAGCCTCATCGGACTGGGTCTTAATGAGCTGATCATCAAGCTGGCCATCGATGTGGCCTATGAGGGAGTGGCCTGGATCCGCGATAACCTGTCTGCGGGGCTGGTTACGGCAGGCGCCAAAATAGTTGCGACAGGCATTGTGATGGTTTATAATTTCATTACGAGAAAGATATTCCTGGAGGAGAAAAATACAGCCACGGAGGATAGTCATGAGTGAGAAGATGATGCTTTTTATCCCGGCATATAACTGCGAAAAGCAGATCGTCAGGGTTCTTGCCCAGTTGGATGAAGAGGTGAGTTCCCTGTTTGAGGAGATCCTGGTAGTCAACAATCGCAGTACGGATAATACAGAGGGCGCCGTTCTTTCCTATCTGGGGGAGTATCCCAACGATAAGGTAAGACTGGTGAGAAATGACGAAAACTATGGTCTGGGCGGCTCTCAGAAGATGGCCTTCCACTATGCCGTGGATCACGGATATGACTATGTCTGCATGCTGCATGGCGATGATCAGGGTAATATCCATGATTTCCTGCCCATGTTCCGGAAGGGGATCTACAAAAAGCATGACTGTGTGCTGGGAGCCAGATTCATGAGAGGCTCAAGGCTGGAAGGGTATTCCGCATTCAGGACCTTCGGTAATATCGTATATGACTTCATTTTTGCCTTTGTGACCCATCGCAGGATCTTTGATCTGGGAAGCGGGCTGAACCTGTATTCCACCAGGATGCTCAGGGACGGCTTTTTTGACAAATTCCCGGACAATCTGATGTTCAACTATCTGATGATCCTGGCGGCGCATTACTATGATCATGACATCATCTTCTATCCGGTCTCCTGGAGGGAGGATGACCAGGTTTCCAATGTTAAGATGGTTTCCCAGGCTACCGCTGTGTTGAAGATGGCGTTTGAATATATGATGGATCACGAAAAGATCCGTCAGGAATACAGGGATGTGGTAAGAAGCGCATATACCTGTCAGAACGTGGAAGAAAAAAGGATCGTATAACATGGAAAAAGTGTTGTTGATCATTCTCGGCTTTTTGGGAGTGCATCTGTTTAAAATGATCCGCCTGTACCTGGTGCTGATGGAGCACAAGATCTCCTTTTGGAAGTTTGTGTTGCTGTACCTTCGCACCACCTGGGTGAATCTGGTGATCCCCTTTAAGCTGGGAGAGCTATACAGAATAGAAGAGGTGGCCAGACTTACCGGGATCTGGCAGGTGGGGGTTCTTTCCGTTGTGGTGGACCGCTTTTTTGACATCCTGGCGCTGTTTATCTGGCTTCTGCCTCTGGATCTTCTGGTGGGCGGATCGCCCTCCTATTGCCTTCCGATCTTCGGGATCCTGATCCTTTTGGGCATCCTTCTGTATCTATCGATCCCCGGAAGCTTTGGCTATCTGAATCGTTTCTTGATCAAAAAGAAGTCGTCAAACCGGTCGATGGCGGCACTTCGCGGCCTCGGCCTTGTGAAGGGCTGGTATGATTTTGCTGCAAGACTGGTGAGAGGAAGGGCTTTTCTGATCACCTTTTTCTCGGCGTTGGGCTGGGGCTTTGAGATCCTTACCCTGACCAATCTGGCTTCCTACTTCGGTCTGCCCTATTCCTTCCGGGATTTCGGGGCATATATCGATTCCCTGTTTCTGGCCAGAGGCAGGATGGATGTGGAGAGCAGATATATCACCCTTTCCATCGTAGTAATGGCCGCAGCCACCATAGCGGGCTATCTCATCACCATTCCCAGGCGGCTGGAAGAGGCCAAAAGAACTGCGCAAAAACGATAAAACAGGACAACAGTGAGGTGTCTGATGAAAAATGTAACAGTGATCTATGATGACAGAACCATGCCGGGGCGAAAGGTCCGTTCCATCACGGGAGACAAAAGCTTCGGAGAGACGATCCTGAAGAGAGTGCCTCTGACGGAGCGGATCCGAAGCGTTGCCATGAATTGCAAGAACACGCGTGATTTCATAGTTCTTTCCGGATCGGACGATTTTGAGAAGTTAAATAAAGAATTAATAAATAAAAAAACATCCGAGAATACAGGGTTCCTGTACATGTATTCCAACTATGCGATCCGAAATGAGGAGGAGTTCAAAACTCTGATCCAAAAGACTCTCTATGTGGAGGATCCTTATGTGGCTCTTTGCTCCGGCAGGAGCGCGGCGTATCTTATTCCGGATAAGAAGAGTCTTATGGCCGCCGAAGAGGAACTGACGGATCGAAGTCTCAAGGCGGATGAGATCGATCAGGATTCCTTTACGGACCTGTCGGACATGAATGCCTTTCTGTCCTACATCACCGGCGGATTCGACGCCAGGTTCTTTAACGCCTTGGAGGGCGATGCCTACACGGTTACGAAGAAATCTAATAAAGTAGAGAAAATTAAATCCGAATATAAGTTTTATGAAATGCTTCCCGACGATATGAAGAAGTGGTTTGTGATGCCTTATGACTATCGTGAGGAAGCCGGTGGAGCTTCCTATACCATGGAGAGGATCCATACCACGGACATCGCCATCCGTTTTGTCCATGGCGCCGTGAGCAAGGAAGAACTGGGGGATATTCTGGAAAAGCTTTTCTACTTTATTAGAACAAGAGAAAGCGTGACAAAGAGCCCTGCCGAGGTGGAAGAGAACGCAAAGCAGCTTTACATCACCAAGGTCAGGGAGCGGATGGAAGAGCTTAAGAAGAGTGAACAGTACAAAAGATTTGATGATATGATCGCCATGGGGACCTCCTATGAGAGTATTGATGCTCTTGTGACTGCCTATGAGGATCTTTACGGGCGTCTTCGCAGGAAAGCTGCAGCCTCTGATAAGAATATGAACACAAGACTCGTAATCGGCCACGGAGATCTGTGTTTTTCCAATATCCTTTACAGCAGACAGGCGGGTCTTTTGAAGCTGATCGATCCTAAAGGAGCTCTGGAAGAGGAAGGCATGTATTCGGATGCCTACTATGATATCGCCAAGCTTTCCCATTCGGTCTGCGGCGGATACGACTTCTTTAACAGCGGATTGTATCAGGTGAGCCTGGACCGGGATCTGAAGTGGAAGCTGTCCCTGGATGCAGACCTTTCAGGTTATCGAGAGGTCTTCAGGGAATATCTTCGGAAGGAAGGGTATGATTACGCCTATGTGCGCATCTGTGAAGCCGGGCTTTTTTTATCCATGCTTCCTTATCATATGGATCAGCCGGGCAAGGTCTTCGGATTCCTGCTTAATGCCATCGGGATCCTGGAAGAGATCAAGAGGGAGGAAAACTTGTAAATGTCTGAGTTTCAGGATTTGACGTTTTGTTTTGATATTGACGGTACCCTGTGTCCTATTAAGAAGAAGGACGAGGAGTACAAGGATCTGGTGCCTTACCCCGAAATGGTGGCCAAGATAAAAGAGTACAAGGACGGCGGCGCGCGTATCGTGCTGTTTACGTCCCGTAATATGAACAGCTACGGCGGCAATATCGGCCTGATCAATGCCAATACCGCAAGAGTCCTGCTTGCCTGGCTGGAGAAATGGGAGATCCCTTATGATGAGATCATTTACGGGAAACCCTGGCCGGGACATAAGGGCTTCTACGTGGATGACCGTACGATCCGCCCGGATGAGTTTCTCAGGCTTTCCGTTGACGAAATGGACGCTGTCTGCAGAGCCAGCCGGTGTGATGCATAAATAAAGCCATGGAGGGCACAGGGCGAGGCGGATGACATGAAGAAGTTGTTTGATAAAATGAATCGAAAAGCTGCCGGTATCGCGCTCATACATTTCGTAGCGAGTCTGTTTACCGACCGGGCCGTATTCAGATACACGGTCTTTGATTTTTCGACCCCTGTTTCAAGTGTGAAATCAATAGAAACAATAGGAGTGAAATTTTTGTTTCTCCTATTGCTTCTTTTTTTATGGCAGGGTATTTTTGCCTTTGTGAAAAGTGAAAATAAGAGGTTCAAAAGGATCGCTGCCGGATACTTCCTGGTGAATATATTAATACTGTTATTTATCTGGCCGGGGATATGGAGGATGGACGAATTCGGAATACTTTCCGGGGCAACTTATCTGATCCCGAAGTTCTGGCAAAATTATCTGACGAGCGTTTTTTATATTTTTGCCCTGATGCTGATCCCCATCCCCGCCGGAGTGATCATTGTCCAGGAAGCAGTCATATCTCTGCTTGCGGCTCACGTGTTATGTTTGGCTTTTGAGCATGCAGAAAGCGATGACGGGATTGTGGATAACTCGAGCCGGGCGACGCGCAGATCAGTTAAAAATGACGCGAAAAAACAGGAGGAGTCAGAGAAGAAGGAAGAAGGGAAAAATGCAGGAAAGCTTTCAAAATCCATGCTGCTATTGCTGATACCGCTTGTTATGCTTCCGGTTCTGGATTCCAACGCATATCCCATGAGAATGAATATATGGGCGTTTCTGGAGCTGACGCTTTTGTCAAAGTGCTATTTTCTTGCAATGGACCTCAAAAAAGGAAGGTTCAAAGAAAACACCCCGAATAATGCAAGTCAGGTTTCAAAATCGTTGACCGCGTTGAAAACCGAATTGTCTGATAATTTTTCCACAACTGATGTTCTGATTTGTGGAAAACTGCGCAAAAACTTAGTGTCACTTTGTGGACTCGCAGCAGTGGTCACTGTGTGGCGGACGGAGGCGGTCTACTACCTGATCCTCTTCCCTATCCTGCTTTTTATCATCAGGTGTTATGAAAAAATGGGAAGAAAAGAGTCGGAGGAAGAGACCCGGATCAAAGTCGGAAAATACATCGCGATCTACCTATGTATAACAATCGTTCTGTTTGCTCCTCAAAAGGTTGGTGAGAAGTTCGAAAGCGGAGATCAGTATGAGCTCACGGGGATGGTCCTTCCCATCGTTCCCCTGGTCAAGGAAGCGGACCGGGTTTCTTCCGATAAGGATAAGGAACTTCTTGCCACAGTGGATCGGGTTTTGAACGTGGAGCTGATACTCGAAAAGGAAAAGGAAGGTAAGAACGGTATCAACATGTTTTGGGGAGAGCCTGAGTTTCAGCGGGATTACAGCGCTGATGACTTTGCAGCCTTCCGTTCCGCATACTATAGTCTTGTTATTAAATATCCTGCGGTATTTTTGAAAGAGCGGTTTCAGACCTTCTGTGAGAGCCATGATCTTCTGATGGACACGACAAAGCTTCATACGGATATGGATAATCCCAATCATGCGGCCTTTGCACAATACCCTCTGTCAGCGCCTATGTCGGATACGATCCGGAGCAAAGTGATCTGTCTTCTGGAGCTGCGTTCGCAAAGTTCTTATGATAAGAAGCTTTTGCTTGCCGATCCGGTGTATTCGGCAACCATTCCCATCCTGGTGCTTGCGGCGTTGCTGGCGGCAGCTCTGATAAAGAAAAAGTGGATGGGGCTGGCTGTCACAGTCTGCAGCCTGATCAAGGTTCCGCTGGTGTTCCTGACGGCGCCCAGCCGCCTGTTTATGTATTATTATCCGGTGTATCTGGTTGGGTACTTTGCGTTATTTTATGTATTGAGCCTGCTGCTTACAGCAGGGGCTGAAAAGAGGTAGAGCATATGAAATATTGGAACAGAACCCTTTCCTATCTGAAGAGGAACGGTCCGGTGGATACTTTCTGGGCCATTGCCGAGAGAAAAGATGAGACGGGAATGGATCAGTGGCAAAGACGGACAAAGAGCTACGGACACGAGATAAAAAAACAGCAGCTTTTGTTTCCGGTAATAAACCTGAGCCCGGAGGTCCTGGAAAAAGCGGAAGGCGGATGTTTTAAAAGTCCCGTCCTGACGGATGACAAGCATCCCGTCTGCGTCTCCATCGTTGTCCCAGCCTACGAGACGAAGAAGGAATACTTTTGCCAGATGATCGAAAGCGTTCTGGCGCAGACCTATATAAACTGGCAGCTGGTGATCGCAGATGCTTCCGAGTCGGAGCGGCTGTCAAAGGCTGCGGCTTCTTATGCCGATCCGAGGATCACCTATGTGCATCTGACCATGAATGAAGGGATCTCCGATAACACGAATGCCGGTATCCCTCATGCATACGGAGATTATATCGGTTTTCTGGATCATGACGATATCCTGGCCCCCGATGCCCTTTCCGAGGTGGTGAAGTGCATCACCAAAACCGGCGCGCTGATGGTATATACGGACGAGGATAAGGTGAGCGCGGATCTGAGCGAACGCTTCGAACCCAACATCAAGCCTGCTTTTAATCTGGATCTTCTCCTTACGAACAATTACATATGCCATTTTACCGTTGTGGAAGCTGGGCTGATGAAGAAGCTGGGCTTCAGATATGAATATGACGGTGCGCAGGATTATGATATGATCCTGCGAGCCGTGCTGGGCATCGAGTGGGAGAGAACGGAAGAGAGTGAGAGAAAGGGTGGCGGTCCCGGTTTCGGCATGTTCCCGGCCGACTACTTCAGGAGTAAGGTGGGGCATGTTCCCAGGATCCTCTATCACTGGAGAGCCCATGAAAACTCCACGGCAGACAATCCGGACACCAAGAGATATGCCTATGAAGCCGGGAAAAGAGCGCTGGAAGACTTCTATGCCCAGTTGGACTGGGATACAGAGGTGAGAAATACAAAACACCTGGGATTTTATGAGACCACCTACTACCCGGATCTGTTCAGTGTCCGAAAGGATGTCTGGGGGATCTGCGGCAGGTCCATCCGCCACGGGAGAGTATCGGAAGGACCGGTGCTGGGCGGCGTGAAGCTTTTTGAAGGAATGAATTATCATTACAGTGGTTATTTGCATAGGGCGGCTCTGCCCTTCGATGTGGATAAGGCGCCTGCACACCTGATCCGGACAAGGGAAGGAGAACAGATTACCGGCGAGAGGAAAGCCGGTGGCAGACTGTTGTACCAGCCCGGATTTCTGGTCCGTGACAAACGCAGCGGAAAGTAAAAGGAGAATACGGTGACAGATCCGAATAAGATAAGAACAACTGTTATCATACCGAATTACAACGGGAAGAAATATCTCGAGGACTGCCTGACCTTTTTGAAGAGGTGTAAAGGGACTGAGTTTCATACCATTGTTGTGGATGATGCTTCCACGGATGGGAGCTGCGAGATGGTCAGGGACAGATTCCCCCGGGTGGAGCTGATCAGGCTTTCACAGAACGGCGGGTTTGCCCACGCAGTGAATGTGGGAATCGATGCGGCGAAGACGGAGTTTGTCCTTCTTTTGAACAATGATACCGTTCCGGAGCCCGGTTTTGTGGATGCCCTTGAGAAGACCATAGCAAAAAGCAAACGCTGCTTTTCCGCCTCGGCCAAGATGCTTTCCATGCATGAGCCCGAGGTGATCGATGATTGCGGCGATCTCTACTGCGCTCTGGGGTGGGCTTTTGCCCGGGGGAAGGGAGAAAGCTCTGCCCGTTTCACTGCCCCGGCGGGTATTTTTTCCGCCTGCGGAGGCGCAGCCATTTACCGCAGGAAGGTTCTGGATAAGATCGGTGGCTTTGACGATCTGCATTTTGCCTATCTGGAGGACGTGGATGTGGGGTACCGTGCCCAGCTGTTCGGCTACCGGAATGTCTATTGCCCGGAGGCAGTGGTCTATCATGCAGGTTCCGCCACCTCGGGAAGCAGGTATAATGCTTTTAAGGCGGAGCTTTCTGCCCAAAATACCGTTTATGTAGCCGTTAAGAACATGCCTGCGCTGCAGCTTCTTCTCAACCTTCCGCTGCTGATCATAGGATGCCTTGTTAAACTGACATTTTATACAAGAAAACACCTTGGGGGAGCCTATTTTAAGGGTCTTGCAAAGGGAATCTCCCTTTCCCTTTCTCCGGAAGGGAAAAAACGGCGTATAAGGCCCGGGATCCGCGGTTTTTGGGAGTATCTGAGGGTGCAGCTGCTGCTGTGGAGGAATCTACTTGCCCTTTCTATTAAAATAAGGTAAAATATCTCTGAATCTGAGGCAAGGTGAAATACGATGATAAAAGACAATCAGAAATATTTCAACCGGCTGCACGTGCTGTTGGATGCGCTGATCATCGTGCTGACATATATGCTGGCATGGTTTTTGAAGTTCCGAAGCGGCATTCCTTTTTTCATGCGCGACGTAGCTGCGGGCTCACTGACGATGGAGACCTATTTTTCGGCGCTTTTCGTCATCCTGCCCGGATATTTGATTCTGTATTATCTGTTTAATCTATATACCGCAAAACGCGCGAGCAGCATGCGGCTGGATATATGGAATGTGATCAAGGCCAACAGTGTTGGTCTGTTTGTGTTCCTTGGTGCTTTGTATGTGGCAAGGCAGCCTCACTTTTCCAGAACCATGTTGTTCTATTTCTATGTTCTCAACATTTTCGTTGACAGTCTGTTCCGTATTGTGGTCTTCCGCGTTCTGCAGAAGCTCAGAGCCAAGGGATACAATGTCAAATATGTGCTGCTGGTGGGCTATTCCAGGGCTGCCGAGCAGTATATCGACAGGATCCGCCACAACCCCCAGTGGGGTTATGTGGTAAGGGGCATCCTCGATGATACCATCCCCAGAGGTACCGAATATAAGGGCATCCGCGTTATCGGACAGATCGACAACCTCTTTTACATCCTTCCCCAGAACCGTCTCGATGAGATCGCCATCACCCTGGCGCTGGAGAGCTACGGCAGACTGAAGGAGATCGTGAACCTCTGCGAGAAATCCGGCGTTCACACCAAGTTTATCCCCGATTACAACAGCCTGATTCCCTCAAGACCTTACACAGAGGATCTGGACGGACTTCCCGTTGTCAATATCCGCCATGTGCCTCTGACCAACACCATCAACAAGGTGGCCAAGAGGATCTTTGATCTGGTCTGTGCAATGGTGATCACACTTTTGATCTCTCCGCTTCTTATCGTCATCGCGGTGCTGGTCAAATTCAGCAGTCCCGGTCCCGTGATCTTCAAACAGGAGAGAGTGGGGCTGCATAACAAGCCCTTCCAGATGTACAAGTTCCGTACGATGCGGATGCAGACGGCAGAGGACGAGGAGAAGGAGTGGACCATCAAGGGTGATCCGAGAGTCACCAAGGTGGGACGCTTTTTGCGGAAGACCAGTCTGGACGAGTTTCCCCAGCTGTTTAACGTGATCCTGGGTGATATGTCCCTTGTGGGCCCCAGACCCGAGAGACCCTTCTTTGTTGAGAAATTCAAGGAGGAGATCCCCCGTTACATGATCAAACACCAGGTGCGTCCCGGTATGACGGGATGGGCCCAGATCAACGGATTCAGAGGAGATTCCTCTATCCGCAAGAGAATCGACTGCGACCTGTATTATATCGAGAACTGGACCATGGGTCTGGATCTCAAGATCCTGTTTTTAACGATCTTTAAAGGCTTTATCAACAAAAATGCCTATTGAGTAAACCTGAAAAAGGAGACGGAGTAATGAGTGCCGAGGAAAGAAAGAAGAATACCCGGAAAGCGGCGAAGGGCCGTGGCAACGCTGCCGCAAAGCCCTCCGGGAAGAAAAGGCTGACAAAAGAAGAGCGGGCAAAGAAAAAGAGAAACCGGATCATCTTGGTGGCGGTTGAGCTTTTTGTCCTGGTCATGCTGATGATCGCCCTCTACATAGTCAGTCTGTATAAAAAGATCGATCATGAAGAGATCGATGATTCCCAGATCGTGATCAACGACGGATTGACCGAAGATGAGACAGACATGGATGAGGAAAAGATCGCGGATAACGGCATGAACAGCGGTCACATGAGCGGTTACCGGAATGTGGCGCTCTTCGGCCTGGATGCCAGGGATAAGTCCCTGGGTAAGGGCAACCGGAGCGACACCATCATCATTGCTTCCATCAATGAGCAGACCAAGGCCGTTAAACTGGTTTCCGTATACAGAGATACCTATCTGAACCTGGGCAACGATTCCTACGGAAAAGCCAATTCGGCTTATGCCAAGGGAGGCCCCGTTCAGGCCATCAACATGCTGAACATGAGCATGGATATGAACATCAAGGATTATGTGACGGTGGGCTGGGCCGGTGTGGCCGATACCATCGATGCTCTGGGCGGTGTGGAGATCGACGTGGATTCCGATGAGATCAACCATTTGAACAACTATCAGGTGGAGACTTCCAAATCCCTGGGCAAGAGCTATAACAAGGTGACCAGTACCGGTATGCAGAATCTGGACGGCATTCAGGCCGTCTCCTACTGTCGTATCCGTTATACCGCGGGAGACGACTTCAAGCGTACCGAGAGACAGCGTGAGGTGATCCAGGCCATTCTGGATAAGGCCAAGAAGGCGGATATCGCCACCCTTAACAAGGCGGCCAACACCATCTTTGAAGAGATCTCCACCTCCCTCACTTTTACCGAGATCCTGGAGCTGCTCAAGGATGTCAACAACTATAATATTGCGGAAACCAACGGTTTCCCCAATGAACAGTACAGAACCACGGGAATGGTGCACGGAGGGAGCACGGTCATGAGTACGGATATGATCAGCGATGTCAAGCTCCTGCATGAGTTCCTGTTTGAGGATATTACCGATTATACGCCCTCTTCGCAGGTGCAGACCGTTGCGGCCAAGGTGCATGCCGATACGGGCGCGTAAGGTGTGGATATGAATAGGAATGTGGATGTGGTGATCCCGACCCACAGACCGGATGAGCGTTTCCTGGGCCTTTTGCAGAGGCTGGAGCGACAGAGCGTTCAACCCGCCAAGGTCGTGATCATAAATACCGGACAGGAAGGCTGGGACACCTTTGAGAACCGCTATGGCAGAAGCTTTGATAAGCTG
Organism: Lachnospiraceae bacterium; assembly: GCA_024693845.1. Classification (GTDB taxonomy): domain Bacteria; phylum Bacillota; class Clostridia; order Lachnospirales; family Lachnospiraceae; genus RGIG7926. The sequence goes on from JAILKJ010000082.1 coordinate 66,289, forward strand.
GGCCTGACAACGGAGCTGATCCAGATCAGCGCTGATCAGTTCGATCATGCGGGGACCAGGAACCTGGCGGCGAAAAGCTGTGACTCGGAGCTGATCCTGATGATGACCATGGACACGCTACCGGCGGACAGAGGGCTGATCCAGCGTCTGATCAATGCCTTTGAGGATGAAAGCGTGGCCGTGGCCTATGCCAGGCAGCTTCCCAGGAAAGGTGCCACGGAGCTGGAAAAGCAGACAAGATTGTTTAATTATCCTGCGGCCTCTCTGACCAAGGGAAAAGAGGATATCCCCCGTCTGGGGATCAAAACCTATTTTTGCTCGGATGCCTGTGCCATGTACCGGAGGGACATATTTGAACAGATGGGTGGCTTTGAGGAGCCGGCCATTTTCAATGAGGATATGATCTATGCGGCCGGTGTGATGGAAAAGGGCTACAGGGTTTCCTACAGGGCCGAGGCGGGTGTTTATCATTCCCACAATTACAGCGGGCTACAGCAGCTTCGCAGGAACTTCGACCTCGGAGTCTCCCAGGTGGACCACCCCCATATTTTTGCAAACATATCTTCTGAGAAGGAAGGGATCCGCATGATCACAGGGCAGATCCGGTCGCTTTTGTCAAGGGGCCGCATCCTGACTGTAGTATCTCTTATCTGGATCAGCGGATGTAAGTGGATCGGGTATTTTCTCGGGACGCATTATAAGAGCTTGCCCGAAGCTCTGATCTGTCGTGTGACCATGAACAAAACCTATTGGGAAAGGAAAAAACTATGTGCGGAATAGTCGGATACATCGGCAGCCAGCAGGCTGCAGGCATCATTTTGGACGGCCTTGCAAGGCTGGAATACAGGGGATATGACTCCGCCGGAATGGCCATCTGTGACGGTGAGAAGATCAGGATCTCCAAGTCTGTGGGAAGGCTGAAGGTGCTTGAAGAGCTGACGCACAACGGCGAGACCATGCCGGGATGCTGCGGTATCGGCCATACCCGCTGGGCAACCCACGGAGAGCCGAATACCACCAATGCCCATCCCCATTACAATACCGATGAGACCATAGCTATCGTGCATAACGGGATCATTGAGAACTATCTGGCCCTGAAGGAAATGCTGACCAAGAAGGGGTATCAGTTTCAGACGGATACGGATACCGAGGTGGTAGCCCAGCTTCTGGATTATTACTACGACGGGGATCCCATGATGGCCATTACCAGGATGCTCCACAGAGTCCAGGGCTCCTATGCGCTGGGTATCCTATTTGCACAGCATCCCGACAGACTTTTTGCGGTCCGTAAAAACAGCCCGCTGATCGTCGGCAAGAGCCCCAATGGGTACCTGATCGCGTCGGATGTGCCGGCGATCCTGAAATATACCCGTAATGTATTCTATGTGGACAATCAGGAGATCGCTGTATTAAAGCAGGATCAGCTGAATTTCTATAATATCGACGGTGATGAGATCGAAAAGGAAGAGGTCACCATCGAGTGGGACGCCAATGCGGCGGAAAAGGGCGGCTACGAGCACTTCATGCTTAAGGAGATGTATGAACAGCCCAAGACCGTGACGGATACACTTTTGCCCCGTATCAAGGACGGCGATATCGTCATCGATGAGCTGAACATGACGGATGATGAGCTGGCGGCCGTAAAGAAGATCCATATCGTGGCCTGCGGCAGTGCTTATCATGCCGGTGTGACCGGTAAATATGTGATCGAGGGTATGGCCAGAGTGCCCGTAGAGGTGGATCTGGCTTCTGAGTTCCGTTACCGGAACCCGATCCTGGAAGAGGGGGCCATGGTGGTTGTGATCAGCCAGTCCGGCGAGACGGCTGATACGCTGGCGGCTCTTCGTGAGTCCAAGGAAAGAGGGTTCAAGGTTCTGGCCGTTGTGAACGTGGTGGGCAGTTCCATCGCAAGAGAGGCAGACAGCGTCCTGTATACCTGGGCGGGACCGGAGATCGCAGTTGCCACCACCAAGGCCTATTCCGCGCAGCTGATCGCCATGTACCTGCTGGCCATGAAGCTGGCGAAGGTGCGCGGCAAGATCGATGATGTGGAGCTTTCCGCCATGATCGAGGATCTGAAGTGCATTCCTTCCCAAATCGAGATGCTGCTGGGTAATGAGAAGCGGATCCAGCGCTTCGCAAACCGTTATGTGGGTGCCAAGGACATTTTCTTCATCGGAAGGGGCATCGACTATTCCATCGCCCTGGAAGGATCCCTGAAGCTGAAGGAGATCAGCTACGTTCATTCCGAGGCATATGCGGCAGGCGAGCTCAAGCACGGCACCATTTCCCTGATCGAAGAGGGTACTCTGGTGACAGCCATCGCCACCCAGCCGGAGCTGTATCCCAAGACGGTCAGCAACATTGTGCAGGTGAAGGCAAGAGGCGCTTTCGTGCTGGCAGTCACAACGGAAGGAAATGATGATATCGAGAAGAATGCGGACTATGTTATCTACATTCCGCAGACGAATCCGTATTTTATGAACTCTCTGGCCATCATACCGCTTCAGATGTTCGGTTATTACGTATCCGTGGGCAAGGGATTTGACGCGGATCATCCGAGAAACCTGGCCAAGTCGGTGACGGTGGAGTAAGAAGAGCGGGGATGATCGAAAAGGCTTTCTCTGGGGGGAGAAAAGAGGCTTTGATATGTACGACGAAATAAACGACTCAGACTATACGCAGCAGGTATACTACACCGGCAGCCCGGCGATGCAGGAGGAGCCGAGGCAGGAGACGCCTGATCAGGAGATGCCGGGGCAGGGGAGTGCTCCCGTATATGAAAATGTACCGAAGAAGAAAAGCTTTGCATCCCGTTTTTTCGGGATCCTGTTTTCGGGGCTTTTGTTCGGGATCTGTGCGGGCCTGGCCATTGTGGTGATGTTGCGTCTTTTTCCGCAGAAAAATGATCCTGTTTTAAGGAATTTCGAGAAACCGCCCGTTGAGATTGAAACGGCCAAGCCGGTAGTGCCGGATAAGGCTGAGGAAGCTTCTCAGGCAGAGCTGGATAAAGAGGCTGCCGGAGAGGAAGCTGCTGCGGAGAATGAGGCTGCGGCCTCGGAAGATGCACAGGCAAAAGAGCAGCCCCTTACGGTGGTGACGGACGTGACCAAGGTGGTGGATTCCGTTATGCCCGCCGTAGTATCCATCTTCGGGACCTACGAGGTAACGGAGAGCTACTGGGGCTTTGAGATGCAGAGGGAAGAGGACGGTAGCGGCAGCGGTATCATTGTCGGGGAGAACGACGAGGAGCTGCTGGTGGTAACAAACAACCATGTGGTAGCCGATTCCACCGCTCTGACAGTACAGTTTATCGATAACGAAAAATACGACGCCGTAGTAAAGGGCACGGACAGTGATGCGGATCTGGCGGTGATCGCCATCCGGAAGACGGAGCTTAAGGATGCTACGAGAGCCGAGATCAAGATAGCAACCCTGGGGGATTCCGACAAGCTGAAGGTGGGAGAGCCTGCCATTGCCATCGGTAATGCTCTCGGATACGGACAGAGCGTCACCAGCGGTGTTATCTCGGCCGTTAACCGGCCTTATACCCAGTCTGAGGACGGCAGGGAAGCTATGCTGATCCAGACGGATGCGGCCATTAATCCGGGTAACAGCGGCGGCGCGCTCCTGAACATCTACGGCGAGGTGATCGGGATCAACTCCAACAAGATCGGTGGCATGGTCATTGAAGGTATGGGTTATGCGATCCCCATTTCCACTGCCAAGCCTATTCTTGAGGATCTGATGAGCAAGAAGACCAGGCTTCCCGTAACGGAGGAACAGAAGGGATATCTGGGCATTTCCGGTATCAATGTAACGGAAGACGTGAAACAGACCTACGGACTGCCCATCGGCGTATATATCGCCCAGGTATTTGACGGCACACCGGCACAGAAGGTGGGATTGAAAAAGGGCGATATCATCGTAAGCTTCGACGGTGAAAAGGTGGAGACCATGGAAGAGCTGACCAAGCTGCTGGATGCTACTCCTGCCGGACAGGAGATCGAGATGCAGGTGATGAGCTCCGGATTTGCGGGCTATGAGGAAAAGACCGTGACCGTGGTGCTGGAAGCCAGGTATTAATGACGGAAAAGTAAGAGAATGGACGATAAAGATCTGAAGGATATCAACGAAGAACAGAAGGATAAAGAGATCCATGATTTCCGCGAGGTGACGGAGGTTACCGGCGGGGAAGATAAATCGGAAGTTGCCGACGGGAAGGACGTAGCGGAGGCTGCAACCGGAAACG
>JAILKJ010000083.1 GCA_024693845.1 Lachnospiraceae bacterium
CACAATAAACAGGAGCATCACAAAGGCCAGCAGCGTCATGAACATTCCCAGCCAGGAAGCAAAATCCAGCGGTGACTGGGAAAAATTGATGATTCCGTCGATAGCGTAGCGAAGCAGGCCCCAGAAGTTCCACTTGGTCTGGCCCGCCACTCTTTTTTCGTTTTCGTAATCCAGCCAGTAGGTGGAGAATCCGACCCAGCCGAAGATACCCTTGGAGAACCGGTTATACTCAGACATGGAGACAATGGCTCCGGCCATCTCTTTTTTCATAAGACGGAAATCCCTGGCGCCGTCCATCACGTCGGCATCCGAAAGACGGTTGATGATCCGGTAAAAGCATCTTGCAAAAAAGCTCCGCACCGGGGATTCGCCCTTCCTGTCGGCTCTTCTTGCCGCCACACTGTCATACTCACCTTCCTGGAGGATCTTGTACATCTCGGGAAGAAGAGTCGGCGGATCCTGAAGATCGGCATCCATAACCGCTACGTAGTCACCGTCTGCATTGCAAAAGCCAGCATACATAGCGGATTCCTTACCGAAATTCCGGGAAAAGGAAAAGTATTTTACGTGGTCATCCAGAGCCGCAAGCTCCCGCATTTTTGCCAGGGTCTGATCCTTGGAACCGTCATTGATCAACAGAAGTTCATACTCCGCATCCATCCCACCGAGCACTTTTGTCACTTCCCCATAAAAAAGAGGAAGGGCTTCCTCCTCGTTGTAGCAGGGCACTATGATGGAGATCTTGTCTTTGTTCATCTTTCTTCTCCTTTACCGGATTGTCTGATCAGATCCCTGATGGTCTGCATGGAGATGTCGCAGCTTGCCAGCTCATCCGCGCAGCGTTTCAGCTCCGATACGATCAGCTCCTGATTCCGGATATCCTTTTTGTACTTCATCTTATGCTCGAGGGCGGCCCAGGAGTCCATGGCTATGGTCCGAAGCTGCAATTCCGCATAAAAATGCCCGGGTACCATGCCGGCAACGTCCTCGTGACTGTTTAAGATCTCGAGGATCAGATGGAAGCTTCGATACCCGTTGGGCTTGTTATGTCTGATATAATCCTTCTCTTCCACAATGCGGCAACCCTCGAAAGTGCCGATCCTTCTGACGATCTCATAAATGTCGTCCACAAAGGAACAGACGATACGAACACCGATGGCATCCTTGATCTCATGGATGGCACTTTGAGGAGTTTCTTCCAGACCCTTCCGCCTGCATTTTTCCCGCATGCTCTCATCGGATTTGATCCGATAGGAAATGTGCTCATACAGATGATCGTCATTGGCTGTGTAATAGGACACATCCATGGCCTCCAGGCGATTCAGTATATCCTGAAGCACATCCTGAAGAGTCTGTTCATATTCACCGTAAATCGTACTCATAATTACCTGTTAATCCTGCTTTCCGATCATTTGATCTTGGAAGACTTGGGTGCTCCCGATCCCTTGATCATCTTCTTGTAGCTTCTCTTTTTGGCCGCATTCAGCTTGGGCAGCTTGAATTTCGCACCGCCCTTGATGCCGGAGAATGCCTTCTTACCGATCTTCTTTAAGGACTTGGTCTTGATCGTAATTGTCTTTAGGCTCTTGCAGCCGTTGAAAGCATTTTTACCGATATGGGTTACCTTCGCGGGGATGGTCACACTTGTTAGCTTACCGCAACTCTTGAAGGCATTGGCACCGATGGTGGTCACGTTGGATCCGATGGTAACCTTCTTAAGCTTGGAGCAGCCCTTAAAGGCATTGTCTGCGATGCCCGTGATCTTGAAGGTGTAGCCGTTCACCTTAACGGTGGGGCTGATCTTGCAGGAGGTGATGGTCTTCTTGGCGGGCTTTTGGAAGGTTACCGTCTCCTCATCATCATTGAGGGTAAAGCCTTTCTCCTCCAGCTCTTCTTCGATCTCCTCCAGCTCTTCGTCATCCCATTCATCGTCATCGTCGTCCCAGTCGTCATCATCCCAGTCGTCGTCATAATCGTAGGGATCCTTGTTGTTCGGGTCGATGTCCAGGATCTCTGTCTTTGTCGCCGAACATTCGCTGCAGGAATAATATGCCGTTCCCGTATGCAGTGAGGTGGCGGGGTCGGTTCCCGTCAGAACCCAGTTGTGATAGCCGGGTGCGGGGATGGTATTGCCCTCTCCGAGGTAAAGCCCGCACTTTTTACAATACATATCTCCTTCATAGCCATCTACTAAACAGGAAGCGGGATATCCGTCTCTGTACTCGACATCCGAATGATCATCTGCCACTTCCCAGCCTGCATAAAGCGTCAGGTCTGCGGTAACACCTGTAGAGAAATCATACTCCTGCGTGCAATCCTCATCCGTATACCAGCCTGTAAAATCATATCCTTCCAGGTAAGGCTCTGCAGGTACCTGAACCGTTCCGCCATCCACTGCATACATAAGAATCGATGCATTTCCGTTTTGCGGATCAAAGTAAACATTCCAGCGAGCCTGCTCATCGATGGTAAAGGATCCGACGGTAAAAACGATACTGTAGTCCGAGGCAAAATACCTTTCGCCATCTGCAAGAGCAAGGGTTCCCTGATTGATGGCGTAATCTCCCGCAGCTTCCCCTGTCTCTCTGGCAAGTGCACCGGTAAAGATGATCCTGTCCGTATCAACAGCATTTGTTACGCTGTAGGTAAAATCGGGATCCGCAGCGCCTTCGGTCTTGGATGCGTTTTGGGCCTTTACGGTAAGCTGTCTGGGATTGATGGTAAAGGAGATGGTTTGTTCTCCCTTGTAATTACCGATTCCCTTCGCCGTGATCTTGGCTGTGTTGTCACCCGCATGGACATTATCGCTGTAGGTCAGGGTGTAATCCACATCCTGTTCCAATCCGGTACCGTTATAGCTAACCGAAACAGGCGGTTTTTTAGGCGTTCCGTCATATACCTGAGTGTCCGTATCCGTGATCTGAATCTGAGCATCCTCCAAAACTTTTTGACCTTGAATAGTCAGTTTGGCATCTCCGGCAAGCACAAGCTGATAGTCAGATGCATAAAAGGCTTCCGTACCGGAGGTGTTGTTAGCAAGAGCGAGTGTACCCAATGTAATAGGGTAGGATCCGGGCTCTTCCCCATCTGC
>JAILKJ010000001.1 GCA_024693845.1 Lachnospiraceae bacterium
CACGGTTACCGTGAATGGCCAGAAGGCAACCGTTACCTCCATTGCCGACAATGCCTTCAAGGGTAACACCAAGGTTACCGAGGTTGTTCTTCCTACGACCATCGAGGAGATTGGTACGAACGCCTTCAGCGGATGCACAAGCCTCAAGAAGGTTGACATTCCCAAAAATACCGAGACGATCGGTAAGAACGCATTTAACGGATGTAAATCTCTTACCAAGGCTAACTTTAAGGGCAAGAAGGTCACCAAGATCGGAGAGGGTGCTTTTGCAGGCTGTAAGAAACTCAGCAACGTAACCCTTCCTGCAAGTGTAACTTCCATCGGAAAGAATGCTTTCAAGGGCGATTCCAAGCTGAAGAAGCTGACCATCAAGTCCAAGAAGATCACTTCCATAGGCAAAAATGCTCTTAAGGGCCTTCCGAAGAACTGCAAGGTTTACATTCCCAAGTCTCTTAAGGCAAATGCTAAGAAGAAGTACATCAAAATGCTGAAGAAAGCAGGCGTAAAAGCCAAGAACATCAAAGCTAAATAATTCAAATGGCGGCGGGTGCAAATCCGCCGCCTTTCATTTGTGTTTTAAGCAAATCTGTTGTATGATGTAATCAGCTAGGTAATAGTTGCAGAAGGGGGGCTTGTGTATGAAGAGTATCATCACTATCGGTCGTCAATTCGGTTCCGGCGGAAGAGAGATCGGAGAGAAGCTGGCCGGGAAATTAGGTATACCTTACTATGACGGAAAGCTGATCACAAGAGCAGCCAAGGAGAGCGGCTTTTGCGAAGAACTGATCGAGACCCACGACGAGAGACCCACCAATTCTTTTTTGTTCAACCTGGTCATGGACACCTATTCCTTCGGCCATAACGCTGCAGGACTCGTAGATATGCCCATCAGCCAGAAGGTTTTCCTGGCCCAGTATAACACCATCAAACAGATCGCCAAGGAAGGCCCCTGCGTGATCGTAGGACGATGTGCGGATTATGCCCTTGCCGATAATCCTGATATGATCAGCGTATTCATCAGTGCGGATATGGAATATCGCGTAAAGCGCATCATGGAAAAACGGCAACTGACCGAGACCAAAGCCACCGACCTGATCGTTCGCCAGGACAAACAGCGTCAGAGCTATTACAACTATTATTCCTCCCAGAAATGGGGCATGTGCAAGACCTATGATCTTTCCGTAAATTCGGGAATTCTCGGGATTGACGGAACGGTAGAATATATCAGGAAATTTGTGGAATTAAAAGAACAACAGTAAGCGGAGACTAACATGGAAGCAGAGAAGCAAAAGGATCTCGAAACACAGATCCTTACGGAAGAAAAAGAAACAAACGAGGGCAAGGCTTACAGGCTCGCCAACCAGCCTCACTATATACAGTGGGGCATTACGGCGTTTCTCGTACTGGCAGCCGCTGAAGTGGTTGTCTATCTTGTATTTAACACCAAGAGCATAACAGCAGCAGTCAACAAATGTCTGCATATCCTTCGCCCCATCATCTACGGCATGGTTCTTGCCTATCTGATGGCTCCCACCGTTAACTGGATCGAGGGCAAGCTCTTAAAGCCCCTGTTCCTGAAGCTGAATAAAGATGTGGAATCTGTCGGCATCAAGAAAAAGAGCCGCCTCATTTCCATCATTCTTACAGTGGCATTTTTCATTCTTCTGCTTTATCTGTTCTTTGCCAGCATCATCCCTCAACTGTTGCAGAGTATTCAGGCGCTGGTTACGCAATTCCCCGTTTACACGCAGAATATGCAGGATTTCATCGACAACATCCTTAAGCGCAACCCCGAGCTTCGTACCACGGTGAACACGCTTTTGAACAACTATAACAGCGAGCTGGAGGATATCCTTTCCTCGAAGCTCCTTCCCAAGCTGAACGAGGTGATCTCAAAGGCTTCCAGCAACATCTTATCCAGCGTAGCCGGCGTGATCTCAACCCTTTGGAATCTGATCATCGGTCTGATCGTTTCCATCTATCTGCTGGGAAGCAAGGAGATTTTCGCCGCACAGGGCAAGAAGCTCATCTATTCCTGTTTTTCCCGTGAGAGGGGCAACCAGGTTGTATCAGACTTCATTTTTATCAAGCATACCTTTGCGGATTATATCAGCGGCAAGCTGATCGATTCTCTGATCATCGGACTTCTTTGCTTTATCGGTACCACCTGCCTCTTAATGCCTTATCCGCTGCTGATCAGCGTGATCATCGGCGTAACCAATATCATCCCGTTCTTCGGTCCTTACCTGGGTGCCATTCCCAGTGCTCTGATCATTCTCATGGTAGATCCGAAGAAGGCATTGATCTTTGTTATCTTCATTCTGATCCTGCAGCAATTTGACGGCAATTTCCTGGGACCCAAGATCCTGGGAGACAGCACCGGACTTTCCAGCTTCTGGATCATCTTTGCCATCACCGTGATGGGCGGTTATTTCGGGGTCATCGGTATGGCTGTGGGTGTTCCGATCTTCGCTGTGCTATATGCTGCCGGAAGAGCCCTAATGAACAAATCTCTTCGCAAAAAGGGCCTGTCCGAAAACACAGCGGATTACAGGCGACTGGAACGGATAGATGAAGACAAGCAATATCATTATTATGCGATCGAAGCGCCTGAGCCGGCAGAAGAGAAGAAGCCCTCCGGCTTCAGAAAGAACAAGAAGAATGATAAAAAAGAAGAGGAGTAAGCGCTTGCTTACTCCTCAATCTTTTCTCAGTTTTACAACTCTTGCAGCCTTACGTCTGTTATCATCCTCCATGGCCGCATAGTGCTTTCTGGTTGTATTAACGGATTTATGTCCCAGCACATCGGCAACCAGGTAGATATCGCCTGTTTCCCGGTAGAGAGTGGTACCGTAGGTGCTTCTAAGCTTGTGGGGCGTGATCTTCTTAAGGCTCGTAACCCTGGAAGAGTATTTTTTCACAAGCTTTTCAACAGATCTGACACTCATGCGCTTATTCTGCAGAGACAGGAAAAGCGCATTTTCATGTCCGTCGGCAGCTATGGTCTGCTTGCGTTTCTCATAATAGGGCAGGAGAGCATCGTAAACTTCATCTCCGAAATAGATCACGGCTTCTGATCCTCCCTTGCGGATGATATGGATACCGCAGTTCTCAAAATCCACGTCATTTAAGTCCAGTCCCACGCATTCCGAAACACGGATACCGGTTCCCAGAAGCAGCGTTAAAAGGGCAAGATCGCGGCATTTAGTTACCTTATGGTAACGTTTTTCATTCTCGGTAAGGGCATCGCCGCTTTCCACCAGGTCCAGAAGTTCGGCCACTTCATTGGGGTCCAGGCGGATGATCTCTTTTTCATGAAGCTTGGGCATCGGTACGAGAGCAGCTACGTTTTTCTCGATCAGCTCACTGGTGAAGAAGTAGTTATAAAAGCTTCTCAAAGCCGATAATTTGCGGGATTTCCCCCGTTCCGAGTTGGTGTATTCCCTGGCCTCGGATACATGGCTTTTATCTTCGTCAAACTCCTTCTCATAGAAATCCAGATACTCCAGGAATTCCTCGATATCCTCCTTTGTAATCTGTTCCAGCACCGACAGGGGAAATTCCGGGATGGGAGTGCGGCAAAGGGAAGGATTGCTCTTTTGCAAAAACTCAAAGAAAACCCGCAGATCCAGCGCATACGCCAGGCGGGTCCTGGGTGCGGTGGTATTCTCAATCCCGCGGAAAAACTGCTTGCAGAAAGCCGGAAGCTCTTTTTGCACCTCACGCATCCGCTGCACGTTATCGATATTCATCTGTTCGTGATAAGTTTTGTCCCGGCTCTGGGCCATGATGCACCTCCGCCTGCATTTTTCTCCCATATTATAATACATTTTAAAGCTTTTCAAAAGGGCGAAGTTGTTGTGTTTCACAGCAATTTAAGGTAAAATGATGTTTGGTGGAAAAATTTAAAAACTCTGCAACCAAATGCTACAGATCCGTGTATATATATCAGATAAACACAAGGAGGTCCCCCCATGAAAGAGGAAGAATTATTTGACGACGTAGAAAAGTTGGATCAGCACGACGAAGAACGAATTGATGACAGTTTTTCCCGCGGCTCAGATGCGAATATTTCCTTCTATGAAGGAATGCGTGATAAGGAGACGGAGGAGAAAGTGTATATTCCTCCCACTAATGACTTTGAGAACAAAGCTCAGCAGTACGTTGGATCTAAGGAGCACGATGTCATATCGAATGACGACTCTTTTGCATCCATTGAATACGTAAATTCAGATAATAAGATCTCTTCTGAAAATCAGATAACCTTTGAAGAGAATAACTCCGGCAAGGAAAAAGAGAACATCGCAGAGACCTACGAGATCCTGGATAAGTCCGAGGCGCCTCTCAAAGACGAACTTCGTGATACCATGAATGCCGCCCTCAAGGGATTTAACACAAAGCGTCTTTTCACGGAAAAGGAGAGTAAGAAGCATCGTAATCTGAGGACTTCCTGTGAAGATTTGAATAAATTGAAGGATCTTACAGCCAATAAGTTTGGGCTCCGCCCCAACGATCCCGATGCGATTTATAAGGGAATCGTAGCTTTAAAGGATAAGCCGGAGGATGCCTATAAACTTGCTCTTAAATGGCTGGAAAACGTTAATGAGATGAAGTTTAATGCCAACCGGTATCTTGACAGGCGTGATCCTTTTTCCTTAGCGGGAAGAGATCGTTATAAAGGCGCCAGAAAGCTTTTAAACATCGCGGAGAGGGAACTGGATAAGTGCCACAAGGCTCTGGAATCCCTTCCGGATGAGCTTAAGAAAACTGTTAATTTATCTAATTTATATAACTCCATCAACAATAAGTATTACAACAAGGGCAGAGTGACGCTTAACGAAAAAGTGGATTTTGAGACCTCAAATAATGGCGAAAAGTATGACGAAGAGTATATCGTTAAGCAGCAGAAAAAGGCATGGGATGGCATTTATGACACAATGGCCGCCCGAGCCGCCTATAACGAAACCGATAAAAATCCCAAAGCCGATCCTAAGCAGGTGAACTATTATAACATTCGCCGCAGAATGGATAACAGTGTAAAATTAGGCCACGGAATGTTTGATCTTCTTACTTCCCGGTGGGATCATAAGACGCTTAACAGCATGCTGGGAGTGGATTCAAGGAGTAAGGATAGTATCCATTCGTTTATGAAAGAAGATATGAATGTTGATATGTTCAAGGACTATCTGCCGCAGCAGGCGCCTAATGCAACCAATAGCAAAACGGTAAACAAACAGCAGAATGTTGATAAGAAACCTGCAGCACGTGTCATGACTTAAATCATAAAGAGGGATGAGAATGAGAAAAAGAGGGATCGGAGTATTACTGACAGGGCTCGCATTTTTACTGATGACGGGATGCGGAGGGCCCAAAACGCCTGAGGATGTCATACACCGAAGCGCCGCTGAAGTGCTTCTGAAAAGTGCCGACAGTTATCGTACGGAGACCACTGTAAACGTGGAATTTCAGACTTCCGTGATAGGTACCATCAATGCCGTAAGCACCGTAACAACAGAGCAGACAGCCAAGCCCGCCAATATCCACATCAAAAATGTAATGGATATGGGAGCGCAGGGCCGGCAGGAGACGGAAGCCTATTGTATGGAGGAAGGGGATCGGTTCCTGTTTTATCTTTATGACGGGAAGAGCTGGTCTAAGGAATATATCAACCCTGACGACAAAGCCGCAAAGCTTGAAAACCTTGATGCCATGTTTACCAATGGTCTGGTGGGATATGACACGGGCCTTGTAAATATGACCATGACGGAGGAAGCTTCGGATGGCAAAGATGCATACAAGATCAGTGCCGATGTATCCGGCGAAACGGTTTCCGACGAGCTAAAGGGTGCCGTTAATGACCTGGGCCTGACAAGCGGTGATATCCCTTTCAGTCTGGATCAGATCCCCAACGGTAAGATCAAATTCTGGATCGAGAAGAAAACATTTTTACCCCTAAGGGCTACTCTGGATATGACCGAAATGCTAAAGGACATCATCGACCGGACCGTGCAGGGCACCTATGCACAGGATAAGATCAAACTGACGAACGCTGTATTTGACTGCAGATTCTATGATTATAACCAGGTAGGAGAGATCAAATTGTCTGACGAAGCTGCGTCGGCAAGGATGAAATAGAATAAATCAGAAGAGAAGAGGTAGAAAGCAATGAAAGAGTACGAAGATGATATTAGGTTTTATGATGAGTTCAATGCAAGCATCGGCAAAAAGAACGCTGAAGATGTAATGAAATTCAGTCATTCCATTTCTTCCAAGGGCTATGTTCCCCAAAATATGGCGCCCCTTTTCGGCCCGGATTCTTATGAAGAACAGTTCCCTTATCAGGATGCCGCAAAGCTTTATCTGTTCTCGACCATGAATATGCCGAAAGATCCGGATGCTGCCGAGTACGAAAATCAGAAAATCGTCTATGCTCTGGCCAAAAAACAGGATTTCAAATTTGAAAACTTTGAAGAAGAGTACGGCTATGCTTTCAATGAAAAAGGCAAGGAGCTGGTCAATGATCCCTGTTTCAGGCGTTACGTAAGGGATTATTGTATTTCCCATAACAATCATGCCAAGGAGGCCTTTGATGCCAATGAATTTGCCAAAGGATATGATGATAACCTGAAGAAACAGGCTGAGGCCACCAAGGTGTGGTCGGATCTGATCTCGGAAAGTGACGAATTCTCCGCAAAAATAACCGTTGAAGCAACCGTAAAGAGTGCTGTAAACGACATCGACAATGGATTTCTGCACGGAGAGAGTGTCAGTCCTACCAAAAATGTTAAGCCTGCCGTGGATTATATCGTCGCCAAATCCATCCTGGGGAAAGCGGCTGATGCCACCTTTTTTCAAGGCCTTCACACTAAAGAGAGCTATGAATATAACATGAAGACCGGCCAAAACGATATCCACCGCGTATTGTACTCAGACAACGATATGAAGGTACGTATCGATCAGATGAGAAAGCAGATCCTTGAAGATCCTCTTTTCAAAGAGACGATCTCTCAGGAGGGTATGAAGCTGGAGAACGTATATGACGCCTATAAGACAAAGGTGAATCAGCGTATCAACGATAAGATCCATCAAAACGAGAAACAGCATGACAAGCTGTTAAAGGATAAGTTTTATTATCAGAAGCTTAGCGGCTTCGCCAAAAAGGTTGATAAAGCTTTAAGCGAAGAGGAAATGAATAATCTCAAGGATCTGTATAACGGCTTAAAGGATTTCAACAAGGGAAAAGATCCTTCCGATGAAATGAAAGCACTGACAGATGCATTGGATAATATGATCGATAATCCCAACGGAATCAATCTGATCAATTTAAACAATGCAGCTTTGAAATACTATGACAAGCGTCAGGGAACATTTTTCTCTCCTTTTACGGACAAGGGTAAGGCAAGACTCGGAACCGTTGAAAAAATGATCAGCATTACTTCGCCGAAGACGGATAAGCTGAATAAAGATTTTGCAAAAGAGCAACAGCCTGAGAAAGCCGTTAATGCAAAGCCCACCAGAACTATGAATAAATAAGAATCTATGGTGATTTATATCGGCAGAAGTATACATCCAACTATTCGCAAAATGACAGTTTAACGAATAGTTAGGCATATTTTAGGCCTTTATTCGGGCAGATTGCCTTTTTCCACCTGATCAAGGATCATACGCTCTGTGAGGTCATATAGTCTCTTGGAACCATCTTTTGATCTGCCTTGTCTTCCGAATACCTGCTTTGCGTTTACGCCATGTTCCTGCCAGTCGGATCCGTCATTGGAAAAATTCAGGATCAATGGCTGCAGGTTATCCATTACATGGGCAAATCTTGCTTCAGGGCTTTCATTTTCCTCAAATTCATCAAATAATTTGACAAGATCCCGTCTCTGGTCTTCCGGAAGCATTCCGTAGATGCGTTCTTTTGCCTCATTTTCACGGGATTTTTGCGTCTTTAAGCCTTCATTATCATAGGCATAGGTATCACCTGCATCGATCTCTACAACGTCATGGATCAGGCACATGATCATAACTTTGGCGATATCTACAGGCTCATTGGCATATTCTTTCAATAAATACGCCATTAACGCCATATGCCAGGCGTGTTCGGCATCATTTTCCTTTCTTCCGTGATCTGACAGGGATGTCTGTCTGAATATGCTTTTTTCTTTATCAACTTCCAGGCTGAAGGCGAGCTGTTTCTGCAAACGCTCCTCTCCTGCCACTTTCGAAAAAGTTTCGTAACTATCCTTCATGGTATAATCTCCGTCATCTTATTATTTGTATATGCTAATATATGCTCATATTTTTGTCAAATAAAAACACCCGGAGGATTATGTTTCCTCCGGGTGAATATAACTGATTTTTCATGTCTATTTGGTCAAAAAAATATGTGCGGACCAAAAAACGGCCCGCACTGTGTGTGAAAGTAAGGAGTAGAACTACCATATTAGAGGAAAGATATCGACAATAATCTATCAGGATTCACTACTCATAGACATAGTAGGGAACGATCAGCTTATCGCCGGAGCAGATCACGTCAAAATACTTCATATTGTTGAGCTCACGGATCTCCTCAACGCAAGCCTGGATACCGGCTGCAGACTTATCATTGGAATATTCACCGGCGATAGCCCAAAGGGTGTCACCCTTGTTCACTTCTACATTAGTATAGCATTTGGTACGTACCACACCTGCCTCGGATGCATTAGCGCTTCTTCTCATACCTCCGATCAGAATGGATACTGCCAAAACGATGATCACTGCAAGTGCAGCAAGACGTATACTCATGATCCTGTTATAACCTTTCGCTGTTCTTCTGTTTGTTCTCATAGTATTATGCCTCCCGTATCATTGTCTTCTAAGCCGGTGTGAACGTTTGCAACCGTCCTCGCCATCCGAAAGCATGTTCGATTTATCTGTATTATATCGAACATATTTTCTATTGTCAAGCAAAAATCGAACATATTTTCTGAATAAATGTTTGCTTTTCGTCCTGACCTCTGATATAATCTAAGTCAAAGATACCTGAGCGAACATTTCTTTTGCTTACAGGAAGATGATATCAAACTCGGAGGGTAATTAAATGGACAATAAGAGGATCAGTAAGAAACAATCCGAAATTCTGGAATATATTAAAGATTGTATTTTGAAGAAGGGCTATCCGCCTGCCGTTCGTGAGATCTGCGATGCCGTGAACCTTAAATCCACTTCATCGGTTCATGCTCATCTTGAGACCCTGGAGAAGAACGGTTTTATCCGCCGTGATCCTACCAAGCCCCGTGCCATCGAAATCTGCGATGACAGCTTCCAGATGGTTAGGCACGAAATGACTTCTCTTCCGGTTATCGGTACCGTTGCTGCAGGACAACCGATCCTGGCTCAGGAGAACATCGAAGGATACTTCCCGCTTCCCGTGGATATGGTTCCCAACGCCGAAAGCTTTGTACTTAAGGTTAAGGGCGACAGCATGATCAATGTGGGTATTTTCTCCGGAGATCAGGTTTTTGTGGAACAGACGAATGTAGCTAGAAATGGCGATACCGTAGTTGCCCTCATAGATGATTCCGCTACGGTGAAGACTTTTTACAAGGAAGACGGTCATATCCGACTGCAGCCTGAGAATGATTCCATGGATCCCATTATCGTTGATGATTGTCAGATCCTGGGTAAGGTGTTCGGAGTATTCCGAAAGATGTGATATACAGATATAATGAAGGTGGGGCATTGCCCCACCTTTTTTCATTCAGGCTTCTCTCACGCCTTAAGTTCGTCAGCCGTCATCTCACGGCCATCACGCCAGATACGTTCGATATCATAGAAATCCCGGTTCTCTTTGTCAAAGATATGAATGATAACATCATGATAATCCAGAAGGATCCAGTTAGCATTGTCATACCCCTCGATAGGTCTTCTGTCAAAGCCCATACGACCCAGCGTCTCTTCCACATGATCCGACAGCGCCTGAACCTGATTCCGGTTGGTACCGTTACAGATGATGAAATAGTCCGCCAGCGGAGATACCTGACTGATATCGATGATACGGATATCAACCGCCTTCTTATTCTCCAGTGCATTTACCGCTGCGATGGCAGCATCTTTAGATGTTAATTCCATACTTTGTTCCTTCTCCTTATATGATTACTTTGTGATCTTTTGTGTTGCTTTTTTCATGCCTTTTGCTTTCAACATTTTCTTATAGCTTTTCAGTTTCTTTTTCGGCACCTTGGCTGTTGCTTTTTTATGGATCCTTGCAAAAGCATTCTTACCGACTGTTTTGTTTGTAAGCTTAGTCGTATTGATCTTAATATTCTTCAGATTACTGCAACCGTAGAATGCTCTGGCACCGATGTTTTTCACATTTTTACCGATCACCACACTGCGGATCGATTTATTGTTTTTAAAAGCATTCGCCGATATCTTGACAACCTTGCATTTAACGGTCCCTATTTTCACCTCAGCAGGGATCGTTACGTTCTTAGCATTCTTCTTAGGTGCTTTAAACTCTACTGAAGCCGTTTCGCCTGTGACATTCAGCACTTTATAGCCATTTCCCGATTCGGGATCTTTTACCTTTTTCCCTTTTTCGACTATAACTTCAGGCGCATCCCCCGATGCATTCACAGCGGGGATTCGAAGCGATTCTTCCGTAACCGAATTTTTACCGTCCTTATCGGTAAAGAGCTTATGGCATCTGCTGCATTCGTAGTAAGCGGCATGTCCGGCAGAATCGGTGGTTGCCTCCTTCTTTTCAACAAAAGTAAGGCTGTGTCCGAGGGCCGGAATATCCACCTTCTTCTCACCCTGACAGAGGGTACAATGGCAGGTCTTTACGCCCGTATTCTCGCAGGTTGCTTTGGTCGTCTCCTCTCCGTCATCAAACAGATGCGTACAGGTGTAAAGAATGTTTGAAACGGATGTACCGTTAGCATCGCCTCCGTCATCGACGGCAAAATCATTTCCGTTTACCTTTACAGTGGCGCCTGCATTTTTATCATACACATCAGACGATAACTCGTATCCGTCATCGGCTATGAAGGTGACGTTCATATAATATTTATGACCTGACTGAAACCTTGCACCTGACTGCAACAATTGATGCGAATCATTATCATAAAAGTATACGATATATTTATATCCGCTGTCCGTGCTGACAAAATTACCACTATTACTTACTGCATCTATTTCAGGTTCCGCTATGAAAACCGAGATCGAATTAAGCTTATCACAATCGGCTACGATGGGCTGATTGGTCGTGATCTCCAGCTTATCCAGGTTAGCGGAATAAGCAAATGTACAACCGGACTTATTCAATGTCAGATAAGGGATCCCGTTATTCGCCAAAAGTGCGATCGATCCGTTATCTTCAAAGGCATAACCGTATTCTGCCTCCAGAACAAGATGCAGGTCATACTCATAACCGCCTACGATGGATTCCGCTTTAGTCTGCGTTCCGTGATCCAGCCATTCTCCGGCGATCTTGGAAAGTCCGGTCTGCTGGGAGCTTCCGGAAACCGATACGGATGAGCCGTTTTTCGGCTTATCGATCCCGTTAACATTGAAATTCTTCAGTAGTCCTTTGTAAAGCTTCGAAAACGGAATTTTGGTTTCTTTGAAATAATTAGTTGATGTATTGGCTGATACCAAAAAAACAGAATTATTAATGTAAAGATCAAAAGCATCCGTAAAGAAATAGTTTCCTTTCGGTGTAAGTTTTACGATAAACGCCGGCTGCTGATAAGGCTGATATGCGCTGATGGCTGCATTTTCATCGGCGGTGTCAACGACCGAAACGGTCACGTTTACCCGATCGTTTTGGCATGTAAAGGAAGTGTCAGCATTTTTACCAATTTCAACCTTACCGTCAAGAATACCGGGCATATTAATATTCACTTCTCCGATCCCGAGATTTGTAATGTCCGAAGCTGTGGGCGAAAGCATATCATATTCTTTGGTTATTGTGATACGATTATACTCCACGCTAACCGTTAAACCCTGGGCAGGATCGCTCACAACTGTAGCGCCGTTCAGCTTAACCACAGTAGAAAGCAGGATCTCGTAATCCTCCGGGCACTCCAGCATCAGGACCATCGAGGGTTTCGTGTAAAACAAGGACTTTTGAATGTCGCAATTCGTATATACGTCAGTCCAATTAATATACTCACTCAGATTGTCGCAGCTTACGTTAAACTCGGTATCCAGCGTTTTTCCATGAGAAACCGTCAGATCCAGATCCGTTATCTCTACCGTTTTCGGGATCTGTTTACTAAGCTTCCCGAAATTTATTATGTATGCATATGCTAACCTATTATTATTTACATAGCGGGGTTCTATAGTGACATTAGAACCGTTAATATAGAACTCAGGGCTCGGACTATCGCCAAATTTATACCCCGATTGCGGGAAAAAATACACCTGAAGCTCGACGATCTGTCCGGGTGTGAAGGTATCTATATCACGTCCGTTATTCCCGTTGATCCAGTGAACTTCCACGTCGACATGGGAATTATCACAGTTGATCTGAGTATCAGGATTTTCTCCGACAACTCTTTCCATATTCAACTCGGTCACACGAATATCTCCGCTAATGACCTCCTCAGCCGATATCTTCTGATCAGCCGTAAGAAAGATCCAAAGCACTAAAAGAACGGCAGCAAAAATAAGTTTACATGTACAAGCCTCAAACCGATCCATTGTTCTCATTTTACGCATCTTCAAGCCTCCTTCGCATACATTCCGGTTACTCCAAAAGTTGCTTTATGCTTGTTTTTCGTTATAATACCGATAGGTCTCCTGCGTGATGGGATCCACCATGGCACCTTTCTTGCCAAGGTAGGCAAGCGTCCCTTCCAGGATCACTCTCATGGCCTCTTCCAGGTCCGTGAAAGCCGCTTTGCGGGCTTTGTCATGGATCATCAGAGGTTTGCGATGGATCTCGATAAAATCCGCTATATAGATGATCATTTCAAAGGGCGTCATATCCGGCTTACCCGTAGTATGATAACGGATCGCGGAGATGATATCTTCGTCCTCGATGCCGTATTCTTCTTTAGCAAGGATACTGCCCAGCTTGGCATGCAAAAGATCCGGATTGTCTTTCTCTGCTTCATTTATTTCAATACCGTACTCCCCGGCAAGCTCCAGCTTTTTCTTATTCTTCAGTCCCTTGGCGCAATCATGTAAAAGGCCGGCCACATAGGCTTTATAGGGATCCTCCCCGAAACGCATGGCCATACAGGATGCCGTATGCGCCACAGAAAGAGTATGTTTCATCCTTTTCTCATCCAGCTGCTTTGCAACCTTTTCGGTAAGCTTCTCGATCCGCTCCTCGCTGTATGGATTCTCCTGCTGCGTTACCATCTTATGCTCTGAGGTCTTCATTCTTATCTCCGATAGGTAAATGCCGTATTCACGCCTGATACAGGCGTTTATCAGCGATATATCCCATGACCTGATCCGGAAGCAGATAGCGGACACTTTTGCTCTCCCGCACGCGATTCCGGATATCAGTTGAGGATATATCCATTCTCGGGATATCCAAAAAGCGGATATCCGCCTCATATTTCTTAATCAGTTCATTCGCGCAGTCCATGACCTTTGCTTTATCCTGATCTCCGCGAACAGCGCAAAGAATGATCGCTTCTTGAAAAACGATCTCCGGGCTGCGCCATTGGTCCATTTTATTCAGGGTATCCGCACCGACAATATAATAGAGCAAAGCGTCGGGATATTCCTTCCTCAGGGCTTCCATGGTTTCATAAGTATAGGTATTACCCTCTCTGTCTATCTCCATTCTGGAAATAGAAAAAGACGGATTATCCTCTATCGCCAAACGCGTCATTTCATATCGGATATCACCGTCAAGAAGGTCGGGATCACCCTTTTTCATCCACTGGATACCTGTGGGGATGAAGCAGATCTCATCCAGCTCATAATCCGCCAGAGCCCTCTGAGCCATCAAAAGATGCCCGAAATGGATCGGGTTAAAGGTGCCACCCATGATACCCAGGCGTTTTTCATTCTTATTGTCGATGCCTTTGTCCTTCGTCATATCTTACTGTCTCATACGCGGATATAATACCGTTACTTAGTTAGACTATGCTTACTTAGGCAAAATGATCTTCGGATCCTTCTTATAAGGCTTATAGAGGACGAACTTTCTTCCGATCACCTGTACAAGCTCACTCCTGGTCCTGTCGGCAACCGTCTGAGCAACCGCCTTCGGATCATCAAGGCAGTTTTTCAGAACTGCCAGCTTGATCAGTTCGTGGGTATTAAAGCACTCCGTTACTCCTTCAATGAGCTCCGGCGTAACACTACCCTTACCAACCTGAACAATAGGATCTATATTCATTGCCAGTCCCTTTAAATAGGAACGCTGCTTACTTGTCATAGTTATCACCTGCTTACTTATAATAATCAAAGCTGTGGCCGTACATACGGACCGTATCGCCATCCTCTATGCCCAGTTCTTCCAGCTGATCCAGAATACCGTTTTCCTTAAGGAATTTCTGGAAGAAGACAAATCCCTTTTCCGATTCGATATTCGTATAGCCCAGCATTTTTTCGATCCGGGGCCCTTCGATAACATATTCATCCGCATCTTTATCATACTCCACAGTAAAGGGTTCGGTCGATACCAAAAGTGCATCTTCCGGGAAAAATTCCTGCTCAAAGACAAGCGGCTCATCCTCAATGGCATCCAGCATGTTCTTCACTTCGTAGATCAGCTCCTGCACGTTCTGTCCGCTGACAGCTGAGATGGGGATCACCTTAATGCCTTCGGGCTCAAATTCACTGCGAAGGCGCTGGATGATCTCATTTTCATCGCCTACGATAGCATCGATCTTATTGGCGGCGATCACCTGCGGTCTTTGTGCAATGGCGGGACTGTACTTGCGAAGCTCATTCTGGATCGCTCGGATATCCTCCACCGGATCACGGCCTTCCGTACCTGCCGCATCCACCATATGGATCAAAACCCTGGTACGCTCGATATGTCTGAGAAACTCAAAACCCAGCCCCACGCCTTCGGAAGCACCTTCGATAAGTCCCGGAATGTCGGCGATCACGAAGCCCTGTCCGTCACTCAGATCCACCACACCCAGGTTAGGCTGCAGAGTGGTGAAATGATAGTTTGCGATCTTGGGTCTTGCATTGGTCACGTGGGACAAAAAGGTGGATTTTCCCACATTGGGAAAGCCCACAAGGCCCACATCGGCGATGACCTTCAGCTCCAGAAGCAGATCCAGCTCCATGGCCGGCTGACCGGGCTGTGCATATCTGGGCGCCTGCATCGAGGAAGTTGCATAATGCTGATTACCGTTTCCGCCTTTGCCGCCCTTTAAGATCTCGAACTTTTCCATGTCTCCGGACATGTCCACGATGACCTTACCGGTTTCCGCCTCCTTGACCACGGTACCGCGGGGAACTTTAAGGATGATATCCTCACCGTTCTTACCGGTACAATTGCGTTTTCCGCCTTCCTCACCGTCGCCTGCCTTGTATTTCCGGACATGACGATAATCGGCCAGTGTATTCTGTCCTTCGTCTACCGCAAAGAACACACTGCCGCCGTTACCACCGTCTCCACCATCGGGACCGCCGTTGGGAACATATTTTTCTCTGCGGAAGGACACGTGACCGTCTCCGCCTTTTCCGCTTCTGATATGGATTTTCGCTCTGTCTGCAAAGCCCATGATTTCCTCTTTCTTTTCTCTAGTAAAAATGGCTCCAAATCATATGATCCGGAGCCATCCATTACATTCATTATACCGTGATTAGTCCTCTACGGGATAAACACTGGCCTGCTTTAAGCTTCTGCCCTTTCTTTCGAAACGAAGAACGCCGTCCGTAAGTGCGAACAGGGTATCATCATTTCCGCGTCCTACGTTGATACCGGGATGGATCTTGGTACCGCGCTGACGATAAAGAATATTTCCGGCCTTAACAAACTGTCCGTCTGCTCTCTTGGCTCCTAATCTCTTGGATTCGGAATCTCTACCGTTCTTGGTAGAGCCCACTCCCTTCTTATGTGCAAAAAACTGAAGGTTAAGTGCGATCATCGGTTACACCTCCTTTACGTTTTAACCGTACGTATCGAGGATACTGCTGCGCTATTCCTTCGACACCAAGTATCATGGCATCGATCAGCAGATTGGAATCATGGTTCGGTTGCTTTAAAAGAAACTTGATATATCCGCTTTTCTGCGAAGCCTGCTCTTCAAAGCTCCCCTCCGGGACTGCGAACTTCTCAACGGAATTGACTGTATTGATGGCCAGGATCGAAAGAGATGCACATACAATGTCCTCTCCTGCCTTGGCTGCCTCAGCATGTCCGTCGAACTCGAATCCCGAATAATTCCCGTCGACATCCTCAAAAATCGTTATTGTCGTCATATCACTTATGCATTGATCTTGTCGATCTTCACCTTGGTGTATGCTTGTCTGTGACCGTTCTTCTTGTGATATCCGCTCTTGGGTTTGTACTTGTAAACGATAACTTTGCGGCCTCTGCCCTGCTCCATAACCGTAGCTGTTACGGTAGAAGAAGCTACATCGGAACCAACCTTCAGCTTATCATCGCTTACTGCAAGAACCTGGTCAAAGGTCACGCTGCTGCCTGCTTCGGCATCGAGCTTCTCAACGTTGATGATATCGCCCTCAGCAACCTTGTACTGCTTACCACCTGTTGCAATAATTGCGTACATAAGGCACCTCCTATTATCAATCTCGCTGGCTTCGGTGAGTCCTTATCGTAAAAACCCGGACTTCTTAAACCCCACCAAGCGGCATACTCACATAATGTAGCATATATTGAGGCGTTTGTCAAATAAAATGCACTGTTTTAGTTGGTGGCATCCACACTGATCACGGTATCCTCAGCTTTCACTCCGTTCACGTTCACATTCTTCGTAACCTTGGCGTCATAGGTCTCAGCCTTCATGACTTCCTTCAGGTCCACTCCGGTGGTCTCACGAACGGATTCAAACAGCTTACTCATGACAATGGGTACGTTGTCGGCAACCTGGTTCATACCATTGCCGCCTTCACCACCGCCGATGATGGTGATCTTATCGATCTGGCTCAAAGGAGCGGCGATCTGACTTGCGATCTCAGGAAGAACATTGATGATCATCTCGGTCATAGCGACTTTATTGTACTTCTGATATGCCTCTGCCTTTTTCTCCATAGCTTCCGCTTCGGCAAGACCCTTGGCGCGGATGGCTTCCGCTTCCGCAAGACCCTTGGCCTGTACACCGGCAGCTTCCGCATCATACTTGGCTTTGATACCGGCTGCTTCCTGCTCGGCTGCGAACTTCTCAGCCTCTGCTCTGGCCTTCTTGGCCTCAGCCTGCTTCTCCTGCTCGAATTTTTCAGCCTCAGCATATTTCTGGCGCTTGATCAGGTCAGCCTCAGCGATACGCTCTGCAGCGTATTTATCGGCATCGGCCTTCTTCTCGATCTGGGCTGCCAGCTCCTGCTGCTTAACCTGAACTTCCTTCTGCTTCAGCTCAGCTTCACGCTCAGCCTTGGCGATCTGGGCATTCACGGTAGCAGTCTGGATGCTTCTTTGCTGTTCCTGATTCTGGATCTCATAAGCGGCATCAGCCTCTGCACGCTTGATATCGGACTCTTTTTTCAACTCAGCCTGCTTGATGGCAAGCTGGTTTTTGCGCTCTGCGATCTGAGTATCGGCTGCTACTCTGGCATCGTTGGAAATCTGATCCGCCTCTGCTTCAGCCACCTTGATATCTCTCTCGGCCTGGGCTTTTGCAATAGCTGCGTCCTTTTTGATCTTGGCGGTGTTATCCATACCAAGGTCGGAAATAAGACCGTTTTCATCCGTAACATTCTGGATGTTACAGGAAATGATCTCGATACCCAGCTTAGCCATATCCTTGGAAGCCTTAGCCATAACCTGATCCGAGAAGGAATCACGGTCGGTGTTGATCTCCTTTAAGGAAAGGGTACCGATGATCTCACGCATGTTACCCTGGAGGGAATCCTGCAGATCAGCGGTGATCTGGGACGAAGACTTGTTCAAAAAGTTCTTCGCTGCTAACTGGATACCGGACGCCGTAGGCTCAATCCTTACCTTTGCAACCGCATCAACATTAACGTTGATGAAATCGTTGGTGGGAACCGACTGCTCTGTCTTGATGTCAACGGACATCTGGCCAAGATACAGCTTATCCAATCTTTCAAAAAACGGGATTTTCAGTCCTGCGCGACCTGTCAGGATCTTGGGTTCTTTCTTAAGTCCGGAAATGATGTAGGCCCTGTCGGGGGGAGATTTCACGTAACTCGAAAAGAGAAGAACGATCAGAAATACGACGATCACTGCGACGATACCGATCTGAACCATTGTGAAGTTTAACATGTTGCTACCTCCTTGTAAGGTGTGGCGCTTCGAATGCTTTTCGATGCGCATTTGTTATTTGATGTCCTTATTCTACCAAGGAGCAGCCTTCGCTTGTATCATCGTTTGAGCGGGAAAAATGTTCCTATTTTGCGATTATGGCAAAATAAACTGTTCTATTTCTTTTTGACATGCTATGATGATTGACAGGGGATAAGAAATCTCCAAAAAGGAGACGAAAATGGGCAGAAGATCGACTAAAGCAGACAAGAACATATATCAGATCACCCGTGAAGAGCTGGGACTTACCAGAGAAAAAGCCGGCGAACTCATGCAGTTCATCTCTCCGGAGAGGATCGAGAAGATCGAGAATGAAAAGGTCCGCATCCTTCCGGATGACATCCTTGCCATGGCTAAATGCTACAAGGCCCCTCATCTGTGCAATTACTACTGCTCTCATGAATGTGAGATCGGGCGAAAGTATGTAACACCCATCGAGAAAAAAGAGCTGTCCCAGATCGCTGTTGAAACCCTGAACGGCCTCCACAAGCTGGATCAGGAAAAAGACCGCCTTCTCGAGATCGTAGAAGACGGTCGTATCAATGACTATGAACGTGATGATTTTCTTCGTATCAAGAGCCGCCTGGATAAACTGGCCCTTTCCATCAGTTCCCTGCAGCTGTGGCTGGATGAAAAGATCGCTGAGGGTGAGCTGAAGGAGGAGGATTTCTCCTCTGCTGAGTAAAAGTTACCCCTTGCTAACTAAGTAATTGTAACATACCCTGTCTGCTCTGATTGGCCTGGGCAAGCATCGTCTGACCTGCCTGCTGAAGGATATTGTCTTTTGCATTCTGAACCATTTCCTTAGCCATATCGGTATCCCTGATCTGGGATTCCGCATATTGCGTATTCTCTTCTGCGTTTTTATTCACTTTATACGCATGTTCCAGTCTGTTCTGGTAAGCACCGAACTGTGCTCTCTGCTCACTTACCACATACTCAGCAGTTTTCAGCTGATCTATGGCTGCCGTGGCATCATCCTGGGTAAGCGTATTAGCCGTATAAATTCCCAGCTGATACAACCCCAGCTCATCATACATGATATCGATCACATGATCAGCCTCGGGCCCTGCCTGGATATCTATATTGCAGACACCTCCCCAGATCGGTTCTTCAATGGTATTGCTTCCTACCGTCATATAGGAAAAGCTGCCGGAATCATTCCCCGAACTCGATTTTGAAAAATCAAGTACCGTGGTATCATTCAATGCTCTGTTGATCTTATCAAGAACCGTCTGCTGCGTATCCGACTGTCCCACGGTAAAGCTCAGGCTCATGGATCCCACTGTGGAAGAAGAGCCGGTTCCGTAGGAATACGGACTGTCCGATGTAATACTCATACTCATGGTATAAGATGCGGTCCCGTCATTCATACCTCCTGCCGACTTCGGTAGAGATCCGGTATTTCCGGTCAGAGAATTCATAAGGCCTTGTAAAGTATTTCCGGCAGAGTAACTATGGCCTCTCCTCTCCTGCCTGGGCTGGCCGTTATAGGTGTAGTTATACCAGGACCACCAGCGTCCCTCATCCTCTTCCTGATAGTCATTGGTAGAATAAGAAATACCGGTAACCGTTGCTTTTACAGGTCCGATCCCCTCCATATTGAAGGAAAACTGCCATCCGGTATTATCCGTAAGCGCATCTTCAACAGTAGTAGCCGTAGGATGACGGGTCAGGTTACTGAGTCCGCTGTTTTCCGTCAGAGACGGTTCGATAAAAATGTCATCCGGAGTATCAAAATTGTAGCCTGATGCGGAATTATGACGGGAAGCGTATGCAGCCCCATAGTTAAGAGACGGCCCGGAAATGCTGAATTTGCCTGACGTGTCCGCACCTTCCCAGGATGCACTCATGGATGCGCTGGCACCGTTGGAAATGCTCCTGCCGTTCAAAGAAGTAACCATATCATCGATCGTAGATGCTTCATTCGGATTAAAAGCAACGGTATGCTTGATCACGGGTAATCCCGCATCATAAAGATCTGAATTTGGTCCGTCCGGTCCGCCGAAATAGTCGCTTATCTCGAAACGATAATTATTCTCTTTTAACGTATCCCAAGAGACAAACTCAGTTGTATGCTCGGTATTGTTGTAATCCTTCCAACTGATCCGCACTCCGTCGCCGGCGGTTGCCGTTACTTTAAAGCCGTTGTAAGGGATCTTATCATAGTTATTCAGCTTAATATCAAAACTGGAATAAGTACTTACCCTTTTTACAGCGGGCTGAGTCACGGAACCGATCTGTTTTACGGCATTTGCCTTCCAGATCAAGCGATCATTGTAGGAGGTCTCTTTAAAGATCCTGTTGCATTCTCCTTTGAGCTGCTGCATTTCTTTATCTATATATTCCCGGTCCGCATCGTCTTCCGTGCCGTTGGCAGCTTTGATGGCAAGCTCCGTCATACGCTTGAGCATATCGTCAACTTCATTCAGGGCACCATCAGCGACCTGACAATAACCCACGCCTTCATTTATATTCTCAGCGGACTGATGAAGTCCCCTGATCTGGCGGCGCATTTTCTCAGAAATAGCTAAACCGGCCGCATCATCTGCAGACCGGTTTATCTTGTATCCTGAAGACAATTTTTCCGTAGACTTCGCCTTGCGATCATTCACGATCCCAAGCTGCCTGTTAGCATTCATACCAAGTAGATTTGTAACAATACTTGTTGTACTCAGCGACATCTACACAAAACCCCTACAAAGAATTCAACACACAGTATATATATCGGACAAAACTACTGATCATTTAACCTTCGCGCCCTTGGGAAGGCCTTTTTTACGGAAGATCGCTTCATAATCGCTCTTCTTGCTGCCGGGTACTTTGACTTTGGCATTCTTGGCGATGTTCTTAAAAGCATTTGCCCCCACCTTGGACTTCTTCAGCTTCGTCGTCTTGATCGTAATGGTTTTCAGCTTCTTGCAGCCTGAAAAGGCGTTCTTCCCGATGGACTCCACATTGGAACCGATGGTCACGCTCTTGAGGGTAGTCTTCCCCTTAAAGGCATTCTTGTCGATGGAAGTAACCTTATAGTTCACTCCGTCGATCTTAACCTTTGCCGGTATCTTAACGCTGGTGGCATTGGCATTGGCCGGCCCGTGGTAAGATACCTTTTTCTTCTTCATGTCGGTAACTTTGTAATCGCCGCCGGAAGATTTATCCGTGACAACAGCACCCTTTTTAACCTTCTTCTTCGCAATGGCAGTTCCCTTCTTAAGGACCTTTCCGCAGCCCTTACAGCAGGTATCACCGGTATAACCGGCTTCGCTGTAGGTGGCATCCTTCGCATTCTTGATCTCCGTACCGCCGGCATGATTAGCGGGATCCTTCTTCAGCGCAAGGCTCGCTGCCGTAACCTCTGTCTTTGCATTTTTATCGGCAAACAACAGATTACAATGTGAGCAGCTGTAATGCTCCTTCATCCCCTCCTTGCTGCAGGTTCCCTTGACAGTCGCATGATAGGTCAGCTGATGGCTTGTAACATTAATACCGTCACCTTTGGCACCTTCTACATTTACCATGACAGCCTCGCCGCCCTTGATCTCAACTCTGGCAGGATTATCGGGATCCACATCCTTGGTAAGCTTACCGGTAACAACAGCCGGCTTCTTGGCGGGATCTTCATATTCTCTGGTGATCTTGAACAGATCTCCTTCCTCTCCGGAGATCTCGACCTTGGAATCGCCCTTTACCACGATCGTTCCGACTTCCTGGGTAGTATCGGAATTGGTGGCATCAACATCTGCGGCCACACTTTCACCTTTTGTCACGACTGAAACATATTTATCATTATCCAGCATCGCGACAGAAAGGTCCCCTGTGCCTGACGTTTTTTGAACTTCCTGAAGCTGCCCTGCAGGCAGGAAAATCACCTTACTTTCCGAAGCATTCGAATTGCCGGAACCGGAAACCGCTTCCTTTCGAAGCCCCATCGGCCTTGCAGTAAATACCTCTTCGTCTTTAGCCCCCTCACTGAGCACAAGCGTACCGTTCTGAACCGTCGCCATTTCTTCCGTCGTGTTCCCGCTGACGGAGGAAATACTGTAATTATCCATATTCGTAAGCATCGCCTTCATACGGTATTTCATACGGTACTTCATACGGTACTTCATACGGTATTTCATACGGTACTTCATGCGGTACTTCATGCGGTACTTCATGCGGTACTTCATACGGTACTTCATGCGGTACTTCATGCGGTACTTCATGCGGTACTTCATGCGGTAACCGACCTGCTGCCGGATCTGATCCAGCGTGGCGCCGCCGTCCACCAATACCTTATAATTCGCCTCATCCGCATCGGTCCAGGTGTCATTATTATCTGTCGCAACACCGTACTCGTCGTACAACGTCTCATCATTCGGCGTCCAGCTATAGCTGGTGTCGTTTGCCACACCATAGGTGTCGTACAGCCCTTCATCCGTGCTCGTCCAGGTGTAGTTGTCATCCGTGGCCACGTTATAGGTGTTGTACAGCGACTCGTCGGTGGCCGTCCAGGTATAAGCGTTGTCGTTCGCCACGCCATAGGTATCGTACAGGTTTTCATCCGTGTCTTTCCAGTTGTATACCGGATCCGTAGATGTCGGCAGGCCATAGGTATTGAACAATCCTTCATCCTCGTCCGACCAGGTGTAGGCATTATCCGTCGCCACGCCGTAGGTGCCGTACAGTGTCTCATCATCTGACGTCCAGGAATAAGCGTTATCCGTCGCCATCCCGTAGGTGCCGTACAGTT
>JAILKJ010000006.1 GCA_024693845.1 Lachnospiraceae bacterium
ACCACGGTAAGGGGTGTGATACCGAATACCTTCTCCACGTCTTCTGCGGAATCCAGGGTATCATCCAGGATGTAGATGATGGTAAGGACGCCTGCTACAAGAAGCATTCCCACCATTCCTGCCACTGCCATGTTCTTAACATAGCTGGGTGAGCTTCTGTGGGTGGGTACGATGGCTTCTTCTGCAATATGCGGTTCCGGTGTATCCATGACTACCGGAAGTCTGTTGATGGCCTCGTTTACGATCTCATTGGCGGCTTCCATGGCCTCGTAGGGATCGGGGCTGGTAAAGCCTACCACAAGGATACGGGTATTGGAGATATTGCTGACACTCAGCATCTCCAGCATCTGCTCGTAGTCATATTCCAGGTTCAGCCGGTCGATGACCGCTTCCAGAACGGGTCTGGTCTTCAAAAGCTCCACGTAGTCCTGGGTAATGTTGGTACCGATGTTCAGATCCGAGATATCCACCACAGAGCCTTTGGAGGAGGATACCATGTACAGCTTGGCTTTGGCGGTGAACTGGGGCGTCATGAAAAAGTAGGTTGCCAGAAAGGCTGCCACAACGCCTACCACCAGGCCTGTGATGATGTATCCGATCTTCGCCAGAAAGAAATACATCAGCTCCACAAGGTCGATCTCTACCACATTCTCTTCGTTTCTTTTGTTGACCGTTTGATTGGTCGTCTCACTCATCTGTCTTTATTCCTCTGTATCGTCTTCTTCGTCGAGGTCTTCATCCTCGTCCTCTTCTACGTAGTCCTCATCTTCTTCATCCGGTTCATAGGTCTCAAGGCCCAGTACCGGGGTAAGCGTCTTGGCGATGGATGCCTTATCTACGATGAACTGCATATGCAGCAGGTTATCCGTTGTGGACACTTCTTCTTTATGCTCGCCGTCGAACTTCAGCACTCCCATATCCTCATAATTTGCCACCTGGTTTGCTATATTTGCGGCAATACCGGAGGAGAGGTTCGTGGAGGCCATGTCCATCATGCTGCGATAGAAGGTGTTGATGAATTCTCCGTCGTCAGCACTTTTCCCTCTTACGGTCTCAAAAAAGCCGTTTAAGAAGATCTTCTGCCTTGCCATTCGCTCTTCGTTGGTGCCTTCCCCAACTCCCATACGGGATCTTACCAGGGCTTCGGCCTGATCTCCTGTCAGGGTGACGGTCTCGCCTTCTTTAAAAGCGGGATCGATCTCGGTCAGGTCTTCATCAAAGGTGACGGTTACGCCGCCGGCAGCTTTATTCAGCTGCTTGATGTATTTCATGTTCAGGACGTAATAGCCGTCTATATCAAGTCCGCCCAGGAGTCTTGATACGCAGTTTACGGTATTGGTATCGCTCTCTCTGGCATTGCTGCCGTAGTAATGGGAGATGCACAGCTGCTGCACGGGCGCGGTGCCTTCTTCGCCGTTTTCACGAAGGATGGGTACCTTCATCATGGTATCCCTGTCGATCTGGATCAGCGCGTATTTTTCCTTCGTCTTATTCAGAACCAGCAGCATGAGGAAATCTGCCATGCCGCCGTGGTATTCCCCGTCCTCTTCTTCGTAGCCGTTATTATCGGTTCCTACGAAGAGGTAGGTCTCAACCTGATCAAAATACCTGTAATATTCATCGTCGATCTCAAGCTCGCCTCTGGGCAGCTTGTCCGCGGGTACTACCACCCGGTTCTCGGCCCTGACCTGGGCTTCCTTGACGATCTCGGTCTCTTTCTTGGCCTGGGCCTTCATCAGGACTCCGAAAACAACCGCAAGCACGATGCAGACAGCAAGGCCGATGCAGTTTATGACTATTTTTTTCTTATTCATTTGCGTCGCCTCGTATCTGTAGCGGTGTTGCATGTGTATCTATAGTGTGGTTGCCGTCTCAAGGAGTTTCTCGCCTCTTTGATCCAGCTTTGCCAGATATTCTTCTCCCAGTTTCTTTGCCACCGTTTCCCGGCCCTCTTTCAGGTTCTGGGGGCGGCTGGTCATGTTGTGGGTGTCGCTGCCCAGCAGCATCTGCTCGTGTTCCTTCATGAATTTCAGGCAAAAATGCCTGGATCTGAAGCCGCTGAAGCTTTCTGTATTGATCTGGAAGATCAGGGGCAGCTGTGTAATCTCCTTCCAGGTTTTGTCGTCTTTCTGGAAGCCGGGAAAGCGTTCCACATGGGCCAGGATCACCTGCAGCTTCTGTTTCTCGATGATCTTATGCACTTCCTGTGCCACCGTCTTGTCCCACTGGGCAAAGGGCATCTCCAAAAGCAAAAGGTTGGTGCCCCTGATGCACAACTCGGGCAGTCTCTCGGCGTTTCCCATTCCCGGGAAGAAGTAAACTTCGGCGCCTACGTAGAGCTGCGGGATGTTCTCGATCCGGTCTTTGATCCCCAGGACTTTCTGTATGGCGTGCTCGCGCTTTTCCAGGAAGTGATCGAAGGATTCTCGATGTGCGTAGAAATGGGGGGTTGCTACCAGCTTAGTGATTCCCTGCCGGGCGCTTTCCTCCAGCATCTGTTTGCTCATATCCGTGCCCTTGCTGCCATCATCGATGCCCGGCAGGACATGTGTATGAAAATCGATCATTCTAATCCTCCGCATAAATTAACACATGATATTATATACTATATAGCCGAAAAATCAAGTTTTTTTGCATTAAAAACACCCCCGAACCGGTTGGTCGAGGGCAAATTCGGTGCATAATTATTCATATGCGGTTATTGCGGTCTTTGTTGGTTAGGTCAGGAGTTCATGGCGGCTTCCATTTCTGCGAAGAGTTGTTTCTGGTAGGCAGGGTCAGTGGTGGCTGTCTTAACATCATCCATTCGGTTTTGGTTGATCAGCCAGGAATACAGGCCATTGAGCTGTTCCATGCCTTGTTGTATTCCGCGTTCTTCAACGTAATCGCTCAGATTACACATATCTTTCACACTCCTTTCGAGGTCTTTAGTTCTGAGATTGTACTTTTCTTCCAGTCTCTTCATTTTTTGCTCCGGATCTTCTCTTCTGACAAACACATCGTACAACATCTCATGGAATCGGGTCGGTTTATTATGGCTGCCGGCTTGATTCTCGAAGCCGGGAAGTCTAACCTCAACTATCGTCATCAGGTCATATCGGTGGTTTAATTCCGCCTTCCCATGGGTCATTTCCTGCTTCAGCTTATAGGTTGTCGTTGTGTTTGCGTTTTTGGCAGGACAGTTGAATACGATCCAGATGGAGTACACTTTTTCCAGCTTATCATAATCCTTCCCGTCAAGGTTTCTGCCCATTTGGTCAGAAAGCATCCTACCGCCATAGAACACGCCTCTTGAGATAAGATCATAACCCGGATATGGATTCTTCTGTGCTTCCACGTCCACAATCATCCGGATGGCTTTTTTATCGCCATCTCCCGGGATCATAACGTTGAATCGCACATCGTAGGTCACATACCCTTCACCAACCACCTTGCTCTCATTCCTCATTCCCTCGATCGCCTCATTGGTAAGACCGGGATAAACAGGGATATTCGAGATCATGGGGTTCTCGATGCATGGGATAATATCGTCTATCTCCATGCTCACGAATTCCTCCGTTGTCCACTTGAGGATCCATGCAAGCAGCTGCTTGTCGGCGAGCAGTTCTTTCACCGCATCATCATACTCGGCTTTATTATCCGAGGATGCGATAGACTGCCCTAAATGATTCAATTTGTTTTGTTTCATTCGTTTTCCTTTCGCTTAAAAAACTTAGGCAGCGAAAGAGCATCGAATCAATCTTTGCACATGAAAAAATAAAACAATAGGATACTTTGATAATAACACTTGGAGTTGAAAAATCAACTTAAACCCTCTTCCTCGGTACCGCGATCAGCAGAAGTAATCCGAAGGCCCCCAGGAAGACGCCCAGGATGAGCATGATCGGGGAATGGTCGCCGGTGTCGGGGGAAAGGTCCTTGTTGTGAAGGTCCGCCGTAGCCTTGGCGATGGCCTCTGCCGTATCTCCGATGCCGGCGTAGATGCCGTAGGGGGAGAAATGGGTGGTGGCGAAGGTGAAGTAATTCTGACCGTCCCGTTCGACCTTGCTGCCGTAATGCATCTGCAGTCTTCCGTCCTCTCCCAGGGATACCGCACAGATCTGCTGATCCTTCATGGTCTCGGAGATAGGAACGCTGATCCTTACCTGCTCCTTACCGAAGTTGGTGATGGGCACATTGGTCTCGCTGTCGGCCATCTGAAGGCTCAGAGTCGTCAGCTGTCCGCTCACGGGCGTTCCGTACTTCTCGCTGACCGCATCCCGAAGCGCCTGCTCCGATGCAGCGTCATTTGTCACATACAGCTTATAAAGGGCATCATCGTCCACGCAGTCCGCCGTGATCATCTCGGCACCGGGATAAGTCGAGCCTGCCACAACGGTCTGAACGTAGGATACGTTCTCCTCCGCCTCGTTCTTGCCCTTCTTTTTCTTATCCTTCTCACCCTCTTCTTCACTCTCAGCAGGAGCCGCCGGTTCGCTTTCTGCGGACTCTCCGCTCAGATCCGGCGTCAGGGAAGGCACATAGTCTCCTATGCTGCCCAGCGCCGTAGGAAGGATCACTGCCCTCACCACGGGGCCTGTCGACTGGGCTGCGGTCTGGGTAGCCGCCTGCCCCGAGCCTTCCGAACCATCCGAAGCCTCGTCGCCTTCCGCAGCCTCATCCGGCGCATACAAGGCAAATGCCGATGGGGATGCTCCGATCAGAGGATAGCTCTTTCCGTCTATGGTCACGGATTCGGGAACCCGAACAACGCCGTTGTTATCCGGAATGATGCTGCAGCTAAGGAGCACCGCATTCTTGCCATCTCCCAGCCCCTGGGGAAGGTTCACCGCAAGGCCTCTGAATCCCAGATAATCCGGATCCAGGATGGTCTGGTTCAATCCGTTGATCCCCGCCGAGATCGCTGCCACAGGTACATCTCCGAAGGCAGCCTTGCGGAAATCCGTATTTGTAAGTCTGGTTGAGGTCTGTTCATAGCCAAGAGCAGGCAACGCGCTTGATTCAAATACCACAGCATCCGCCGTAGCCCCTGCAAAAGCACCCAGGCCGATACTCTCCACCTTGGAAGGGATATGAAGCCTTGTAAGGGGACAATCCTCAAAAGCCCGATCCGCGATCTTCACAAGTCCCGCACCGCCTGACATTTCCGAAAGGCCCACACAGCCGCTGAAAGCCGCTTCCCCGATCTCCGTTACGGAATCCGGGATTGAAACGCTTGCCATCTCGGAATGTCCTTCCAGAGCGCCGCCTACGATCTTTTTAACCTCGGAGGGGATCTTCACATCGGCCTTGTTGCCGCGATAAGCCAGCAGCAGTCCGTCGCCGACGATCAGGAAGTCATCTCCTCTTCCTGCAAGCCAGCTGTCCAGAAACGGGGTATGATCAAAAGCTTCCGGAGCGATATAAGTCACGGAATCCGGAATACGAACGCTGCTGAGATTATCACAATGATAGAAGGCTCCATAGCCGATCTTTTCCAGTCCCTCGGGCAGGATCACGCTTGTCACGGAGCTTCTGGCAAACGCCAGATCTCCGATATTCTTCGTCCCCTCCGCCAGAGCAATGTTGCCCAGCTCCTCGTCGCCGTAGTATGCCTTCCTGATGAACTCACCCTTGGAATCGGGACTCAATGTTTCATCGGGCGTGGGATAAGACTCAAGGGGCATTTTTGCCGGATTGCTCATATCCACATTGCCGCCGGATACATCATTATCGGATACAGAATTGCCGTTGCTCTTCTGTTCTCCGCTGAAATCTCCCGGCAGGATCACTGCCTGGTCTCCTACGATCCTGGTCTGTCCCATGATAGGATCAACGGGATCGTAATCCGTCCACACATCCGCCTTGCTCACATCCGCGGGATGGGCGGGATCAAACTCCTGGGAAAGGGTGGTCTTCAGCTCATCCGTTTCCGTTGACGTACCCTTCTTATCTTCACTTTTCTCTGCTTTCGCAGCGCTTGCGGGATACAGGGCGCCGATGGCGTTTTCACTGACGCTCTCATCCTCATACTCCATAAGGGCCGACTGGGAACGGTCAAAGTTCTGGAAAAACTCATAAGCCGTGGTTCCCTCATCCGAAATGATGTTCAGATTCCGGCAGCCGTCAAAAGCCGTATCATGGATCGATGTGACCGAAGCGGGGATCTTCACATTCCCAAGGCTGATGCAGTCCTCAAAGGCCTTTGCCGCGATCCTGCGTACCGACAAAGGGATATTGATGCTCGTCAGGTTCTCACAGTTAGAGAATGCAAACTCCGGGATCTCCGTCAGCTTCGGCGACAGGGTCACCTCCGTCAGGTTCTTGCAGCCCCAGAAGGCGTAACGCTCGATCTCGGTCACGGAATCGGGCACCACAAAAGAACTGCCTTTTCTTCCCGGAAGAACGCAGTAAAGCTTGGTCTTGCTCTTGTCATAGAGCGCACCGTCCTGATAGATGAAATTGGGATTTTTGCCCAGATTCAGAGCAGATAATTTATCATCGCCGGAAAAAACGCCGGCCCCCAGATTCTCAAGGCTGTCATTAAAGGTAAAACTCTTCAGATTCTCGCATTTGGCAAAAGCGCCGCTGTCCAGGGTCTTCAGTCCGCTTGGAAGGCTCACATCCGTAAGGGAATTGCAGCTTCTGAAGGCGCCGTTTCCGATCTCCTCCAGGGAAGCGGGAAAGGTAACCCGGGTCAGCTGATTCTGATTGGAGAAGGCTTCGGGGGCGATACTTATGGTACCTGCAGGAATAGACACAGCAGAGGCTGTGCCGTTATAGCTGTAAACCGTATTCCCTTCTCTTTCAAAATCCCCGGCAGAGGATACCGCCAGCGCAGTGGGAGCCGGCACCATCTGCAGGGCTACGGCCAGCGCTATGAGAATGGCGCCGACCGCTCTTCTGACTTTTTTGCCCATGCTTTTTTCTCCGGTTTATTCCTTATGCGATCACTTTTACTACCTTCTTGGAAGGACGCAGCGCAAACATCAGGATGGATGCCAGCGCAAGTCCGATAGCCAGGAACCACTTGGGATGGATGGGATCTCCCGTCTTGGGGGATGCATCCGAGATGCCCGCATTGGCCTGGAGATTGTTGGTCTCCACATATACCGCATAGGGTGAGAAGTGAGGTGCGGTAAAGGATACGCAGGGCACGTTATCGATGGTGATAAGCCTTGCATTCACTCTCTCAAGGGATCCGTCTGCCGATACCGTTGCGACCTTATTGTTGCCGGCATAGCCTGCCATGGCATCCGGTATCGGGATCGTCACATTCACGGAAAGCCCGGTGGTATTGATGATCTTCGTGGTTCCGGTGGAATCATACAGGCTGATATCCATGGCAAAGAATTTCAGGTTATCCAGGTTTCCGTAAGCACCCAGGAAGGCCTGCTCCATGGCTGCTCTTGCCTCATCGCTGTCCGTAACCTTCACGATGAAGTTATCGTTGGAGCCGTCCACGCTGGCTGCCGCAAGGCCCTTATTGGAAATACCGGTCTTGGTCACATCGATCTTGGTCTTGGAATCAGGCACGATCCTGCCTTTGGCAGTGCCGTTACCGCTTACCGAGGAGGATGCCACATAATTGGGATCCTTCTGATAGGTAGCCTGTACCACCAGATCGGAATTGATGGCAATGGATGCATAGTTGGAAGGCGACCAGGATACGAACTTATATCCTTTTCTTACGGGTACATAGGCAAAAGTGCCCGCCTTCTCTCCTTTGGCAACCTGCTGGGTGCTGAGCACCTTACCGTCATAGTCGATGAAGCTTACGGTATAAGGGCCGCTCTTAGAGGAGGAACTGCTCTTCTTCGAGCTGCTCTTGCCGGAGCTTCCTGAAGAGGAACCCGATCCGTTATCGCCGGAGGTACTGCCTTCCGATGAGGAGGAGCCTTCTCCATCCACGCCTTCGGAAGCATTCCGCTCGAAATGAGCCTCGATGGTCATGTCTCCGGTCACCGGAATACGGGTGTAGTTAACGGGGGTCCAGTATACGAAGGAATAACCCTTCTTGGAAGGCTTGGTGGCCAGCTCTTCAATGTAGCCGCCTTCCTTGACCGTATCGCTGGCGAATACCTGTCCGTCCGCCATAAAGGTTACCTGATAGTAAACCGTCGGATTGTCGGGATCTTCGCCGGAATCATCCGGAACATAATCCGGATCCGCATAGTAATGAACCGTAAGGGTCATATCGGTAACGATAGGCGTATTGTCTCCCACGGGATCGGGATTCAGATACCACTTATAGCCCTCCTTGTCCATAATCTCTTTTTTGGCATCCAGCTTAGCCTGGGTAAGGAGCTCTCCGTCCGGAACCTGGATGACGAACTTGTAGTTCTCACCCTTCTTGACGGGCTTGCTGGAATCATACCCCTCGGGAAGGATGGTCACTGCATGGTAACCGGGCTGGTTGTAAACATCGCTCTTCTTATAAACGGCTACGGTCTGGATATCCTTATATACACCGCTTTCCAGGGTCTCGTACTGATCCCAGTGATCAAACTCGTAACCCTGCCAGTCGTTGAGGTAGTTCACGAAACGATAGTTGGCATTAACGGTGCTTCCCTCGGGAACTTGCTCGGTGGTAATGGGATTTCCGTTGATCCAGTTGTCCTTGTTGGTGTAATCCAGCTCAGGATCGATATCGTAATAGGTTACGGTATAGGTCTTGGGAGAAAGTGCCACGAACTCATACTTGGTCTCGGGATCCATGTTCTCCTCTGCCCGTACAAAGCTCTCTGCGCGGCTTCCCGTGTAACCGTAGATGATGACCGGTGAGGTCTGCAGGTTTCCGCCGTCGTCATAGGTATTGATGTGACCCAGGCTGGTCTCCTTACCGTAAACGGTCAGCTGACCCATGTTGGTGTTCTCAAAGGCATCCTCAGCCATGTACTGTACGCTGGCAGGCAGGGTTGCGGAGGAAAGGTTTTCCGCATCCTTAAAGCAGCCTGCAGGAATGTTGGTGATGCTCGTCTTGGAAAGGTCCGCATTGGTGATCTCACCGCAGCCCGAGAATGCCTGGGGATAGATCTCTTTTACCGTATCGCTCAGAACCACGTTGGCTCTGCCGGCGCCGGCTTTACCGCGGGTCTGGAGCACTTCCACTACGCTGGCGGGATTTAAGGTATCATCCAGCTTGTAGATGATGGCATCCTCGCAGGTGTAGTAAGGGGAAGAGCCGAACTCCACGTGCTTTAATGTCTCGCATCCT
Source organism: Lachnospiraceae bacterium (assembly GCA_024693845.1). Taxonomy (GTDB): domain Bacteria; phylum Bacillota; class Clostridia; order Lachnospirales; family Lachnospiraceae; genus RGIG7926. The sequence goes on from JAILKJ010000006.1 coordinate 9,197, forward strand.
TCAAAAGGAAGGGCTGCGCCTTCTGCGCCCGTAGCCGCATTTTTCTCACGCTTGATCTCAGAAACGGTTGCGGGAAGGGTCACGGAGGAAAGCACCTTGTCATCCTGGAATGCATGCAGTCCCAGGGTCTCGGCATAATCCGTTCCGCTTCCGTCATGGTTCATGGTAAAGGTGGTCAGAGCTTCGCAGCCGGCGAACTCGTTATCCGGAATATCCCTGAGGGAATTGGTCTCGATGGTCTTGACGTACTTGTTGTCCTTAAACAGCGGATCATCGCCGCCCTTAATGTAATCCACACCAACAGGCAGCACGATGTTGTAAACGGAATCGATGACCTGCTGCTCCTCTCCCGTCAGAGGTGACTGGTCGGGATCGGTAGCCGCACGCATGAACTCCTTGTAGTAAGCGCTGGCTGCCACTTTATTCTCACGATAGAAAGCGTGGTCGTAATCCTTGTTGTTCTCCGTATCGGAGCTGACGTAGTTGCTGAGGGAATAATAGTTCCCCTTCAAAAGCGGCTGCACGCTGCTTTCGGTACAATCCGTCATGGTATAGAACTGTTCAAAGGTGGCCTTAAGGGACTCATGGGTGGGAACTCCCACTAACGTTGCCTTGCCGTCGATGGACTGGATCTCCAGGTTCTGGGGGAAGGAACTGCAGAAATGAATCGTATCTGCCTTGGCCTGGCTTAAGTTGTTGTAAGCCCCTGCATTCATGGCATAGGTGAAGGCTCCGGAGGAATCTCTTGCGATCTGCCCGAAGAACTTCAGACCGCCCTCGTCCACAACATCCTTGCAGGCGTTGGTAAGGAATGCGCCGTCTTCGATGGTGATGTTGTTGGAATCCTCAAAGTATACGTTACGAAGATTGATACAATCCGCAAAAGCATCCGTTGCCACGGTCTGTACCGAAGCAGGCACCTTCAGATACCTGATATCATCGTTCCCGGTAAAAGTGCCGGCGTCAATGTAATTCACGGTAAAGGGTCCGATCTGGTCGGGGATCAGCACGTTGTAACCGTTGTTGGAGCCGTCCGCCTTGGTAAAGCCTACCAGATGTCCGCTGTCGTCAGCCACATAGTAATAACCGTCCACGTATTTGCGGTATTTACCCCGGTTAGCATCATCCAGATAACCGAAGGCAAGAGCCGTATGGCGTCTAGTGTATTTCTCTGCCTTGGAATCGTAGTAAGCCATGATCACGAAGCTGTCGGGCACCTCGAAGGCATCGCCTTCGGGAGAACCTGCACCAAGGTTGGTCTTGCCGAAGGTCTCGGTGGCGTCATCGGTCTGATCACAGATATCGCTGCTGCCCTGGGTAGGACATTCAAAGTCAAGGTTCTCTGCTGCGCATTCCACATAGTTGAGGCTGTAGCAACCGGTCAGGTTATCATGATCCAGGGTTCCCGTCGCGTGGGAAGGGAGGCTGATGGACTGAAGACCCCGGCAGCCGTAGCAGGTAAGGTGCACACTTGACAGCGCCACGTTGGGCGGCATCTTCAGCTGCGTCAGGGAATAGCAGTTATAGAAAAGTCCGTGTCCGATGGTCTGAAGGTTCGCATCGGTACCGTCTGCCTGACCCTCGCCGGAGATGTTGGCACTTGTTAACTTCTCGCAGGCGTAGAAGCAGAAATCGCCCAGCTTGAGTACGGACTTGGGGAACGAAATGGAGGGCAGGTTGGAGCACTCCGCAAAAGCAAGGTTACCAACCTCTTCCAGGTTGGAAGGGGTTCCGAAGGATACGTCGCTTAAGGAACGGCACTGCCAGAAGGCTTCGTTTCCGATACAGCGAAGGCCGTTACCGAAAACAACCTTGGTAAGCGCGTTGCAACCCTTGAACGCACGATCACCGACCGCATAGATGCTGTCGGAAAGATTCACGGTATTGATGTTGGTCACACCCTGGAAGATACCGTCGTTGGTATCCGATTCCGGTTCATAGTCGCCGTCCGGCCATGCATCACTTGCCGCAGACTTGGTCAGATCGATGATATAGCTTCTGGGGTTACCAATGTAGTTGATAGGCAGCTGCAGCTGGGCGGAAAGGGTCAGGCCTGCCGGTACGCTGTCTGCCGATACGGTGTTCTGGATCTCGCTTAAGGTATCATTTTTGCCCTTCTGTCCTGCGCTGTACAGGAAAGCATCGTCCGTATCCCAGCTAGCGGCTGTGTCATAGGTACAGGGACTGAAGATCTGAACCGGGTTCTGCTCAAAGGACTGGGATTCATAGTACAGGTAGTTGTCGTTCTTATCTACTGCCACATAGCTGTTGATGGTGGTGTTGTAGCGGTAGGCGGGCATTTTTGCCGGAATATCGATGGTATTGGTAGCGGACATACTGTTGGCTTTGTTGTAGCCAACCACTACGCCGGTATTGGTTCCGAAGCTGGAACCGTAAGCCACACGGAGCATGCCGTCACCGCTGGCATATACGTGGAAAGCCTCGGTGGTATAATTGGAGGGAAGGTAGCCGATGGTCTTAACTTCTGCCGCAGGCAAAAAGCCTGTCTTGCTGCCGCCGTCATAATAAAGATCATATTCGTCGGCACCCAGGGCCGCAGCCTTGGGCACGGGGATCAGCGCAACGATCACAGCGGTGAGCATCAAAAGCACCGACATGGTACCCATGACGGATCTTCTCATCTGCCTCTTATGCGCCTTGCCACTCTTCCTTACGGGTTTCTTTTTTGCTTTTGCCATCTTCTTCTCCTTATTGCGTACCGATCCTCTTGGCCACTACCACAAACCGGCTGTCATCTTCCAGATAATCACAGGTGGAAAGGGTCAGCAGCCGGTCGCCGTACCGGGCCCGCACCCCTGTGTCATACAGAGACATTTCCTCCATTTCCCTCATGTTGGAATTAAACTCCTCCTCCGAGGAGGCATCTATGAACTGGTAATACTTGAAGGCGATCTCATCCTTGGCATAGATCTTGGAGTTGAACACGTACATCACCTCGTAGGTGCCCTTCTCGTAGATCGAGTCAAAAAGTATCTCGCTGTGGTTCTTATAATAGTCCTCCGACTTATACTTGCTCAGGGATCCGAACATGTTGCCGGAACGCATATTATGCCCGTAGATGATCAGATTCATACTGGGCTTTAACACGTCACAGGCGCTGTCGAGAAACAGCGTGCCGTTTTTATCCTCTTTTTGGTTGATATCGTGATTCAGATAGTAGGTATTGTCCTCGGTCTGCATCACGGGGTTGTCAATATTAGTATCGGCTATGGAAAGCCATCCGATTAGGTTTTTGTTCTGAGAATACAGGCTTTTGTACTCATCCAGGATGGTGGGATTGGGTTTGCCCTCGGTGCTGACGCCGGAATCCACCTTTTTGCCTGCGAACATGGCCTGTATGTCCTTATTGTCCTTCTTGCGGGCGATGCTCTCGCGAAGGGCCGCGCTGCGGCCTGCATCCATCACATAGACTGCGAAATATCCCAGGCATCCCACCATGATCAGGAAAAGTGTGGCGATCAGAATTCGTCGCACCCGCAGCTCTCCCTTGGTCATGACGATGACGTTGGATTTTTTGATGGTATCTGTCTTGCGAGTTCTTCTATTCTTCTTGTTCTTCCCTCTCTCTCGCCCTGCCTGCTCGATACTTTCCTTCAGGCGGCGCTGCTTGGCGGCCATGGCTTTTTCATAGATCTCATCATCAAAAGCCCGTCCCAGGGCGCTTGTCAGATCAAACTCCCCTGTCTGAAGGCGGGCATAAAGAGCTAAGATATCTTCGTCCTTGCTCAGATCATATTTCTTCCTGAGCTTTTCGATCTCTTTTTCATCCATGACACTTTATTTTATACCAAATATGGGCTTATTGGCAAGTCTTTAGGCTAGATATTGTTGATATTCTTGATTTCCATTTGCGGGCACTTTTCCCAAACAAGCATACGGCCCCACCTGCCGAAATGGCAAGTGAGGCCGCAGCTTATGCAAAACTCTTACTTTTTCACTAAAACCTTGAAGCTCTTGGCCTTTCCGCTCTGGGAAATGGCGTAGATCACGGCTTTTCCGGCTTTCTTACACTTGATGTTGCCGTTCTTGTCGATGGTGGCAGCCTTCTTGTTGCTGCTCTCATAGCGGATGCCGATCAGGGGATCGGACTCTCCTGTCAGCACCACGTCGGCGGATACCGAGAAGGAATCGCCGGGGGCACAGAGAACGGATCTTGTACCTTCCTCAAAGAGGACGTTTTTCACATTGGCAAGCTTGGACTTCAGGGTCGCCGCGTACACCGTTTCGGATGTGGTAAGCACCTTCTTGGTCTTGTACTTCTTGGCGTCGCTGTAGGCAACCACGATGTACTTGTAATAGGTATCGGTCGCTGCCTTGGTGTGGGTCCACTTCTTGGCCTTCTTGCCCACCTCTGCCAGAAGCTTCATCTTGCCGCCGTACTCGCCGCCGTAGATCTGATAGCCGTCAGCCTTCTTAACCTTCTTCCAGGTCAGCTTGATGCTGGTCTTCTTTGCGGTGGCTTTCAGCTTCAGTACTGAGTACTGTGCGCCGCTGACGTTCTTCTGATCCGTCTTGGTCTTCTTGATCTTCTTGGCGATCTCTTTCACGGAAGTGTTCTCTTTATCCCACTTGCTGTAGTCTTCCTTGAACTGCTTTTCGTCCGCAGCTTTCTTCAGCTTGTTATAGGTGGTCTCGGCCTTCTGCAGGCGACTGAACAGAGCACTGTCCACCAAAGCCTTCTGATCGGTGGTCAGTCTGTCGTATGCTGCTCTCGCGTTCTCGATGGTGGTCTTGTTCTCATCGGTGAGGGTCACATTGGTGGGTACCAGACCCATGGCTGCTTCCGCACTTCTGATGGCTGCCTGGTTATCACTGTAGGTCTTAGCCATGGTAGCGTAAGCGGTGGATGCCGCATACATTCTGGTCACCGCACTGGAAGGAAGCATTGCCTTCTGATCCGCGGTGAGGGCCTCATAAGCCGCTACCGCCGTATCGATGGTCTGCTTATCCTTATTGGTGAGTGCTACCTTGTCGCTGATAGCCTGGATCTTCTGAAGTACCGCCTCGGATGCTGCGGTGTCTTCTTCGTTCTTGACTACCAGTCTCTCATATTCACTCTCCGCATTCAGCAGAGTGGTCTCAATATTGCGGAACTTCTCTTTTGCCAGGGTGACTACCAGAGGAAGCTCGATAGCTTCATCATAGAGAGTTCTGGCATTGTCGATCTTGCCCTTGCAAACGCTGTCGCAGGTCACGGTGCCGATAGCCCTTACCGCCTGGGCCAGTCTTGCGGACTGTGCATCTGCCAGGGACTCATAGGCGCTGTAGTAATTGTTGATCTCCAGGGTCTCCGTAACGCCGGCCTGTGCTTTTGCCATGTTCTTAGAGCTGTCAAGGGTCTGCTTCAGGCTCACAATGGCATTTCCTGTCTGGGCATTCAGCGTTACCTCTCCGTTTACAAGAAGTGCTCTGAAGCTGGCCAGCATGGACCGGATCGTCTCAAGCTGTCTGGCCACTTCCGCTGCATAGTTCTCATCGGTGATCCACACGGCATAAAGGTGAACCTCGGTGGTGCCGGTAACCAGCACCTGGCCCTTTCTGATCAACTCAACCTTCTTCTTGGAGGAAGCCTCACTGAGAGGGTTGGCGGGGCGCTCGCCTAAGTACCATCCGTAGAAGGTACGGTCAAGCACGGTGGACGCCTTATGGGTGGGGATCCTGTAATCCTGGGTCAGGCTCTCCACTGTATAGGTTTCGATCACATTATCGGTGGTGGCAAAGCCGCCGAAATCGTAGCCGTTCTCATTGGTATCGGGATGATAAATAATGGTATAAACGATGGGATCAAACCGCGCCGTGATGGTCAGGTTTCGGTAGATCTTCTCATAGCCTGCAGGTACGTTCAGCACGCCGTTCTCAATATCCGCTTCCACTTCGCTTTCCGGATTGTCTCCTTCTTCGGCTGCCGTAATAGTCCAGCCCACGAAGTTGTAGCCGGCTTTGGTCAGGTTCGGGAATACGATGGTCTTGCCGTAATCATGAGAACCGGCCTTGGTATAGCCGACACTGGCAGCATCGGAGGTTCCTCCGTTAAAGTTCCAGCTGAGGGTTTTCTGGATCACGGAAAAACGGGCATATACAGTCAGGTTCTGAAGCGGACTGAAGCCCGCCGGGATCCTGTTGTCTACCAGCTTATCATCTTCATTCCATCCGGTGGTAGAGGACTCAGGGGAGGTATACCACCCCTTGAACTCATATTTGATCTCTGCAGGCTGCAGATCCGGAAGGGTTGTGGACTTGTCTATGGTGAAATAGGTAGGCTTCACTACATCCGCTGCAAAGTCTCCCATGGACGGATCATAGGTATAGGTGATGCTGTACTGATGAGGCTCCCATACCGCATAGAAGGTGGTGATATCAGCCGGCATGGTGGATGCAAGGCTCAAAGAAGCCGGTGCATAATTCTCGGGAATATCAGCCGTATTAATGGTTCCCTGTGCATTTGCAGTGCCGGTCTTAACATACCAGCCCTTGAAATCATAGCCCTCTCTCTTGCCGGAAAGATCCGGAGCCGTGATCACAGCATTGTATTTTGCGCTGAAAGTATAGGCATTGGTACCTTCTGCGTAGGTAAAGCCGGGAGTAAAGCCCTGAACGGAAGTATCGCCCACGTTCAATACAGCGCCGTTTAAGCTCCATACCGCATTATAGGTTTTCCTTCTCCATACTGCGATGAGGGTTCTGTTCTCGGTACTTCCGGAAGGAATGTTAGCCACTGCTTCTCCCAGGTTCGTGTAATCCGCATCGGTTGCGGTATCGGGATTCAGAGCTCTGATCTTGGTAGCGTTAACTGCCAGGGTGCCGTCATACCAGCCCACAAACTCATAGCCGGGGGTAACAACCGCCGAAGCATCGGGATTCTTCAGGCTTAAGTTAGCGGAGGTGATCTTAAAGGTCTCCTCTCCCACGTTGCCGCTCCAAACCACATCATTCTTCCAGCCCGTGGCTTTAACGTTCAGATCGTAGGTCACGGTATAAGGGATCTCGGAATAGGTTCCCTTGATGTTCAGCTTCTTGTTTGGCATATCAAGAGTGCCCGCCGAAGCGTTGTAGTTCAGGATGGACGTCTTCTCAGAGTCTGTCATGGGATCTGCTGCATTGTCATAGTAGAACTCCCATCCCGTAAAAGCATAGCCGGTCTTGGTCATGGCAGTGGGAAGGGTGATCTGGTCTCCCACGGGGTAGCTGATGGGTCTGCCGTCGCTGGTAGCTTCGGGAGCATAGCCTGCCGCCGGTGTTCCACCGCCGAAATCCCAGGTCAGCTCAGGCTTATTGATGATCCATCTGCAATACAGGGTAAGGGTATCTCCTGCCCCCTTTGATACGATCAATGCTGCCGTGGAAGCATCGATAGCCGATACCTTATCCTCTTCCTTCCAGCCGCTGTTCTCCCAGATCGCATGGTCGGAAAGATAATCGTCATGACCTGTCTGCGTTACGGGATAATCTGCCACGAGAGGCTCACGTTCGGAGGAATTACCGTACTTACCGTTATAGAAGGTACTGTAGCCGGTCAGTCTATTGGATGCATACCAGCCGCCGAAGGTATATGCATTATTCGTAACGTTCAGATTGTTCTCTGATTTGATGATCGGAAGGGCCGTTACCTTGTAAGGATCGGTGCCGTCAACACCTGATGCGGACCAGTCCGGAACAACGCCGTTGTTCTGCTGCGTGATGGTCTGCCAAGTGTGCCACCCTCCCACTGACTGGCCTCTGTCATTGGTTCCCACAACATAAGAGATGTTGTAGGCATGAGGCTCCCAGTCGGCACGGATGCTGGCCGAACGATTCGGCATCCTGTAGGATGCAACATCAGCCAAGGCGATCTCGGTGCTTGATGAGGTGTCGGTCCAGGACACCAGATCATAATAGTCTCTCTTCGGAACAGGGAAAGTGACCGCCGTATTGTAAGCTACGGATGCGTTGGTCTTGCCGGTATAATCCGCATCGGGATCTACCAGGCTTCCGCCGTTTAAGTTCCATTCCAGATTATACTTTCTGATGCCCCACTTAGCTGTCAGGGTCAGCTCATTTCTACCGCTGGTTCCGTTGTATACCGCATTCGAATAGAAATCCGATGCATCGCTGCTGTAAGCGCTGACACTGTCGGTATCCGAAGGATCGAAGTACCAGCCAAGGAACTCATCCGTTCCGTCAGCGGCAAGGATGGGCAGATTGAAGGCTGCGCTGTCCTTATTGAAGGTGGAAAGTGCCGCCAGCTGCTCGCTTGTCAGCACGCTGGTATAAGAAGTATCGGAAGCTGCATAGAATCTTGCTCCCGCCTTGTTTGCATTGTAGATGATGTCATATTCAATGGGATCAAAGACTGCCTTCCAGGTAACATTTTCCGCAGGCATGGTGGTGGGCACGGCGTCAAAAGCCGTTCCGTCCGCATGATATAGAGCCCATCCGGTGAACTCATATCCTTCCTTGGTCAGATCGTGATATCCGGTCTCAACGTTGTTGTTGGGGTTAGCACCTGTGATATCCGTATCATATGCAAAAGTGACGTTATCATAGATCGTCTCATTGCCGGTTTTATTGTCCGCTCCGTTTACATCATAGCTGATGGTATAGTTGGACGGATCCCATCTGGCATAAAGGGTCATATCGCCCTGGATCTGCTCGGGCACATAGGGCGTAGCAAAGCCGCTGTCCTTATACCATCCCCGGAATTCATATCCTTCGGCAACCAGAGCGGCAGGGATATTGAAAAGGGTTCCGTCGTTGACACCCTGGTCTGCCTTCTCAGGTCCGTGATAGGTCACAAAGCTGATGGTATGCTGGCCCGTGACCACAAAGGTATATCTGATATGGAGATAATAGCCAATATTGTTTCCTTCATCTTCCACAATACAGGTAGCAAGCTTCCCTGCTGCCGCGCTTCCGTTTTTCGTGATACGGGCCCGGGTAGTATCGACATCAAAATAATCACCCTGGGCATTGGTCAGGTTCAGCTTCATATAAAGAGCATATTGCTTTCCTTCCTGAGCCGTTCCTGTCACCTCGGCCATCGTGGCATCATTTGCCTCATAGAATTTCGAAATGGATAAGGTAACGTTGGCATCCGCTCCGCTAATATCACCCTGGGTGGGGGCCACAAGGTTCTGTCCCGCCACGGGGAAATGTACATCCACATACAAGTCTCCGATGGGATTTCCCGCCGCCTTCGCTTCGATGGCGGGCATGCCTGTTAAGGCCAGCACAGCGGCCAGTCCCAGGCTTAACAACCTCTCAGGAAGAGTTCTCCTTCTCTTTGTATGCTCTTTTCTCATATTGGCAGACTCCCTTCTGTCATATCGAATTCATTTAGATTCCATTCCGTTTCCACGAGCACAAACGCGCATGGCTCATAATTGTTTACATAATAACACATTAAACCAATTCTTTTCAATACCCGCAGGCGCAAAAATACACCTACTCTTTTACTTTTTTCGGCATTTTCCCTTCATATGTTTAGCCCAAATCAAAAATTCTCAGGATCACTCCTGAGAATTTCTGATCACATATTCGTCAAACAACGGAAGCGTGAAACGTAGAACACCATGCTCCTCTCCGTTCAAAAGTCCTCTCTTGATCATACGATCTCGGTAAGGCGTATACTGATTGTTCTCAATAGCCAGCTGCTTCTTGATATCCGCTGCTTTTCCGGTCTTCGATCCGGCTACCGCATTTAGGAACTTCCTGTCTACGCCGGAGAGCCCCATCCAGATCTTTTCATACACATAGTCTTCCAGATATTGACGATAGTCAGAAAGTGCAGCTTTATAATCTCCGCCATGCTTCCATGTAAAGTACCCGAGTACCTGAAATGCAAAGGAATAACCCATCGTAAGTTTCGCCATTTCCAAAGCTGTTTCCTGATCTTTGTCAAAAGTCTTTGCATAGCTTTCCGAGATTGTCCCTATGTTCAGTGGCTTCAGATGAACTTTGGGCGCTCTGTACAGAAAGGTAAGATTACTCTCATTCTGCAGATTATTGACATTCTCATACAAACCGGTCATCAGTAAGAATATCGGAAGATCCTTTCTGACATATATCTGAAAAGCGCTCGCAAAAAAGCGCATGGCCTCCGAATTATTCACCTCGTCAATGCAGACCAGGACACGTTTTTTGTGCTTCTTAATGTTCTCCAGCATTTCTCCGACTGCAAGCTGAATATTGGTGATCGGTACCGTACCCTCCACTTCAAGGCCAAGACCGAAGACCGTCAGGTTGATCTTGCCCTTTTGAAACAGACGCGCCAGAGAATCCCTGCTGGCCAAATCCGCCGCCAGATCATGGATCAGATCGCCTGAGGAGTTAAGGTCTACTACGATCCAGTCTTTATCGCTTCCCAGCTCTTTCGACAGCTCGGTCATGAAAACCGTTTTCCCGCAGCCTCTGACTCCGGTAATCATGTAGATCTGCTGCGTAGGCGGTGTGCAGGAAAAAGATTCCACGATATCCGTCATTTGAGATGCCCTTGATATGGACAGTATCGGGGATTTGCCGAACAATATGGTATAAGGATTTTTATCATTCTTTATCATTTTTATCCTCTTTTATCATTCTTTATCATTTTTATTTGATTTTATCATTCTTTATCATTCCCGTCAACCGCCCATTCCATCGGCTTTCCAAGAACATCTCATCATTTCTCGAAAGAATCTTCCGGTGAGAATTCGAGGATCTCATCCTCGTCCTCTATAGCTGCCTCCTCTTCGGCAGGTGATATGTATTCGTTTATGACGGAAACCAGGTTTTCGTACATTCCCATGATCCGCCCGTGGTTATGCTCGCAGGTGGACGCCTTGCCCTTTGCGGCAGCCGCCTCCGATTCAGCAGCCAGCATGGAAAGCTCCGTTGCACCGATGGCCTTGGAGGTGCTCTTCAGGGAATGGACATACACGCCGTAATCCTTCCAGTTCTTATCTTCGAAGCTGCTTTTGAGATTAGAGCTCTTTTCCCTGAACTCGGCCGCGTATACCGCTAAAAAGTTTCGGTAGGTTTCCTCATCCTTTCCGCTGTAGCTCAGCCCCGCGCCGGTATCCACGCCGATGGCTCCCAGAGCTCCCAAAAGTCCGTCGCGTTTCCGGCTTCCTCCCGGGGCATCTGCTGCCTCATCTGCCTTTCCCTCTCTATCCGCCTCTTCCCCGGACACCTTTACGATCTTATGCGAAGGCAGATAGGTGACCAGCATTTTTTCCAGCTCCGCTCCTTCCACGGGCTTGGTGAGATAATCCTCGAAGCCCATCTTCAGGTAACGTTCCTTGGCACCCCTGACCACATCCGCCGTCAGGCAGATAATGGGAGTATCCTTGTTAAACGCGCTTTTAAGCTGCCTGATCTTCTGCATGGCTTCGGTGCCGTCCATCCCGGGCATCCGCTGATCCATCAGGATCACATCGTAATGCTTCTCATCCGCCAGCTCGATGGAATCAGGGCCGCTCACCGCCGTATCGATGGAAATACCTGTCTTTTTCAGGAGGTTCTCCACCACCAGAAGATTCATCCTGGTATCGTCCACCACCAGTACCCTGGCATCCGGCGCACGGAAGGACTCATGATAGACAGCCACATCCTCCGCCCTGGCCATAGCCTCCCTATAATCTCCCAGGGGTTCATCGCTTTCGATCTTTTGTATCAGTTCAAAGGAAAAAATGCTCCCCTCGCCGTAGGTGCTCTCCACCGACAGCTTACTTCCCATCAGCTCCAGAAGTTTCACTGTAATGGTCATGCCAAGTCCCGTGCCTTCTATATTGCGGTTCCTGACCACATCCAGCCGTTCGAAGGATTCAAACAGCTTCTCCATATCGCTTTCTTTTATGCCGATGCCGGTATCCTTCACTTCGAAATACAACCGTGCTTTGCCATCCTTTTTCTCCCGGCAGGTCATGGTGAAGGTCACTTTTCCCTTTTCCGTGTATTTCACGGCGTTGGTCAGCAGGTTATTGAGCACCTGATTGATCCTGGTATCATCGCCGAACAGCTCCGAAGGAAGCTTGGGATCGATATCAAATTCCAGCTCCAGCTTCTTGGCATTTGCACGGTCCTGAATGGAATGGAGGACGTAGGCCACCTGCTCGCTGACCCGGTATTTCACGGGCACGATCTCCATCTTTCCGTCTTCGATCTTGGAAAAATCCAGGATGCCGTTGATCAGCTGCAGCAGATTATGTCCCGACTGCCTGATATTTCGGGAATAGCCCAGGATATCCTGATCTCCCGCTTCTCTCAGAATCATCTCGTTCATTCCGATAATTGCGTTGATAGGCGTTCGTATCTCATGGGACATATCCGCCAGGAAGCGGCTCTTGGCCTCACTTGCCTCATCCGCCGCCTGCTTTTCCAGCCGCAGCACCTGCTGTCTGTATTCCTGCTCCTTCTTGCTCAGCTGATCCAGCACGCAGGCCAGTAAAATGGCGATCACAAGACCGATGCCCACAGATACGATGGTTGCGATGACAAAGCCCTGCATCAGGTTGCCGGCTTCTTGTTCCATGGTCGCACGGCTGGTGGCTATGCAGACGTGCCAACCTGTGTTAGTCATTTTTGCCGTGGAGATACCTCTGGTGATGCCGTCATAATCCTGCACAAAGATCATATCGTCGCTGCCCTCTTCGATGGAGGAAACCAGCTCATCGTAAGGACAGTCCGCCACCTCAGTCACCTTCAGCGGTACATCATTATACTTGTAAACTTCGTTGGGGTGTACCAGCATGCGCATATTCTGGTCGATAAGAAAGGCGTAGCTGCCCTGATCCAGATCTGCATCAAAGATCATATCCACCAGCACATCCACAAAAATATCCGCCGCCAGCACACCCAGCAGCTCTCCGTCCTTATACACCGCCTTGGAGATGGTGATGATGGATTTATTGGTATCGGAATCCAGATAGGGGGTTGCGTAAAAGAGCTCGCCGGTAAGGGCCGGCGTGGTATACCACTCTCTCTCATGGACGAAATCCACGGTGCCGTCCGCTATGAAATCGGAGGCGCAGACCATGGTATTGTTAGGATAGGTGAAATAGACATCATAGACAAAACCGTTTTTATTCAGAAGATCATTGCTGCGTTTCAGATAACTGTGAAAAGCATCATAATCCTGGTAGGTGATACCGTTCACGGCAACCTCAGCCGCCATGGTATCGATGATCGTGGCGTTGGTGTTCACCCAGCTGGTAAGCTCCAGGGCGTATTTTTGTGCCGCAACCGAATAGTTATTCTGAAGCTGCGTCATCAGGCTGCTCTTGGCTCTTTGATAGCTGAAAAATGACATCAGAACGGAACCGCCGAACACCACCAGCACCAGCAATATCGTGATCTTGGCTCGAAAACTCTTCATACGCTATTATCCTCTCTTCAGCTTCCCTCTTTGCTCCTTACAGCCACGGAAACCACCACCCTGTGGGGCAGACAAATGATGCTCTCCCCCGGAGCGCTGATGGGCTTTGTATTCACACAGACCTGATTTTTACAGTCCGCTTCCGTAACAGATACGCGGCCGGCTTCCACTTTTACCTCATTGGTCCCCTTCTTCGTGATCACGGGAATGGTGATATCCTCCGAAAGAGGCAGGGCGTAAAGCTGCTTCCCTTCCGCTTCTATGATCACCACCAGCTGATCCGCCGGCAGCGCCGAGGCTGCATTTTTCCCACGAAACAGAAAAATGCCGGATATCAGTGCCACCAGCAGCACCGCAGCCACCAAAAGAAGGAGCGCAAGGCTCCTTCGTTTATCATGATTCATCATTATCCACCCGCGAAAAGCCGCTCTCTCCCTTTACATCATAATCATCGAGAAAATGATGCACTTTGCCTTCATCCTTATAGGAGATCACGGTGGCGAGATTGACATTCTCCACACTGCGGAAGATGTTCTTTTCCACAAACTCATTATCCTGGGCAAGATCGCGGATCAGCGCCTTGACCACGCCCCGCTTGGAATCCATGGCCACACCGCCGCCCCTCTCCGTTACGCGGCAGGCGCAGGCAATGAAATACAGCTTATTGTACTGGCGCCAGTGAATGATATCCTCTTCCCGGATGTAGTAAAGGGGCCTTATAAGCTCCATTCCTTCAAAATGGATGCTGTGCAGCTTGGGCATCATGGTCTGGACCTGTCCGCCGTAAAGCATGCCCATGAGGATGGTTTCGATCACATCGTCAAAATGATGACCCAGGGCGATCTTGTTGCAGCCCAGCTCCTTGGCCTTGGAATACAGATAGCCTCTGCGCATCCGTGCGCACAGATAGCAGGGAGAATCCTCCACCGTATCCACTGCTTCGAAGATCTGTGATTCAAAGATGGTAACCGGCAGACCAAGAAGTTTTGCATTGACCTCGATCCGCTTGCGGTTCAGATCCTTATAACCGGGATCCATCACCAGGTAGATGACTTCAAAATTCTTGTTGCCGTGCTTTTCCAGCTCCTGAAAGAGCTTGGCCATGAGCATGGAATCCTTGCCCCCGGATATGCATACGGCGATCTTGTCGCCGTCCTTGATCAGCTCGTAGTCCTGGATTGCCTTGATGAAAGGCCGCCAGAGCTGCTTGCGAAACTTGGTGATGATGGAATGCTCCGCCTTCATCTGGATCTTTTTGCGCCTGGTCTCATCCGCAAAGATCTCGTCTGTGACCATTTCCAGATAGGACATGTAGCCGCCCTTGATATAATAGCAATGATATCCCATCTTGCGCAGTTTCCCCGCAAGTGACCAACAGCAGCTGCCTTCCCTGCACATCAGGTACAGGACATTTCTGGGGTCCATCAGCATCTCGCCCATCATCAGACCACCCACGCGCTCGCTGTCGGGATAGGTCTCCTTGGCTTCGGGCTCGTAGCTTTCCTTGATCTTGCTCAGCTCCTCCAGGGCATCTCCCAGGATAAGGGATACATAGGCTTCTCCCTCTTCCACCGCTTCCTCGAGATGGGCTTTTGCAATATTCACGGCGCCGGGATAACAGGAGCCTGAATACTCCTCTTCGGTGCGAATGTCTATGATCAGCTTCTGTCTGCTATCCGCTTCCATCTGGGCGATGGTGCGTTCCATTTCATTTTGGATGATATCATGCATAGGCTTACCCTTAAACTTTATTTGTTCTCGTTGATGTAATTCACAAGTCCCTGGGATGCGATGATCTTCTGCATGAAAGGCGGGAAGGCCTGTCCCTTGTACTCCGTTCCCTTGGTCCTGTCATAGATCATACCGTTGTCAAAATCCACTTCCACGATATCGCCTGCGTCGATCCCTGCAGCTGCCTCGGGGCATTCCATGATGGGAAGGCCGATGTTGATGGCATTTCTGTAAAAAATGCGGGCGAAGGTCTCGGCGATGACGCAGCTTACTCCGCTGGCCTTGATGGCGATGGGTGCATGCTCACGGGAAGAGCCGCAGCCGAAGTTCTTGGTGGCTACGATGATGTCCCCCTTCTGAACCTTACCCACAAACTGATCGTCGATATCCTCCATGCAGTGGGTTGCCAGCTCTGCGGGATCCGATGAATTCAGGTAACGGGCGGGGATGATCACGTCCGTATCCACATTGTCTCCGTATTTAAAAACCGTTCCTTTTGCATTCTCCATGGTTAATTTCCTCTCTTATATACTCATACGCATCGGTCCCCTCAGATACGAATCCGGAACCTCAACTTCACTACGTTCACAATCGGTTCCGAATCCGTATCCTTCGGAGCCCGCTGCTTACTATATCCAACTTAATTCATATCCTTCAGATGGCGTCCACACCTGCGATCTTACCTGCAATTGCACTTGCCGCTGCGACAGCGGGGGATGCCAGGTAGATCTCGCTGGTGATGTGACCCATGCGTCCTACAAAGTTGCGGTTGGTGGTGGAAACACAACGCTCACCCTCTGCCAGGATACCCATGTAGCCGCCGAGGCAGGGTCCGCAGGTAGGGGTGGATACGATTCCGCCGGCTTCTATGAATATCTTCAAAAGCCCCTCTTCCATTGCCTGCAGATAGATGGCCTGGGTTGCGGGGATCACGATGAGACGCATACCCTCTGCCACATGTCTTCCCTTCAGGATGGCAGCCGCACCGCGAAGGTCATCGATACGTCCGTTGGTACAGCTTCCGATCACAACCTGATCGATCTTAATGTCATCCATGGCATTGATCTCACTGATGGTGTGAGTATTCTCAGGAAGATGCGGGAAGGAAACCGTAGACTCCAGGGTGGAAAGGTCGATGGTGTATTCCTCATCGTAAACCGCATCGGCATCTGCCTCAAATACCTTGTATGCCTTGCCCGGTGCATGCTCCTCAAGATATGCTTTTGTCTTGTCATCCACGGGGAAGATACCGTTCTTGCCGCCGGCTTCAATAGCCATGTTAGCAATGGTAAACCGGTCATCCATGGAAAGGTTGGCAATCCCCTCTCCCACAAACTCCATGGACTTGTAAAGTGCTCCGTCCACACCGATCATACCGATAATGTGAAGGATCACGTCCTTACCGCTGATATGCTCTGCCGGCTTTCCCACCAGGTTGAACTTAATGGCGCCGGGCACCTTGAACCAGGCCTGGCCCGTAGCCATACCGGCCGCCATATCGGTGGAGCCTACGCCGGTGGAGAAAGCTCCCAGCGCACCGTAGGTACAGGTATGGGAGTCTGCGCCGATGATCACGTCGCCGGGCACCGTCAGACCTTTTTCGGGAAGGAGGGCATGCTCGATACCCATCTGACCCACCTCAAAGTAATTGGTGATATCATGCTTTTTGGCAAATTCACGAACACATTTGCAGTGCTCTGCGGATTTGATATCTTTATTGGGCACGAAATGATCCGGAACCAGGGCGATCTTATCCTTGTCAAAAACGCCCTCCGTCTTCATTTTGTCCATTTCCTTGATGGCCACGGGACTGGTGATGTCGTTTCCCAGTACAAGAGAAAGCTTTGCCTCGATCAATTGTCCGGCTTCCACCTTCTCCAGCCCTGCAGCTGTTGCAAGGATCTTCTGTGTCATTGTCATTCCCATTTTATTCTCCTCCTGCTTTCTTCGTATAGTTCTCAAATTTTAAACTCAACATGGTCAGATCGTCAAACTGCGGCGCCTCTTTTACAAAGGCATCGATATCTTCTTTGACGATCTCCAGTAGTCGCTTGGGCGAAACATCCTGTTCCTTATTCAGTGCCGCCACGGTCCTTTCCTCACCGTACAGCTCTTCCTCGGCGCTGGTAGCCTCGGGCACGCCGTCCGTATAGACAAACAGCATATCGCCGGGACGGATCTCAAATTCATGCTCCTTAAACTCCATATCTTCCATCAGGGCAACCGCCGGCGAATGAGGATATTTGATCAGCTCAAAGCAGCCGTCTGCCCGGCGTAGTGCCGGATGCTCGTGGCCGGCATTTGCCGCGATCCCTTTTCCCGTGGACAGCTCGATGATGGCCAGCCATACCGTAACGAACAGATCGCCTTCATTTCCTTCGCACAGCTGCTCATTGGCATCCGTCAAAACTTCGGCAGGGCTGCCGCCCATGAGCACTCTGTTCTTGATGATCGTCTTGGCCCGAACCATGAACAGTGCGGCGGGAACGCCTTTTCCTGACACATCGGCCATCACCAGTGCGATATGATCGTCATCAATGGGGAAGAAGTCGTAAAAGTCTCCGCCCACCTCCTTGGCCGGGGTCATGGTGGCATAGATCTCAAGCTCCTCGTAGGAACTGTTAAACTCTTCAAAATTCCGGGGCAGCATGCTCAGCTGGATATCGGTAGCCACCGACAGCTCACTGGCGATCCTCTGCTCTCTGGTGGTGGCTTCCGTCAGATCATGGATGTATTTCTGCAGAGAGTCCGTCATCTGGTTAAAGGAAGTGGCCAGGCTTCCGATCTCATCATCCGTGTTTACCTGGGTACGGTTATCCAGATTTCCTCCGCTGATATTTTTCACATCATTTTCCAGACGCTTCAGGGGGTCAGAGATCCTCTTGGCCATCTTTCCGGTGGATAGCGTAACGATCAACAGGATCAGCGCTATCATCACCAGGAAGCTCTGGACCACAGTCAAAACTCCCTTCATAACCGAGGACACCACGGATTCCGTATTGGAATTGATACTGTCCTTGATCTCGTAAGCCGGCTCGATCACGGTGGAGACAGGGCTCTTGATGCATAGCTTCCAGCCCGTAGATCCTATGGTGGAATAAGCTACATACGCTGCTTCCTCTCCTTTTCCCGTTTCGATGATCCCCTGCTCGTTATCCAGGATCTCCTGTCCGATGTCCTTCAGGTCACTGTCTCTGTTTTCATCAAAGATGTTGAAGGTTTCCTGTGCGTCGGGATCCAGATCTCCGCTGGCGATCACATCGCCCTTGCCGTCGATCATGGTGGCTACGGTGGGATCCACGATACCGTCGCTGACCATGGTATTGTTCAGATCCTTCATCAGGATATCCATGCAGACACAGCCGGCATATACTCCGTCAGGACCGTAAAAGGGTGCTACGCAGGTCACGGTAAGACCTCTGCCGTAGCCGTCCCAGTAAGTATCCGTAAACTGGCTTTCGCCGCTGCTTTTTCTTGCCAGATTATACCAGTTGGAGCCGCGGAATTCGTAATATCGGTTCTCTTCTCCCGCACCCAGCTCGGAATACCTGTCATAACTGATCATCACGCCATCCTCGGTACATAGATACATGGACATGATGTTTTCCTGATGCTCGGCGATGGGCCTGAAGACATCCTCCATATTTCCCAGCAGCTCTACTTCATCCAGCCTCGAATCCTGATCGATGGCCTTGGATGCAAACAAAAGCTGCATGGTCCATTTGCCGGAGTTCTCCTCCCTGGCAAAATCCACCGGCTTTTGAGGATAGCTAAAGGGATCCGCGATCAGCGTAGCTGCATAACTTGCCGCAACATCCACACAGCCGGAATACTTACCCAGTTTGTCCTGGGCCAGCTTGGCCTTATCCTGTACCTGCCGGGAGATATTGCGCTCCAGCTCATCGATCATGGCGCCGGAACTGATATCGGAAGCCTCCTTACCCAGCTGACTGGAACCGCTTACCGCGGAATCCCTGATCAGATAGATAGCCGCAAAGCTGATGGCCGTGGACAGGATCAGCGTACCAACGGAAAAAGAGATGGTATTGAAAACGATCTTTTTGGATATGGAGGGCTTATCCATGTCCTCATATCCCAGATGATACATGATGGTTTCATCCACCAGGAGCGTTGCAATGATCAACAGCACTGCACCGATAACCTGATAATTGGTTGCCGGTGTATGGGGCGTTCCCAGGATCTTGCTCATAATGGGATCCATGACCATGGTCATGATGATCTCCGAAGAAAAGATCAGTGAAGCGTTAATAGCCGAAACATGCTTCTGGCAGCTGATCTGCAAAAGTCCGTACACCGCACGGATGAACACGCCGATGAAGACGGCGCTCACCCAGAAACGCATATCCGTGGGAATGGAGAACTCCGCTTTTCCCATGGCCGCCTCGATCAGCCAGCCCATCAGAGACAAAACGGATGCAATAGCCATCTGCGCAAATGTCAGACCTGCACTTTCTTCCCCTTCTCCCAAAATGGACACGCTCACAACGTAGGCTGCAAAGCAGATGTCTGCGATCACCAGATAAATGACCTTTGCGAAGGAAAAACCGCCGCCCATATTACCGCCGAAGATGAGCACCAGGGCGATGATGGCCATGACTGTTGCGATCCCGGAGAAGAAATTCACCTTTTTGCGAAGCAAAAGAAGGATCGGCGTGATGAAAACAAAGTACAAGCTGACAATACTGGATACCACCACGGAGTCCATATTGTGGGAGCCGATCAGGACAAAGAGGTTAAAGCCCGTCAGCAACACTGCAAAAAAGGCGCCCTTGGCTAAGGTCTTTTTCCGGATGGCAAGGATCTGCTTTGGTCTTGCCAGAAACAAAAGAACAAGACCGATGACATTGGTTATGCAGACAAAGGCAAAGGATGAAACACTGTCGGGAACATTGCTCAGGAAGACATACTGAATGGCTGCCAGGAATGTGATAAAGACAAGTCCCAATGTTGCCATTGTTTTTGTTTTGTTTTTCATTTTTCCCTCACTTTATACTTTTCTATCATAAACGCGGGGCCGTAGGATTCCTTCACCCTGCGCAGTCCGGGAACCCCCAGATCTTCTTCAAAATTAATGTAAGAAAAGCCGCCCAGATTCAGCTTCGTGGATTCCTGCCGCAAAACCCGGTAGATCCCCGGTAGCTGCCTGTCCCCTTTTTCAATGAGAACATCGTAGTATTCCTCATTCAGTGGCGTTCCATAGCAGAAGGCTTTGATCTTACCGTCCATCCGGATCACCGTGCCGGTGATGGAAAGCCGGTCGAAATTGTCGATCTGCCGTCTGATACAGGTCATCTCCCGCTGCAGGGCTTCTTCATCATGGGTTTCGGAATTTTCCCGCATCCAGTATTCGGCAAAAGCCAGTACCTCGTCGACTTTCGCGGGGTCCAGCAGCTCCACCGTGACACGCTCACCGTAGTCTCTCCAGAAAGAACGGATCTCGGTACGTCTTCTGGCATGCACCTTACCGGGAAACTCCAGCATGGTATTGACACTGTAGATGTACTCCGCCAGATCTCTGTCATAAATGATCTCAAAGACTCCCGGAAACTCCTTTTCCAGAAAATCCGCATGTTTCTTTGTCAGCGTGTAAAACTTCGCCTTTTTATCATATGCATGCGCGTCCGAAAGGATCCGCTCATAGGCCTGTTTCAGATCACCGCTGCCGAAAGGCGCCATGTACACTCTGTTATCTTCATCACAAAGATGGGACCGCAGCACATACAGAAAGCCATCTTCGATACAGAAGCTGTCACCGTACTTTTCAAAATAGGAAAACATGCTGACCGGTGAATGTTGACAGGATCCTTCGCCGAATGCCGATGTATATTGATAAACCGCTTCTGCCGTATCCGGGGAAACCGGTTTAAAATCCAGCTTTTCCATGCTATTATTGTTCCCTCTCCTGACAGGCCTGCGCTTCGATTTGGTCCGTCAATTATTTCTTCAGCTATTAAATATCGTAATATATTTATGCCGCAGAAATACTATCCCGCTTGAATGTGGGCATACACTTGTATATCTTATCATAAATCCGAAGGTTTATCAAATGCGACCATACGCCTTTTTCAGTCATATTTGCCGTTCCCGGATAGTTGTGCTATTATTGTGTAGGTGTTTACCGGCGGCAAAAACGCCGGCAACCCGATCCATATAAATATTCATTATGAGGTTATCAACATGTCAGATAAGAAAACGATCCTCTCCTTCGAGGTCTTCCCCCCGAAGAAAGAGGATGAATTTGAGAATGCCTTTGCCACCATGGACCAGCTGGCAAAGCTTAAACCCGCCTTCATCTCCGTAACCTACGGTGCCGGCGGAAGCCGTTCCAAGAAGACGGTACAGATCGCGGATCACATCCAGAACAAGCTGGGCATAACCGCTCTGGCCCATTTGACCTGCGTCGGAAACAAGAAAGAAGATATCGACCGGGTCTGCGAAGAGTTAGTGGCCGCTAATGTTACAAATGTTCTGGCCCTTCGCGGGGACCGCCCCAAGGATATGACCGATGAACAGTTCGAAAGCAGGGATTTTGCCTATGCCTCCCAGCTTGTCTCCTATCTGAAGCAAAAGGGCGGCTTTACCCTGTACGGCGCCTGCTATCCCGAGAAGCATTTTGAAGCCATGTCCACCCGGGCAGACCTCATGCATTTAAAGGAGAAGGTTGAAGCAGGTGCAACGGAGCTGATCACCCAGCTGTTCATGAACAACGATGTCTTTTATGACTTCTGTGAAAAAGCGCTGGCCGCAGGTATCACCGTTCCGATCCATGCGGGCATCATGCCCATCACCTCGGCAAAGCAGGTGGCTACCACCATCTCCCTTTCGGGAACTTCCATTCCCAAGGCCTTTTCCGATCTGGTGGCCCGCTACGGCGAAACCCCGGAGGATATGCGCAAAGCCGGTATCGACTACGCCATCCGCCAGATGCAGGATCTGATCGACGGCGGTGTGGACGGCGTTCACATCTATTCCATGAACAAACCCAAGATGACGGCCGAGATCGTTTCCGCGCTGAGTATCTGAGACGAGATCCTCCGGCAAACCTGCCCGATATGAAAATCAAAAAACTCTCCCTCGTATCTGTACGAAGGAGAGTTTACTTTTCTCTGTCTGTCTTATGCACTCTCTCAGGTATTCGGATTCCAGTCTACGCTGCCGCCCTCCGGCTTTCTGTATGTGCTGCGGTCCCATCTTTGTGATGAAGATAACAGAGTGTACATGGCGCCTTTCGGCAGCGGTGATCTGAAACAGGCCTATGAG
>JAILKJ010000010.1 GCA_024693845.1 Lachnospiraceae bacterium
TTAACTGCCTTGTCGATATCTTCATCAGACATGTTGGAGCCTGCTGTAATGGTGATGTGCTGCTCCTTGCCGGTACCCAGATCCTTGGCGGATACATTTACGATACCGTTGGCATCGATATCGAAGGTAACCTCGATCTGAGGGATGCCTCTGGGAGCGGGAGCGATACCGTCCAGTCTGAACTGTCCGAGAGATTTGTTGTCCTTTGCAAACTGTCTCTCACCCTGTACTACGTTGATATCAACGGCACTCTGATTATCGGCAGCCGTAGAGAAGATCTGGCTCTTCTTGGTAGGGATGGTGGTATTTCTCTCGATCAGTCTGGTTGCTACGCCACCCATGGTCTCGATGGCCAGGGAAAGAGGTGTTACATCCAGAAGAAGGATGTCGTTGGTTCCTGCTTCACCGGAAAGCTTACCGCCCTGTACGGAAGCACCCAGAGCCACGCACTCATCCGGGTTCAGACTCTTGGAAGGCTCCTTGCCGGTCAGCTGTTTTACCTTCTCCTGTACGGCAGGAACACGGGTGGAACCGCCTACCAGAAGTACCTGGCCCAGATCCGCATTGGTAAGGCCTGCATCTCTCATTGCGTTCTGTACCGGAACTGCAGTACGCTCAACCAGATCAGAGGTCAGCTCATCGAACTTGGCTCTGGTCAGGTTCATGTCAAAGTGAAGAGGACCGTTTGCGTTCATGCTGATGAAAGGCAGGTTGATGTTGGTGGTCGTAGCACTGGAAAGCTCTTTTTTAGCCTTCTCAGCTGCCTCTTTCAATCTCTGCAGTGCCATCTTATCCTGGGAAAGATCCACACCGTTGGCATTCTTAAACTCAGCTACCATCCAGTCGATGATCTTCTGATCGAAGTCATCACCACCCAGGTGGGTATCGCCGTTGGTGGCCAATACTTCGATAACGCCGTCACCGATCTCGATGATGGATACATCAAAGGTACCGCCGCCCAGATCATAAACCATGATCTTCTGTTCTTTCTCATTGTCAAGACCGTATGCGAGAGCTGCTGCGGTAGGCTCGTTGATGATACGTTCTACCTCAAGACCTGCAATCTTACCTGCATCCTTGGTTGCCTGACGCTGTGCATCATTGAAATAAGCGGGAACCGTAATAACAGCCTGGGTAACCTTCTCACCCAGATAGCTCTCTGCATCCGCTTTCAGCTTCTGCAGGATCATAGCCGAGATCTGCTGGGGAGAATACTTCTTTCCGTCGATGGTACGTCCTCTGTCCGTACCCATATCTCTCTTGATGGATGCTACGGTGTTATCCGCATTGGTAACTGCCTGACGCTTAGCAGGCTCACCTACCAGTCTCTCACCGTTCTTGGTAAAAGCCACGATGGAAGGAGTGGTTCTTGCACCCTCCGTATTGGCGATGACCGTAGGCTTACCACCCTCCATAACTGCCACGCAACTGTTAGTTGTTCCAAGGTCAATTCCGATAATCTTACTCATGATCGTTTCCTCCTTTTTTCGGAGACATCTCCGTTTCGTTTCTTTTGTTCAAATTAGTTGCTGTATGCTAACCGATATTATCTCGGATAAAACTTAGGGCACCACGGCTACCATGCTGTGCCGGAGCACGCTGTCATGATACTTGTAACCCTTCTGCATCTCTTGGGCTACAAAACCGCTTTCATACTCTTCGCTCTCCACCTGCATCACCGCATTGTGAAGATTGGGATCAAACTCTTTTCCCACTGCTTCAATGGGCTCTACTCCCAGCTTCTCCATCTCTGCGATCAGCTGTTTGTAGATCATGTTCATGCCTTCCGCAAAAGCGCCCCCCGCATCTTCCTCGGGAACGGTGGCAAGTCCTCTTTCAAAGTTGTCAATGACGGGAAGAATCTTTTCCAGAACGTTCTTGGCTCCCATGTCATACATCTGGGCTTTCTCTTTTTCCGTCCGGTTACGGAAGTTCTCGAATTCTGCCAACTGTCTTTTGACTTTGTCCTCCAGCTCTTCGATCCGTTCCTTATCCTTGTTGTCCTTCTTTTTAAAGAGGCCTTTCTTTTCTTCCTTCTGTGAAGTTTCCTCGCCGGAAGCCTCCGCCTTTTCTTCTTCGGCTGCTTCTTCGGTGGCTTCAACCGCTTCTTCAGTTGCCGTATCTTCCGCCTCTTCTTTTACGGTTTTCTCCGCCTTACTCTCTTCTGCCTTATCAGCCTTCTTTGCTTTGCCGCCTGAGGGTTTATCCTTCTTTTCCTTCCTGGCGTTTTCGATGGCTTCCTTAATGATCTCTTCCTTGGTCACATCATCCATTCTGATCATTCCTTTCTTTCATCTGTTTCTATTTATATACCTGATCCAGCTGCTTCATGATACTCTTCATCGTATCCACCACCTTCTCATAATCCATTCTCTTCGGACCGATGATACCGATGGTTCCTTTCATGCCTTCACCCAGATCATAGGTTGCGGTTACCACGCTGCAATCCTTCATGGTGGAAACCGGTGACTCATCACCAATGTAAACCTGAATGCCGGTGCTCTCTTCATTGGTCAGCGTCTGATGCACCAGAGAGTGGAGGGTGTTCTTTTCCTCAAAGGCATTGATGATCTCGCTGGCCTTCTGGTTATCGGAAAGCTCCGGATACTTGAAGATGTTCTTTGCTCCGGAGGTGTAGATCTCCAGATCCTCCTCTTCTCCGATGGTTGCTGCCACCGCATCGATCACTTCGCTGACGATGGCTTCATGGGCTCCCGCCTGGGCCTTCAGATTGGCGATCATCCCCAGATTGATCTCGCTTAAGGACAAGCCGTTCAAAGAAGTATTGAGCAAAATGTTCAGTTTCAAAAGCGTCTCATCATCAACGGGTCTGCTTACCGAGATCATATTGTTGCGGATCAGATTTCCTTCCGCTACCACTACCGCTACCAGCTGGGTCTCATCCACTCTCGAAAGCTGTACGAACTTCACCTTGTTGCCTCGGACCATGGGTGCCGAAACCATAGCGGCGTAGTTGGTATCGTTGGCAAGGAGTCTGGCGGTCTGCTTGAGGAGCTGATCCATCTTCTCCTCTTTCTTCAGGAGCATCTCCTTGATCTCCTGAACCTCCTTCTCCTTCTCGGCCATCATGTGATCCACATATAACCTGTATCCTTTGTCGGAAGGGATCCTTCCGGCGGAGGTATGCGGCTGCAGGATGTATCCCAGTTCTTCCAGATCCGCCATCTCATTCCGGATCGTAGCGGAACTTAAATTCAGATCCGTATATTTGGAGATCGTTCTGCTGCCCACAGGTTCACCGGTCTCAAGATAGTTACGCACCACCGCCTGTAAGATCTTCAGTTTTCTCTCATCCAGTTCCAACCGGCTCACCCCCTTTTTCGTTATTAGCACTCAACTCATTCGAGTGCTAATATCTCCAACACCTAAGATAGCACTACCGATCTCCCTTGTCAACCGCTAAAGCAAAAAAAGATCGGACACCCTTGCGGGTATCCGATCCAGTCATCCGATGTTCTTTCTTATCAGATCTTGAAGTCGCCGGTAACTTCGCCGTTGATCACATAGTATACAGTGTTCTCTTCGGGCTTAACATAGAGCTCAACAGTCTTGAACTCGCCGGGCTTCTTGCCGAGATCGTATTTCCATACATCCTTAGCGATCTTTACGAAATCCTCTTCCTTGTAGTCCTGGTTAGCGAACTGATAATTAACAGTTGCCTTGATAGCTGCCTTGGTTGCAGTCTTCTTAGCTGCGGGCTTAGCTGCTGCTTTCTTTGCTGCGGGCTTAGCTGCTGCCTTCTTAGCTGCGGGCTTAGCTGCTGCTTTCTTTGCTGCGGGCTTAGCTGCTGCTTTCTTTGCTGCAGGCTTAGCTGCTGCCTTCTTAGCTGCGGGCTTAGCTGCTGCTTTCTTTGCTGCAGGCTTCTTAGCTGCCGCCTTCTTAGCAACGGGCTTTACTTCCTTAGCTGCTTCAACGGGCTTCTTCTCTTCAGCCTTTGCAGGTGCTGCTTTGGCTGCAACTGCTTTTGCAGCAGGTGTTACAGCTGCTACAACTTTCTTCTCTTCTGCCATGGTGTTACTCCTTTCACACTATTAAAATAAATAAGGTTAACAATAGCTTACTTTTATTATACGTGTCAACTATATCGCAAAATAGGGCATCTGTCAAATTTTTCGACGATTTTTTGGGAATATTTGCTACTTTTATTAAAGTTGTACAAAAGCAATTATTGTTTTATAAAAAAATACAGTAATAGTAACAACCCAAGTCCGATCCTGTAAATTCCGAATGGTATAAAGTTGTGTTTTTTAATGTAATCAAGAAGCAGTTTTATAACAAAAACAGATACCACATATGCAACAACACACCCCACAAAAAGTAACACTGCTTCACTTGTGTTAAAGGACAGACCTGCTGAAACAAACTTTAAAGCCTTCAGTGCACTTGCACCCAGCATCACCGGAATGGCAAGGTAAAAAGTGAACTCCGCAGCAACGTTTCTGGACACACCCAAAAGCAATGCACCGATGATGGTCGCACCTGATCTGGAAGTTCCCGGAAAGACTGCCGCAAGCACTTGAAAAACACCGATCAAAAGTACGGCGATATAATCCAGTTTTTGAATGGAACGAATGCGGAATTTTTTTCCTTCGTTTCTCTTTTCGATCACGATAAAAAGAATACCGAAAATGATCAGCGCAGCGGCAACGCAGGGGAAGTTGTAAAGATGTTCATCCACCCAGTCATCAAACAGGATCCCTATGACTGCAGCGGGAACGCAGGCCAGCAGGATCTTCCCCCAGAGGATCATGATATCTTTTTTGATATAGGCTTTGCCCACGGAAATATCATCCTCCTGTTTGTTCTCCTGCGTAAGGCCGAAGGGCCAGATCTTTTCCCAGAAAAGAACCACCACTGCTATGATGGCCCCCAACTGGATCACCACCAGAAACAGATTCCAGAATTCTTCTCTTACGTGAAGCTTCACGAATTCATCCAGAATGATCATATGCCCCGTCGAACTGATGGGCAGCCACTCTGTGATCCCCTCCACGATACCGAACAAGATTGCTTTTAGTACATCTAAAAAAGTTTGCATTTGCTAATTCCTCATTTTTCCAGATAACGCATCAGATCTTCGTAGCAGTTTTGCGCTTCCGCATATCCCTGCTCATACAATGCCGTCAGTTTCTCCCTGTCTTTTTCGATCCTTGCCACCTCGGAAGGCACCTGGGGACGGATCAGGAAAAGGTTGCCTTTCTCATGCTCTCTCTCCAGATACTTAACCACCTTATTATAACGAATGTGACGCAGTTTCAGATCCCGGATCATGGCGGGATATTTCCGATACCGCAGCTTTGCGGCAGCAAGGAGATTGAAGGGCTTTCTGATGTATCCCACTTCCTTGGTCATGATCACAACGTTCTTTTTATTTCCGTCCAGGATGGACTGGCGGATCGGAATACAGTCGGCGATCCCTCCGTCCAGATACTTATGTCCGTCGATCTCCACCATCCTCGATACCAGAGGCATGGACGCGGAAGCCCGTACCACGTTCATGGAATTCTTCAGATCATTGATAGGTGCATAGACAGCCTTCCCTGTTTCCACATCCGTCATAACTGCATAGGCTTTTCCCGGATATTTTTCCGCCGCTTCAAAATCAAAGGGATTGAGTACCATGGGGATATCAGTATAGGCCATCTTCACATTGAACAGATCGCCGGTTTTCAAAAGCGGACGGATGCCGCAGTAGTTCGGATCATCCAGATAATCCAGTGTCACCGCTTTTGCTCTTCCCCGCTGTCCGGAAATATAACTGCACAGATTACAGGCACCCATGGAAACTCCGTAGCAGGAAGAAAACACAAGACCCTTATCCATGAAAAAATCCAAAACACCGGAGGTATAGATCCCCTTCATGCCTCCGCCTTCCAACACCAGTCCGGCTTCTATCATCCTCATGATCATTTTCCTCCCAGTCCGTAAAAGGCTGCTAACTTTTCAAACTGCGGGATCGAGCGCTCCACCGTCTCGGTGGGTACGCAGTATGCGATCCTGAAGTATCCCTTGCAGGCAAAGGAATCGCCCGGCACGATGACCAGACCATACTCCAGCGCTTTGTTGCAGAACTCTCCTGCATCCTCGATGGGTGCCTTCGGGAACATATAGAAGGTGCCACCGGGCTTTACGATGGAAAAGCCCATTCTCGTAAGCTCACGATACAGGATATCGGAGTTTTTCTCATATACCGAAAGATCCGCCGTCTGGCCCAGAACCTCTGCCACAGTCAGCTGGATAAGTGATGCAGGGCAGTTGTGTCCGATCCCACGGGAGATCTGCGTACACATATGGATGATGAGCTCTGCATCCTTGCATGCGGGATTCACTGCCACATACCCGATACGTTCACCGGGCAGGGAAATGGATTTACTGAAGGAATAGCACATCAGCGTATTGTCATAAAAAGAGGAAATGCAGGGTGCATCCACTCCGGTAAATACGATCTCCCGATAGGGCTCATCCGAAATGATATAGATCTCATGGCCGAACTTTTTCTGCGCTGCGTATAAAATGTCCGCCAGCTTTTGGATCGTCGCTGTGGAATAAACGATGCCGGAAGGATTGTTGGGCGAATTGATCAGGATCGCCGCCGTCTTTTCATTCAGTATCTCTTCAAAGGCTTCGAAGTTGATCTGGAAGCTTTCGGTATCCGCAGGCACCACCCGAAGGATCGCACCCGTCTCATGTACATAAGGGCCGTACTCCGGGAAATAAGGTGCAAAGGTGATGATCTCCTCTCCGGGGCATACAACCGCACGGAATGCATGTGCCAGGGCACCTGCCGCTCCGGAAGCCATGAATACATGATCTGCCTTGTAGGGCAGATGGTAGGTTTTTTCAAGGTAGGCTGCTACCGCAGCGCGCACCTCAAGGATGCCGTGGCTTTCGCTGTAGCCATGAAGCTGCATGGGATCCGTTTCCCCGATGAGCTTCACCATGGTCTCGTTCACACATGCCGGTGCCGGCACGGAAGGGTTTCCGAGACTGAAGTTAAAAATGTTCTCATGGCCGATCTTCTCTCCCTGCTCGAATGCTTTAGCATTCATGCTCCTGATCACCGATTTTTGTCCCAGCATGTTTTTGAAATGTTCCGATATCATTGGTTTTCCTCCCTGTATTTCTCCACATCCGCGGCAAGCTGCGAAGTCCTTACCGCCACCCCTTCATCCGTCAGATGCAGATGTGTGTCGTAAAAATATGATACATCATATCGATAACTGTTAAAGTCGGAGATCACCTCCGCTTTCAGTTTATCCCGAAGTTCCTGCTCAAATGCCGCATACTGTGCCTCATCCGGCACGCCTTCACACAGGGCGATGGGATAGGCCGCAATCACCATATCGGCGCCCTTTGCCTGCAGCTTGTCATACAGACTGTTCAGTCTCTCCACCGTCGCATCGCTGATGGGACTGATGGTCACATAGGAAAAATCGATGTTCTCCTCCGAGGCAGGCCGCGGATAATAGTTGTCACCGTATTCGTTAAAAGCACTTCTGCGGTAGCTGTTGGTCATCTCGGAATTCCCGGTTCCCGTGCGCCAGAGCTTTGCGCATTTGCCAAGATAGGTAGGATAGGCTGCGATCATATCCGGCCAGTCCTTTGCTCGGATCAGGGGGTAGAGGGAAAAATGATTCTCTATGGTGATCCAGCAAAGATGGGGATTGGTCAGCTTATCCTCCTCATCATAACGGCTCGGGCAGACAATATACAGATCGCCTTCATGCACATTCAAAAGTGCCGCCTGTTCGTTAAACACATCCCCGGTTCCGCCATGCATACCCATATTGACCACGGGCTTACCGAGCTTTTGTTCCAGCGTCCCCGAATCGATGCCGAAGGGAAGGTTGGAATCCCCGATCAGGACGATCTTCTCGCCTTCGATACTCTTAAGACGCTCTGCCTTGTCGATCATGGCCGCCTGATAATCCCCCTCATACTGGGGCATAACGATCCCGAAGCAGAACAGGGCAAGGATCGCAAGCATCGCTATGCAGTTGAGGGTGAATTGGAGTTTTTTCATAATACAATTAAGCCCTGTTGGTTCTGAGCCGGATTTCTCCGCAGCTTCGCTCGCGTCCCTTTTTTGCTCATTAATCCTCGATTCTCTCGTACAAGTGCATTCTTTCATGCAAGCATGAGAATGCACTTGCATGAAGAACGCTTTCCTCTAAAACTGAAAGTATATAAACGCAGTCTGGGTATATTCGTGTCCGTAAACCCCGAAGAGGATGATCCAGAAAAGCAGGCCCAGGTAGACCAGCCACCTGAAGGGCTTGCCCTGTGCAAAGAACCACTTCGGAATGTCTTTTTTCTTCGAAAGGAACAGATCCACCACAAGCAAAAGTATCACAGCCAGTAAAAGGGCGACCCCCTCATGATACTCCATCTGTCCTGCTTCGGCAAGACGACTCCAGGATTCATCCAGCAGATTCAGAAAGCCCGGTCTTGCCTTCATCTGACGAAGGATCCCCACTGCCTCCCCAAGGCTTGCAGCCCGGAAGAACAGGAAGGAAAAGGAGACCAGAAGAAAGGTTCCGATCCCTGCAAAAAAGCGATAGGAAAACCTGTCCCTGTCTGCCTTAAAGAAGGAAAGTACCCTGCTGCGTACAGGCTCAAGAGCCTCCTCCGCCACCATGTAGATACCATTGATAAAGCCCCACAGCACATAGGTCCAGTTGGCTCCGTGCCAGAGACCGCTGATGAGGAATACGATCAGGGTGTTCCTGTATTTTTTCAGCTTGCCGCCCCGATTACCCCCCAGAGGGATATACAGATAGTCCGTAAACCACCCGGTTAGGGAAATGTGCCAGCGTTTCCAGAATTCATGGATGCTCCGGGAAAGATAAGGATACCGGAAGTTGTCCATCAGCTTAAAGCCCAGGACCCTGGCGCTTCCGATGGCAATATAGGAATAGCCGCCGAAGTCACAGTAGATCTGCACCGTGAACAAAAGAACGGCCAGAAAGAGTTCCGCTCCGGTGTATTCCAG
Source organism: Lachnospiraceae bacterium (assembly GCA_024693845.1). Classification (GTDB taxonomy): domain Bacteria; phylum Bacillota; class Clostridia; order Lachnospirales; family Lachnospiraceae; genus RGIG7926. The sequence continues at coordinate 9,014 of JAILKJ010000010.1, forward strand.
ATATCCCTCAAAGATCCTGTCCACGATCACAGCCAGCCTGTCCGCGATGACAATCTTCATGAACAGGCCCCAGAGCATCATCAACAGACCTTCTCTGACTCTGTCCGTATCAAATTCATGCTTCTCATCGAACTGGGGCAACAGGTTGGTGCTCCGTTCAATGGGCCCAGCCACCAGCTGGGGGAAGAAGGAAACAAACAGAGCGTATTTTCCCAGATGGTGTTCGGCCTTCACTTTTCCCCGATAGACATCCAGCATATATCCCAAAGCCTGGAACACAAAAAAAGAGATCCCGACAGGAAGCAGGATATCCGGCACCGGGATGGGTGATCCGAAGAGCTTTAACGCATTCAGATTGTGGATCAGAAATCCCGTATACTTAAACCAGATGAGCATTCCCAGATTCAGGATGAGGCCACCCCACATCAGAGCAAGCCTTACGTTCCGGCTTTCGGCTTTTTCCATCAGAAGCGCCGCACCATAGGTGATCAGGATGCTGGCAAGCAGAAGCAGCCCGTAGGCTGCGTTCCAATTCATATAAAACACAAAGCTGGCTGCAAGCAGCCAGTAATTGCGCACCTTCTGCGGCAGGATAAAATACAGGATCACCACCGCAGGGAAAAATACAAGATATGCTACCGAATGAAAGATCATACTACGCGACCATCCTTATGAAAAGGCCCTTTTTTCAAATTCGTCTCTGCGAAGAGGCATCGCATACAAGAAGCCCTGGGCCATATCGCAGTCGTTCTGGATCAGGAAATCCCTGTGGGCGGTGGTTTCCACGCCCTCAGCCAGAACCTTGATCCCCAGCTCTTTTGCCAGACGGATAATGTTTCGGATCAGGATATCACGCTTGGGGCCTTCATCCCACAAAAAGCCCTGATCCAGCTTGATGATATCCACATCCATCTTATGCAGCATCGTCAGCGAGGAATAACCGCTGCCGAAATCGTCGATGGAGGTTAAAAAACCCTTTTCCTTCAGCTTGTTGAGAACGTTGATCATGGTCTGGTACTCTTCATAGTCCAGCGTTTCGGTGATCTCAATCTCGATCCATTTCGGTTCGATACCGCATTCGCTTACGATCTGATATACCTGATCTACGAAATCGCTCTCCCGAAGATGCCAGCGGGACATGTTTACGGAAATAGGGAAGGGCGTCCATCCCTTCTGCTTCCAGGAAGCGATCATCTCACAGGTCTGGCGCAGGATCTCGAAATCCAACTTGCAGACACTGCCGTCCTTTTCGATAATGGGAATGAAGTCATCCGGCATACGGACCTGTCCTTTAACCTCCCAGCGGGCCAGTGCTTCCGCACCGCAGAGCCTTCCGTTCTCAAGCATCACCTTAGGCTGATAATACGCATGGAACTGACCCTCTTCCAGGCCCTTGCCGAAATCCAGGGCGATCTTTTTTTCCTCCAGGACCTCCTTGGACATGTTTCTGTCATAATATACGCGGTTTAAGTTACCGCTCTCTCTTGCCACCTGCTGGGCGATGGAGATGGGAAGCATGATCTCACCGGGGGAACGTACCGGTCTGTCGATGAGATAGATACCGCACCGCGCCTGAAGATTGATGTTCTTCACGCCGGAGGGCGTTGCCACGCTGACAACGATGGCATCCAGTCCGTCCAGATATTCCTCCAGATGCTTCTTATGAACCAACACAACATAATTGTCACCGCCCAGTCTGGCGATCACTTCTTCCGGCTCCAGCAGCGCCTTGGCCTTAACGGCATACTGACGCATCACGGCATCGCCGTCGGGATAATTCACAAGGGTATTGATATACTTGAAGTTTCTTACATTGAAAAAAATGGCCGCATAATCTATGGTCCTGCCCCGGGCTACCAGCTCCTCGATCTTCTGGAAAAAGAACCCCACATTGGGCAGACCCGTGGGATGATCGGTCCGCATGGACAGATTCAGCATGGTGGAGATCCTGGCTCTTCCCATAAACAGGAAAAGGGTCTCCATGATCAGAAGTGCCCAGAATATCTTCTCTTCCGACTCCTTGTTGCCCCGTCTCCAGAAGATCTCGAATTCAACGCTCCCGCCTTCTTCCGTTGTAAAGCGCTTGGTAAGCGGGTTAAACAGATCCGCCACGCCATAGGAAAAAAGAAGCTTTCTTCCGGTAACCCCCTCCGGATAAACCAGGTTGGACGGTCCTTCCATTACAACCTCTACCTTACTGATCCCGATCTCGGGACATACCAAAAGAAGCGCATCCCCCATCTGGGAAAGCAGTGCCTCTTCCCTCACCGGGATCTTTGATATCCTCTCCAGGAAGAAGATAAACTGCTGCTGTGCCTTTGGAAACTGTTTGAAATAATCCCCTTTGATCATATCTTACCTCATGATTGCATTGCCTGCTTGATCTTCTCTGTTTCCTGCTCTGTTTCCTGCTTCATGGTGGTCACGGTGCCATCCGACAATACCACTCTTCCGTCAAACACCACAATGCGGTTACGTCCCGTTTCCTTACCGTCATACAGGCAACGGTCTGCCTCCTTGATCACCTCATCCATGGACATATCCCAAACCCTGCCGTTCACGCCGAAGGTCATGGTCACATTAAAGGGATCATAGCCATCGTAGTTGAACTTAAAGCTTCTGATCTTCCACAGGATCTCGTTCAGCTTGGGTATCACATCATCTACATGCATGGGGAATACCACCAGGAATTCCTCGCCGCCCCATCTGGCAACGATCCCCTCACCGTTCATCTCCTTTTTAAGGATCTCGGAGACCTTCTTAAGCACGATATCTCCACATTCATGTCCGTAGGTATCGTTGACCCGTTTGAAGAAATCGATATCTCCGATACAAACGGTAGCTCTTGCCGTCTCATCCTTATTACAGTGATCCAGAATCTTCTGGAGCTTTGCGTTGCAGGCACGTCTGTTCAAAAGTCCCGTCAGCGGATCCGTAGTGATCTTCAGCTCAAGCTCGTTGCACACCTCAATGGCGTACCGGCCCATATCGCCGATCTCGTCTTGTCTGTTTCTGACGTTGATGGGCATCTTCATATCGAAGTTACCGCTTGCTAACCCTCCCAGGTATTTCTGGATAGCGGTAAGGGCATTGGTGATCTGGCGGTTCAGTGTCAGACAGAGGAGCAGGGTGATCAGCAGTGCCACCACGGAGATGATGATGGACTTGACCATTCCGGCGTTCCAGCTGCGGCTGACTGCCGAGGCCGGGATTCCCGCGAAAGCCATTCCAACTACGCTTCCGTCCCGGTTGAGCATGGGAACATAGAATCCGTAATACCGTCTTGACCCGATCACAACATTCTTGGAAAAATATTCCTTGTTGGATTTCAGTACCCAGTGTTTCACTTCCTCGGAAGCCCGGGAGCCTATGGCGCGGCTGCCGTTCTCATCCAGAATGGTGGTCAGGATCCTGGTGTCCCCGTAGTACAGACTCAGGTCCAGCTTATAGGATTCCTTCAGTGCATCCACTACTTCAAAATTCCCGGTCAGCCGAAGGTCTCCCTTATACAGGATATCGCCCTTCATCTCATAATCTCCGGGCGAGATCATGGAATAGGTGTTGTATAGGGAATTGGCTGCGATATCCAGGGAATCGGAGGTCTTGACCTCCATGCTCATACGAAGATTCCGAAGGTTACTGATGGTTAATATCACGCCCAGCAGCACAACCGGAACGACCGCGATACTGATCAGTATCATCCGGATACTGCGCCTGCTTGACGTGGAATTCTTCTTCTCTTTCATAAAACTGTATCCTTTCCGAAGAACGGTTATACACTTCTACTTTACACTCTTTTGTACCAAATTACAATCATAAACCGCCTTGCATTCGGACAGTTTCGGAACAAGATCCGGCAGCCTTTCCGGCTCGCGAAGGAGCAGTTCCTTTTCTTCCTTTTTCAGATGCTTGATGGCATACTCAAACCTGGCTGCGATCTTCAGATCTTCCACCCTGAAAACCGCTGCGATATGAAGCGGTTTATGGGCACGGGTATATCTGGCCCCCTTGCCGCTGACATGTTCCTCATATCTTCGCATCACATCGGTGGTGATCCCGGTATAGAGTGTCTCACCCTCACAGCGGAGAATGTAAACATATGCAAACTTTTCCTTTTTTTCTGCCGGCATTTTTTTCAAACTTTTTCCTTGCTTTTAAAACTCTCTTATGTTAGAGTAACTCTTGCGCGTTTCAACCGTGGTCAGTTCGAGACCTTCCTGACCTAAAACAAAACTAAAGGAGAATACAATATGAAACACACAAAGATCTTATTCATCACCCGGGCGGCGATGATCGCAGCCCTCTATGTCGTTCTGACATACCTGGTAAATTTACTGGGCCTTGCAAACGGCGCCATCCAGGTACGGATCTCCGAAGCCCTGACCATCCTTCCGGCCTTTTCGCCGGCGGCCATTCCCGGACTCTTTGTCGGCTGCGTTCTGTCCAACACTCTGACCGGCTGTGCCCTTTGGGATATCGTCTTCGGATCACTGGCAACCCTGATCGGTGCGGTGGGAACCTATCTGCTCCGCTCAGCCAAGCCCATCCTTCAGCCGCTGCCGCCCATTCTTGCCAATACCCTCATCATCCCCTTTGTATTGAAGTATGTGTACGGGATGACCGACGGCATTCCTTATCTGATGCTGACTGTGGGCATCGGTGAGGTCATTTCCTGCGGTGTGCTGGGACTGATCCTTCACAAGGTTCTGCAGCCCCACAAGGACCGGATCTTCGCAGAAGAATAAATCTATAGCCCTAATCGAAACCTTATCACAACTCCGCCGATTATTCAAACCGGCGGAGTTGTGTGTTATACTATGATTATTCATGTTACTATTCACAGTAGATATAAGAATATGTGAAGTTTCGCCGTGCTTGCACGGAAGAAACCGAGCATATATTTACAAGGAGAATCTCTATGATCCGCGTACAGAACATTCAGAAAGCCTTCGGCGGAACGAAGGTTCTTAAGGGTGTCAGTTTTGAGGTGGAGCCGGGTACCATCTACGGACTCATCGGCAAGAACGGCGCCGGAAAAACCACTCTGATGAAGATCATGACACAGCTTCTGCCGGCAGATGGGGGAAGTGTGGAATATACAGATGTCGCAGAGGGCAGCGTGGGATACCTGCCGGATCTGCCGGGTTTCTATGAGTATCTTACCACGGATGAATACCTGGATTTCCTTCTGCAGGATAAGAATCCCATCCGCAGGAACAAGCTTCTGGAAACCGTGTCCCTGAAGCCGAACCTTCGCATCAAAACCATGTCCCGTGGTATGCGGCAGCGCCTGGGGATCGCTGCAGTCCTTGTATCGGATCCGAAGATCCTGCTGCTGGACGAGCCCACCAGCGCCCTTGATCCGGCGGGCAGAGCCGAGGTACGGACCATTCTTCAGAATCTGAAAAAGGAAGGACGGACCATCATCCTCTCCACCCATATCCTGGCGGACATGGACAGCATCTGCGATAAAGCCGGCTTCCTCCACGGAGGCGTGATCGTAAGAGAAGTTGATCTGAAGGAGAGCCGGAAAACCGCCTCCGGCATGATCCTGCAGTTTGAACAGGAGCCGGATCTGAAGCTGCTCTCACAGTATATCAAGCCCATCTACAAGATCGATCCCTTCACCATCAAGGTGCTCATCGATGAACAAAACAGGATAGAAAGTCAGCAACAGATCCTGAAGGGGCTTTCCCTCCTGGAGCAGCCGGTGGTCTCCATCCGCAGCACCTGCCCCAGTCTGGATGAAGTTTTTGCGGAGGTGTGCGTATGAATCAGAACCTTCTTTGCTGTATGAAAAAAGATGCAAGAGAATGTTTAAGATGCGGAAGGCTGGCACTTTTCCTGTGCCTGATGGCCGGGATCGGACTTATGATCATGGGCTTCACCTTCGTCTTTTCCGATATTCCCGAGCAGCTGTGGGCCCAGCTTCCCGGCTTTAACATCGAAAACCTGGAGGAGCTGGTAAGCGAGCTGTATCCGAAAATGCTGCGGGAAAACATCGGGATCTATTCCTATTATGTGGGCGTGTTCTTTTCCCTCATCGTGATCATAGTGATCCACGGCATCCTGCCCCGGGAGGAGGAAGGCGGCAAATGGATCCTGCCGCTTCAGCAGGGATATGATGTAAGAGAGCTCATCCTGAGCAAGATCCTTGTATACGGAGGCTTTGCGGGATGCAGCGTGTTTGCCGGATATCTGCTTTATTTCATTCTGGCGGGAAGCTTCATGGAAAGAAACATGGTCTTCGGACATGCGCTGGCAAACGGTCTGGTCCACGGATGGAATATGTTTGTGATCGTGGCCTATACCCTGCTGCTCTCAGAGCTTATGCCAAACCCGGTGATCTCCGCCGTATCCATGATTGCAACCATCATGCTGATGCCGGACATCGCCACCTATTTTGACTTTGGAAAATACCTGCCCACCTATCCCCTGACCTTCGTCTATGACAGCCGGGATGATCTCGGCTCTCTGCCGATGCCCATGATACTCAACGTCATGGTATTGGCTCTTCTCTGGATCATCCTTTCGGAACGGGAAGAGAAAAGGCTCAGAGCTATAGCAGCTTCCGGATCGGAGGAATGAGTCGCAGGATAAACACGATCAGCGCATATACCGCAAACTCAACGAGGATCGATACGATGCTGGGAAGATAAGGACCGAGAAAGGCCGTGGTGTGATCATCCAGCCAGCCGTAGATCTTCAGAGACAGGGTCGTCTGGTTTTCCAGAATGAAGATACCGAAGGTGGTGGCACCCAGGCCGGTAATGACGGAGTGAACTTTTTCGGGGATCTTCTCCCCGTATTTGTCAAACAGCTTTTTGCAGGCCCAGAATAAAAAGCAGGCGGGGGCGTAGATAGCATACTGTCGCATCCGTTCCACCCTTTGGGAATCCCCCGTTCTGACGGCGGCGATCACCCCGATGATACCAAATACTAAAGAGAGCAGACTGAGGATCCCCATGATGAGACCCAGCCGGTTCTCTTCTTTTTTGCTGAACCCTTTTTCCGTAAGATGGGATAAAAAATATCCGCTGAGGGTAAAGATGATCAGCCAGCAGTCACTGGGCCAGCTTGTAATGAACAGATGTAAAAAGAGCTTGTTGATCTCCTTGGTCTTTCCCCAAAAATGCCACATAACGCCGTAGGAGGAATAGATCGTAAAGGCGATGGCAAGGTACAGATAGATCTGCTCCTTTTTGGCATTGCGGGCGATAAGCCCCAGGAAAGGCATCATTAGTAAAAAACCGATATAGGCGTAAAAATACCAGTTCAGCTTAACCTTGAAATCGCCGGGTTCGTTAAAGGCGATGATGAAACCGATGGCGCAGATCAGCATTACGATCAGAATACGCAGGATACGATGTTTCAGCGTTTTGATAAAAGGCTCCTCCCTGCCAAGGAGCAGGGCGCCGGAGATCATGAAAAAGAAGGGCGCCGCGCATTTGGATGTAACGGAGATCAGCGCCTTAACAAGATAGCTCAGATCCACCTGGGTGGTGGTCTCGATGCAATAGTAAGCCAGGCGGTGATTGAAGAGCACCATCAGAATGGCAACGATGCGCAGGAAATCTAAATAAGTTTTTCTACGGGTCATGAAGAGGAGTTCCTTTCTTAATCAGACGAATAGGTGCCGGATACGGTACCGACGGCAGCGATGTTATTATATTCCACAATAACGGAAGAGTTGAGTTCCCGAAGCAGATCCGTCATGTCAAGTCCCGGTTCATTCAGGGAAGCAGTGCCGGGAGAAGAGGGACTTTTCAGTGCAAAGACATATACCGTATAGGTGTGGGTTCCCGAAGGCGGATAGGGCCCCACATAGGTATACGGATCGGCGGAGTACTCTCCGCTGGATACAGAGTTCTTACTATCCGATACACACCAATGCAGCCAGTTGTCCGCGCTTTCATCGATCATCAGGATCACGTAATTGGAGCAGCCTTCAAAGGGAGCTTCCCAGGAAAGTGCCGGCGACAGATTGCCGTGGTTTTTGCCGATCTGCTTTGCCCAAACACCGTTGCTCAGATCAGCGGAAGTGACCTCAAAACGGGGCAGGTTCTCGATCTTCGGCGGTGTCGTGTACTGCTTTACCGCACATAAAAAACTTGCAACCCCCAAGACTGTCGCCACGCCCCAGCAGATCAAAAGGCCGATGGCCTGATTCTTTCTTTTCTTCAGATCCGAATTGCGGGCTAAAAACATCACGATCCAGCGCAGCAGAAAATACAACCCGATCACATATCCGCAGGCTGACATCAGCGACAAAACGATCTTGACAGTCCCGAAAACGTTCATATCTTCATCCTTTCAAAAGGCGCTTATTTCCTCTCAAAGCATACCACCTGCAGGGGGATTTTGCAATTTCGACCTGAAAAGGGACAGCACCTTTACTTGCGGTAAAAAACGCATTATACTGTATCTATATGATTTTCGGAGGAAGTATTACCTATGTTATATGATCTACTCAACGGATATATTCCGGCTGCGGGGATCCTGACCATCGCCGTGGCTCTTTGTCTGGTGGCAACTTATCTCTTTCTCAGATTTCCACCCGCCTTCCTGCCCAAGGATCAGGGAAGAGCCTTCGCCGTGAACGGGGCGCTTTCCAAGGGCAAAACCCGCGGCGTCGGACTGATCATGGTCCTGGTATTTCTGATCACGGGACTTCTTCTCCTGCCCTTTTCCAAGGAATATACGATCTACAGCGCGCTTCTGTTTCTGATGATGCTTTCCGGTTATCTGGACGATGCATCCAAAAACCCCTGGAGTGATTATAAGAAAGGCGCCATCGATCTGATCATATCCGTGTTAGCAGTTGCTAATTTTCTGATGCAGAACGACTCCGGCGTGTACTTTTTCGGGAGCCGCTTTATGCTGCATCCGGTTCTGTATGCGATCCTCGGGATCGTGCTGATCTGGGTATCCGTAAATGTTACGAACTGCTCCGACGGTGTGGACGGTCTCTGCGGCAGTGTTTCCGTAGTGGCGCTGACCGCCTACGGTCTGATCTTTAAGGATCAGATGGGTGAGGGCTATATGACCTGCGCCCTGATGTTTGCCGCCGTCATCCTTGCTTACCTTCGCTTCAACTGGTCACCGAGCACCATGCTGATGGGCGATGCCGGTTCTCGGGCCATCGGCTTTTGGCTGGCTATCCTGGCCATGAAGAGCAGACATCCTTTCTCCTTCCTGCTGCTGGGTCTTGTTTTCATCCTGGACGGCGGACTGGGGCTTGTCAAAGTTTTCATCATGCGCTTTTTGAAGATCCCCTTCTTAAAGAGCATCCGCTTCCCCCTCCACGACCAGCTGCGTAAAAACATGGGCTGGAAGGATGTTCCCGTAGTGCTTCTGATGATCGGATGCCAGATCGTACTGTCACTGATCACGGCTCTGCTGCTTCGGATCGCCGGATAGCTGCGGATTATCAATCGAAACGGAAATCTATGTCATGACAGACAGTGGTATGTTGTTTTGCGGCCTGGGATTCTTATTCCGGTTTTTGCCGATCTTCTTTTTGTTATATGTGCTGACCCCCGCCAGATACAGGAATATCTCCCTGTTCTTCGGGAGTCTGATCTATTATGCGGCTCTTGAGCCGCATTTTGTCTTGGTGCTCTTCGGGTTTACGATCTTAAACGCTGCCCTGGCCTCGCCGCAAAGTAAGGTAAGAGCCTTTGCGGCCGTCGCAGCGGATCTGGCTCTGCTTATCTATTGCAAATATCACATGGGCATGGCGGGAGCGGCGCTTCCCATCGGCATCAGCTTTTATCTGTTCAAAATGATCTCCTTCCAGCTGGATCTCTACCGGGGCACGATAAAGGAGAAGCCACACTTTTTCGAGATCACCGAATACTTCGTCCTGTTCCCGCAGCTGGTTCAGGGCCCCATCGCCCGCTACAGACAGATGTACGATCCGGATGCCTCCTCCGGGCTCGGCCGCCCCCTTTCCTTTGAGGCGGTGGAAGACGGTCTGATGCTCCTTATGACCGGCGTGGTGATGAAGATCCTTTTGGCAGACCGCCTGGGTCTTGTCTGGAATCAGATCCGCCGCATCGGCTATGACGGCATCTCAACGGGCCTGGCCTGGCTCGGCGCCGCGGATTATTCCCTCTGGCTCTACTATGATTTCTGGAGTTATTCCCTGATGGCAGCCGGTCTTGCGATGATGCTCGGCTTCCCCTTCATCGAGAACTTCCGCCATCCCTACAGCGCATCCTCTGTAACCGACTTTTACCGCAGATGGCATGTGACCCTCGGAAGCTTCTTTAAGGAGTACATCTATTTTCCTATGGGTGGCAGCCGGAAAGGACCGTGGAAGACCTTCCTAAACCTTCTGGTCGTCTGGGCCGTAACCGGTTTCTGGCATGGGATCACTCCGAATTTCATGATCTGGGCCCTGATGCTTTTTGCTTTGATCGTTTGGGAAAAATTGCTCGCCGCTAACCTTTTGGCGAGATTCCCGTTCCTCGGAAGGCTTCATGTTTGGATCCTGATCCCCGTCAGCTGGGTGGTCTTTGCCCTGCCTGACCGGATGGAGCTAACCCAGTATCTGCTGAGGATGTTTCCCTTTGTATCCTCTGCTGCGCCCGTTAACTCCTCGGATGTCATCAAGCTTTTGGAAGGCGGCTGGCCGCAGCTTGCCCTCGGCATCCTGTTCTGTATTCCCGGGCTTTGCGGCTTCCTTGTGAAGAAAAAACAGAACCTGCTGCTTAAGGCTGTGCTGCTGATCCTGTTCTGGGTTGCCGTGTATATGGCAGTCATCAGTCAGAGCAATCCGTTTTTGTATTTGAATTTCTGAGAAGTTTTGATCGAAATAAAACGCAGTGAACTGCGATAAGGAAAACGATACATGGAACAGAAACGCGACGGTAAATTTCATATCCTAAGAACGCCTCTTGTGGTGCTGCTGCCCCTGACCGCGCTCTTGCTGTCTGTCTTCGGACTGGTGGGTGCATCCGGTATGTACCGGGAGTACTCCTATGATCCCGTCTCGGAGCCGTCCCTGGTGGTGGTCATGAAGGGGATACGGGATGAGGTCTTCCCCGACCGCGCTATGAAGGAACAGTTTATGGCCAAGACCGGGCTCAACAGATTCCTTCCGTCTGTTGAGGATGAACTGACGGTGACGCTCCCTGCGGATGCAGCATCTGAGTTGGCTGCCGGTCAGGATGGTAGTACAGCCGGCGTTGAGGGCACGAAGACCGCAGACGGCGGGGTGGGCACTGCGACAGGTGCAGAGAATGCCACAACGGGCGCAGATGCTTCCGGCTCCGGCACGGCTTCTGATGCTCAAGGTACCGCCGCTTCGAATAATGCCACGGACGATCCCGGCGATCCGGATCCCGATCCCTCGAAGCAGACAAGCACCGTCAGCACAAACGAGATCCCTCCCGAGGAAAGGGTGATCCCCGAAGAGAGCACCTGCCCCGTCTGCGAAGCCAAGGACTACGGCAATGTCTCCAGGCAGTACCAGGGCCCCGAGGGCTGGGAACCCGAAAAAGACCTGCTCGGCATGTTTGCCCTCAAGGGCACCTATCTTCCCCTGGAGGAGGTGGACGAGAGCTACTTTGACGACGCCCTTTTCATCGGTGATTCGAGAGTGGACGGACTGGCTGACTACGGCGGCCTGCAGGATCACGCCACCTTTGTCTGCCGGGATTCCCTTACGGTCTACAAGCTGTTTGATGAGCAGCTCCGCTATAAGGACCCCTACGGAAACCGGGGCACAGCCTCCCTTTCCAAGGTGCTGTCCTTCAGGCAGTACGGAAAGATCTACCTGCAGATCGGCATCAATGAGGTGGGCTTGGGAACCACCAAACAGTTCTACGAGGAATACCGTACCGCCCTGATGAAGATCCGCGCCGCCCAGCCTCTGGCGATCCTCTACATCGACGGGATCATGCATGTAACTGCCGGTCGCAGCAGCTCCGACAGCGTCATGAACAACACCAACATTGTGGACCGCAACCGCGCCATAGCTACGCTGGCAAACGGCAAGGATATTTTTTACCTGGATATGAATCCGTATGTCTGCGACGAAAACGGAAACCTCTTATCGGAGCTTTCCATGGATCACGCGCACCTGAAGGCCTCCGCCCACGGCAGATGGAAGGACTTCCTCATGGAGCATGCGGCGGTAAGATAGCACAAAACCCGATGCTTTTACCTTTCCCTCCGGATATGGTATGATAGATAAGAAATAACGCAAAGATGGGAGATCGTATGGATCAGGCATTTATAAAGGTACTCTTCTCGGAGGGCGTGCGGATCGTAACCGCGCCGCTGAGATGCATGCCGGTGAAGAACAACCGAATACTGTTTACGGGGCTGACCGGCGGAAATACCTATGACTATTCCTGCAATCCCAAATATGTCTACGAATATCTGAAAAAGACCTATCCCGGCCGCTTCGAATATGTCTGGGCCGTATCGGATCCTTCCAAATATCCCTTCCTTGAGAAGGAAGGGGTGAAGCTGGTAAAGCACTATTCCTTTTCTTCCTTTACACAGCTTTTGACCTCAAAGGTGATCATAACCAACGGCTCCTATGCCCCCTGGTTTCCTTTTCGCAAAAAGCAGTATGTGATCAATACCTGGCACGGCGGCGGTGCCTATAAGAACGTGGAGAACGAAACCCCCACGGCTAACTGGGCCACCCGCAAACGCGCCCGGTTCTGCGTTGAGAATATCGACCTGTTTCTGGCCAGCTGCCGGCGGCAGGAGGAACTGATGATCCGCACCACCTACCGCTATGACAAGGATATCCTGCGCGCGGGAACGCCTCGAAACGATATGCTGGTAAACGGTGATACCCGGGCAGCGGCTGAGGCGGTTCGAAGCTACTACAAGATCCCCGCCGGGGATAAGATCGTTTTGTTTGCACCGACTTACCGGAACTTAAAGACGCCCGCCGTCATGGACGCCGATGCCGTCCTTGCCTCTTTGGAGGAGGACGGTCAGAAGTGGCATTTCATCAGCCGCTATCACCGCTATCAGAATTCGGATTCCAATGTATCCGTTACCGGCAGCCGCATTTTGGACGGCGCCTCCTATCCCGATATGCAGCAGCTCCTTTGCGCTGCTGACGTGATGATCACGGACTTCTCCTCCTGCGTCTGGGACTATTCCTTCCTGAAGCGTCCCTGCCTGCTTTTCGTACCGGATGAGGAGGAATACGTTTCTTCCAACGGCTTTTACGTACCGCTGAATGAGTGGCCTTTTCCCCGGGAAAAGAGCCTGCCGGCGCTTTGCACAAAGATCCGGGCGCTTCTGAATGACCCTGATGCCAAGGCAGCTTACCTTGCGGATGTGCAGCGGCATCTGGATGATCTGGGAAGCTATGAGGCCGGCGAAGCCGCCAAGGCCGTGGCAGAGAAGATCCTGGAGCAGACCGGCGTCTGAGAAAAGGACAAAAATGAGAGAAAAGATCAAGGCAATCGTTTTTCACATATTGTATCCCCTCTGGTATCACATAGGGGCACTGCGCCCTTTGAACCGCAAAAAGGCAGTCTTTGTGGAAACCCACGCCGCCACCATGTCGGATAACTTCACGCTGCTTCACGGCGAGCTCCGCAAGCGGGGCTACGAGACAAGGCTTCACTGCCTTCGGATCGCAGACTCCGACTGGGGCACCATTATACGCCGCTCCCTTGCGCTGATCCGGGACATCTCGGATGCGGGAGTGATCCTTCTGGATGAATCCAACAGCCTCTTCGGAAGCTTTACCCTTCGCTCCGGCAGTAAGATGATCCAACTCTGGCATGCCTGCGGCGCCTTTAAAAAGTGGGGGCTCAGCGTTACCGACAAAACCTTCGGAGAAGATGAAAAGACCCTTCGCAGATACTCCGGCCATAAGAACTATACCCTGGTGACCGTCAGCGGCAAAGAGGTCTGCTGGGCCTATGAAGAAGCCTTCGGACTTCCGAAGGGCGGTAAGATCGTTCAACCCGTCGGTGTGAGCCGCACGGATGTTTTCTTCGATCCTAACGCAAAAAAAGACGCCGCCGCCAAGATCCGGGAACTGATCCCCGAGCTTAACGGACGACGTATCATCGCCTACCTTCCCACCTTCCGCGGGAGCATTGCAGATGCCAAAGGGCCTTCTGAGTTTGATCTGATGCTTCTGTCGGACTTTGCAGAGGATTCTTTTTTCCTGATCAAGAATCATCCCTTCGTAAAAGAGCCCTTCCCCATAGCCTCCTCCTTCCGTTCTTTTGCCCGGCAGATAGGAGATGAGCTGAGTGTGGAAGAGATCTTGCTTACAGCAGATGTTCTGATCACCGATTACTCCTCGGTGGTATTTGAATATTCCCTTATGAACAAGCCCATGCTGTTTTACGCTTACGACTACGACAGCTACGATCTGGAGCGGGGATTCTACTATCCTTACGATACCTTCGTCCCCGGCCCGATCCTTCGGGATATGTACAACCTTCGGGAAGCACTTTTGCATACGGATGAGTTTGACTATGCTAACCTTGCCCGTTTCCGGGAGCTGTATATGAGCGGCTGTGACGGAAAAGCCACAGAGCGGATCGCAGATCTGATCTGATCACTTTTCTTTCCGGATATCCGCTCTTCTAAGCTTCTTAGCCTCATACAGGCAGGCATCCGCCTGTCCGGTGATCTCGGGAACGGAATAATTCTCCTCACAGGTAAACAGAACGCAGCCGGTGGAAAACTCCACATAGTAAGGTTTGTCGCAGGTTTCATTGAACTTGCGGCAGTTCTCCTTTAAGGCCTGCACCACTTCATCTGCCTGCTTTTGTCCTTCACAGATCATAAAGGAAATGAACTCATCCCCGCCGATCCTTCCGCAGACCGTTCCTTCCTCACAGAACTGCATCACCGTCTCCTTCAGGATCCTGGTGGCGTTCACCAGTGCAAAATCACCCTCCGCATGTCCGAATTCATCGTTGATCTGTTTAAGGTGATCCAGATCCGAGAAAAATACCGCTGCCTGATGACCGAGATTGGCATTTACCTGCTCCATGGCCCGTTCCATAAAGCCGCGTCTGTTGTAAAGGCCCGTAAGAGCATCCGTTTCTGACATAAAGCTCAGGACCTGATTCTTATCCTTCAATTCCTTCAGCGTTTCATATAGTTTTTGCTTAGCCTCATTCTCCTGCTTACTGATCTGCATGTAGGCTTTGGCCGTACTGATCTGAAGGGCCACGCCGTACAGTAGGCCGATGGAGGTCGCCTCGATCTCGCAGAGCATGATACCGTACTGATAGGTTTTGGCAAAAAGCATAAATGCCACGAACACATGGTTCGACGAAGCGGGATAATGAGAGGAAAAGCCGTTTTCGGCCGTCACCACCGGACGTTTATCCGGCTCGTAGATCTTCATCCGCTTCTTCGTACATTCGGCAACCAACTCCAGTTTCTCGGGGCAGACAAACTGCGTCCTGCGATCATACTTCAGCGGCTCCGGCATCAGATACAGGAAAGCACTCTTGGCTCCCTGGGATACGATGTTCTCCAGTGCCAGACGATAGAAGGCCTTCTCATCATCAGCCTTTTCGATCATATACTGGATGGTGGCCGGCGCCGTCCAGCTCCGGTTTAAGAGCATCGCCATCTTATCCTCCGAATCCCGCATAACATAGGAGGTAAGATAGGTATCCGTGATCCCCAAAGCCTGACCCAGCTTGAAAAGCTGCTGTTTACTGCTGACTCTGGCCATGAAGAAATGCATCACCTGATGGAAGCTTACGTTAAAACCGGAAATATCCAGCAGCTTTTCGCCGTCCTTCCGGCAAAGTGTCTGCACATGTAAAAGAGCACTTTCAGTCAGCTCCCTCACATCTTCCTTCGGTCCGTCTCCCATTTCCCGAAGCAGCATGCCTATCAGATAGCGGTAATATTTCTTTCCGTTTTCACGGGACTTCTCCGTGGCAATACTCTGATAGGATCCCTCCGCTGCCTTCGCTATAGCTGCTTCAATATTCTCCTTATCCGAGGCATCCCGGATATTGCCGAGGATCTCCTCCAGTCCCCAGGCTTCCTGGGTCAGCTGGGGTGAGCAGCCGCAGGACTGGCGCTGCAGGAATCTGGCCGGCAGCTTCATCTTCACAGGCTTGGGATCCCTGCAAAGGCCCACGGCACATTTTAGGGCCCGATATCCCATATCCAGTCCGTCCTGATTTGCCGTCGTCAGAGGCGGATCCATTCGCTGTGCAAACTCCACGTCATCATACCCGGTCACCGCCAGATCCCTGCCCGGTACCAGGCCTCTTTTCCGGCAGACTTTGTAGATACAGGAGGCCATCTCATCATTGGCCGATACGATGGCTTCCGCATCCGGATAGCGGTCCAGAAGACGCTCCACAAGCTCATCCACCGCCGAGGAATAATCTCCGTATTCCACCATATCTTCCTTAACAACAAGGCCATGCTCCTGCATGGCATCGAGATATGCCTTCTCACGTTCATTGGAATCGGTATTGTTCTTGGGCCCGCTGAGATACAGGATCTTCTTATAGCCGTGCACCGTGAGCAGATGGTCCACGATGGTGTACATACTGCCGTAATTGTCGCTGATCAGGAAGCTGTCGCAGGACTCCTCATCATACTCCTCCAGTATCACAAGAGGTACGCTCCGAAACTTGCTGGCGAAGGCCTCACGATCATCCTGATCCAGGTATATGCATAGCGTTCCGTAGGAGATGATGATGGCATCCAGTCCTGATATCTGTGCATAGTCATACAGGGAATTGTATTGATAGTTGTATGCGGACAGATCGTTCTCGTCACCGTTCCAAAAATCCAGGGCATTCCCCTGTGCCCCCACGAAAAACGTGATATCTACTTTTTCATCCTTAGCTGCTTCACAGATCCCCAGGATCAGCTCCATGGGATGCTGTGTATGAACATTTCCGATCATTACACCGATCTGGAAAACCTTTTGCGCTGACATGTAACTACCCCTTTGACAAATTTATTTTGCTGCCCCCAGCTTCCCGCTTAAATAGCTTCGAAGCTCATCCCTGGTTGTAGACTTAAGGATATACCCCTCCGGCTTCAGCTCCATAACCCTGGACACCGCTTCCTTGGTCCCGATCCCCGTCAAAAAGACCACCGGGATGTTCGCGGTCATGGGCTCATGCTTCAGCATCTGAAGCACCTGGGGCCCGTCTACCACAGGCATCTCATAGTCCAGCAGGATCAGATCCACCGGGTCATTCTCCTTTACCTTCAACAGAAAAGTGATGGCCTGCATGCCCGCGGTAACGATATCCACCCGGTAGATATCCTTGATCCACTCCCTTACCATCTTGGCATAGGAAGGATCGTCATCCACGATCAGGATCCTCTTCTTCACCACTGTGGCCACTTCACCGTCTATCATCTTCTCCACCAACTCCGAGAACTTCTCCATATCCAGGGGTCTGTTCACCCAGGGAAAAGCGTGAAGTTCGGGAAGCATCTCAAGAAGATCGTTGTGATATTTCACCTCGCCAAGCAGGATCATGGGCTTTCCCAGCTCGCTTACGACACCCGCTATCATAGACAGCATCCGGGCCTTAACATGATCCTCCATGATATCTCCGGGAAGGTAGGTCAAAAACAGAGATGCATTGCCCGCGGACCGTGCCAGTTCCTCGAATCTTTCGGAGATCACCACAACGTCATACCCCTGGGATTTAAACTTATTCTCGATCCCCTTGACCACAACACTGTACTGATACGCGATGATCGCGATCTGTTTCGGTAATGTACTCATTTTCTTTCCTCCAGAAATTTACTTATTCAGCCATTCCAGAATGGCATCATAATCATATTTGTCAGCCGCATCCCTGATCCCGTTCCACTTCTCTTCAAAAGCTTCGGGAACACGGTATTCCTCCATCTCGGCAAAAATGCTTTCCAGCCTGTCACAGTCCATCTGCTCTGCCGCCGATCGGATCTCACCGCAAACGCTTTCCATGAGTTCCCGGTCAGCAGGTGGCTTTTCTCCGGCATTGCCCCCATTGACAAACACCTTCGACAGCGGCTCTCCCAGGCTCCGGTAGGATTCCATGAAAAATGCATGCTCACGGTTTATATAGTCCATGTCCTTTGCCTTGCCCGCATCTTCCAGCTTTTGTGCCAGCTCTCCCAGTTTTTCGGCGCCGATGATCCTGGCCGAACTCTTGAGAGCATGCACCTTTATGGTGTAGTTTTCAAGATCTCCCTTTTCGTAATAGGATCCGATCTCGCCGGTGCGCTCCTTCATGGACTCGTAGAAGATCTTCAAAAGCGGCAGATATGCTTCTGCAGAGCCGCTGTTTTTGATCCCGGTCTCTACATCAATGGGACTGCCCAAAAGCGGCGTCAGCTGCGAGGGGACCTCCTCCCGTTTTTCTTCCTTCGGCTGCTCCTTTTCCCCTTCCATGATCTTGTCCTTGGGAAGATAGACAAGGAGCATTTCCTCCAGCTGCTGCGCATCGATGGGCTTGGTCAGATAATCATCAAAACCTTCGGAAAGGTATTGTTCCCTGGCTCCGGAGATGGCATTGGCCGTCAGGCAGACAGCCGGCGTTCCGATATTGGGATTGTTTGTCAATCCCCGTATCTCATGCAGGGTTTGGATCCCGTCTTTTTCGGGCATCATATGATCCAGAAAGATCATATCATACTTTTTATCCTGGGTCAGCAAAATGCCTTCATTTCCGCTGTCAGCTGTCTCGATCTTTACCCTCGTCTGCTTCAAAAGACTCTTGAACACCACCAGATTCATGGGATTGTCATCCACCACCAAAACGTTGGCCGAAGGCGCCGTAAACTTCTCCCTGTATTTTTCCCTGCCTGCTACCAGGGTCTGATAGGCGGACTCGTAATCTCCCAGCTCCTCCCATTTAACCACCTTCTGTTTCAGGTTGAACCGGAACCGGGAGCCCTCGCCGTAGCGGCTCTCCACCTCAAGACGGCTTCCCATCATCTCCAGAAGTTTGCCGGTGATGCTGAGGCCCAGACCCGTTCCCTCGATCTTACGGTTCCGGATCTCCTCGATCCTTTCAAACTCGGATAAGAGTTTTCCCATATCCTCCTCTTTGATACCGATGCCGGTATCCTCCACCGAGATACGAAGCAGGATATGATCCGGCTCATCCGAAGGCTTTTCATATCCCAGTCGGAAGGTGACGGTACCCTTCTCGGTATACTTAACCGCATTTGTCAGGATGTTGGTGATCACCTGCTTGATACGCACCTCATCTCCGTGCAGAATCTTCGGTATGGTCCTGTCAAAATCCAGCTCCAGCGCCAGCCCTTTTTCATCCGCCCTGGTCTGTACCATGTTCACCAGATCGTTGACAACGGAGGAAAGATCATAGTCCACAGGCAGGATCTCCATCTTGCCGGCTTCGATCCTGGAAAAATCCAGGATATCGTTGATCAGTCCCAGCAGCATGCTGCCGGCCACCTTGATGCTCTCGGAGTAGGCGGAGATATTCTCATCCTCGCTCTCCCGAAGGATCATCTCATTCATCCCGAGAACGGCGTTGATGGGAGTCCGGATCTCATGGGACATATTGGACAAAAACAGGGATTTGGCCTCGCTGGCCGCAACGGCTCTCTCCCTCTCCAGCTCCTTGTCATGGATGGTTTTGCGATTTTCGATCAGGTCACGATAGTAACCGGTGATCATCCGGCAGAGAGAATAACCCGCAAAGATCATAACGATCATTTCCATGGTCAGTCCGCCCAGGCGGCTGGCAAAGTAAGCAACGGGAGTTGCAACGTCCGTTCTTCTCTCTGCAAAGTAGGGTGCTATGTGCCAGGTGGCGGCCACCATAAATCCGTAGTTTACGAAAACCGACAGCAGGTAAAGTTTATAATCACAGAACTGCAGACTGAGCAGCGGTATCAGGAACCAGCAGACATAGATGGTCAGATGCGCACTGTTCATAACAAACAAAAGCACGTTGATGGCAAAAAGAGCGATCATGCTGGTAATAACGGAGCCCGGGAACTTTTTGATCAAAAATCTGTGAATGAGTGCAAGGGACGCCATGAAGACAGATACAAAGACTGCCGTCAGGTAAGTCACACCCCAAAATACCTTGAAGTGTATCGCAAGGGCGATCAGGGGCCCGGCTCCCACACAGAACCACAGGATCAGGTTCTGACGTTTATTGATCCTCAGACGGTTGCTGTTCAGGAATTCTTCGTACTCCGGGGATGTATTTGATTTATCTTTTTGAAATACTGATTTCGGCATTTGGTTACCTCTCAGTCTTATTCCTCAAATGACAGGATCGTGTGAGCATACCGGATATCGAAAGCATTATCCGGATCGTTTCCCTTCCACAGATCCGTTATGCGGTCCGCCACCCCCTGTACATCCTGATCCGACAGTCCCGGCAACAGGATGAAGAACTGGTTCGGGCGGCAGCGGAAGATGATATCGCTTCTCCTGAGATTATTTTG
This sequence comes from Lachnospiraceae bacterium, assembly GCA_024693845.1. Lineage (GTDB taxonomy): Bacteria > Bacillota > Clostridia > Lachnospirales > Lachnospiraceae > RGIG7926. The sequence goes on from JAILKJ010000010.1 coordinate 29,435, forward strand.
CAAAAGCTCACTGAACCGTCCCGCAGCTTCACTTATGTCTATCCCCTCCTGCTCGGTATTCAGTGAAAACAGCAGCCTGCAGGTCACCGACCGGTAACGTCTGGTAAGCCGCCGGATATAGCGGTAGTTTGCGGTAAAGTCTGCCTGTCCCAGGAGCAGTGCTCCGTTTCCGGCGCCCCTTTCCTCCATTAGGGTTGTGACGCGTCTGAGTTCACTCTCAAGATCGTCACCGCTTTGCTCCTCTTCCTCTTTTCCGGTGTAGATCTCATATCCGTGCTTTCCGTTCTGCTTCACCTTGTAAAGAGAGTTGTCGGCATGGTGGAACAGTGTCTGATAATCAACCGCTTCTCCGTTTGTAAATACCGCTCCTGCAGAGATCCCCAGGGGAACGCCGTGCCCCTCTCCCATCAGGGCATCCGCCTCGATCATCAGATCTTTGTTCAGTCTTTGTATCAGAGCGGCAACATCATCCTCGGAATCCATATCGGCAAAAAAGCCCATGAACTCGTCGCCGCCGATCCTGCTGACCACGTCCGGCGTTCTGACATTCCGGCGGACCACATCGGCAAAGGCCACCAGCACCTTATCGCCGCAATCATGACCGAAAAGATCGTTAACCAGCTTAAAGCTGTCCAGATCCATGACCAGAAGAGCACCCTTCGTTTCGGCACACAGACCCGATATCCTCGTTGTACCGCTGGCCTTGTTCAGAAAGCCCGTCAGCTTATCCAGCTTTGCCTCCTCGGTCAGAGACTCGATGGCCTTGCTGTTGGCGATGGTGTTGCCGATACGGCTTAAAAGGATCTCTTTGTTAAAGGGTTTACGGATGAAATCCGAAGCACCTGCATTCAGTCCGCGACGCTCCGTTTCAGAGTCGTTTTCTCCCGTGAGAAAAATGACCGGGACAGGTATTTTTCCCGCCTTCTCTTCCATCTTGCGCAGCCTGCGGAAGGTTTCGAATCCGTCCATATCCGGCATCAGGATATCAAGAAGGATCAGATCCGGTTCGTTATTCTCCATAAACCGCAGGAGATTATCCCCGCTCCGAAGACAGGAGACTTTCATCCCCTGTTCCTTCAGCAGATTTCTGGCATTGGTAAGACTCAGTTCCTCGTCATCCACCACGACGATCCAATCGTTCATATTATCTACCCTCCGTTAGTTAATCCATTCCTTTTCTGACGGCTCTGATGGCATCTCTCTGAATATCGGGATCATAGGAGAGCATAGGCTCCACATCCCTGTTTTTGATCCTGCGGTCGATATAGTTCCGGGTCAACTTCACGATCAGCGGTGTCTGCACGATCACGCCGATCAGGTTGGGGATCATCATCAGACCGTTGAAGGTGTCCGAGATATCCCAGGCCAGATTTGCCTCCATCACGGCACCGAAAACGATGAGGATAATGAAGACAACCCGATAGATCTTGGCCATGGTCACACCGAAAAGATACTCCGTTACCTTGGCTCCGTAGTAGGACCAGCCCATGATGGTGGTAAAGGCAAACAGGGTGATTACCAGCACCACCAGCCACTCCCCGGGCCTTCCCAGTGACGCCCCGAAGGCCTTGGCCACCAGTGTGGCATCATTGGTACCTTCCGCTGCCAGGCCCGTAGTAAGGTCAATGGCTCCCGAGCTCAGAACCACAACAGCCGTCATGGAGCAGATCACGATGGTGTCCAGGAAGACCTCGGCGATGCCCCAGAGTCCCTGTCTTACGGGCTCTCTCACACAGCTGTTGCTGTGGATCATGACCGATGATCCCAATCCTGCCTCATTGGAAAATACACCTCGCTTACAGCCGTTCTTGATAGTATTAAAAGCTGCCTGTACAGCCGCTCCCGCTGCACCACCCTTAAGGGCCGCCGGCCCCAGGGCAAACCGGAAGATGGAAGAAAACACCTCCGGGATCATTTTGATATGCATACCGATCACGATCAGACAGCCGACGATATAGATGCCGCACATGAAAGGGACAAGCCTTTCGGATACAACACCGAGACGCCGGAAACCGCCCATGATGATAATGGCTCCGGCCAGCATCATGATCAGACCTATGGACCAGTTCACCCTGGAAGCACCCAGCAGCATTCCTCTGTCTATATCCGAGAAAAAGGTGGATTCAAAATTGATGGTGATCTTGTTGATCTGCGCCATGTTACCGATACCGAAGGAGGCCAGCACGGTGAACACGCAAAACAGGATACCCAGCACTTTTCCCAGCCTCCTGCAATGCTTCTTGGATCCCAGGCCGTCCTGCAGGTAATACATGGGGCCGCCGGACCAGGCTCCCTCGGAGTTTCGTCTTCTGTAATAGATACCCAGGACGTTCTCGGAATACTTCACCATCATTCCGAAAAAGGCTGCAACCCACATCCAGAAGACCGCTCCCGGTCCGCCGACACAGATTGCAGTGGAAACGCCTGCGATATTTCCTGTTCCGATGGTGGAGCAAAGGGCGGTATAAAAAGTCCTCAGCTGGGACAGAGCCCCCGCATCGTTAATGATACGGCCTTCCTTATACATGGAGCCGAAGGTCTTTTTCCACCAGTGTCTTATATGTGTGATCTGGAAAAATCCCGTGATCACGCTACAGAACAGACCCGTCCCCAGCAGCAGGGTAAGCCCGAAGGTTCCCCAGGCAAAGCCGTTAACGGTATCATTGATCCTGATCACTGTTTGCATCATGAACTGCGCTTCCTTCCCTTGCGTTTATTTCTGCCTGCTGCCCAGCACTTCCAAAATGCCGCTGTAGTCAAAAGCGGCTGCCTTATCCAGGATCGCACGGTAGGTTTCCTGCTCATCCGCCGGCATGGAATACTCTTCCAGCTCACCCAGGATCTCTTCCATGGTATCGCAATCCATGTTCTCCGCCGCCTCAGCAAGACCCTCATAGGCACTGGAAAGGAGCCACTCATCCACCGGGGGCTTATCCGGCTGATCCTCTCCGGATCCCGTTTCAAAGACCGGCTTCAGATATTCTCTGTAGGCAGAAAAATCCTGCAGAAAGCCTGCATGGTTTTCCTTCACGTAGGCAATATCGCCTTCCTTGCCTGCGGTTTCAAGGTGCTGCGCCCGATCTCCCAGCTCCAGAGCTCCGATCAACCTGGAAGAACTCTTCAGGGCATGGACCTTGATGGTATAATCCTCCCAGTCCTCACTGTCATAGAAGCCCTGCAGCTCTTCGGCCTTACCCTCGATGGAATCATAAAAGATCTTCAGTACAGATTTAAATGCCTCTTTTGAACCGCTGTTCCGGATGGCTGCATCGGGATCGATCTGCTCGATCTTCCGATACCAGGCATCCTCATCCGATCCCGCATCAACCACCGGTCCGGTTCCCTCATTTTGCGGCTCTTCCGAAGCTTCGTGCTCGTAAACTACGGTCTCTTCTTCCTCATCATAATCCGCCTCATCATCAATGTAGGAAGCAATATTGTAGGACTTATTACCCTTTACAAAGTACAGGATACCGAAGGTTCCGGGACCGCAGTTGGAAGAGATGGCTGCCGAAGCCTGCTGGAAAACAACATGCTCGAAGTAAGCGATCTTGCTGATCTCCTCCCGGATCCACATGAGAGTATCCGCACTGATATCGGCATAGGTGATAAAGACGATATCCGGATCCGGAATGATGTCCACCGGGAACGCCTTCCTGATGTATTTTGCGTAAGCTCTCTTTTTATCTCCCACCCAGATACCGCTGATATGGGATCTGTCGTCCTTATACAGCAGGCTGGGATGCATGTTCAGCGCCTTGGCAAAACGATGCACCCTGGGTCCGATCAGATGTTTCCTGGCCATGAATTCCGTGGTATCCACCACGAAGCTGCATCGCAGACGTTCCTTTACGCTCTCCAGCTCGGCAACGATCTCTTCCGGCTTGTTGTTCTGCTGTGACAGCTTATGGGCGATCAGTACCAGCAGACCGGAAGCCGAAGACAGGCAGCCTGAATTGATGACACTTACATTATCAAAGGATTTGGCCGCTTCCAGCGAGATGTAATAATCCGGACTGACACTGGTGGAAAGCGCTATGTGGATCAGGTGATGCGCTCTCTTCAGGGCCTCTGCAAAAAACTCCGTATAGGCCGCTTCATCCGGCGGGGAGGAAATCGCATTCTTGCCGGCATTGATATAGCGGATCAGCTCGTCGGCATCCATCTGGGTTCCGTCCTTGAACACGCCCTCCTCGGTACGGATCAGGAAAGGAATGATGGGAATGTTCAGCTTGTTTATGATAGCCTCCGGCAGGTCGCTCATACTGGTTGCGGTAATGATGACGGGTGCCTTGCCGGAATATCTGGAAAGAGTATTGATATTCTCATGCATCCGCATAACCTTGCTGCTGATCACCATCTTATCGTTATCGATATGACGGATCAGCATATCCTCAAGGGCTTCTCCGGATACCGGCTTGACCAGATAACCGTCAAAGCCCGCTCTGTTGTACAGCTCTCTGTTATCACTGCCCGCATTGGCCGTAAGAACGATCACCGGTGTAGTCCTGTTCATGCCGCCCACCTGGTTACGCATCTTATCCAGGCACTCGATACCGTCCATCTCAGGCATCATATGATCCATCAATACGGCATCATAACGCTTCTTCAGCGTCATCTCCAGCGCCTCTCTGCCGCTTGATGCCTTATCAATGGTCATCTCGGTATCGGCAAGGAGCTTGCACTCCACCTCCAGGTTCATCTCATTATCATCCACGATGAGGACCGCTGCCTCGGGTGCCACAAACTTGCGCTCATAAGCCTCTCTTCTGGCCGTATTCTGGTTATGGATGTTCAGCTCACCGATCCTGGAAGGATCCGAAACGCCCTGGGTAAAGCATACGTTAAAAGTGGACCCCTCACCGTATACACTGTTCACCGTAACGGTGCCGCCCATGAGATCTACGATCTGCTTTACTATACTCAGTCCCAGTCCGGTACCCTCGATATGTCTGTTCCTTACCTCGTCCACGCGCTTAAAGGCGTCGAACAGATAGGGAATGGATTCTTTTTTGATACCCATTCCGGTATCGGAAATGGAAATGTCCAGTTCGACTTTTTCATCTCCCATGTCACGGCTTTCCATATGCAGCTCGATCATACCCTCGGAGGTATACTTCACTGCATTATTGAGCATGTTTACGATAACCTGCTTGATCCTGACCTCGTCGCCGTACAGGACCGAGGGTACCTCGGGATCCACGCTCACCTCAAAGCGGAGGCCTTTTTCCCTGGCTCTCTCCCATACCATGTTGACAACCTCGGAAAGCATATCGCCCACCCGGTAATCCACCGGCACGATATCCATACCTCCTGCTTCCATCTTGGAAAAGTCCAGGATATCATTGATGAGGGACAGAAGCATTTTGCCCGCACCCTGGATACCCGCGGCATTTCTTGCGATCTCATCCGTCGCATCGTTGTCCCGAAGGATCAGCTCATTCAGACCGAGAATGGAATTGATGGGGGTTCTGATCTCATGGCTCATACTGGAGAAGAAACGGTTCTGGGACCGGGTCAGCTCCTCGGCTCTTTCCGCCGCTTTCCTGGCACGCGCATTTTCACTCTTATACAGAAGATTCTGGATCCAGGTCATGGCAAAGCAGACAAAACCTACCAGAATGATGGATATGAAAGAATCGATAAAGTGCATCTGCCTGGTATGTGGCTGGATCCACTCGGGATGATAATATTCGGCAAGATAACAGCCGCCGGTGAAAAGGATGATGGCCAGCAGCGTAAGGCTTCGCCAGATACCCGAAATGACCAGTCCCACATACATGAAGGCAAAGAGGATCCACAGCATGCCGCCGCCTTCCAGGCCTCCGCCGAAGAAGAACATGGCCGGCAGTATCACCACTACAAGTCCCGTTACGATCATCTTGATGGCCAGGCGTACCTTGTCCTTAAACAGGCAGGTGAAGGTAATGATGGGAACCAGGATCACCGTAACGGTAAGCACGATGATCTCGCCCAGATATTCTCCCGTAAGGATGTCACCCAGCAGACCGATGAGTGCCGCAAATTCGGAAATAATGGTAAGGCTTAAAAATACCCGCTCCGAAAATTCTCTTTCCGGATCTCTTATGGCATTTCGAACGTAGTTGAAAAATCCTCTGAGCTTCATGCCTGCTCACCTCCCTTCTGACTGTCGGGAAGGAGCTTTAGCATAACTCTTTCAAAATCTCCTCTGTGGATGGGCTTGGCAACGAAACCGTCAAAGCCCTCCCGCATGAACATTTCCCTGGCTCCGGAAACAACGTTGGCGGTCAGTACGATCACGATGATGTCCCTGCCGGTTTCCCTGGCGGCCTTGCGGATCTCCTTCATGGCCTCCACTCCGTCCATCTCCGGCATCATATGATCCATGAATACCACATCGTAGTCTCCGGCGCGATATTTGATGATGGCATCTCTGCCGCTGTCGGCTGTGTCGATCTCCATCTGATAATCCTTGAACAGACCGGATGCCACCACAAGGTTCATGGGCTCGTCATCCACGATGAGAGCTTTAACCCCCGGGAATACCGGTCTTTCCCCGTTGTTGTAGGATTCCACGCATCCGGCATTTCGACCCTCGTTTAGGATCTTGATAACGGGATACGCATACAAAGGTTTTGGCATAACCAGCACTTTGCTGCCGGGATTAGGTGAAAAATCCGCAGCCGCAGATACGGCGACCACGATATCTCCTTTGCTCAGCTCATCAAAGTACTCGGAGTTTTCTTCGTATTCTTCCTGACCCATGAAGATATAGGTTACATCCAGCTTATCCTGCAGTCGTTCGATGGCCTTGACGGATTCGGCAGGATACAGGGGAACCCGGATACCCGAAGCAAGATTGGATGCCATAACACGGTAAAAGTCGCGCACTCTGGGTACCTTGTATTTATCCGGTCTTACATGGAACAGGATATCGCCTTCAAAGGAACCGGAAAGGGAAAGACAGGGCTTGGGATCCGTAACCTTCTGGGGGATCGTAACGCGCACCGTCGTTCCGCTCTTTTTCTCACTTTCGATCTTAACAAAACCGCCCATTCTGTGGACAAAACCGTAAACGATGAAGAGTCCCAGACCGATGCCTCCCGAGTTACGGTTTCTCTTCTTGTCGGCCTGATACATTCCCTCCGAGATGGAATGGATGGCACGAAGATCCATACCGATACCGGTATCCGTCATTTCAATACACAGGTTCACGCCGTAATCCGTGGGCTCGGAAAACATTCTTACAAAAATACCGCCGTGCTTTGTAAACTTCTCGGCATTTTCCAGAAGATGCCGGAAGATCTTATGCATTTTTTTGATATCCCCTTTCATCATCAGGGGCACATGGGGATCCAGGTCCACCACCAGCTCAAGACTCTTGTTGTTATCGATGAGCCTGAAGCAGGTTACCACGTCATTGATCAGAGAGGTACTGATGTACTCCTCTTCTTCCAGCATGATCTTCTGTCTTTTACATTCCGTATAGTCCTGGATATCCTCGATCTGGTATGCAAGTCTGATACCGGCGTTTTTGATGGCCTCCGCTTCATAACCTACGCTGCGTTTGATCAAAAGGGAGGACATACCGTTTACCACATTGACGGGTGTTCGCAGCTCATGGGAGATATTGGAAAGAAAATCCTCCATGTCCGCATCCACTGCTTCCAGCTTTTCATCATTCTCCTCCACGGCATCACTGAGCTCCCTGCGGTTTGCTATGATCCTAAGGCAGGTAAAGTAGATCAGTGTCTCGATCACGATGTGAAGAATGATCCTGGAAGTGTTCAGCGAATCGAAAACGACACTTTTCTCTTTGAAGGCAAGCACAAACTGGATGGCCAGCACGATATAAAACTCCGCATAAAACAGGTGGATCATACCCGCCTGTCCCAGCATGGAAAAGGCTACCATGGCAAGAATGCTCACGATGGAAACATCAAAGAAGCTGGTACCGTGAACACCGTGGAAAAATACCGTCAGTACTGCAAACAGCATAAAGAAATACTTCCGCAGTGCATAGTTCGGTCTGTCCAGAAGCTGCATGGCCCAAAGCGTTAGTCCTCCCACAAGGATCAGGGGCGGTACCCAGAATTCCCATCCCAGCAGATAGCTTTCCAGCACCACTCCCACACATGCCAGTGAGACCAGCAGCAGAATGTATTTTTCGTTCTTGGTCTGATTCATGACTAGCTTCCTTCCGGTTTATTTATCTTTCGTCGGCCAGCAGCTCCAAAACGGCATCGTAATCGAACCGGCCGACCTCATCTTTAACCTTTTCATAAAGCTCTTTGCCGCTTTCCGGGATCCTGTAATCCTCCATCTCATCAAAGATCCCCTCCAGCCTGTCACAGTCCATCTCCTCAGCAGCAGAGCGGATCTCGGAAAACACGCCTTCCATCAGATCTTCATCCGCCACCGGCCTGTCATCCTCAGCTTCGCCCTTCTCAAACAAAGGTGAGAGCAGCTCCTCAAAGGATACGAACTCGCTTAAAAAGCCTTCATGATGGCTGAGGATATAATTGATATTATCCTCCTTGCCTGCCTCCTCCAGCTTCATGGCCTTTTCGCCCAGATCCGTGGCCCCGATGATCCTGGCCGAGCTCTTAAGGGCGTGCACTTTTATCGTGTAATTCTTATAGTCTTTTTCCTCTATGAACCGCTGAAGTTCCTTCGCCTTTTCATCAATGGATTCATAGAACACCTTCAGAAGGGACAGATAGGAATCGGCAGAGCCGCTGTTTTTCATGCCTGCTTCGGCATCGATCATTCCCTTTTCAAGATGCTCCAGCATGGCACCTGTCTGCTCATCAAACAGACGCTCCTGTCCGCTTTCCTTTTCCCTGTAGCGGATCACCTTTTCCGCAGGGAGATACTTTATCATCATTTCTTCCAGCGCTTCGGGAGAGACCGGCTTGGTCAGGTAATCATCAAAGCCCTCGGCCAGGTATTTTTCCCTGGCTCCCGAGATGGCATTGGCCGTCAGACAGATCATGGGGGTGTCACTGTTGGGACAGCCCTCGATGGCCTGCATTTCATGCAGAGTACGGATACCGTCTTTTCCCGGCATCATATGATCCAGGAAGATCATGTCATATTTGGTCTGGCAGGAAAGATCGATCCCTTCGTCGCCGTTGGTGGCCGAGTCGATCTTCACTCCCGTGGTCTTGAGAAGACTCTCAAAAACCACCACGTTCATGGCATAGTCATCTACCACCAGCACCCTTGCCTGGGGTGCGGCGAACTTCTCTTTGTATTTTTCCCTGCCGTCCACATGGGCCAGATATGCCTTCCGGTAATCTCCGATGGGCTCCCATTTGACCACTTCCTGGAGGAGAGTGAAGCCGAAGATTGAACCGTGACCGTAGACGCTGTCAACCTCAAGGGTGGATCCCATCATATCCAGCAGAGTCTTGGTGATGCTCATGCCGAGCCCCGCCCCCTCGATATTCCGGTTGCGCTCCTGCTCGATCCGTTCAAACTGCGTGAACAGCTTTTGCATATCCTCTTCCTTGATGCCGATACCGGTATCACGGACAAAAACGCTCAGCAGGATATGATCCGGATCATCTTCCGGTCTTTCGTGGGTGATGCTTAGGGAAACGCTTCCTTCCTCCGTATATTTGACGGCATTGGTCAGGATATTGGTCACCACCTGTTTGATGCGGATCTCGTCGCCGAAAAGCAGCTTCGGAATCTGCTCGTCAATATCCAGGTTCAGCTTCAGGCCCTTTTCATCCACCCGGGCCTGTGTCATATTCACCAGATCGTTGATCACGGAGGAAAGATCATATTCCACGGGTATGATCTCGATCTTGCCGGCTTCGATCTTGGAAAAATCCAGAATATCATTCACAAGACTCAGAAGATTCCTGCCCGCCGTCCGGATATTCTCCGCATAGGACCGGGTATTTCTCTCCTGCGTCTCCCGCAGGATCATTTCATTCATGCCAAGCACAGCGTTGATGGGGGTGCGGATCTCATGGGACATATTGGAAAGAAAGGTGGATTTGGCTTCATTGGCTGCCACTGCTCTGGCAGACATCCGCAGGTAACGGTTGGATCTGGCCATGATCACGCCGACGAGCAGTACCGTAGCGAGCACAAAGGCGATGGTAGCTGCCAGCATCAGAAGCAGAGAGCGAAACACGCCGGTGGCATCCTTAACGGATACGCAGTGCCAGCCGTTACGGATCTCTTCCGCATAGACGATATAATGCTTTCCTTCATAGACAAATTCAAAATTACTGGAATCCTGATCCTTCAGTTTTTCGGCAAGAATTGCTCCTACCGTGTCTTTTTCGTTGCCGTAGTTTTTGCCGATCTCTCCTGTGTCGGAGTGAGCCACCACCACAGATTCGTCGTTCAGGATCATCTCTATATCCGAGTTACCGCTGGTAACGGCATCCTCTGTCAGCTTCTGGATCTGATCCAGGGAGACATCCACGGAGATCACGCTGACGTCGTCCTTCAGGGTCTTTCCCAGAGCAAGCATGGTATTGCCCGTCTGCACATCGATATACGGATCCAGGATCGTGAGTTCCCCCGCGCCTTCCATGGCTCTTGTATACCAGGGACGTGCCGTGGCATCATATCCTTCCGGTGGCTCCCAGCCGGTCCCGCTGAAAAACCTGCCGTTGATATAGCCGTAAAGACCGGTGGAATTCTCCAGCACGGCGCTTCGGATCGCCGTGGACTGACCCACCAGAAAATCCTGGATCTCCTCATCGGTTCTGCGTTCCTCCAGCATTTCATCCAAGGTATAGGCTGCCAGTTTAACGGAGTCGATGTTGGTGGAAAGATATTTGTCCACCTGATCTGCCGCATCCTTTGCCGTCAGCTCACCCTCATGGATGATGTTCTTCCGGTCCGCATTGTAAAGCATACTGTAATACATTATGATGATGCCCACGAAAAACACGATCACGTGTATCGTCATAATGATGTTTCTATTTGCGAGACGTTTAGTTTCTCTTTGGTATTCTTCGTTCATTTCTCTTAAATCTCTGCCGCGTCTTTAAGCGCTTCCGGGATCCTGTCCTCGATCTTCAATGTAGCGACTCTAAGCCCATCGTAAAAAAATTATATCTTATTAAAGGGGTTCGGTAAAGATTATTTGGCATGAACACAGGGTTTTTTGTGGATAAATACAGGCTTTCGGTATATAATGTCTAATATATTTGAAACATAATAGGGAGCGATACCTGATGGAAAAAAAACAGGAAAACAAATATCATTTCTATAGAGGCGGAAAGATAGCCCTCACAGCTACTCTCATCAGCTTTTTTCTGCTTATGTTCCTGTATTGTCTGTTTCTGTATAACGAGATATCCGATAAGAAGGAACGATACGGTTATATCGCCCGGAATGAGGCCGAGCATGTGTCCACCATCATTGACTGCGTCATGGCCAGGACAAACACGCTAAAAGCCATGGTACAGGATCACAACGGAGATACCTCCTGGTTCAACAATGTGGCGGAGGATATATATATTGCCGTACAGGAGGAAACCGGTGTTTCCCTTAAGAATTTTGCTATCGCACCAAATGGTGTGGTAACGAACGTTTATCCACTTCCGGGTAACGAGAGCCTGGTAGGTTTCGACTTTCTGGACACCACCCGGGAAGGAAACGAAGAGGCAAAAGAGGCCTATGAAAAGGGCCGCACCATATTAACGAATCCCTTTAAGCTGATCCAAGGCGATATCGGAATGGGCGGCAGAGCCCCTGTCATCATAAAAGACGGAGACAAAGAGTCTCTCTGGGGCCTGGTAACAGTCACCATCGATTTTGAAAACCTGATCGAAGTATTAGCACTGGATAACCTGCAGGGCATGGGCGTAGATTTCAGATTGTCCTGTGTAGAGGCGGACGGCAGCACACAGACCATATATGAGTTGGGCGATCCCGGAAATGATACCGTAAAAGCACCTTTTAATGTACGTAATCTGACCTGGGTCATCGAAGTAGCTCCCACCAATGGCTGGATCTCGGTATGGCGAATAGCGATAGGGATCTTCTTTATCCTGGTCATTTCCGGATTTATCGGCACATTTGCCAGTATGCTGGCACGGCTCAGAACGAGTAACGCTTTGCTGGAGCAGCTCTCCTACCAGGATGGTCTTACGGGCTGTGGAAATCGCAGGGCATATGAAGACAAGATCCATGAACTGACCCGGGACGGTATGGCTGAGGATCTGGTGTATGTATCGGCGGACGTAAACGGACTGAAGCACGTCAACGATACCCAGGGCCACCTGGCAGGCGATGAACTGCTTGTGGGCGCCACCGTCATCATGCAAAAGATCTTCGGTCCCCTGGGCGACGTGTACCGGATCGGTGGCGATGAGTTCGCCGCATTGATAAAGACTGATGACGCAAAGATCACGCAGCTTAAGGAGGATCTGACACAGGCGGAAAACAGCTGGAAGGGTAATACAGTAAAGAAGCTGTCCTTCTCCATCGGATTTGCCACCCACCGGGAATTCCCGGGAGAGCCTGTCGAAACCCTGATCCTGACGGCAGACAGAAGAATGTATTCGGAAAAACGCAAATACCATGAGGCACACCCGATGTAAAGGGAGGATTAACGGATGAGTTTGCTTTGCGTAGGCGAAATGCTGATAGATTTCACACCCCTGTTCGGCATGCGGGATTCCTATACGGCCAATCCCGGCGGAGCACCGGCCAATGTGGCTGTCTGTGCCGCCAGAAGCGGCGTCAAAGCCGGATTTCTCGGCAAGATGGGAAATGACGATTTCGGAAAAATGCTGGCCGGAGTTCTTAACAAAGAAGGGGTAGAAATGCTCGTCCCGGAACTTACGGATGAAGCTACCACCACCCTTGCTTTTGTTACGCTGGATATTTCCGGAGACCGCTCCTTCACCTTTGCCCGTAAGCCCGGAGCGGATCTGTTGCTTAGCGAAGACGATGTGGAAAAAGTGGACTTTTCCCAATGGACCTTCCTTCACGCCGGTTCCGTCAGCCAGTCGGGACTTCCGGAGAGGGATGCCGTTCTGCTCGCCCTTCAAAAGGCAAAGGATAAGGGCCTGATCGTAAGCTTTGATATCAATTACAGAGACAAGATCTGGAGTGTGGAAGATTGTAAAAAAGAGGTGGACAGGGTCCTTCCCTATGTAGACCTTCTGAAGTTCTCGGAGGAAGAGCTTGTCTTTGTGGGCGGAGAAGATGGACTTGCCGATACCATGGAAAAATACGGGATCAAGGTAACGGTCATGACCCGGGGAAAAGACGGTGCCCGGATTTTTTACAAAGGAGATACCATTGATATAGACCCCCTGCAGGTACGTCCCATCGATACAACCGCCGCCGGCGATGCTTTCTGGGGCGGATTCCTTGCCAGCCTGCTGCAAAACGATGTAAGTAAGCTGAGCGATCTTACGCCTGAGATCCTGGAGAAGGCCGGCAGGTACGGATCGGTGGCCGGAGGTCTCTGCGTGCAGAAGCCCGGCGGGATCCCCGCTCTTCCCACCAAAGAACAAATAGAGAGGCTGCTCTGATATGGGTATGGAAAGACGAAAATACCAACTGGATACGGATGAAAACAAAGCGTTTTTGCGCGAAGGCGCCAAAGCGCTTCTTGTTTTCGGAGACCGATTCCCCTCGCCGGGCGGCTCAAGTTACTATCTCGGAGATGACGGGGCGCCCCTGACAGACAGGGCCCGTGAAACCTGGATCACTGCCCGGATGGTGCATGTCTACAGCATTGGTGCCATGATGGGATATGAGGGCGCCGCGCTTCTTGCCGGAAAAGGTTTGCAGGGGCTGACCGGCGAACTTCATGATGAGCGGGGCGGCTGGTTTGCCGGACTGACAAAAGACGGTAAGATCCTTCCCGGGAAGCAGTGCTATGCCCACGCCTTTGTGATCCTGGCGACATGCAGTGCTCATCTGGCAGGACTCCCCGAGGCGGAAGAGTTGCTTTCCGAAGCTCTGGAAACCTATGATCGTTACTTCTGGAATGAGGAGGAGGGAATGGCCGCAGATCTTTGGGATACCGGCTTCACCTGTCTTGATCCCTACCGGGGACTGAATGCCAACATGCATTCCGTAGAAGCCTTTCTGGCGGTGGCGGATGCCCTGGGGAATGATACCTATCGAAGCCGCGCCGGAAGGATCATCCACCGGGTGCTTGAGTGGGCGGCGGAAAAAAGCTACCGGATACCGGAGCATTTTTCCGACAGATGGGAGCCCCAATATGAATTGAACAAAGACCGCCCCGATGATCCCTTCAAGCCCTATGGCGCCACGCCGGGACACGGGATGGAATGGGCAAGACTCATCACTCAATGGGCCCTCTCCACCTATCCGGAGAAGGCAGCGGATCCCGATGCGACGGAGAAATGCAGGCATTACATCACCGAGGCCTGCCGGCTTTTTGACCGGGCCTTCGCCGATGCCTGGAGTGCCGACGGAGCGGAGGGTTTTGTCTATACCACGGACTGGAACGGGAAACCCGTGGTACGGGACCGGATGCACTGGACCCTGGCCGAGGCCATCAATACATCGGCGGTTCTGTATCGCGTAACCGGATCAAAAAAGTATGCAGAGGCTTACGAAAGATTCCTGACATATCTGGATACATCAGTGCTGGACCATGGCTGCGGCTCCTGGTATCATCAGCTGGATGAGCATAATGAAGTCAAAGGGACGGTGTGGCCCGGAAAACCGGATCTGTATCACGCCTTCCAGGCGATGCTCATTCCCTACCATAAAGCGGATGTATCCATCGCAGCGCAGTTTGCAGATCCGAAGGAAATATAAGTTAACCTGATATGACAACGAAAAAAGAAAAGCTGAACCTCATACCCATCACCGATCTTGCTGCGCCGGAGCTATCCGTATATGCCCATGCCACGGAGCAGGAACTGTTGCATTTCAACGAACCCGATCCGGGGATCTTCATTGCCGAGACCGCCAATGTCCTGATCCGGGCGCTCCACGCGGGATACCGGATCAGATCCGTTCTGGTGGAGGATCGCCGCTTCCAAACGGAAGCCCTGCCGGTTTTTGAGACGATAGAGGCACTTTACGGTGCCGGAGAACTTTGCTCTCTTCCCGTGTATATGGCACCCCATGACGTCGTCAGTGACCTTACGGGCTACAACCTGGTAAGAGGTCTGTGGGCGGTGCTTGAAAGAAAGCCCCTGCCCGATGTCAGTACTTTCTGCGAGGATAAAAACCGCATCGCAGTCCTGACGGATGTGGTGAATCCCACCAACGTGGGAGCCATCATCCGGTCCGCCGCAGCCCTGGGCATGGAGGGTGTGATCCTGACCTATCCTTCTGTCAGTCCCCTGACCAGAAGAGCTTCCCGGGTCAGCATGGGAACGGTATTCCAGATCCCTTGGACGATACTGCCAAAGGATGCCGATCCGGTATCCCTTCTCAAAGAAAACGGTTTTGAAACAGCGGCCATGGCACTGCGGGATAACTCCATCCCTCCCGATGATGCCGCCCTCGGACAGGCCGAAAAGCTGGCGGTTTTTCTCGGCACGGAGGGAACGGGCCTTCCGGATGAGGTGATCGAAGCCTGCGATCACAAGGTGATGATCCCCATGGCTCACGGAGTAGATTCTTTAAATGTGGCCGCGGCCAGTGCGGTGATTTTCTGGGAACTTGCTAAAAAGCCTCTCTGATGTTATATCAGAGAGGCTTTTTTTGAATGTCTCATTTCTTGTGATCGTAGGGGAAGATGGTCTGGATCGTTCCGTCGGGATTGTACTTCAACTCCGTGTACTTAACACATCTTCTGTGATTGATACCGTTAGAGAATTCACAGTCATGGTAGAACAGATACCATTTACCGTGATATTCAATGATGGAGTGATGGGTCGTCCAGCCGATCACCGGCTCCATGATCCGTCCTCTGTAGGTGAAGGGACCCTCCGGCGACTGGGATGTTGCATACACAAGGTAATGGGTGGTACCGGTGGAATAAGAAAGATAATACAGACCATTGTATTTGTGCATCCAGGGTCCCTCAAAATACCTTCTCTCCTCATCTCCCGCCTTAAGAGGCTCCCCGTTCTCGTCCACGATGGAAACCATCTTCGGAGGATTCTTAAAGCCTTTCATGTCATCGGTAAGCTCAGCAAAGTACGGGCCCAGGGCTGCTGCATCTGCCGGGATCTCATCGGGATTCTCCACAAAAGAACCGGTCTGCCATTTTTCCAGCTGACCGCCCCAGAGGCCGCCGTTGTACATGTAGTAGCGTCCGTCATCATCCATCAGAACGCAGGGATCGATGCTCATGCTGCCGGCCATATAATCCGGCTCTGCCTTGAAAGGTCCCACAGGGCTGTCACTGATGGCAACGCCGATCCTGAAGATCCCTTCCTTGTCCCTTGCGGGATAGTACAGATAATATTTGCCGTCCTTGCAGACGCAATCCGGTGCCCACATCTGCTTGCTCACCCAGGGAATGTCTCTCATATGGATCGCTTCCCCGTTGTCCACGCAATCCGAATCCAGATCATCCAGGGACAGTACATGATAGTCCTCCATCAGATACTCTCCGCCCTCATCGTCGTCCTCTCCGTCATGAGCCAGGTCATGAGACGGATAAACATAGATCTTGTCATTGAATACATGTGCGGAAGGATCCGCGGTAAAAATGTGGGTTACCAAAGGTTCTCTCTGTTTCATTTCTTTCCTCCGTTCATTATTGTCGCTATATATCTTAAAGGGTGTCTTTTATAAGACTTCCTTAAGCGCCGTTTCATAGATGCTCTCTTCCGTCACCTTCTCATCCCCGATGATTTTATAGGACATCTTAAGACGAAGGGTAACGGTTTTGTCCTTGACCTGACGGATGGAACCGATGACCATACGGATCTCCTCCACCAGTCCCTGGATCTGCAGCCAGTCTCCCGTAGGCACGATCAGGGCAAATACAGAATCCTTTGTTCTGGCAATGGCGGCGTTTTTACCGGCGATCTCTTTAAGTCGGGAGGCGATCTGTCTTAAAACCTCTCCCGCGATCTGCTCGTCGTAGGTAGTCTCTATCCTCTCATGGGCCGTATTGTTCAAAAGGATCAGGCCGTACTCTTTTCCTTCCGACCGGTGCTTCTTCCCGAACTCCGAAAGGGAATCCTTAAATGCCCGTTCATTCAGCAGTCCCGTCATCTTGTCGGTGCGGATGGATCTCTGTTTCTGCGACATCTTGCGACGTTCCAGGTTCAGATCCTCGAAACGACCCAGAATACCTATGATCTTGCCATTATCATACAGCGGCATCCTGGTACAGACCACATCCTGAACCTCTCCGTCCACGATCACATGGATCGGCTGATCCTGATGCTTGGTTCCCTTCGAAAGGATATTCTCTTCCAGGCGGGCGATCTCGTCACTGTCCGCAAGCCATCCCAGCTCTTCCTCCGTCTTTCCGATGATCTGCTCCTCATCCTTGATCCCGAAGTAATCCAGAACAGATTTGCTGACACCCCGGAATCTGCGGTCCGTATCCTTCCAGAAGAACATGAGCCTGGATTTCCATAGGATATTGTCCCAGATATCATAGTATTCCTGCTTCTTGGATTCACTTCCGCCGGCACTTTTGCCGTCTTCTTCGGCACTTTCCTTATCCGGAAGAACATAGGGCTTCATGCAATAAAGGTATTCCACGTCACTGACGGCAGGGATCCGCATGAGCAGGATCTCATCCTGTCTGTAGCTTCCGTCCTTCTGTTTGAACTGAAAAATATCCGCCAAAAATCCTTTTTCGGAAGTATCGATCCTGTGCTGCAAAGTGTCCAGATCCATAAAACGGACATATCGTTCCCGGTCCGCCGGTAAAATGATTTCATTCGCAAGATAGGTAAGCCCCTCACGCAGCTTCCTGAGGCCGCTTGATCCCGCCTTTGCATATTTCAGATTACCCAAAAGCGGGGATATGGTATTCTCATTCGGCTTCACCCAAAGGACAAGCTCAAAGAGATGATTTAGCTCGATCAACTTGGAATCCAGCCTCTCCACCGCGGACTTGGCCACATCCTTCGACAGGTTCAAAAGGGAACCTTTGATCACGGCCCGTCCCTTATTCCTTGCGATGACCTGTCCCGTAAAGCACAGATAGTTTCCGTTGCCGGTATAGTAGAAGGTTTCCTGCTTTCCCGATTTTTTGATCTGATCGGCGAATTTCCGGTATTCGTCAAGGAGCCGGGAGGCTGTCTGATAGATCCTTCTGTCGATCTCCTCCAGATCCAGGTCCAGTTCCTCTTCGGAAAAGATCTGCCTTCTGTAGGCCCTGTTCATATAAAGTGTCCTGAAATTCTCGCCGTCATCCTCAATGATCTCCAGAGGCGTATCCGTATCCCGGATCGTCAGGCCGGCGATCTCATAAAACTGCCGCCAGGATCTGGTTTCGGAAGCGATCTGCTTCTCTTCCAGATGAACCAGAACATCCTTTACCGGCTCGGGTTTTCCGTAATAGTAGCCCTGGATCATACCGCAGCCGATATCCCGCAGGAAGTCCAGCTGCTCCCTGGTCTCCACACCTTCTGCCAGTGTTTTCATGCCCACGTCCTTGGCCATGGAAACCGTAGCCCGCATGATCCGCTTGGACTTATCATTAAAGGGCGTCAGGAAACGCATATCCATCTTAAGGGTATCAAAATGATAATCCTTTAGCATCGTCAGGGAGGAATAACCGCTGCCGAAATCATCCATCCAGATTTCAAAGCCCGCATCCCTGAACCGTTTGATCACATCCACCATCAGATTCTCATCCGATGCGATCATGCTCTCGGTGATCTCGATATGGATAAAATCTCTGGGAATATCGTATTTATCTACTGCCTTTTCCACTATGCTTACCATGTCACAGAGGACAAAGTCCAGGCGGGAAAAATTCACCGATACAGGTACCACGGGCACTCCGGCTTCGACGCGCTCACGAATGTCCTGACAGACCTTCTCCACCACGTAGGCGTCCACCTTGTGGATCAGATGCTCCTTCTCCAGCGTCTCGATAAACTCATTGGGAGGCAGGAAGCCGATCTCAGGATCGATCCAGCGGGTCAGCGACTCCATGCCGCAGAGTTCACCGGTCAGGGAACGGATCACCGGCTGATAATATACCTTGAGCCAGCCCTTTTCCAGTGCCTCCTCCAGCTTCCTGATAATATATTCCTTCGTCATCACCTGCTTGGCCAGACGGAAGGAATACTCCGTGATATCGGTCTTCAGGTCGTATTTGATAAAATCACAGGTCATCTTGGCCATGGAGATTGCTTCCTCCAGGTCCAGATCCTGCCCGGTTTCAAACACGTAAACCCCGAATTTGCCGATGAGATTGTAATGATCACGGTAAGCCTCGTCAAACTTTCGCTTGACTTCCTGCAGGCCTTTCATGACATCCTTTGATTTTTGGAAAAGTGCAAAATGGTCATCAGCGATCCTGGCTATAACGGCTCTGGGAAACTGCTCTCGCAAAAGCTCTGCCATCTCTTTCAGGCATTCATCTCCCTTTACACTTCCGCGTTCGATATTTAAAAACTTGAAATTAACCAGATTGATGTAGACAATGGCACAGGGTTCGCCTTCCTTTTTGGAATAGCGTTTATACCTGGCCTTGACGTTCTTGGAAAAGGAGATCTTGGTGAACAGACCGGTTACATTATCATACTCAAAAGCAGTATCCTCCAGTCTGTGCAGGAACATCCAGGCATAGATCAAAGTCCCCTCGATCTCGTCCTCGAAAATGCTCCAATGATTCACGACGCGGACATTTTTCCCGGATTTGGTACAGATGGAATAGAAAACATAGCCGGATCTCTGATTCTTCTCATTGATCTGCGCCATAAGGTCTTCAATGACCTCTTCTCTTTGCAGCGGATTGATAAGGCCGTCATAATGTCCCTGAACATATTCCGCAAAATCCTGAGGATCGTCGCATTCATAAAAACGCACGATACTGTCGTTGACAAAGATGAGTTCCCTCTCATCGTCCGCTCTGAAGATCACCGATCCGGCATTGAACAGGTTCCCGAAATTCGGAACCAGTCTCGCCATCTTGCTTCCCTCATTAACCATCTGTCGTCCCCTCCCGCTCCGCCTTTGGTAATGGTACTGGTGACAATAGCGTTATATACTTAATATTTTAAATGATTCTGAGAATATATCAAGCAATTTATGGTGCAAAAACGCTCCGTATATACTATTATGGTTGATATAGCAACGAAGGGAAACGGAAGATGAAGGATAAGAAATTCCTGTTTGAAGAGGATAAAGTCTGGCACGCCCTTGCCGTAATGGCTTTGCCGGCCATAGCCAGCCAGCTGATCGCTCTTGTTTACAATATCGCGGACACCTGGTTTGTGGGAAGGACCAATGATCCGTATATGGTGGCAGCCTGCTCGCTGGTGCTGCCCGTTTACATGATCACCATAGTCATCTCCAACATTTTCGGGACCGGTGGAGGAACCCTGATCGCAAGACTGATCGGATGCGGTCAGGAGGAAGAAGCCTCCCGGGTATCGGCTTCCTGTATCAGGATGTCACTGTGCTGGGCAGGTGTTTTTTCCCTGCTCTGTCTTATCACGATGAAGCCGCTGCTCATTTTTCTCGGGGCCTCTGAAAACGTGCTGGGCTACGCCGTGCAGTACATGATCTTTGTGGTCATAATCGGAGGGATACCAATGATCCTGACCAGTACGCTCTCTTCCATGCTGCGCAGCATCGGTCTTTCCTCAAAAGCCTCCTTCGGTCTGGGTATGGGAGGGATTTTAAACATCGCACTGGACCCGCTGTTCATGTTTGTCATCCTTCCGGACGGGAAACAGGTCATGGGGGCAGCACTGGCAACCATGCTCAGCAATATGGCGGTGCTTCTATATTTCATCTTCGTGTATAAGAAGGCAAGCCGTGAAACGGTTCTGCGGGCCTATTTTAACGGGGAGAAACCTTCGAAGAAATCCATGTCCGCCATTTTCGGTGTGGGCATTCCCGCGGCGACGGGGATATTCCTCTTTGACCTTTGCAATATCGTCATCAACCGTCTGGCGGCTTCCTACGGAGATAAACAACTGGCGGCCATCGGCATCGTATTGAAGGTGGAACGGCTTCCGCTGAATATCGGTGTCGGGATCTGTATGGGTATGGTGCCGCTTCTGGCTTACAGCTACTCGGCTAAGAATATCAAACGAATGGATTCCATCTTCCTCTTCGGCAGGGCGGTGGGAGTACTGATCGGACTGATCTGTGTGGCGCTGTACTACGTGTTTGCCCCCGTGGTCATGCAGTCCTTTATTGCCGATGCCGACACCGTGCTTTACGGGACTCAGTTCCTTCGGGCGCGCTGCTTTGCGACGCCGCTGATGTTTTTGTGCTTTTCCATGGTGCATTTCACCCAGGCCATCGGAAGAGGAAAAGAGTCCTTTTGGCTGGCAGTGATCCGACAGATCGTGTTTAATATCCCGCTTCTGTTCCTGCTCAGCAGCCTGTTGGGCATGACGGGCGTTGTGTGGACCCAGGCCATCGCCGATCTGTTTACGGCTATCGTTTCCTACATCATCTACGCAAGGATCCGAAAGCAGGAAGGATGGCGCTAATGGAGAAATACTTATACAACGATCCCCTGGACTTTCTGATCAACACCCAGATGGAAAAAGTGAAATTTGAAACCTATCGGGTATCCTCGCAGCTGGAAAGCGTGAACAAGCGGCTTTACCTGATACACGACGAAGGAAAGATCAACCTGCTTCTCTTCGCGGGGATCTTCCTTGTCTATGGCATATCCTTTGCCGGTCTGCAATCCTATTCCGTTATCTGCAGACTGATCTTCGCAGTGCCTTATAACCTGTCCCTGTTTGCCCTCATTTTTCTCACCCCGGTTCTGATCTATAAATCGCTGAACGCATTTTTTCTGTATTACCTGAATCTCCACTCCCCCCGTTATGTACAGCTGATGAAGAAGATGGGGATCCGGACCTACGAGGAAGAAAGAAGGGACTGCGTAAGGATCCTTACAAGATATGAATCCTACATGAAACAGCTGGAAGAATGGAAGGAATCCAATTCGGAGGGTAAGCTTTTGCTAACCGAGCAGGAGCTTCTTGAAGAGTTTGAAAAAATGGATCTTACTACCCAGATCCCCGTCACCAACCCCCACAGCGGCAAACTGGCCTCTTTCACTAAGGCCGTGACCGTGATCATGTGGTTCCTTCCCCTTATTGTGGCGATCATAGCCATCATCAAACTCGCCCAGGGTATGTAAAGCAGGTTATGAAAAAAAAATAAATCTTGGGGGTTAACACTTTCCTATGATCTGTCGATATACCAAATGAGATGACCTTGTTTATCTCAGTAACACGTTGAAACGGAATTCAATGTACACTACAAGGAGGTAGAAAAATGGCAGGTATTTTTGGTGTGTCTGCTTATCAGCAGATCGATCAAACCCGGGAAGCCGCATTAGCAGCAGCTAACCGGGCAAATCAGTCATCCGTTTCCAAAACGGATCCCGTCAATTCCGTAAAAGATCCGCCCTCTTCCAGGATCAAAACCAAAGAGTGGTCTCCCATCGATACAGGCAGCTCGCTTGTACCCCGGAAAACAGAGTACGGATACACCATCGGCAATGTTCAGCTTTCGGACGCGGCTAAGGATTATTATGACCAGCTGAAGTCAAAGTTCGGAAACATGGAATTCATTGCGGTGAGCAAAGACATGAAGGCGCAGGTACAAAAGCATGCGGCTTCCTATGGCAATGCGAACAAAGTGGTGGTGCTGATGGATGAGGAGAAGCTTGAGCGGATGGCTACGGATCCGGCTTACCGGAAAAAGTACGAGGGCATCATCGCCATGTCCGAGCAAAAGCTCAAGAATGCCAAGAACGGTCTGGCAAGCACAGGCGCAAATGTGAAAAACTTCGGAATGTCCGTGGATTCAGGCGGCAAAGAAAGCTTTTTCGCTACGGTGGATAAAACTTCGGAGATCCAGAAGATGCGGATCGCGAAGAAAACCGCCGAAAAGAGAGCCGATAAGGCCAGAGAAAAGAAGAAGGCAGAGAAAGAGGCTTTCAAAGAACGGATCGAAAAGAAACGGGAAGAGAAAGCCGAGGAAAAGGAAGCCGAAGAAATCGCCCAAGAGGCAAAAGAGATCGAAAAGGAATATGTGACCTTCGAGGCACCTTCCCTGGAATCCCTTCTGTCAAGGGTCAGCTCTTATTCTTTCGAAAACGCCGAGGAACGCGTCATGACCGATGCGGAAAAAATGCAGGGCACACAGATCGATTACAAAGGCTGAGCCTAAAGCAAAAAAATGCCCCTCCGATTCACATCGGAGGGGTGTTTTTTACTTCGTGACCTTTTCAAAATCAGCCTTCGGGTGTTTGCAGATCGGACAGATGAAATCATCCGGCAGATCCTCTCCCACATATTCGTATCCGCAAATCTTGCAGCGCCAGATCGTCTCCCCGGTCTTGGTCTGCCCCACGGCCTCCGGCTGGGGTTTGATATTGGACTGATAGTAAGCGTAGGTTGCGGAAGCCGCATCGGAAAGCACATCCATATCCGTCACCTGTGCGATAAACAGGGTATGACTGCTAAGCTCTACCTGCTGCGTGATCTTTGCCGACAAAAAGGCATTAGTACCTTTCGTAACATAGGTAAGTCCGTTGGCGGAACGTTCATAGTCCGCAAATCCCGCATACTTGTCCACATTTCTGCCGGACTGGAAACCGAAGCGCTTGAACAGTTCAAAATCCGCCTCCTCACTGATCACGGAAATATTGAAGATCCCCGCTTCCTTCATCAGCTCATTGGTGTAATTGGCACGATTAACGGCCAGGGCGATCTGATTCGGATCGCTGGTCACCTGAATGGCGGTGTTGGTGATACAGCCGTTGTCCTTATCCCCCACCTTTGTGGATACTACAAATAATCCGTAAGACAGTGCATACATAGCTTTCGTGTTCATAGTCCGTACCCTCCTTTTGTTTTCGCTTTTATATCCCTGTTCATCTCCGTCTGACCATATCAGTCTTCCTCGTTCAGGAACGCCTGCAGCTCTTCGGGAGTTCCCAGCACGTGTACCTTGTCAGCCGGAACATCGACAATGTAGATCTCACCCTTCTTCGACAGAAGATAGTCATACAGCGGTGCCACATACTTCTCCCCGTTTACCAGCTCCGACGCCTTTCCCTTGCGATAATACTCATCGTAAAGGGAGGCATACAGTCCGCAGGTTTTGAAATAATAAGCCCCCAGCGTACAGTGATCCGAGATCCGCTTCTTTTCCTTGATCTCCACCACCTTGCCGCTCTCGTCCAGTCTCACAAAGCTCCAGTGATCCCCCGGTGCCTGAAAACAGGGAATAAAGCCATCACCGCGTAGCTGCGATGTATTCATCTCGCCGGCCTCCACGTAGGTGTCGATGTTGTAGATCAAAAGGGCATGATCCTCATCCCAGTATTTTTCCGCCAGCATGGCCGTTGTAGCCTGACCGTCAGTCAGTTCATCCAGGATGATCACATGGTAGTTTTCGATCCCCAGAAGCGCGCATTTTTCCCGAATATAAGCTTCCACATCGCAACCCTCATCTTTCAGGGCAAGAAAAATATACCGGTCAGCCTGATCGCGATACCCCTCCAGACTGATCATCGACCACTCAAACAGGGATTTTCCCTTTGCATCGATCATGTACTTGGGAACCGTGTAGCCCGCCTTCTTAAACCGCGATCCGAGGCCCCCCATCGTGATCACGATATCGATCCTGTTATCTGCCATGTCATCCTCCTTTTTTCAGCATTTTTGAAAGTATGAAGTCCGGCGGTTCTCCTATGGAAAACGCGTCCGTTGCTTCATACACCTCGCATCCTCTTTGCCGGTAGTCATCCAGAAAACTCTGCTCGCTTTCATAGATGGCCTCCTGTCCGTAGCCGGCCCTGTCAAACTCCGGCGTCAGCTCCAGATAAACCGTCTTTCCTTCCGCATAAAAGGTCATGATGGTGTGATACTTGTCACTTGCAAGCTCATGCAAAACCCATATCTTACTGGACACGCCGCAGTCATTAAGGATCGATCTCATCAAAAGAACAGCATCATTGCAGGTGCCCACCTTTTCCCGCCTTGTATCCTCCGGATCCTGAACCCGGTATTCCGTCAGCAGGCGGTTAAAAAACACCCTGTCCGGCCGCTTTGATCTGTCCGGCTTGTAGACTTTGCCGTTCAGATAAAACCCGTATTTATACCCGTTGTTAAGGAGCTCCTTTTTCAAGCACTGGCAGGCCTCATAAATCTTCATCTCATTAAATTTCCTTTTCGCTCATACATTCATTTGCTATTATAGCACACCACGGTCTTTTTTGCCGAAAAATCGCTTTTCTACCCGATCGCTTCTGTTCTTGTTGCCGGAAACGAACCCTGCCTCAGCCTTCTTAATCTGCGCCAAAAGCCTGCCGGACCGGCAGATAACGACACCGAGAACTACTTCGTACCCGGACTCCCCCACACCGAATATTTCCAGCAGGGCATCAATTTCGAAGATGCCTGTTACCGGGCTGCGGTTCAAAAAAACGAAGTCCACACCTACGCACATGTCAACAGTATCGATGTGTGGTTTGATATCTATGCCACGCCCCCGGAACATGAAGAAGGGGATATATCCTACTGTCTCTACTTTTCCATCCCCAATGATGATGCGGATTCCATGCTGAAGGACATCGGCTGTGACTATGTTCAGGGCTTTATCTGGGGCCGCCCGCTTTCCGAAGAAGATGTGGAAAAACTTGTTCTTTGCTAACTCTGTTTCTTTTTCACATAGTCCCAAAATTCTTCCGCAACCATGGAGGGCTGTTTCTCAGCGCTCCTTACCATCACATATCTTGCGGTAACTTCCGGATGTACGATCTTTTTGATCACCACCCCGTCAGAAACATACCTGGCTGCCGACGCCGGAAATATGGCGATCCCCACTCCGTTAGCAGTAAGCTCGTAGGCGTTCAGCATGTGGGCGATACGGCAGAAGATCTTCGGTTCCAGTCCCAGGGGCGCAAACCAGTTTTCGATCTCCTGTTTCCTGGACTGCCTTGACGGGATGATGAGAGGATAGGGTGCTAACTTTTTCAGATCTACGGATGTGCTTTTCCCCTTTGCCAGCGCATGCTTTGCAGGAATGATCGCCACCCATGGCTCTTCATAAACAATCCGTCCGTCAAGCCCTTCTTCATCGTAGGGAGCGGTTATGACGGCCACATCGCAAAGACCGGAAGCAACCCGCTTCATCACATCATCGGAGTTCCCATTCCAGAGTTCATACTCCACAAGAGGATACTTCTTCTTAAAGGCCGCGATCCATTTGGCGATCAGGGCAGGCGCATAGCCCTCCACCGTAGCAAGATACAGCTTTCCCGAAAGTCCTTCATTCATCTTTGCGATATCTTCCACGGATTGGTCGGCAAGCTGCCGGATCCTGGTGGCATATTGGAAAAAGTGTTCGCCTTCCTTGGTAAGTTCAAGCCCTCTTGCTTTTCGGATAAAGAGCCGGGTTCCCAGTTCGTCTTCCAGGTCTTTTATCTGCCGGCTGAGGGGCGGCTGGGCAATGCTGAGTTTTTCCGCCGCTTTTGTAAAACTGCCTTCCTCCGCCACAGAGAGAAAATAACGTATATGCCTTAGTTCCATCACAAGTTCCTCACAAAATGATACGGCGCGCCATCCATACTCAAAAGGTATAGCTCTACTATCATTATATGTATTTTACATATCATTGTCCATATGATATCTTAAGATCACAGAAGGGGAACAGAAAACAGAGCAGCCTGAAAGGCACCTGACAAAGCAAAGGAGGCGGATTGATATGAAGATATTATTACATGAGATCGAGGAGCTGCTGGAAGCGTATTATAAGACATTTGCATAAGGTAAAGAACTCCATCTTTTCTAAAAAACCCGCCGGTCGCAGTCAACCGGCGGGTTTTTCTGTAAAGCTTATTTAAATCTGATAACCCCTGCATCCGCATCAACGAAAGCATCAACGCCAAAGGGGATTATGCAACGGGGCAGAGCATGCCCTATGTTTACATTGAAAAGGATCGGCAGATCCGGATCATCTATCACTTCGACCAGTAGTTTCTTATACTCCCGGGCATAGATCTCATCCTGCGGCTTGCCCACCAGAACACCTGATACAGCCCCAAACACTCCCGTCTCTTTAAGGCATTCCAGCGACTGCCTATAAAGGTCCGGCGTGGGTCTTTCTTCACTTGTTTCCAACAGCAGGATACGCCCCTCCCATTCTTTAGCATCCGGGAACAGATGATACTTCCGGCACAACACCGGCATGTCCTCATAGCGATCCCCGCAGAAGCAGTCATACATGGATTCAACACAGCCACCCAGGATCTTTCCGGAAAATGTTGCCGGTCCCTGAAGAAGCTCAAAACCCTGATTGGGGTGTGACGGCGTCGGGATCCCCACCTGATCCGGGGCGAACCTGGTCCTTTCTTCATACCACACATCGCTGGGGGTTATCTCAGCGATACTGCCCGTCGTGATCAGTTCCTGAAAGTATTTCTTAGTGTAGGGCAACATATCTGCAGACAGTTCACAAAGATCCGGCATAAAAGCCTGTCCGTAAAAAGTGCGCATACCGACTTTATGCAGCATGAAGTGATTGATCGTAGTATCCGAGAATCCCAGAAACACTTTATCCGCAGCTGCTTTTTTCAGCTCGTCATTTTCAAACAGATAGGGAAGCAGGCGATAGGTATCGTCCCCTCCGATAGCACACAGGATCATGTCGATCCCCGGATCTTTAAATGCTTCCAAAAGGTCCTGTGCTCTTTTCTCCGGATGGTTCTTTATATACTCAAGGCCCGCCAGGGCATGAGGCATAAATCTTACATTCAGCCCGAATTCCTCAAGCCTTTTAACACCGATATCTTTTTCAAATTTCACATACTCTTCTCCCAGTATGCCACTAGAAAGGCTTACTATGGCCACATTCCTGATCATGGTGTTTCTCCTTCCTTTATATCACCAGTCCGAATCCCAATCCGAGCTGCCGGCATCCCAGGAATCGCCGCTGTCCCATGAACTGCCGCTGTCCCAGTCGCTGCTGCTCCAGGAATCGTCACTGCTGCTTGAACTGCCCACATCATACCATGTGGAATCTTCAAACCGCATTCCTTCGTGATCGCTGATCCGATACGTATCGGCCGTATCGTCCGTGATCACATCATCCAAAAAATCGCTGTCGTAATTCAGATGCCAGTTATCATCGTCTGCGCTATATTCATACCAATGGGACTTTTGATAATAATAATCCCTGCCGTTATACCGGTAGTATCCCCTGGCCGGTGAATGATCCAATACGGATATCAGGATGATCGCCACCATCACAACTGTGGTGATGATGAAATAAGTAGACAGATACACCTTCATGATCTTTAGAAAAGACATCCCGAAGCTTCTGCTTAAAGGTGTATTTTTACTACCTCGGCTCGCGTTGTTTCTCTTTTGCTCCGCTATCTCGGTGCGCAGCCGCTGGTACAGTTCATTTACGGCATAGCCTTCATCTGATCCCTGATAGCGGACAGCCCGTTCACCGTTTGCTTTATTCTTGTAAACGACAAAATCACCGTTGTCATCCTTGTAGATTCCAAAGGCTTTCGGCTCTTTGATATTTTTACCGATAAAGAACCGGGTAAACTGTTCCGGCGGCAGATTATGATCCACATACCATTGCCTCAGCTCTTCAATGGTCTGGGGCTGCGTATGCGCCATTCTGTTCACCCCGGATAAGGCGGCGCCGCAGTTAGGACAAGTATGCTGGTTCTCCTCGATCATCTGACCACAATAATCGCATTTGATCTTCATTCTGCTCACCACCTTTCCGTTTCTTTAAAGGAGGCCGTTTCCTCCTGACTGAGCTCAACATCGGCGAGCCCGGTAAGCTTGCTGTCATGGCCGGAAAGGTACACGATCTCCCACAGCGCCAGGATCGCACAAACAACTTCATATACGATCAGGAATACATAAAAGACCGGCATCTGTATCTGCATGCAAAAATCATAGATCCCAAACATGATGCAGGGGATCAGAAGCGTTACAGCAAGAAACATCCTGACAGCTCCGATTTCTTTTGATCCTTCACTGTTTTTGGCTTTCCCGTAAAAATACCCCATAAACACTGCGCTGATCACGTGTCCCACCAGGGAAAGCAGGAGGACTCTGATCTTAAAGTCACTGCTTCTGAAAACATGGATCAGATTCCCCGTTACCGTCACCCCGAGGCCGGTGGTGACCGCATAGACCACTGCATCGAAAGTATAGTTATACTCTTTATCTTTCCAGGTCAGTAAGAGCAGCACCAGAAAAGTGCAGGCCTGTTCCGATAATGCCTTCAGCAAAAAACTGTCGACAAACTGAAACAGCATCAGGTTCTGTCCGCTATATGCCGATTGCAATCCCATGCGTCCCAGGCCGCCCAGCAGCATCGACAGCAGGCAGGCAAAAACGCCGCCGATAAACAATTTGGCCAAAAGCGGCGCCGGTTCTTTTTCGATCGTATCGAGTTTGTACACCATGATAAAAACGATGATGCTCGGCAAAACAGCCAGAATAAGTGCAAATGTCATCATATAAGCTCCTCCTTCTTCGCTCTTCTCAACAGATCCAGCAGACCCGTTTCCTTTATGATCGCCAGACCCTGTCCCTCGTCGCCGAGTACGATCAGGTTATCTCCGGGGTTTATCCCGAATACCTTCCGTGCTTTCGCAGGGATCACGATCTGACCTTTTTCTCCCACCTTTACCATCCCGAAGATATGCTTTCCCTTCGGCGGAATTCCCAATCCCAGATTTTCACCATCCTCTTTTTCGTAGGAGACAAGGTCATCAATGCTTCTCCCGAAGACTTCCGCAATGGCTTTGCACTTTTCAACGTCGGGAAGGGATTCGCCGGTCTCATATTTCGAGAGGGTCTGTCTGGAAACACCGATCCTCTCGGCAAGTTCCTCCTGTGACATATTATAATACTTTCTCAGTTCCAACAAGTTATCCTTAAACATCCCGCCACGCTCCTATTTTTGCTTCTTCTTACTGATCCCCAGGACTGCCCATCTGAAGAACGGTATTCTTGAAATGACAAAATAAAGACCATAGGCCAATGCAAATCCCATTACCGCACTGAGCAGATAGCAGGCCCACGCCGGCAGAAGCCCGGGTTTGGCGATAAACAATGCCACGGAAGAGATGCCCAGATAATGGAAAACATATAAGCCCCAGCTATGGGCGTTCATCCATTTCGTGAACCGATTCTCAAAATCAAAATACTTCGCGAATCCTCCCAGCATTGCAAGGCAGCCAAACCATCCATACAACAGAAAGATCGGGCTTCTGTACACCGGATTGTCCGCGTAGTTCTGTCCGAAATATTTCACACAGAACAACGTTCCCAGCACAACTGCGGCAAACAGGTATATCAGAAAATACTTCTTTAAAACCTCCATCACTTCATCATGGGAGAATACAAAATATCCCAGGATAAAAGTCAGGAAATAAAGGCCAAACCGATAGCACACGATGATCGGTGTATTCCCCACCTGTCCCGCAAGGTATGCAGCTCCCCCAAGGAGGATCAATACCCAGAAAGGAGTCTTTTTACACAAAGTCCACAAACGGTCCTTATCCAGCGCCCTGATGGGAACGATCACAAGTGAAAACAACCACAACACCTGAAGATACCACAACACACCGACACCGCTTAAGATGCACGCCATAGCCTTTCCGATCAGGGGCATCTCCGGATTATCCGTAACACCGGAAAAGGAGATATTGATATATCCCTGGATAAACTGAAATGCAAGCAGCCCGATGGTTGTGGGAACAAGAAGCTTCGTTGTCCTGCTTTTGATAAACTCTTTTCCCGTATGTCTTTCCAGGTAATATCTGGCACTTACACCGGATACGGTGAAAAGCAGCATCATGAACCACGGATACACGATATACTGATACACGTCGTAGTACTGTACCTTCAGATCCGTGATCTGACCGAGGGTCCCCTGTACCCCCTGTCCGTTATACATATAGAACACGTGATAAAACACCACCAGAACCACGGTCACCCAGCGAATGTTGTCCAAATATGTCTTTCTCATTTTTATCCCACCTTTGCAATTAATTTTAACATAATTATATCCCCCTGAAAACAAAATACCACCAACTTCTGTTAACAAAAGTTGGTGGTTTGTGTTAAAAAGTATTGCACTTCATCCTATCGTACATAGTTTTGATTCCATTTGATTTCAGCTGTCCATATCACACGGACTGAATAAGCTAATGTTATCAAATTGTTATCACACTACCTTTACTTGACTTTTTCGCTTGCAATTTCTCCCACCATATATTTAGCATAATCCTTTGCAAGATTCGTATCATAAAGAATATTTCTATCCTCTGCGTATTCTATCAGAGCATCTTGTATCAGACTATGATATTTTACATGAACATTCTTCAATGCCCATTCACCGCCCTCTATCTTGGAAAGAACAAGCCCGTCCTTAATATATGCAAGCACTCTTGCCAGATTCAATATAATATACAGCGGATTATCTGTGATTTCCTCTTCCGCTTCAGCAATATCATTCCAGATAGAGTCAATGTAATCCTGTACCGGTACGTCAGCAAAAATATCTTTGATAGAAGCGCCATATAGGCACTTGCCCCTATGGTTTATGATTGTAAAATGCGCAGCAAGGTCTTTATCCTCGCCCTTCATTTTCGAAATATAATCATCAGGATTCTTTCCGTACCAATCAAGATGTGCAA
>JAILKJ010000028.1 GCA_024693845.1 Lachnospiraceae bacterium
TGCCTTTAAGGGAGCCGGCAAAAAAGTGATCCTTAAGGTGCCAAAGAAAAAGATGGGAGCATACAAAAAGCTGTTCCGAAAGAGGGGCCTATCCAAGCTTGTGAAGATCAAGAAACTGTGATCGAAACTTCGACCACTAGATATGGTGGAGGCTACTTGACAGTGTTATATACTTGGTGTACAGTTATACAGATAATGGGTAAAAGTAAGCGGTATCACCGGGGAGCACGGAAATGTCATATGTAGCCGCCGTTTTCGGCATCGTTTTTAAATATTGTTACAGCATCGGAGCACAAAACTATCTTCTGGCGATTGTTCTTTTTACCATTCTATCGAAGATCGTTCTGCTGCCCGTCAGTATCTGGACTCAGAAGAACAGCATCAAGATGGTCATTATGCAGCCGCAGCTTAACATGATCAAGGTTAAGTATTTCGGCGATAAGGACAAGATCGCTGATGAAACCACTGAGTTATATAAGAAGGAAAACTACAATCCCTTCCTGACGATCATTCCTACGATCGTACAGATCATCCTTCTTCTGGGGATCATTCAGGTGGTCCGGAATCCCGCCTATGCCAGCCTTCAGATGAGCGACATGGAGATCATGGGCATTCGTTTCCAGGACTATCCTTTTCAGGTAAAGGGTCTCTATCTTCTGATGCCTGTTTTGGCAGGTCTTTCCGCTCTTATCCTGGGTCTTGCCCAGAACAAACTGAATCCGCTTCAGGCAGAACAATCCGGCGCAGGACAGATCAGCACCCTTGCCATTTCCGTGGGAATATCTCTGGTGCTTGGTTTTTATGTCCCGATGGCAGTGGGCTTTTACTGGATATGCAGCAACCTGTTCACGATCCTTCAGCAGGTACTTTTGAACCTTATGATCAATCCCAATAAGTATATCGATCATGAGGCGCTCGAGGACAGCCGCAAGCAACTTGCCGAGCTTACCAACATGGGCAGCGGACAGGAAGTGAGCAAGGAGGACAAGGCCAAGGAGAAGGCAGATTACAAGAGGTTCTTCAGCGTTGCCAACAAGCATCTCGTTTTCTATTCGGAGAAAAACGGCTTCTACAAGTATTTTGAGGATACCATTACCTATCTTCTGGAGCATACGAATCTGACGATCCACTATGTGACCAGTGATCCCCATGACGACATTTTTGAAAAGGAAAAGACAAACCCGAAGATCAGAGGCTACTACATCGGAGAGAAGCGCCTGATCACACTGATGATGAAGATGGATGCGGATATGGTCGTTATGACGATGTCCGATCTGGAGAATTACCATATCAAGAGAAGCTATGTGAGAAAGGATGTGGAATACGTTTACATGTTCCACTATCCGCTGAGTACCCACATGGTGCTGCATACCGGTGCGCTGGATCATTATGATACGATCCTCTGTGTCGGAGATTTCCAGATCCCCGAGATCAGGAAGCAGGAGGAGCTTCACAACCTTCCGGAAAAGAAGCTGGTGGTGTGCGGCTACGGACAGCTTGAAAAGTTGCAGAAGGCTTACGATAAGATCAAGGACGGTTTGGTAAAGGGTAATAAAATCCTGATCGCACCTTCATGGCAGGAGGGCAATATCCTGGATTCCTGTCTGGATGATATGCTGAGCGGTCTTCTCGGTAAGGGCTTCGATGTGTATGTAAGACCTCATCCCGAATACGTTAAGCGGTATAAGGCGAGGATGGATGCCATCGTGAAAAAATACGAGTCCTACGAGGGGGATGATCTTCACTTCGAACTGGACTTTACCAAGAACAATTCGATCTTTGATTCCGATGTGGCGATCTCCGACTGGTCCGGTACCTCCTACGAATTCTCCTTTGTTACCGGAAAGCCCTGCATTTTCATTGATACGCCAATGAAGGTCAACAATCCGCATTACAAGGAGCTTGAGATCGAGCCTCTGGAGATCAGCCTGAGGGATAAGGTGGGTATCAGAATGTCACCGGATGCTCTCGAGGATATAGCCGAAAAGGTACGTGACCTGATAGCAAGGCAGGATGAGTACATCAAGAACAATCACGATATCAGAAACGAGCTGATAGCAAACTATGGTCATAGTGGCGAAGAAAGCGCCAAGTATATAATAAGCAGCCTTACCCAAAAGGCAAAAGAAAGAAAGGAGAAGGGATAATGTTACTTTACATCGACCCGTCAGTTACCACTTACATCATTCAGGCAGTAGCGGCCATTGTTGTCGCAGGAGGTGCCGTGATCTCGGTGCTTTGGAGAAAGGCCAAGAAGAAGGTGAACAAGACCTTCAATATCGATGAGAACAGCAAAAAAGAGGTTGAGGATGAGATCGTTGAGATCGATGCAACCGACAACAAATAACAGCAGGTAGAAGCTTATGAAGGCATTGATACTGAATTCAGGCTTAGGCAGCCGTATGGGAGTGCTCTCCAGTGAGCATCCCAAGTGTATGACGGAGATTACTCCTCATGACACTATTCTGAGCAGACAGCTCAGACTGATCGAAAAGACAGGGATAAAAGAGGTTGTGATCACAACGGGATATTATGATAAGGTTCTGGTGGATTATGTGGATTCACTGGAGCTTCCCCTGACCATTACCTTCGTTAACAATCCCGTGTATGACAAGACTAACTATATCTATTCCATTTACTGTGCAAAGGATATTCTCAGAGATGAGGATATCGTTTTTATGCATGGGGATCTTGTATTTGAGTACAGCGTGATTGAGGATATGATCAAGTGTCCCGAAAGCTGTATGAAGGTCAGCAGCACCCTTCCTCTGCCCGATAAGGATTTCAAGGCCGTGATCAAAGACGGTTATGTGAAAAAAGTCGGGATCGAGTATTTTGACGATGCCATGGAGGCACAGGCTTTATACAAGCTGAATAAGGAAGACTGGAATGTATGGCTCGACGAGATAGAAGCGTTCTGTGATGCGGACAACAAGAAGGTCTATGCGGAGAATGCATTCAATGAGGTGTCCGACAAATGCCGTATCAAGGCCTTTGATGTGGAGGACAGACTCTGCTCCGAGATCGATACGCCCGAGGACCTTGAGGTTGTGGCAAAGAAGCTTAAAGAGATACTTAACCGTACGGTTTATATGTGCTTCTCCACGGATTTCATTCACAGCGGACATATTTCCATTATTGAAAAAGCGTCCATGCTGGGAAAACTGACGGTGGGCGTTCTGTCCGATGAGGCGGTAGCAAGCTTTAAGAGATATCCGCTGATCAACTGTGAGGAGAGAAAGGCACTTCTTGCCAATATCAAGGGTGTCGAAAGGGTGGTAGAGCAGACTGAGCTCAGCTATGCGAGTATCCTGCGGAGCCTGAAACCCGACTATGTGGTCCACGGTGACGACTGGTGCAGCGGCTTTCAGAAACCCATCCGGGATGAGGTGGTTGCCGTTCTCGGCGAATACGGCGGAAAGCTGGTTGAGTATCCCTATTCCCACGATGAGAAATATGAAGAGCTGGAGAAGGCTTCCAGAGCGGAGCTTTCCATGCCGGATATCAGACGCGGCCGTATCAGAAAGCTGCTTCAGATGAAGGGTTGTATCAATGCCATCGAAGCACATTCCGGTATTACGGGTCTTATCGCCGAGAAGACGACGGTGCTTCAGGACGGAAAGACCTATCAGTTTGATGCTATGTGGGTATCCTCTCTCTGCGATTCCACGGCGAAGGGTAAGCCGGATATCGAGCTGGTCGATATGACTTCAAGATACCGCACCATCGAGGATATCATGGAGGTTACCACCAAGCCCATCATCTTTGACGGTGATACCGGCGGACTGACGGAGCATTTTGTATATACCGTACGTTCTCTGGAGAGAATGGGCGTATCCATGGTCATCATCGAAGACAAGACAGGTCTTAAGAAGAATTCTCTCTTTGGTACGGAGGTTCAGCAGACCCAGGATTCCATTGAGAACTTCTGTGAGAAGATCCGCGCCGGGAAGCGGAGCCAGAAGACGAAGGAATTCATGATCTGTGCCCGCATCGAAAGTCTGATCCTGGAAAGAGGAATGGAGGATGCGCTGGAAAGAGCCTTCGCTTTTGCGGGAGCGGGAGCGGATGCCATCATGATCCACAGCCGAAAGAAAGATCCGTCGGAGATCTTTGAATTTATCAAAAAGTTTCGTGAAAAGGACAGTGAAACCCCCATCGTTTTAGTGCCCACTTCCTTTAACAGCGTATATGAAGAGGAGTTCAAGGAAGCCGGTGCTAACATTATCATTTATGCAAATCAGCTGACAAGAAGCGGTTTCCCTGCCATGCAGAATGCCGCAAGGCTGATCCTTGAGAATCACAGGGCGAAGGAATGTGACGATATCTGCATGTCCATCAAGGATATCATCACCCTGATCCCGGAGGAGTGATATATGCAGCAGAGGATCATCTCTTCCGAAAATGAATATGAGCAGCTTGATAACTGGCTGGAGGAAAAGGGGGTAAGCACACTTTTCCTGGTGTGCGACAGCTCCATCAGCTTTCTGAAGGATGTGAATGCACATCTGGAGGAGCTTTCGGCCCGGATGAACATTGTCAGATTTGATGAGTTTCAGCCCAATCCGCTGTATGAATCCGTGGTTCTCGGGGTGAAAAGATTCAGAGAATCGGGAGCCCAGGCTATTGCGGCCATCGGCGGCGGATCTGCCATGGATACGGCTAAGTGCATCAAGCTTTACAGCAATATGGTAGGTGACGGAGAAGACGGCAGCTTTTTAAAGCAGGAGATCCTTCCCAACAGGATTCCGTTCCTGGCAATGCCTACAACGGCGGGAACAGGCTCCGAGGCCACCAGGTATGCGGTCATTTACTATGAGGGTGCAAAGCAGTCTATCGCAGATTACAGTTGCATCCCGGACACTGTTCTGATGGATGCGGGCGTTTTGAAAACACTGCCGGCCTATCAGAAGAAGAGTACGATGATGGATGCCTTCTGTCATGCCATAGAGTCCTTCTGGTCCGTGAATTCCACCGAAGAGAGCAGACGTTTCAGCCGGTCGGCCATTGAGACTGTTCTGCAGCATATGGAGGGCTATCTGGCCAATGCGGAGGAAGGAAATAAGGGGATGCTGCTGGCTGCCAATCTGGCAGGTAAGGCCATCAACATCACCCAGACCACAGCCGGTCATGCCATGTGTTATAAGCTGACGAGTCTCTTCGGAGTGGCCCACGGACATGCGGCGGCACTTTGCGACCGCGTGCTTTTTGACTGGATGCTCACCCATACAGATCAGTGTATCGATGAAAGAGGAGAGGATTTCCTAAAGCAGGTATTCGGTCAGATCGCAGATGCCATGGGATGCGGGTCTGCACAGGAGGCGGCACAGAAGCTGGCGGACATTTTTGCCGCATTGGATCTGGAGATCCCCCAGGCAGATGAGGAGCAGTTTGAAGTGCTGAAAGGCAGCGTGAATCCGGTAAGGCTTAAGAATCATCCCATCAAACTGACTGAAGAAGATATTGATATGCTGTATCATAAGATACTGCGTGTGAAGCAATAAACCATAGCAGAGGAAAGAAAAATGAAGGTAGAGAGTTTTGTAAAGGAACTGAATTCGGACTTTTATACGGGGGTTCCCGACAGCCTGCTGAGCGCGTTGGGAAACTACCTGGTGAAAAACAAAGGCGTGGATCCCGCAAAACATGTGATCGCTGCGAATGAAGGAAATGCAACTGCCATTGCGGCAGGCTATCATCTGGCAACCGGCAAAACGCCTGTGGTATATATGCAGAATTCCGGTCAGGGAAATGTGGTCAATCCCGTGGCATCTTTATGCAATGACAAGGTGTACGGTATTCCCGTGATCTTTGTGATCGGCTGGAGAGGCGAGCCGGGAGTGCACGATGAGCCCCAGCATGTTTTTCAGGGAGAGATAACCCTGGGCCTTCTGGATGTCATGAACATTCCCTACATGATCGTGGATAAGGAAACAGGAGAAGAGGAGATCGCAGCCAAAATGAAGGAGTATGCATCTGTTCTCTCCGAAGGTCGTCAGGTGGCCTTTGTGGTTAAGAAGGGCGCTCTTACCTATGATGAAAAGTGCGAGTACAAAAATGACTACAGCATGAAGCGGGAGAGCATCATCGGCAGGATCATCGATGTGACCGGTGACAGTCCCGTTATCGCCACAACCGGTAAAACGGGAAGAGAGCTGTTTGAGCTTCGCGTGGCAAGAGGAGAAGGACACGGACATGACTTCCTTACGGTAGGTTCTATGGGACACAGCTCCTCCATAGCACTGGGGATCGCAGCACAGTCTCCGGAGAAGAAGATCTGGATCATAGACGGCGACGGAGCTATGCTGATGCATATGGGCTCCATGGCAGTTCTGGGTACTTCCGGACTGGAGAACATCGTTCATATCGTAATCAATAACGGAGCACATGAATCGGTGGGAGGACTTCCTACAGTAGCCGAGAAGATGGATCTGCCGGCTATCGCAAAGGCCTGCGGTTATTCCTATGCAAAGACAGTCAGTGATGAGGCAGGGGTGGATGCGGCTCTTACCGAGGTGAAGGGATTGAAGGGACGTATCTTCCTGGAGATCAAGAGTGCCATAGGTTCCAGGGCGGATCTGGGAAGACCCACGACTACGGCAAGAGAAAATAAAGAAGAATTCATGAAACAGAATGCATGAAACGGATGGGAGCAGGAAAGTGGAGTATTACAGCGTAAAAAACAGGTTTAAGATCGGATTGATATTGGGATTCTTTTTTGCCTTTACGGTTTTCTTTTACGGACCGATCGGCATATATCTTTCCAATGCTGAGGAATTGAAGTTTGGTCTGAGTTCCGTGCTCAGGGATGTGACCATAGTTTCGGTCATTTTCCTGGCACTGGCGGTTCTGATCAGTCTTATCGTTCCCAAAAAGCTTTTCAGGTGGTACAGTCTTCTGTTTCTCGGTGGTGGTATTGCTTTTTATGTGCAGGGAAACTATATCAATCACAGCTATGGCGTACTGGACGGCGCATCTATCGATTGGAGCAGCTATACGGGGTATGGTATCCTGAATACCGCCGTCTGGCTGATCTGTATCCTTCTGCCTTTTATCGCTATGCTGATCTTCGGTCGTAAGAAGGAGGAGAAGCTGATCGCCAAAGCAGTTTGTATGGTGGCACTTTTCCTGGTTGTGATCCAGATCCCCGCCATGATCGTGCAGATGACGTCCTATAAGAAAAAAGATACACTGGCCCTTGAGATTACCGATCATGGACTTTTTGATATGTCTGCCGAGGAAAACATCGTGGTATTCGTAGTGGATACCATGGATGAACGCTTTTATGAGAAATATCTGAAAGAGCATCCTGAGTTTGAAACCAACAATGATGGTTTTGTTCACTATGATAACGCCATGACCGGCGGCGCCAGGACCATGCTGGGAATGCCCATCATGTTAACGGGCGTGCCCTATGAACGAGAAGAAAGCTACAGTGAGTATATCAACAAGATCTACTCGGATGATAACAATGTCCTGGCCAAGATGTCGGAGGCGGGATATGATGTAAAAGTGTATTCCGAGACATTGTTCTATTCCCAGGATACCGAGAAATATGTTTCGAATTTTGAGCTTGTGACCCGCCCCGTTGTATCCTACTATGTGCTTGGCAAAAAGTTGTATAAGCTGTCCCTGTTCAAGTTCATGCCCCATTTTCTGAAGAAGCGTTTCTGGATGGAAACATCGGAATTTGAAAGCGCGATGAAGGCGGAGGATTCCTATGATTTCAATGATGCCATCTTCTATGAAAAATACAAGAAACGCGGGATCACGGTAGATGAGAATCTGAAGAAGAACTTTATCGTATACCATATGAGAGGAATGCACGTTCCCTACAATATTGACGAGAACGGGATACAGCAAAAATCCGTGAAACAGAAGCAGCAGATCGCCGGCTGCTTTACCATCATCCAGAGTATACTGGACGGTATGAAGGAAAGCGGGGTATATGATAACTCCACGATCATGATAACCGCCGATCACGGTGCCAAAAAGTACCTTAACAAGATCATGCTCATGCTGAAGGAAAAGGGTGCTACAGGGGAATGCACCTATAACGGAGCACCGGTATCCTCCTTTGATTTCCCCATCTATTTTACCTCGCTGGCAGGACAGACCCTGACCGGTCAGAAATACGGCGTGGATATGATGTCTCTGAAAGAGGATGAAGTAAGGACCAGATACTTTTACAGGAACACCTCGGATAACAGCAGGGTAGTGGTACAAAAATACGAGACCAGTGAGCATGCGAAGGAAGGAAAGGCCATGAAGCTGGTGGATACCTTCCAGGATGATGCCGGCAAGCCCTATGAGCTGGGAACACCCCTGAGCTTTGATGCGGATGCCACGGGAAATACCTATGCAGTGGAAGGCTTCGGAGATAATACGGGATTCAGGACCAGAATACACGGTCCTAAGGCAACCCTTGTGATCCCTTTTGCCAAGAAGCCGGAAAAAACCGTGAAAGCGACGTTGAAGCTGTTTGAACGTAACGAGCTGGGGCGTGAACTTGTCATAGAAGCAAACGGCCATGAGGTTTATCGGAAACAGGTAGGACCGGAGGATGCCTCCAACAATATCACTTTTGAGATAGATCCTTCCTGCTTTGAGGATAATACCCTGACGCTGGATTTCCTCACACCCGAGCTTTCCCAGGATGAGATGAATGAGAAGGTTACGGACAGAACGGAGACTTTGTCCTTTGTGACGCTTATCTTTGAATGATCATTCGATAAAAGATCTCAGTACTTCCGGATCGGGAAGAGATTTCCGATCCGGAAGTATTTTTATTGTCAAATACGAGTACAAAATAATATAATATTTACAGAAAAATGTTTTTAGGAAAGGAGCTGCCTATGCTGAAAGATTATCAAAGATCCGAACAAGGTACACAGGAAGAAACGGAAGCAAGACTGCGTGATCTGAGAGCGGCACTTGCCACCAAGCAGACACTGATCAAAGAGCATAAGCTTCCGGTTCTTGTCATTCTGGAAGGATGGGGCGCCGCAGGAAAAGGAAGCGTGCTGGGGAGGATCATCCGCAACATCGATCCGAGGTTTTTTAAGGTTGCCACCATGGGGGAAAAGACAGAGGATGACCTGCGCAAACCCTTCCTTTACAGGCATTTTGTAAAAATACCCGAAGCGGGTAAATATCAGTTCCTGGATGGGAGCTGGATGGAAGAGGTGACCGGCGAATACCTGATGGGCAGACTGTCCGGGGAAGAGTATCAGAGCCGGATGGTAAGTATCAAGAATTTTGAAAGACAGCTTACCGATAATGGTTATCTGGTTTTGAAATTCTTCTTCCATATCGATGAAAAAGAGCAGAAAAAGCGCATTGAAAAGCTGGCAGACAGTAAGAGCACGAAATGGAGAGTCAGTGATTTTGATAAATGGCAGAACAAGCATTATGAGAAATGCCTGGATGTATATGAGGAATACCTGACCCAGACCAATCAGTCCCAGGCACCCTGGTATATCATTGACGCAAAGGATAAAAAGTGGGCGCAGGTTCAGCTTCTGGATATCCTGGTCAGCGGGATAGACACCGCACTTTCCCGGGGAGCCCAGGCGGTTCCCGTTCTGCAGAACGTGTTTCCGCTGCGCAAGACGCCGAAGCTGTCCGAGATCCCTCTGGATAAGGCTGTGCCCGCCGAGGAGTACGATAAGGAACTGGACAGCCTGCAAAAAAAGCTCTCTAAGCTGCATAATGAGATCTATCGGAAGAAGATCCCCGTGATCATCGCTTATGAAGGCTGGGATGCGGCCGGAAAGGGCGGCAATATCAAGCGTATCACCGGAGCTCTTGATCCCAGAGGCTTTGAGGTGCATCCTATCGCAAGTCCCGAACCCCATGAGAAGGCAAGGCATTACCTTTGGAGGTTCTGGACCAGGCTTCCCAGAACAGGACATATCGCCATCTTTGACCGCACCTGGTACGGGAGAGTTATGGTGGAAAGACTGGAGGGCTTCTGCAGCGAGAATGACTGGCAGAGGGCTTATAACGAGATCAATGAGTTCGAAAAAGAGCTCACCGACTGGGGGGCTGTTGTGATCAAGTTCTGGGTACAGATCGATAAGGATACCCAGCTGGCGCGTTTTACCGACAGGCAGAACACCCCCGAAAAGCAGTGGAAGATCACGGATGAGGACTGGAGAAACCGGGAAAAATGGGATCAGTATGAAGAGGCGGTTGACGAGATGCTTCAGAAGACCAATACCACCAATGCTCCCTGGTATGTGCTTGAGTCCAATGACAAGAATTATGCTCGCATCAAAGCGCTTAAGATCGTTATCGAAGAGATCGAAAAGAAACTGGATGCATTGAAGTAACAAAGGAAACAGGAGAAAGACATGATAGCAAAACAGATCGCAGAGGAGATCGGACAGCCACTATGGGCGGTGGAGAACGTGATCTCACTGATGGATGAGGGCAATACGATCCCTTTTATTGCGAGGTATCGTAAGGAAGCGCACGGAGCGATGGATGATACGGCTCTTCGGGCTCTGGAGGATAGACTGAACTACCTTCGGAAGCTGGAGGAGAGAAAGGAGGAGATCCTCAAATCCATAGAATCGCAGGGAAAGCTTACGGAGGAGTTAAAGAAGGCCGTGACAGCGGCCAAGACCCTCTCGGAAGCGGAGGATCTGTACAGGCCGTATAAACAAAAGCGCCGTACCCGGGCCATGATCGCCAGGGAAAAGGGGCTGGAGCCGTTGGCGGATCTGCTCTTTAAGCAGGCGAAGGACTGCCCGGAGCCGGAGACGGAGGCGGCTAACTATCTGAATCCCGAAGCCGGCGTGGAAACGCCTCAGGATGCGCTTGCCGGTGCATCGGATATCATTGCGG
The DNA here is from genome assembly GCA_024693845.1 of Lachnospiraceae bacterium. GTDB lineage: Bacteria > Bacillota > Clostridia > Lachnospirales > Lachnospiraceae > RGIG7926. Next base: position 10,852 of record JAILKJ010000028.1, read on the forward strand.
AACGCATCTCGGATGATCCGAAGCTGCGTAAGGATCTGCGGGCATTTTTCCAAAGGGAAGGATCCCTGAATTCCCGGGCTGCGAAGGAAGAGGATTCGGTCTATTCCAACTATTATGAATTTTCCCAGAGCCTTGCCAAGGCTGCGGGCTATCAGGTGCTTGCCCTGAACCGCGGCGAAAAGGAAGGCTTTTTGAAGGTCTCGGTGGAGGCGGATAAGGACAGGGCGCTCAGCCTGCTGGAAAAGCGGGTGATCAAGCCCGGAAGCAGGGCAGAGGAGTTCGTCCGCGGTGCGCTCAGGGACGGCTATGAAAGGCTTCTTTTTCCCTCCATGGAAAATGAGATCCGCGCCGCGCTCACGGCGGATGCGGCGGAGGGAGCCATCGGCAGCTTTGCCACGAACCTGAGACAGCTTCTGATGCAGCCGCCCGTTAAGGGGAAGGTGACCATGGGACTGGATCCGGGTTACCGCATGGGCTGCAAGGTCGCCGTTGTGGATGAGACGGGAAGGGTGCTGGATACCTCGGTGGTGTATCCTACCTTAGGAGAGGCCAAGAGAAAGGAAGCCATCGAAAAGCTGACCGCCCTGGTGAAAAAGCATCATGTGGAGCATATTGCCATCGGCAACGGGACAGCTTCCCGGGAGACCGAGTGTATGGCTGCCGATATGTTAAAGGGGTGTCCGGGGGTCTCCTATATGGTGGTCAATGAGGCCGGAGCCTCCGTGTATTCCGCTTCGGAGCTTGCGGCAAAGGAGTTTCCGCAGTATGATGTTAACTTGAGGTCGGCAATTTCCATAGCCAGAAGACTGCAGGATCCGCTTTCGGAGCTGGTGAAGATCGAGCCCAAGGCCATAGGTGTGGGACAATACCAGCATGATATGCCGCAAAAGCGCCTGGAAGAGGCGCTGGACGGCGTAGTGGAGGACTGTGTCAATGCAGTGGGAGTGGACATCAATACGGCGTCCGTACCGCTGCTTTCCCATGTGGCGGGACTGAATGGAGCCATAGCCGCTAATCTGGTGGCGTACAGGGAAGAGAACGGTGCCTATACCTCCAGAAAGCAGTTTAAGAAGGTGCCCAAACTGGGACCGAAGGCCTTTGAGCAGTGTGCCGGATTCCTGCGTATACCGGAAAGTGATAATCTTCTCGAGCGAAGCGGTATCCATCCCGAAAGTTACGAAGGAGCCACAAAGCTGCTTTCCCTCTTCGGTTTTACGCCCGAGGACGTGGAAAAAGGAGAGGCAGCGGGACTGAAGGACAGCATTAAAAAATTCGGTGAGGCCAAAGCGGCAGAGGCCTGCGGCATCGGTGTTCCCACCATGTGGGATATTGCCGAGGATCTGCTCAGACCCGGGAGAGATCCGAGAGAATCCCTGCCGGCGCCCATCTTCAGAAAGGACCTTTTGGATGTCAGTGACCTGAAGGAGGGAATGGAGCTGACGGGAACCGTGCGCAACGTTGTGGACTTCGGCGCCTTCGTGGATATCGGCGTTCATCAGGACGGTCTTGTGCATGTATCACAGATCTCCGACGGCTATGTAAAGCATCCCTCGGATGTGCTTTCCGTAGGGAATATCGTTCCTGTTGTGGTACTGGGCGTGGACGAAGCAAAGAAGAGGATCTCACTTTCCATCAAGCAGGCTAAGGGCCGGGCTTAAAAGGATATAGAAAGGATAACAGAGCAATGCCAAACAAAGAAGAAAACCTGCGTCAGAAACGGATCATCCGTACCAGCTTTGTCGGGATCGGAGCCAATGTATTTCTGGCTGTCACCAAGGCGGTGATCGGACTTTTGACACACTCCATCGCCATCGTACTGGATGCGGTAAACAACCTGTCGGATGCGCTTTCCTCCGTGATCACCATCGTGGGAGCAAAGCTGGCGGGTCGGGAGCCGGACAGGAAGCATCCCTTCGGCTACGGAAGGATCGAGTATTTAAGTGAGCTGATGATCGCACTGCTCGTTTTTTATGCCGGTGTGACATCCCTGGTGGAATCCATCAAGAAGATCATCAGCCCCGAGACGCCGGACTATACCACGGTATCCATCATCATCGTTGCCATCGCCGTAGTCGTGAAGATCGTTTTGGGACTGTATGTAAAGGCAACGGGAGAGGTGGTCAATTCGGATTCCCTGGTGAACTCCGGTAAGGATGCTCTGCTGGATTCGGTGATCTCCACCGCAACGCTGGTGGCTGCGCTGGTTTATACCTTCTGCCATATTTCGCTGGAAGCATACCTCGGTGTGCTGATCTCTGCTTTGATCATCAAGGCGGGCGCGGAGATGCTTTCCGGGACCATATCCAAGATCCTGGGTGAGCCGGGTGACGCTCAGCTGGTACAGGATATCAAAGCGACGGTCCGTTCTTTCCCCGAGGTGATCGGAGCCTATGATCTGATCCTGCATAACTACGGACCGGATACCTACAACGGTTCCGTCCATATTGAGCTCAAGGACAACTGTCCCATCGCAAGGCTGGATGAGCTGACCCGGGAGATCATGAATGAGGTTTACTTCAAGCATCATGTGATCCTGACTGCAGTGGGGGTGTATTCGGTGAATACAAAGGATGAGGAGACCGCAAAGCTTAGGGATGAGATCGGTAAGCTGGTGCTGGCCCATGAGCATGTAAAGCAGATGCACGGATTTTATTACAGCAAGAAGGATGCCTCGGTCAGATTCGATGTGGTCGTCAGCTTCGATGCCGAGAGTCGTCAGGCTGTCTTTGAAGAGGTGAAAAACGAGCTGAAAAATGCATATCCGGATCTTACCTTCGCGCTGGCTATGGATATGGATTACGGAGAGATCAGCGGCTGACGATATGAAAAATGTAACGGAAAGCAGAAAGGAATACGGAACCGGAAAGAATCGTTCCCGCGCTGTCGGCATCATTTGCATCATGCTGGCGGCGCTGGGTTTTTCTTTGATGACGTTTTTTGTGAGGATATCGGGAGACCTGCCCACTATGCAAAAAGCCTTCTTCCGCAATGCGGTGGCGGCAGTGGTGGCAACGGTCACCCTCATTCGGGGCGGCTGTAATTTCAGGATCAAAAAAGGGAACCATAAGGACATTTTTTTCAGATGCCTCTTCGGCACCACCGGACTGATCGCCAACTTCTATGCCATCGACAGACTGGGCATCGCCGATGCGAATATGCTCAATAAGCTGTCGCCGTTTTTTGCCATCCTTCTGTCGGTTCCGATCCTTAAGGAAAAGCCGACCAAGAGGGATGTGATCGCTACGATGATAGCCTTTTCCGGAGCGCTGTTCATCATCAGGCCCAGCGGACTGAACATGGAATACGTTCCGGCCCTGATCGGACTGTATGGCGGATTCGGCGCCGGTACGGCCTATGTATTTGTAAGAAAGCTGGGGAAGCAGGGGGAGAGGACACCCATCATCGTCCTTTGTTTCTCGCTTTTTTCCTGCCTGCTGACCTTTCCGTTCCTGATCTTTCAATACAAGCCCATGAGCGCAAGGCAGCTTACCTGTCTGGTGCTGGCGGGGGTATTTGCAAGCCTGGGGCAGTTTTCCATCACCACCGCATACAAGTTTGCGCCGGCAAAAGAGCTTTCGGTATTCGATTACATGCAGGTTATCTTTGCTGCGATCTGGGGGATCTGTTTCCTGGGAGAATTCCCGGAGCCTTTGAGTATAGTGGGATATGTGATCATCATAGGAACGGCTCTTGTAAGATGGAGAAGAGGCATGGTCAATCGCGACGACGATCCGCCTCGCGACTAGCGTAGTAGTCGTTCTTGTCTGCATACATGGCATTATCGGCACGGACAAAGGTGCTCTCGCAGTCTTCATCAAGGGTCTTGTCATAAACGGCATACCCCTTGGATATGGACAGCGTGACGTCACCTTTGTCTTTATTTATTTCAGCGATATTCTCATCGAAGCGCTGAAGAATGGTCTCGATGGGGTCCTTAAGATCGATGCATACGACAACGAATTCGTCACCGCCGATGCGGAAGACACGACCGGCGTCTGTAAAAGTACCTTTGATGAGCTCACCTGCATCGCGGATCATTTCATCCCCTTTTTCATGACCATAGGTATCGTTAACGGGCTTTAATCCGTTTACATCAAACATGGCAATGCAGAGTGTTTTCTCACCCTTCAGAACGGGGGAGTTGATACGCTCAAGGAGCTCATAATAGGCGGTACGGTTTTCAAGGCTCGTAAGGCCGTCCAGATAGGCCTTGGAGCGAACGAGAGAGATCTGCTCGCTCAGACGCTTCTGCAGACTTCGGATCCGTTCGCCTATGATCTGGATCTCTGCCTGGGGATCATAACCCTGTTCCATGGGAGAGGATGTATACTGCTCAGCTGTTCGCTCCTCGTCCGGAGACAGTTCCTTGGAGAGAGTTTCGATGCCGTCGGAAAGCTCGTCGAGCTGGTCGTAGAGCAGTCGCATCCTTTTGCGTAAGCGGTTTGCGACCACAAGAACTGCTATAACACCCAGAACGATGGCAATGATACTCATGAGAAGAGTGGTCATGACCTGGCTTCGGATCTGTTTTTCGTACCAGTCGGCACTGAAGTCCACGGCCACGAT
>JAILKJ010000067.1 GCA_024693845.1 Lachnospiraceae bacterium
TTCCAGAGACTCGATCTGCATCCCGTTGACCGTCGCAAACCTGTCCCCCTTAAAAAACTCTCTTGCCTCTTCCAAGGATCCGAATGTTCCCATTGTTTATCCCCTTTCTCCATGCATTATTCTAATCCATTCTGTACCACTTTCAGAGAGGTGTCAAGGAAATATATACCGCCTGCTGTCATGCAAAAAATCCGCAGTAAAACAGGCCGATCCCAAATGGGACCGGCCTGCGGTGTTCAGATACTCAGTTCATCATTTCTTATTGTAGAAATAGATATAGTACCAATCAGTTCCTTTTTCTTTCGTCTTCTTATTCGTGTAATAGATATATAATCTCGTCGACAACATCATCGGATTATGATAAGTGCTCTCAGTGTAGTTGTTTGAAGCGCCATAGGGAGAAGTATACTTCATCACCTGCGTTCCCTTGATCGCACTGGTAACGGAAATTTTCTTATTGTTCTTAATGGTCTTGGTTACCGGCATACCGTTCTTCTTGTAGGTGGTCACCTCGATCTTATCCAGCTTATAACCTTTATTCATCTTAATCTTAAGCTTGCCGGATTTTTTCGTGGTGTATGCCATGTTATTCTCAACTAACACACCTTTGTCGTTCTCTTTTAACGGACCTCCGGTGACGTATTGACTGCCATACTTAACGTACTTGATTGGATAAGTATACTCCTTAGCGGTAACCGTAAAGCTCTTGGTTTCAACCTTCTTGCCATCCTTATCAAGAACATCAAAAGATATCTTGGCCTTACCCTTTTTCTTTGCATAATAACCGATGCTGTAGCCCGATACGCTCTTAGTACCATCATATTCCTGGAACCTCTTCTGGGTCAGTTTCACTTTAAACTTCTTATTGTTGCACTTCACATTGCTGACATAAGGATACTGCGAGGTAACATATATACTCGCATTTCCGCCGCCGCCACCGGTCTGTTTACTGGTGATATAAGAGGACAAGGGTGAGATCTGGCTGTCATAGGAATAGCTAATTCCATAACTGTCAGAATCCACATTGACCCAATCTGCTTTAACATTCATCGGGATGATCGCCACGGCCACCGCCAGTAACAATCCGCTGATCACTGAAAAAATTTTGCTCTTCTTCATTTTCTGCTCTCCTTTCACTTATTTCAGATACTCGATATACATAACATCCGTCGATTCCTGACCGGTCAGAGTATCTAAATATGTGATCCTGACAGCCGTGATCGGATACATTCTGTCGGTTTCATATGTATACTTGTAACTTGAATACTTTTCCGTGACCGTCTGCTTATTTTTCAGATTAAGCTTCAGCTTCTTACCGTTCGAAAACTTCTTCCAGGTAAAATCATCATCGGAATAGTTCCAGCCGTCAGCAGATTCAGAAGTATAATCCCTCGGGGTTCCCACCTCTATCTTCTTCAGCTTATAGGTTTTATTCATTACAACCTTAAACTTTCCGCTCTTTTTGTTTGAAGATGTGGAATAAAACGAGCCATAAAACTTCTGGTCAGCATATTTAATGGACTTGAAGGGGCCATAAGTAGCATAAACCTTAATATTCTTCGTGCAAAGCGTCTTTTTACCCTTTTTGATCTTTACAGTGACGGTATAGGTTCCTTCCTTCTTGGCATACATGTCGATACCAAACTGAGACAGGAACTTCTTGTCCTTCAACTTTTCGTTATAGATTGTTTTTTCCTTTTTGCTATCCCACCAACTCGTATTGTAATAAGCACTATAATACTGATCCTTACCGCTAATTGATTTAACATAGGATTTCTTCACCAGAAGATCATCACTGCTGGAAGAAACAGTGACCGTAGCCTTGGGAGCTACATATAATCTTGTTCTGTATGAAGTATAAACACCCATACGGTTCTTATAGGTGTAAGTAGAACTGGAACCATATTGACTCGTATCATAACCGGATGCAGCATTAATACTTTCTGCATAGATGCGCTTTACAGGCTCCCACACGACACCTTTCTTAGAATCGTACTTGTAAGTACTCTTTGCCTGTGCACTCACTCCGCCGAGCATAGCGACTGCTACAAAGGCGATCACCAGCGACATGAGAGAACGCATAATTTTGTTCTTTGTTTTCATGTTGTTCCTCCTTTTATACTTTGATTGTGCCGATCAGATAAATCGTCACCCTCCTGTATTTTAGCACAAACTGACGCAAAATGTGATAATTCTGTGAACAGTTTTTGGATTTTGTGCAAAATGACGAAATTATCAACTTACAATTGCCACCAGGAACTATTATGTAAACCGCATCCTGCGCGTTACAATATTATCCACTCAAAACAAAACGGGCGGAGTGACACGATCACTCCGCCCGTTCTTTCTTCTGTATTTTCTTCTCAGCCAAAGCAATCTCTTAGTCGAAGTATGCCACTCTCCTGAACTCTTCCATAGTGGTAACCCCTTGTTCCACAAGTTCGATGCAGGAATCCTTCAGGGTCTTCATGTTCTGGTAACGGATCGCGTAGTCTTTCAACTCTTCCGTAGTGGCACCCTTTGCGATCATCTCACGGATCGGCTTGTCAACCAGCAGGATCTCATGGATGGAAACACGGCCGCTGTAGCCTGTGTTGTTGCAGTGTGCACAACCTCTTGCGATCTTCACCACAGGGATGTCTTTTCCTACGTACTGACGCTCAGCCTCATTCAGCGTCCCTTCCACGCAGCAGTGGGGGCACACCTTTCTGACCAGACGCTGGGCAATGATACCGTCAAGGGCACTTGCCAGCATGTAGGGCTCGATCCCCATGTCCACCAGACGGATAACGGAGGATGCCGCATCGTTGGTATGGAGGGTGGAAAGCACCAGGTGTCCGGTGATAGCCGCTCTGACGGAGATCATGGCGGTTTCGGTATCACGGGTCTCACCAACCATGATGATATCCGGATCCTGACGGAGCAGTGCCCTCAGACCAACCTCAAAGGTAAGGCCTGCCACTGGATGTACCTGCATCTGATTGAGTCTGGGCAGGTTCTTCTCCACGGGATCCTCGATGGTGGAGATGTTCACGGGCTTCTTGGAAAGCTCTGCCAGCATCATATACAGGGTCGTGGACTTACCGGAACCGGTAGGTCCTGTCATGTAGATGATACCGTTCAGGGACTGCAGCATCTTCTGCACTTTTTCATAATTCTCAAGATTCATACCGAAGGTATCGGAATGATCGATCTGCGCATTGCTGGCCAGAAGCCTCAGCACCGCTTTCTCACCGAAGGTGGTGGGAATAAGGGATACACGGACATTGGCGATCTGGTTCTGGATCCTGGCACGGAAATGTCCGTCCTGGGGAACTCTGCGCTCTGCGATATCCAGCTCTGCCATGATCTTGATACGGGCGATCAGGGAGGCGTGGATATTTTTCTGCAGTGTTACATAGTCTACCATGGCGCCGTCGATACGCATGCGAACCATGGTATTTTTCTCAAAGGGTTCGATATGGATATCGGAAACGTTATCCAGATACGCTTTCTCCAAAAGGCTGTTCACCAGGTTGATGATGGGGGTATCGTCATCACCGTCGGAGGTATCGATGACCATCTCATCCACTTCCCCGGAGGTCTGCGCCAGGTTCGCCGCATTGACGGCCTTCTTAGCCGAAACCTCTGCGTAGTAGTATTGGATCGCATTTTTCAGCGGTTCGATCTCAGACAAAAAGAGCTGGATGTTACGTCCGCTGGTCTGGCGGATATCCTCGATGCCGTACAGATCCAGAGGATCGTTGACCACAAGCTGGAGCTGGTCGTTTTCCAGTCCCAGGGGCATCATGTTGTACTTCTCAGCCAGCTGCTCGGGGATGAGGCGGATCGCATCCATGTCCACCCGTCGGCTGGAGATCTCGATCACCTCGATATTCAGACGCTCAGCCAGCGCCGAAAGCATCTGCCGCTCGGAGATAAAACCCAGCGTGATGAGGATCGCACCGATACGCTCTCCTTTATGCTCTTTCTGATAGGCCAGCGCCTGTCCGAGCTGATCATCCGTGATATACCCCATCTCAATGAGGGTATCGCCTAGTCTCAGTTTTCGAATAATACTGGTATCCATCCGTTCCTCCTTTATCGCGAACGTATTCCGAAGTACCTTTTACTCCTCTGCTTCCTGCTCCTGCGAAATCTCCGGCTCCACATAAGCATCCGCATCATACATCAGCACCTGAAGATTTACATCCAGCTGCCTGTCATTCTCCGTCAGCTCCACCAGCTGTCCGTCCACATAGGAAAAGCCGAGAGAATCCACGGTGCTGTAGCCATAGCTGATCACCCGAAGGGACTGATCCTTAAACAGCTGATCCATCAGGTCCTTCAGCTGGCTCTCTTTTCCGTAGGCCGTCAGATTCACTGAAGCCGCATACACACCGGAAAGTGCCGTATCCGTAACCAGGTTGGAATTCTGTTCCAGATCCACGCTCCCGCTGGCAAGTCCCTGGGTAAAGGCCTCTATCTGTGCCTCATCCGGGGTTCCGACCTCCGTGCCGCTCACCTCCTGCTCTGCCTGACGGGCAGCTTCTTCGGAAAACTGATAGGGCGGAAGGGAAATAGGATCGTTTGGCATATCGATGAAAAGATTCACCGCCTTCAGCCCCCTGCTCAGCACATAGCCCGTAAGCAGCTCATCCACCTTGGTGGATTCCATCTTGGGATAGTAGCGCGTTGCATACAGATCCACTTTTTCCTGGATCTTGTCCTTATATTCGTTGACCAGCGCTTTTCTGCTGATCTTCTGCTCGATCATATCGTGGGTTGCCTGCTCGGTCTCGATCTGCTTGTTGGTCTCACGGATCCTGCGGAAGGTGGGACGGATGGCTATGATCACGAAGGAAAAAATGATCACGATGTAGCCGAGCATGTATAACAGCTTTTTATCTCTTTCGGTCATATTCGTAGTCATTGCTGCACCTCCGTTTCTTCCTCTTCACTCTGAGCTGCGGAAGGATCGGCCTGAATAACGGGAACCACGTCTCTGCCCGCACTTTCCGAAAGGGTACAGGATAAAAGTGCCGTCCACTGGGTACCGTCCGCGTTTTCACCGGTCTCGGTATAACCCTTGTAATCCACACTGCTGAAGATGCTCTCCGACTTCAGTCTGTTGATGAATTCGTTCAGCAACGTTACATCGTTGAAGGCGGTGGTAAAGGACAGCTGGCCGGACTCGGCATCATAGCCTGTGATCTCGGCATTGCCCACACCTGCGGCATCCTGACGGATCACGGACCAGACATTGCTCACCGCCGCCGGGTAGGAATTCAGGTCTGCTTCAAGAGCCTTGAGACCGCCGTAGTGCTGACCTAAGATCGCCACACGCTCTGCCGCCATATCGTATTCGATGGCTGCAAATTTATTCTCGGGATTGGTATTGTAATCTTCCAGCTCCTTTAAGTAATTCTTTCGGGACTGGCTGAAAAACAGCATATAGAAGGTAATGATCGCCATTACAAGCGCCGTGGCCAGATAAGGCACATACAGCTTCATGATCTTTTCCTGGCGGATCTGCTTTTCGCTCTTTTCTTTCTTGATGGATTTGAGAATGTTGATATGGTCCGTTCTGGGGATCAGCCCCGCTGCCGGGTACACCAGGGTATCAAGGGGTCTTCCGCTGGCGGTTACGTTCACACCCTTTAAGCTGATCAGCTCACCCACCACTACCGGGTTGGAAAGGGTATCCGAGATTGCCTTGGAGCAGATGGAATCGTCAGTGGAATCCATGCCTGCCAGATAAATGGTGGAAATGGGATCCTCCAGCTTCTGAGACTTGGAGAACTGATCGATCTGATTGATGATCTTGGCCACTTCCCGACCGTACTCAGCCGTACCCGCTTCGCTGAACACACGGGTCGAAGTTGAATAATAATACTGTCCTTTTACGAAGAAGATGGCCGTAATGGTCATGCCGTCACGGATCAGGATCACGCAGTTTTCGCTCTGGGCAAAGCCGGTCTTACGGAACAGGTTGATAGCCGAACCCACACCGCTGAACACGCCGCTTAAGGAAATGCCCGCTGCCGAGAATACCTGCAGATAGCTGTTCAAGAACTCGGTATCCGTGATCTCGGCACAGACCTTCGAGGTCTTGCTTTTCTTATCCCGGCTGATGCGGTAAAAGCCCAAGATCTGCTCCTCTTCCCGCTCGATATATTCTCTTTTCAGATACTCCAGGGTTTTGCCTGAGCTCATTAAGGGAACATCGGGCACACGGACCTTGATCTGAGGCGTATTTACCACCAGATCGATATCCTTGTTGGGAAGCTTATGGCGATACCAGAAATGCTTGAGTGCATCGATCAGTGACTGTCCGTCCGTGATAACGCCGTTCAGGACGCTGCCTTCCGGCACCTCCATGGAATAGAAGTGCTTAACGGACAGGCCTTTTTCCGTGCCGCTTCCCAGCAGAACCTGCACATCCGTATTCGATAGATAAACCGTTACCTGTGACATACTCCCTCCTGTTAAAAAAGTCTTCTGTCAGCTGTTAGCTCCGATATAATTGTAGGACTGATAGATCGGCGTGATCACGGAGATCATGATGAAGCCCACCAAAGCAGCCATAACAAAGATCATCACCGGCTCGATCAGGGCCACCATCTGTCCGATGGCTCTCTCTGATTCAAACTCCAGGTCTCCCGCCAGGGACTCCAGCATGGAATCCAGGGATCCGGCTTCCTCTCCCACCTTAACGGAGGAGATCATCTTATTGATAAAACCATCCACTTTACCCAGGGAATAGGACAGTGTCTCGCCCGCCTGGGTATCGGCAATGACCTGGGCGAACTGGGATTCGATATAGGAATTACCGATGGTGTTTCGCGCGATCTGCAGGCAGCTGATGATGGGGATTCCCGATGTGTACAGCGATGCCATGGTACGGGCAAAACGAGCCGTATAGATAACCTTCATCAATCGGCCGATCTTCGGAAGATGGATCAGCGTTCTGTCCAGGATATATTGCACTTTGGGTATTTTTTTCAAAAAATACCAGGCCACATACACGCAGATACAAAAGATGATGATAGCAAAGAAGTGATTCTTAAAGAAAGCACTGATGGCCATCATGATCCGCGTCGGGGTAGGCAGGACGGGCATCGAGGAAAAGAGCTCGTCAAACTGCGGCATTACATAACCGAAGATAATGGCGATCACGATCACCAGGACTACCATCAGGATCTTGGGATAAGTGGTGGCGCTTTTGATCTTGGCATTGAGGTGATCTTCCTTGGCATACTGATCGGCGATCTTCAGTGCGGTGCTATCCATATTACCGCTGGATTCCGCAGCACGGAACATATTGATCATCAACGGCGGGAACACGCCGCCCAGCTTCTCCATTGCCTCGGAAAAGGGCACGCCCTGCATTACGTTGGCCGTGATGGTACCGTATACCGCCTTCTCATAGGCAGTGGCAGCCTCATCCTCGGATAGCATCTGCAGTGCACGCACCAGCGTTACGCCGGAACGGAGCAGTGTTCCGATCTGGCGGGCATACTCGGCCAGTACCTTGGCGGAAAAAGGCTTGTAGTACTTCTTGTCCTCTTCGCCTTTGGCATCCAGCAGCATCAGGTCCTTCATCTTCAGACGATTGTGAAGATCCTGCTGATCCACTGCATTCATGCTGCCTGATACGATCTTACCGTCAGCAGTCTGCGCCCGGTATTTGTAATTGGCCATCTGTCATCCTCCATCTTGCAGATCAGTCGTTTATCTCAAAAGAATAATCCCCTGCTCAGTGCCCAGTAGCCGTCCAGCAGACTCTGTCCGCAGACCGCTGCGATCATTACGCCCAGGCACAGGAAAGGTCCGAAGGCAAAGTGTTCTTTTCTGCCGGCTTTCTTGGCCGCCAGCAAAACCACCGCATAAATGCCCCCTGTGACGATCCCCAAAAAGCCTGCCACCAGCGTAAGCTTCCAGCCCAGCATAAGTCCCGCGCCCACCATGAGTTTCACGTCTCCTCCTCCGAAGGCGCCCGGAACAGCCAGGATCATCAGAAACATCGGAAGGGAAAGGGTTACCATCCCGATGAGATGTTCAACGATACCCACGTCATTCAACAGCAGGGCCCCCGCGATTCCCAGCACAAGCATTGCCGCGGAAAGTCCGTTGGGTATGATCATGGTCTGCGCGTCGATCAGCGTGACCAGAAACAGCAGACACAGGGTCAGAAACATCACGATCAATACGCCGAAGTCCCTTAGATCCATGCCGGCAGTAATAGCTACCACGTTTCGCAGCTCAAAGCCGGTCTTCAACATAGGAAAAGCCCCGAACCGGAAAAAGATCAGCTCAAACAGCAATCCTCCCGCCAGCTCCGCCACCAGCTGACGTCGCCGTATCTTGGCTTTGCACACCCGGCATCTGCCCTTTAAAAACAAAAAACTGAAAATGGGAATCAGTTCATAAATCTTTAAGACCTGCCCGCAGGCATCGCAGACATAATCCCCCTTGAAAATCTCGCCAAACGGAAATTTGGCCGGCTGCCAAGTCTCCCCCTCAGAAGACTCGGCGGCCTTCTCCTGCGCCTCCTCCTGCTCTGTCAGCCAGGCTGAGATCCGCTCAGCCAACGCCAGTAAAAAGGAGAACGTCAGGGCTCCGATCAAAAACAGAAAAACAATTGTCAGGATCTGTAACAAAAGCTCCATGGAATTCATCGCATCACCCGCCTGTTAATAATCCGACACTCTGACGAAGAGATACACCTCCCAGGAATCCTCCCCTGCAGGATCCACCGAAGGGTCTGCTCCGATGTCGGCGCTTGTCGTGGCAACGGCAGTGTTTTTGCGGAATACCACCATGTAATTACCTTCCCGGTAGGTAAAGGAAAGGGCATCTCCCAGCTGGTTATCCCATCCGGTAAGCAGCAGCGTTCCTTCCGCATCCGACAGCTGCTGAAGTTTCTCTTTGACTCCTTCTCTCAGACCGTCCGGCTGCTTGGGATCAAAGATGGAGGCGCCGCTCTGATAAAGTTCAATACTGGTCATCTGCATGGCCGTCCGAAGGTCCTTGGCATTGCGAAGAGCCCTTCTCGAGCCTGCTGCCGCCGAAGTATAAAACCAGGCGCAGGCCACAATGGCCAGTGTGATCAGCGTAATGAAAAGGATCAGCGTAAACCGATATCTTCTGGCCAGCCGTTCTGCCGGAGTATTTTCCTGTTTATCAAAATTAAAGAGTGTGGGCATTTTTATCCTCAAAGCACATCAATATTTCGTATATGACGGCCTATTACCGCACATACATATTGTATTATATCACATTTTTCCCGATTTCAACAGTATCTTTATACTCTCACAAAGAAAAAAGCAACCGCCTTTTGCAAGGCAGGTTGCTTTTCGTAATCATATCTCATGGAAGCGCAAGCATGATCTCTCAGACCTGCTCATTTTCGTCCCTCTAAGGATTAGTCCCACTGGCAGGTGATGTTGCCTGCGTTGTCCATAACTGCGGACACCGCGGTAGCTGCGGAATCCTGAGAGCTGAACTTCATAGTCAGACCCTTAACCGTAAACTTGTCATGCTTGTCTCCGGTGCCGAAGGTGATGGTCAGGCTGGTAACACTGGTGGGAGTTACCATATCATTCACCTTCTTCAACTCTGCCGAAGTATAAGTACTGGTGGGAGCTGCAGCACCCTGAGCATACTCTTCGTCTGCTACAACCTGAGCAGCCGTATAAATGGAGTGAACCTCCTCATTATATCTGCCGCCCCGGGCACGATCGATATAACCAAGCAGAGCCGGAACCAGCATAGCTGCCAGGATCGCCAGGATTACCAGAACTACGATCAGCTCTACCAAAGTGAAACCTTTTTGATCTCTTCTAAATTTCTTCATGTATGTATCCTCCTTGAAATTATTCTTCAGTTTCCTTACATCTAAAATGTTTATCGGTTATATTTTAACAAACCTTAATACCTCTGTAAAGAATGTTGGCCGTTATTTACACTTATTTTATAAACAATTCAGACATCTGAGTAAAGGGTAGGGTCCTCATTGTAGATCACTTCGTTTTGCAGGGTAACGGTTCCCGTCTTCGTATAAAGGATCTCAGGGGTGGGAACTTCAGGCGTCGGAAGCCCTTTCAGGACCTCCACCGTCACGTCCACATAGGACACCTTCCACTTCCCGGCGTCCGCATAAGGCTTCATGGAAAAGCTGAGCCTGATGGGGTACCCCAGATAAGTCGTGGTGGGAAGCTTATTCTCCGCATCCCAGATCAGCGGTGTACTGTCCGTTAAGTCAGGCCTCTGATACCCCGTAACGGTATTTGCGCTACTGCCCGACGGAAGCCTGTCCATACACAGGCCGCCGTAGGTGGCGTTACTCTTATCCGCCCGGTGTTTCAGATAATACCTGGTAGTCAGCTGATCGGCCGGGATCGTTCCTTTCAGCTCATCAGCGTCCTTCAGAACTCCCTCTGCATCGATCATCATGGTATCGTCGCTGCAGCCGCGATCATCCATCTGCACCAGGATATAACCGTCCTTTTCGTTGGAGCGGATAAATTCCAGGATCTGTCCTTCCATACCTAACGCATCCGCCGGAACAACCGGATCAGGTACTCCCGAGCCCTTCGTCCGAAGCTTCACATAGCCCCCAAGATCGGAGGACTGCATTCTTCTGATCTCCTCCCTGCTCTCGGAAAGCACCGTGTCCGCTACGGAATAGATGCTCATCAGCTCCTGCTCGTGATAATAGGTTTTGATGGAATTCGTGATCACCATGGTGGTGGCCAGCAAAAAGATGGCCAGCAGCATAAACGAAACGATCAGCTCCGCCATGGTGGTACCGCGCCGGTCACAGGCAAGCCGGGGCAGGGCAGACTTTATTCTGTTTTTACATTCCCTTATCGCTTTCTTAGTCATGTGTTGCCGTCACATCCCGTCCCCCGGTCAGGGCACCTTGCTTGAGTAAAAATGTATGGTCGTGGTTTTCGAAGCCGCCGCAGGATCGCCGTATTCATGGTAGGTAACATCTTCCTTGGCAAGGACCATCTTCACTGTATAATCCGTGCCGGTAGCATCATCCTTAAACTTAAGGTTCAGCTGCTGGGTCGAATCCACCTCATAGGGATCTGCAGACGGGGCCCTTGTGAACGTCTTGGCCGCCTCGCTTTCGTAATCCCCTATCTCCTTGTCCGTATCCGCAGCCCGTTTGATCATGTTGGATGAAAAACGGATACAGCTGTAGAGTATACTGAAAATAATGGTAAGCAGAAGAAAGGCTATGATCACCTCCGTCATCGCCATGCCCCTGTTATGCACTTTTTTCAGTCTGCTTCGTATCATATTGCCTGTCTCTTTTCAATAAAATGCCTTAAAACTCAGATCATACTTCAGCGTGCCGCCATCATCACGGGTTTTGACCAGATATCCCGCCGTACATTCGCTCATCACTCTGTCCCCGTCCAGGATCTGGGCAGTCAGATACAGATTGCATTTACGGTCCGACAGCTTCGTTTTCCGAAGGATCAGCCGGATATCGTCATAATTCTCGCCGCCAATGCCGTCGCCGGATGGCTTGGCCGTAAAGCTTCTCACCGGCTCCGACACGTTTCCTTCCGCATCCGTAACAAACAGATCCGGATCCGTGGCAAAATCAGCGATCTCGGTCAGAAGGCCCGATGTGGCCGGAACCTCCGCGTCCGTCGCCTCCAGCCTGGGGATCATTGCTTTGGAAAAAGAGAACGCCTGCTGGTAAACGGCTGTATCCCTTCTGGTATCGTTCACCGAAGCCATCATCTGATAAGCCCCCACCACCATTGTCAGACACAGGATCATGGTGACCATGAGAATGCAGACAACCACGATCATGGCTGCACCGGAATCTTTCCTATTCACTTT
This sequence comes from Lachnospiraceae bacterium, assembly GCA_024693845.1. Lineage (GTDB taxonomy): Bacteria > Bacillota > Clostridia > Lachnospirales > Lachnospiraceae > RGIG7926. The sequence continues at coordinate 11,848 of JAILKJ010000067.1, forward strand.
TTTACGGAAAAGATCCTTTTTCATTCAGTCTCCTACTTCAGATATTTTTCCACCAGGAAGGTAACTCTCTTCCGGGTCCAGTCCGCTGCGGTGGAATTCTCCAGCATGGGCTGCATGCTGCCGCCTTCTGCCTCGGAGCCGGCTGCCTTCCTGGCTGCCTCTTTATTCTGTACCCATTCCTTCTGGGAAGCGGAAAGCGACTCAAAGCTGCTCTCATCCATGGTATTGCCCAGGTATGCCCAGATCCGGTTCAGCAGGGTGTCCCAAAGATCAAAGGATTCATAGGAAATGGAATTCAGGGTCACCTGATCCAGGGTCGCATCCTCTGTGATCCGCTTGTCCATCTCATCCTGCTTCTCCTTAGCCTGCTCATACATGGCCACAAGATCGGAGGCATCGTCCACCTTCTGGGTACTGATGATATCGCTGTACTTGGCAATGTTATTTTCGATCTGGCAGTCCTCCATCTTAACCTCGTAGTTGGAGAAGATGTTGTACTTGTTATCCGTGAAGCTGCACTTTTTGAAGGTTATATCATCATATTCGGACATCTGTACAAAATAGCTGCCCTCATTGGTTGACTCGTTATTCTTAAAAGTACAGTCCTCAAAGGTAATGTCATAGCAGGAATCGATGCTGAGCATGGAATACTCCCGGCTGTCCCTGAGGGTGCAGTTGTTGATGTGTGCCGTGCTGACACCGGAAAAGCTGAGCAGACCATAGGTACATTCATAGATGTCACAATCCGTCACATCCATGTAGCTGCAGCTGTAGGCATCGATACCGTAGGTGCCGCTGCCGTACAGATTACACTTATCAACCTTGATGCCGGATACACCGCTGTAATACAGCACGCTGCCGCTGCAGTAGCCCGGCTCCACCTCATGACCGACGGTCAGGTTGCGCAGAACGATATTGTTACCGTCCTGGAAGCTCAAGACCGCATCATAGGGATCACTGATTGTGACGCTGACCTTGGCACCTTCCTTACCCTCGATACAGAGGTTGGAAATACCCGTAACGGTTCTTGCGCTGATCTCATACTTGAGGGCATCGTTATTGATGGCCGATTCCGGAACGGCGGTAAGGTCATAATGACCTTCTTCCAGGATGATCTTGGTATTGTTTTTGATGCTGTTCAAAAGCTCTTCGGCGGTACTTACGGTTACCGTATCGAAATAGCGGATCTCCTCTTTGTTCTCGAACTTGGGGCTGTCCTTTTTGAAATAGGTCTTAACGGAAAGGGAGTGGAAATAGTAATCCTCATCGGTGGTCTCGTACTCCTCGGTCTCGATCAGAGTCTCGTCATCCAGCATGGTGATCCTGCGGGAGACATCATCCGCCTTGATGGGCTCCTCCATCTCCATATACCAGTCCTTGTTGGGACAATCCTTGTAAGCCGGTTCTTCCTTCAGAGAAAGCTTGTTGCCGTAATAACGGTACTCCGACTCATAGAAGGCATAGCGGTAATCGGCGATGTACTGATTCCCCTCCTTCTGGACACGGATGGCAGATTCAGGGCAATAGGGATCATCACACATGGTGTAATAATCGTAGCTGTCGCCTTCGGAATAATCGGAATGATCCAGGCTGTAGGCAAACTCCCACTCGCCCACCATGGCATCCAGACTGATGTCGCCGGAAGCCTGTGACTGATCTTCTTCCTTGCTCTCATCGACCTTTGCCTCGGCATTGCTTTCATCCTGCTCCGTGTTTTCCGTATTTTCTGCAGGCTCCGGATTCTCTGCGGGTGCATTTCCTCCGCATCCCGTCATCGCCAGCATGGCTACCGTTACGATTGCAAGTATCACTCTTTTTTTCATTTGCATTTCTCCTAACTGTTTCTTTCTATTTCCGGCTTTCCGGTTTCCGCGACGATCTCTTCTGTTTGAAACCCGCAAACGGACAATCCCTGTGGGGGACTGAATCCGGACGGATTCATCACGGCGTTACCGTCGGCGTCGTCTCCAGATACAATACGTTGGTGGCCTTGAACTCATCCTTAGCCAGCGGAGCGGCATAGAAGTATACCGGAGCCGACGGGGTTCCGCCTTCCTGTGTACCGCCGGTTGCCGAATAATTCTTGGCGATCAGTTTGATGAATCCGTTCGCTCTCGTGGCGATAGCATCGTCAACTGCCTCATTGGTCTTAAACCAGGTATGCAGGTAGTGACCTGCCACATGTTTCGGGAAGGCCATACCGCTGTACCAGCAGGCTACATGGATATCGGTATAATCATCCAGATGCAGACCGGTGTTTTCATCCGTCAGATGAATCGGGATCTCCACATCATACAGATAATTTGCACTTTTCTTATCAGGAAGCTTCTTGTCTGCTTCCAGATACAGGGTAACAACCTTACCCGATGCATCCGTACCGAACATCTCCACTGTAATATACTGCGGCTCCTCTCCGTTATTGTTCGGGTGTGATTTCGTGTGCAAATGTCCCGTATAATCGATCGCTCCGGGAGATCTGGTCAGGATTTCATTATCTATACTGTCCATATCGACTTTTGTCTCAACCGAATCCAGACTAGACTTCAGACGCATCGCCAAATTGGTTGTCTTATCATAGTCATACACATCGGAATCTTCAAAGCCGGGTGCCGTGGCAACGGCGGATTTCTTCCAATACTGGGCAGTTCCGGGATTCTTGTTTCCCTTTGCCTCTGTTTCAAACCGGTATCCCCATTCATTTGTCAGGCCCAGACCCAAAACATCCATATTCGAAAGAACATATTCTTCATGGTGGTTTGTACCTTCCAGTGTAACGGTGATGGTAGCGTTCAATCCCGTAAACTTATCGGCATTCACAAGACGCACATACCATTCTCTGTCGTTCTTTGACAGCTTGCAGAATTCCACGATGGGAGTTGTCAGCTTCAGCGGCATTCTCATATAAGTGCTTGCGCCGTAGGCGGTCAGGTAGCCGTCGTTTGCAGGGGTTCCGTCAGCTGCCGCCAGATCGGAATCGTAGATCTGCATAACGATATAGTAATCATAATTGACCGCATCATAGCTACCGGTAAAGCCGCCGGTATACCAGCCGCTGGGAGGCAGTGCCCCCGTTACTTCCTTCGCTGCAACATCCTCTGTCACACCTTCTGCCACGATGGTATTACCGCTTACAGAACCCACTCCCGCCAGCAGATCCTCTGCCGAGGCAACCGCCGTGTTCTTCGGTACCTGAATAAAGGTCTCTTTGACATTGTATTTATTTGTATCGCTGATATCGGAATTCACCGTCCAGGTTGCCTTATGCGTAGTATCATCTGCAGTGGCACTGAGCACCTTCGCAATGGTGGCTCCCGAATCGCGGCGAAGCTCCTTATTATTGTAATAAGCATGATCCTTCAGCGGAGCTGCGTAGTAGTAGACCGCATTTTCTGATACGCTGCGGATATTCTCATCCAGACCCACATAGGTAAGGATGCCCTCGCTTCTGTCATAGCCGTTGGCCTGTGCCACTTCTTCCGTCGTCTTAAAGTACTGGGTAAGCTTCCTGGTATTGGTGTTCGGATAATTCATGGCCGAATACCAGGCTGTCAGGTGGAAGTCATAGAACCGGCTCAGGTCACCCAGGTTCTTTGAGGTGTCCGGCGTAAGGGTAAAGCTCATATCCAGATCGTTGTTGCCGGGCTGCAGCTGGTGATCAAGATCCAGATAAAGGGTCTTATACTCACCGTCCGCAGAATCCTTTGCAAAAAGCTCAACCGATACATACTGGGGCTGGTTTGCATCATTGACGCTGGGTGTATGCAGGGTTCCCGTATAGGTCAGCTTACCGTCGGCGCCCAGCTTCATGGAATCGCCGGTGATGGGCGACATATCAACGCCGGTATCGTTGCCCAGGTTCTTCTTAAGGTTCACGGCGCCACGGCTGGTGCCTTCACCGAAGATAACGAAGTCGGAAGCAAAGCTCTCCTCTCCGACAGCCCTTGCTTCAACGATCACATTACTGTTCAGCTTACCGTCAATGCTGCCTCCGTAGAAATCCAGATTCTCATGTCCTGATACTTTATCCTTTGCAGAGAAGACCGTAGTCACGTAATCCGTGGGCTTGGTCGCATTCCTTACTCTTACCTCGATCTGAGCTCCCGGCGCATCCGCATAATCTTCCGGATTGACAAGGCGTGCCCACCAGCCTCCGGCAGAGTTCGCATTCCCCGGTGCTCCCCTGGTCAGATGCACGATCTCGATCTCGGGCTCAACCAGCTCTTTGACTGTATGGAAATAATACTTCGTGGTGCCCGTGGAAATATCCGTAATATAGCCGGTGCTTCGATCCTTGGGAACACCGCTTTCCACAGCCCACTTCTGGGTTGTTTCAAAGTAGGTATTAACATCACCCTGTCCGGAGTTGGCATACCAGTATGCCACACCGAAGGTGTCCGTATCCTTAAATTCTTTCTTTACGCTTGCCGGTACATAGTAAGAGCCGATATCGACCTTCTGGGATTGGCCGACTTCCAGCATGACATCCTGTCTTGCCACCGTCTCCTGCCAGGTCTTGCCGCCCTCAGTCCTGATTCGGTAAAGCTCCAGAAGGATGTACTGGGGGATGGGCGGGGTGATGGTATCGTCAAACTGATCATAGGTCAGGATCGCCTCATACTGCGGGTCCTTACCGGTGAGCACCTCTGTTGTCACCGTAGCAGTGATCAGGGTGTTGGGATGGGCCTTCTGGGGCACATAGACCGTCATGGTCTGAACATCCGCCGACAGATAACCGGTGGCCGTAGCAAAGGTCTGAATCTCCAGATCCTGCTGACCCTTGGCAAAATTCTTATCATCTATATACGTATCGGAGATGTTGTTAAGCAGATTTGTATCCGTGCTCTTGTACTCGATGGAATCCGCCGCGATGGCAACTTCGGTGGCAGTATTTTTCTTGCCGAGGTTGTTCAGCAGGTATGCGCCCACCCTGATGTTGGCACCTTTTTCAATGTAAGGCATGAATACATCCGGGTTCAGCAGATGCAGCCGCCACAGGCCGCCGTATTCCACGATCTCGAATTCGGGAGAAGGAAGCTTTTCAAGCAGAACGGCGTAGGAGCGGATATCATCCTCACCATCTCCTTCATCCTCAACGTCGGAGAATCCCAAGGTAGCATAATTTGCCGCCGTTGTATCCCGCAAAGCCCTGTAATCGCGCGCTCTGACTACCAGGTAGTACTTTCTTCCGCTCTCATATTCGGGAAGTGTGGGCGCGTCAATGGTGGTGGTCCTTGAAGTAACCACCTGTTCCGTTTCTTTTTCAAGTCTGTAGTAAGTCGGCAGATCCGAGTTGCCGTTAAAGTCATCTGCATCAAAAGTCTCTTCCGACGGCAGACTGTAAACGGAGATCTTCATCTGGTAACGGGTAGCGGTTACGGGCTTGTTGTTTCTCTCCACCGGCTTCCAGCTGATCTTGTAACGGCCGGATTCCGTATCCTCTTTCACATTAACGTCGTCTACGTTGTCCCAGCCGCGGATACTCTTCACATAGTCCGCATGCTCGATATAATCGCGGTCCAGCTGATAGTATCCGTCCTCATCCCAGTCAAACTCGTCCGCAATGGGAAGACGGCTCTTTTCATAGGTCCCGGCTTCATATTTATTACTATAGGAATAGTGCTGCGCATCATCCATCTTGGTGATGTTCCGATCCATATCCTTCTCGGAGAAGGTATGGATCACAGGTCCTACCAGATCCGCATCTCCCACAGGGTTTACCTGCAGGAAAAGTGCATCTCTGTTTTTGCGCTGGCTATCCTTGCCGATCCAGGCATTTTCTGTATTGGCACTTCTTACCATGCCTCCGTCCTCTTCCGCGATCAGCGCATAGGTTTCGTCGTTCTCATCAACGGACACGGCAAACAGACGCTGCACCGCTGCTTCCGGCTCGGAATCGATGGTTTTTGCAAAATTGGTATAGTAAGTTCTGAGACTTCCGCCTGCTACATACTCCTCTGCCAGGCTGTCACCCAGCTCTCCGGTGGATTGTATCCCCGAAGAAGGCTTTGCAGCATTCACCCTGGAAAGCTGCCTGAGTGAAATGACTTTTTGATTTGTAACGCCGGGAATGGTAACAAGTCTCTCCTGATTTCTGGAAACATCCTCCGAGGAAGGCAGATACTGGAAGGACAGATTGTCAATCACATAGTTATCGGAACAGTATTCCAATCCTCTGCCCCATTCGGGATGCTTGGAACTCTTTTTAACATCATCCCTGGAAAAGATCTTGCAGTCGGCAGTGGTATAACCGTTGCTGGTATAATCTCCCACTCGTACCGTCAAGCAGTTCTGAACAGCCAAGTAACCCGCTCTGCTTGCTTTCGTGATTTCGGGTTTGGAGGCGAAGATGGAACCTTCCTTGTTATCAAGCACCCGCTTGTTTCCGACAGCCATGCGGTCATTAAAGGCATAAATATCATCGCTGTAGTTGCGGCAGCTGATCAGATTGACAACGGCATTGTTCTCCGTTTCCGCTATGGTCTTGCTCTCTTTCCTGTTGGTTGCCGAATAATCCGACACGCCGCCGACTCTGCACAGGATAGCGGCGCAGGCGGAATGGGTATAAATTTCTGCTCCCACACCGTTGACGCAGTCTTCCATGTTGAGTACATAGTAACGGTCATTCTTGGGAGAGGAAAGCTGTCCCACAATGCCGCCTACGTCGTTGGCGGACATTCTTCCCCAGTTGCTGACCAGGGTCTTTCGGTCGGCGGAAATACCCCGGATCGGGAGATTGACCACGCCGTGATTCTGACATGAGATCACGGAGACACTCTGGTCGAAATTCATCTCCGTCAGATGGGACATGATGCCGCCGGCAGTACCTACATAACCGCCGATACCGTTCTTATTATCCGCAAAGCCGCACATCAGGGTTCCGTAATTATAGCAATACTGAACCGTGCCGCCGTTCTTTCGCATCTTAGCGATCACGCCGCCCACGTTGTTTCCGTACAGATTAGCCACATAGCCCGCATTGGCGCAGCCTTCAATAACCCAGCCATCTTTCGTGACATTACTCTGGGTTCCGATCACGCCGCCCACATAATGGAAGGCATGAGCATCAAAGACCGGATCCGGCTCATCGGTCATTGCGTTCGATGCATAAAGATCAACATCCAGGTCACAGGGCAGCTCTCTTCTGATATAGGCAAGATTCAGGTTGTAGCGGAACTTTCTTCCGTCAGCCGCATTTTCTCCTGCGATGCCGCCTATTGCAGAGATGGTCGAGGTGGGAAGATAACTCTCCACTACCCAGCGACCGGTGCTGCAGTATTCCACTTCACCGGACTTGCTGTTATAACCTACGATACCTCCCAGATAGCCCTTACCGGTATCCATTGTGATCCGGCAGCGGTTATCACCGATGTCATAGGCGGGAAGTCCCGTGGCATCCGCCTCCTTGGGAAGACTCGCACAGGTATTGACAGGATCGGACCAGTAGCCAGCCAGATATCCGCAGGCGGAAGCTGCCGAAATGGAAGAATCCTTCTCCGGCTGATCGTTCAGCTCATCGGTCAGGCCCTTCATAAATTTACGCCGCAGCATTTCCGCAGCCGCTGCAGAGATCTCCTTTGCCCTGACGCGCTTGCCGGCATCAATATCGATCTTGGACTCGGCAAAAGACTCCACCTTACTTCTTAAGGTATCCCGGGCAGCCGCCCAGTCGGTACCTGCTTTATAATCCTCAGAATACTCCTTATTGCCCTCCTCCTCGGATGCGATCTCCATGTAACGGATGGCTTCATCCGCAAAGGCCATGTCCTTTGTGGGATTGCTCGGCGCTGCGGAGAGGGTCATGAACCGGTGGAAGGGTTTTTCTCCCGCCTGCGTCTTTGCCAGATCTTCCCGAAGCAGGATCAGTCTGTCGGTATAACCGCAGTGCTGAACGCGGCCGATGTTAACCGCCGCAATACCGCCTGCCATACCGTTGACCACGGAGAATTCCGTTCTCCGGTCAATGATGGGCTGGTTGGATGTATTTCCTACAAAACCGCCGTTCTCTGTCTTGAAATGGGCCGTCAGATGGCAATCCTTGATCAGAGCCCCTGCCTCGTTGGAAGCGCATACACCGCCGATCCGGGAGCTCTTGTCCAGCTTCTGGGCCTCTGTATCACTCTCGGATAGCGTACATACACCGCGGGCCAGGATCGAGGCACCCACAAGGTTGCAGTCTTTGATCACGGGCTGTTTGGTCTTTCCCGTCTCTTTTGCATTGACCGCAACGATACCGCCGATCCTAAGCTCCTTGATGGAGCGTCCGTTTGTCTTCTGATCGATGCTTCCGCTGAAGATACAATCCTTGATGTCACCGTGATTCTTGCCGGCCACGCCGCCCAGTATGGCTGCACTGCCCATCTTCATATCCATGGTGGATTCGAAGTTCTTGACAGTACCCGTGCTGTAGTTCACACCGGCGCCGCCGCCGATGACAATATCGTTCCTGAGGGTCTCGTAGGCTACGTAAGGACCTACGAGACCGCCGTCCAGCATGCCCTCGTTCTCCCCGATCAGGTAACCGAAGATATCCATGCTGTTACCCTTGATGGTGATCCTTTCGGTATCCTCCAGACCGGACTGGTCCTTATGCAAAAGTGCACAGCCGCAATCCTTGACAATGGCTTTTTCATGGTTGATGCAGGTAACGGCACCTGCTGCGTTCTCGTTTCCTTCGATCAGCGGCAGATAGGTCTTGCTATCATCCTTAAAGCGGTCCACATAGCAGCTTTCCAGATAACCGAAGTTCTCGGCACTGATACCGCCTGCGATACCCTTGGAGGCACCTACCTCTCCGTAATCCACGCACTCGCTGATGTACGCACTTTTACCACTGAATCCGACAATACCGCCCACCATGTCACGGCCGAAGACATTGCCGTAGTTCTCACAGCCCACGATCCTGGGCGCGATCTCTGTTTTCGGGATGGCAATATCCCCTGTCTGGGCAGCCGTTTTTCCGGTCTTCACCCAGATGTTTCCGACGATGCCGCCCACCATATCGTTCTTGCTGCCGCCGGTTTTCTCATTGATATCCACATAGCTGACCACGGAGCGAAGATCCAGCTTACTGTCCGCCTTCAGCTGCTCTGCACTGCTGACGCCACTGCCCTTGACATAGAAGACGGGATCGTTACCGGATACGGTTGAGATCGTACCGTCTACAGCCTTCTCGGCTTTCTCCATCTTCAGATAGCCGTCCTCTTCGCTCTTGAGCAGTTTATCGATAACTGCATTCTGGGAAAGGCCCAGAGCAGACTGACTCGCAAGAGCAACGTTGGCTTCCCCCGTCTTTGTCAGGTCGCCGCTGACATATCCGAAGATACCGCCCACACCATAAGCATAGGTATCTGCGTAGGTCTCATTCAGCTTTTCTCTTTCCGCACTCTCGGAATAATCGGGAACTGTTTCGGTACCTCTGATATAGCCCTTCAGCTGCCCGCCTGCCCGGATCCTGTCATGGCTCTGCAGTGCTTTTCCGTCCTGCTTAGCCTTCAGTGTGAGCACGCCGCCCACCATACCGACGCCGCAGCCCTTCTGTTTATCGGGAGAAGGATCCTGCACCAAAGTGGCCTCACTCTCACACGTATCATCAAGATACACTTCTTCTATGGAACCCTCATCCCGTCCGCAGAGGATACCTGCGGCACGAAGGGTATCGGAAAAGATGGCGCCGTCAGCACTTTCACTCACGCCGTCCGCATCAGCCTGTGCTTTGGTCAGCACCGAAAGCTTGGCGCCGGAAAGGATGAGCCTGCGGATCTTACCCTTATTCTCATCCACAATACCGATGCTCTCCGCCTTGTTGGTGGAACCGGTTTTGATGGATCCGTCGGTGTCTCTGTCAGATGCCGCAAAAGTGATATTGGAGGAGTTATCCATCTTCAGATCAAAGATGGTATAGCCGTCTCCGTTCAGGGTACTTTCTTCGGACAGTTCCGGGATCGAGGCAAAGAAAAGCTTATCCGCGGCGATTTTCTGTCCGTCCGGGGTCAGCACCTGATACTGCAGGGCCTTCTCCATATCTATATGATCCTTCAGGGTATAGGTATAATCCTTCTTCGTCTCGCCTGCATCCTCCAGGCGCTTCTTGGAACTCTCACCAAAACGGATATTGGACAGGTGTCTGGGATAGAGTACACCATAACTGCCGCGCTGCAGAGGCTGCACCGCGCCCAGATCATCCTTATCCGTGGCAAACAGATCGTTTTCAATATTGGAGTCCTTGCTTTCGGCATGCAGCCCGCTGAGGGCACCGCCTGCTCCTGCCGAAGGCTCTACTTCCACCGTGGCAAAAATGAGAGCCGGGTCATCCCCCAGGAATCTGGTGATGCTTAGGCCTGTACGATCCGTACGTCCCTCCGTAAGCTCATTACCGGATGAATCTTTGGTATTCAGACGGGCATAAGTATTGGAATTCATGGTGGCATCCAGCATCAGCGTTACATTCAGCTTGTCGGTGTTGCCCGCCACTCTCGAGGGCTGATATCCCACATAGAAATAGCAATCGGAATAATCACTTTCTCCCGCAAGCTTGGCCTGCAGTTTTGCACGTCTGTATTCTACCGGATCAGGAGGGGTGTCCGGATCGAAGGCTGTGGGATCGATCCCTTTGTCCAGCCATTCCTGCTTGAACATATCCTCCATAGGATCCATCTTCACACTGAAGACTTCCTGATCTCCACTGTCTGTCTTCTTATAGAAAGTCAGGGTGTAAGCAGTATGATACTCGTAAGAGTCAGAATCGGAACGGAAGTCCAGATGCAGCAACTCCTCGTTATAGAGCATGGCTTCCTCCACTTCCCAGGAAAAGCCGCTGTCCTCAATCTGTGCCACGTTGACCTGATCGGCTGCATAATAACCGATGCTGTAGTCCCGGCGCATGGTCTCTGCCCGGGAAGCGGGATTGATCTCATAGGGGCCCCAGACACTCGTTGCTTCAATATTTTCATTATAGGCATAGAGGCTCGCCCAGCTGGAATAAAAGACGGAATAAACCTTGCCGGCAGTCAGATCGAACTCCACCGCCACGCTGCCGTCCAAAGTCTCCGTATCGGAAAGATAGGGACCGATGATCTCATATAAAAGCTTACTCTCGGGAATAGAATTGTCCCTGAGGGTTCCTTTATCCGCCTTCAGGGTCGCATACTTATGCTGCTTATCATGATTATCCGTATTGTCCGGCAGACCGTATTTTGTCTTCTCAGTCGATGTGGTAAATACTTTGGCGGCGCCGGCCTGTGCTTCGACGCGGTCCATCAGCTCTTCCAGGCTGCCTCTTGACGCATACGCAGAAAGCCCGGACTGCGCGCCCAGGTAGATATAACGTGCCGTCTCTTCATTCCGGATATAGGTGAAATGATCGATCCAACCCGTAACGCCCCACATGGTGGCACCCATCATAATGGCCATGACCATGATGACTACCATCATTTCCACCAATGTGAAACCGTATCGATTGTCCTTTCTTCGTTTATTTCTCATATGCGCCTTCTAAGATATGTAAACCTAGTCATACACATTTACAGTACCACAAAATCTTGTATTTTTCAATGCAGATTCCCCTCATTCCGTATATCGGCTGAAATTCGGACGATACTTAGACAAGATTTACAAAACGGATGTTTGGAAAGTTACCATAATTTTTCGATATTTTCAGCCTTTTTTCTGTGGATAAAGTGGAAAAGTTCGTTTATAAGTCGATTTTTACGCAAAAAACCGGGTTTTTGGATGTGGAAAACTTTCTTCCGTTTTCGTAGAATTAAGTGTTGCATTTCAGGATCGTTGTGCACAATGCTGAAAATGATTTCGAACGCTGCGCAGCCCACGTCCGGTGAAAGCCGGGAACCTACATGACATGGGCTACACATAACAAGAAACCCCACAGCCGAAGCTGCGGGGTCCTTAGTATGTTTTCGAAACACTGCATTGCAGTGATCTCTATCTGATTGTAACGCTCTTAGAAGATACGTCTTACGGAAAGAACGTTTCTGTAACTTGCGTTGGATACCTTGATACCGGTCTTAGCGGTAGAAGCGTGTACGATCTGTCCGCCGCCGATGTAGATACCTACGTGGCCGGAGTAGCATACGATGTCACCGGGCTGTGCATTTGCCAGGCCGCCTACATCAGTACCGCAGCTTCTCTGAGCACCTGAGGAGTGGGGAAGACCAACACCGAAGGCTGCATATACGCTCATGGTGAATCCGGAGCAGTCGGTTCCGCCTGTCAGGGAAGAACCACCGTATACATACGGATTACCTACGAACTGAAGTGCATAGTTGGCAACTGCGGAACCGCTGGCGCTGCCTGCTGCCGCATAGCTCTTGCCGCCGCCTGAGGACTTACCGCCCTTCTTCTTGCCGGACTTCTTGGCTGCTGCTGCCAGAGCCGCTTCTCTCTCGGCCTTCTCTTTTGCCAGACGGGCCTCTTCCTCTTCCTTGGACTCCGCCTTGGTGAACTCGGTCTTCAGAGTTACGAACTCAGTGGAGATATAGCCCTCACCTTCCTCGATGGAAACCTTAGCCCAACCGTCATCGGTCTCTTCCATTACGGAAAGGTCGTCATCACCTGCAACCATACCGATCACGTGAGAATCGGTACTGGGCTCTTCTCTTACATATAAGGTAGTGGTATTTACGGTTGCGATCCGCTTACCAACTTCTTTGGCTCTCTCAACTGCCGCATCACCGGTCACTACATACTCAGCCTTTACATAGCCGCGAACGGTACCGGAAATGATCTCAACCCAGCCGCCTTCTGCTTCGGAAACGAAATCGCCTACCGACTCATTGTACAGCTTGCCGAGGATCTCTGCTTCCTCATTGGGCTCCTTGCGGACATTTACGTAATCATTACACTTAGCGATTACAAGGTTCTGATACTGCTCTCTTGCATTGGCTGCAGCTGCGTCTGCTCCGGATACCACCTTGCCGGTGGATGCGGATCCGTTCTCTGCAGCTTCCTCAGCGCTCTTGGTCTCGGTGGTTTCTGTAGACGGAACACTGTCAGCAGCGATATCGGCGGGAACTGCGATGGTAGCTTCCTCTGCCTGGGTATTATCTGTTGTCTGGGAAGCGGTTTCAGCGCTCTGGGTTGTTGCTGCGCTTACAGCTGCTTCTGTATCATCCGTAGAGATCTCGGGCATTGCCTTGGGAGCATCTGCCTTAGCCGTAGTAGTTGCTACTGCAATACCGCCTGCAGCGGATTCTACACCCGCACCTTTGAGTGCGCTGGTCTGGCTCTTGGCGGGAGCTGCCTTCTTAACAGGCTCCTCTTCCTGAACGCTTGCCATGGTGATCGTAGATCCGGTTACATTAAGAGACGACCCGGCTCCGACAGAAGGAAGAATGCTTGCTGCCGATACGCCCGTCGTCAATGTGCTGAAAGCAATTGCTGCGGATAAGATCCATGCGGAAAGCTTTAATTTACGATTATACATAAGGTTTTGGGCCTCCATTTGTTACGAAAATGTTACATTTCTTGTTAAATATATCAAAACTCCCTTATTTTGTCAACAATATATAGTGTAAAAATGTAGTTTTTTTGTAACACTTCTTAATTTATGTAAATCTGGGGCTTTAAGTGGACCGGGGTGTGCGGGGCAATCATTTCAAAATCGAGATGAACACCAGCAGGCTGCAGCTGCCCAGGAACAACGGTATAGCCTTCAGCCAAACCGGTTTACGCTCTTTCAGCCTAACCGCCAGAAATACTGCCAGGATCAAAAAAACACACCACATCGGATAATCCGTCCGGTTTCCCGAGGAAAAGATCGTAGGAGAGAACGCCACACCCAGTCTGCTGAGCATTCCCGCAAAAACCGCAGTGATCAGCAGCCATCCGTCAGCACCGGAATCATACAGCAGCCAGAGTGCGATCAGCAACGAGGCCCAGAAGAAGATCATGAAGCCCAGAGGCACGAAGGCATACGGCATATCAAAATCTGTCAGATCTCCGACGCCGTATGTTTCCACACTTTTCAACATATACAAATGAGGAAAACTGATCCCGAGGATCGGATACAACGGGCCGAAGACCATACAGATTGAAAACGGTATGCATCCGATCACCCTTTCCCAGGACTTTTTTTCGTAGAAGAAAAGCGCCGCCAGATAAAATGTAGCGATCAGACAGACAACATTACCCGAAAATGCGATCTCTCTGGTCGCGATCGAAAAGCCCAGATTGACCTTCTGAATGAAACCGAGCATGGAATACTCCGGAAATGACTGCATGATCTCCTCGGTATATCGTGCACCGCGGCCGGGCGCTGTAAAAGTAAAAACCATACTGCACACGGAGGTGAGCAGGCCTGCGACAATATAACTGTTAAACTTTTTGTCGATCAGCATTTTTCCAAACCAGAACAGCTGCACGCCGGTCACAACGATCAAAAACTGTTCCATATTATCAGCAGCTGCCGTCAGCAGGATCACCCCCGCCAGATTAAGGAGCTTCACCTTCCCGTCGTTTTGCATACTTTGCCTAATCAGCAAAATCGACCAGATGGCTGCCGTTGCCGGCCAGATATAATATATAGAAGTAACCGAAAAACCACAATCATAAAAACATACATAAGAAAACGACGACAGCAGCGCAGCTATGATCCATTGAACCGAAATACTCTCATCCCGATCGCACAATTTGAGAATACCGAGACATTCCAGCGTCATCACAAGGGAATTTGCCAGTTTAAAAAAAGCCAGCGGATAATGATGTGCGATCGCACAAAGCACATCCCAGAACACCCTGCTCGACCAATGGTAATAGTAGTCCGAGAACACGCCCGCCACCGATTTTTGCTCCAACAGGGCTGCATAGACCGTTTCGTCGCCAATCCATACCTTCATGGACAGCTGGAGAAGCAGCCAGATTCCTCCGTATATGATGATGGGGTAGTATTTCTTTACCATTTTCATGTTGCTTACTCTCCCTCTTTTGGTGTGCCGCAAAACGATCCAGTATGCACGATATAATGAAGATTCTCATTGATATCAGCCAAAAAACAGATCTCGTAGTAACGCTCGCCGAATCGTCCGATTTTTTTGGAGATCCTTCCGTAAAACCCCACCTTTTCAAAAATCAGGTCCGTATGTTTTTTGAAAAGATCCGGTCTGTCCACAACAAGCGATGGGATGATCAGATAATCATTCGTCTCGCAGTCTCGAAGCGCCACGGCATATCGAATTGTTTTGTATTCCAGCTGCGGCCAATATGCAAAACCGGACAGTGCCAGGTAGTCCGAATCCACCGGTGTATCCGTTTTAAACACTGCTGTGTCGGTCATATCAGTATAAACACCTTCGACCTCCTCTGCGGAGCGGGTGTCGACCGCCGTGTATTCTCTTTTTTCCAGATATACAAAGATCAGAAAAATGATTAGCGCCAGTGCATAGAACCCGATCACAGCCACTTTTCTTTTGTTCTCATTCATACGCCTTTCCCTTTCGCAAAACCTCTTGAGGCAACTTTTGCTATCTTCTCTCTATTGCTTTTATAGAACAACGTCAGTTTATTCAAAACTGTCTTCATCAAAAGTGCCGTACC
Organism: Lachnospiraceae bacterium; assembly: GCA_024693845.1. Lineage (GTDB taxonomy): Bacteria > Bacillota > Clostridia > Lachnospirales > Lachnospiraceae > RGIG7926. The sequence continues at coordinate 27,394 of JAILKJ010000067.1, forward strand.
TGCCGACAGCAGGAGCACCAGAAGAAACATTTCAACAATCCGCACGATCGCAGCGCCGGGGCGGGCGATCACGGGGAGAAGCCCCTGCAACCACTCCAGATAGTAGCCGTGCCAAAGATACATGAAATAAGTAAGCGATGCTGCCATTTGCACCGGACGAACGATGCGATCTCTTCCGTTGAGCCTCTGCAGGCCTTTCGTCAGCAGAAGATAAATGCCCAGGCACATCAAGACTCTGGTGGGACACAGACCGAAGATCGAAGGATTTGCACCCGGCCAGAGCAGCATCTCACAGCAGGAGATAACTGAAGCGATCAGGCCGCATACTAAGGCCGCAATCTCCTGCCTTTCGGAAAAACCCACCTGCTCCCACAGATAACCCAGCAGGAAATAAACCATATATCCCATAAAGGGAATCTCCGGGTGATAAAGATACGGCTGCAGGCATTCTCTGAAAGAGTTAGCGCATGTAAACAAAATCAGAAGAAGCAACAGATACTTTTTTCTTGTCGTTGAAAGGCTTTTGATCAGCCGGGAGATGATAGGCGCAGACAGATAGCAGCCGAGCAGGACATACATGAACCAGTACCAGGCACCCAGATCGCTGTGAAGAAGTCTTGTAAAGTAGTCATGAACAGACGGTTCCCCGAACAGCAGCTTTGAAAAAAGCAGATAACCCAGCGTCTGCACAAACAGCATTGGCAGATAGATCGCCTTTAGTTTTTTCAGATAATACTCGCCAAACCCGCTATTTTCTTCTGCCAGGGCAAATCTGCCGCTCATCATAAAGAACAGCCCGTTGCAGACCATGCAGAGGTTATCGATCACAAGAACAAATGCGGTCTCCGTCTCGTTACTGCTGAAGGCGGAATTGTAATTGATGCAATGATGCAGGATCACCAGCAGGCAGGCAGCGATCCGCAGAATCCCGTAATTGGTCAGATACTTTTTCATAACTGCCACTCCCATAAACAAACCGCCAGAAACATCACCGGCAGAATATTGATCTCACGGCGCTCGGATCTGCCGAGAGTTAGCAGATGATAACAGCCCAGGGTCATGAGCATCCGGAAAATGAAATACATATCATTCATCTGATCCGCAGACGGATAAAACCGTAAAAAAAGAAATGTCAGGAATACCGAAAGAAGAAAACCCACTGCCAAAATCCGCTTTTCAAGGTCCGTCCACTGTATGGATACAAATAATTGATAGCCCAGGAGATAACCGAAGATGTTGTGAAAGAAAACATCCGACATCTTGATCGCAAAGCCCCCGAATATCTCAGCGGTAAAAAACAGAAAATAACCGCCCAGCACGCAGAGGACTGCTCTTTTTTCACGATCGGAAAGATGCGGGATGAGCCTTGAAAAAACAGGTGCAAACAGGAAGATCACGCAGAGGGAATACAAAGCCGAAAGTCCGGCAGACTGGGGATGCTGGAAAAGACTTTTGACATAATCCTTCAAAAAACCAAGGGAAACCGAGAAGCCGATCTGAGATATCAGAAGGATCGCCCGAACCAGCAAGAGGGCGATCAGACAAATACAGCCGTGGATCAGAAAGCTTCTCTTTTGATCGCAGATCTGAAAAAAGAAATTTCCGTAATACAGCAAAACAAAGACCGGAATACATCCGGCCATTCCTATCGCTACTTTTCCATAGCCCGACACATCGCTGGTCTTTTGCAAATACAGATAACCGCACCACAGAACCATGATCCCGATCTGAATGAGCGGCATTTTTCCGATCTGACTGCGCACTGAACAATCTCCCATGAATCAAACGATTTCATGGATAACTATATCATTTTGTATAGCTATTTGCAATAGTATATATAGCATATCATACCTTAATATGAAGTTTGAAAATATCGGAAACTTAGGGAGATAAGACACGGCTGTGTACACCTATGAGGGCAGATAGTATGAAGAAAAAGACAACAAAAGAACTCCCGTCAACGGATATTTCACGAGTCATTTCAGCCAACATCAAAAAGTATCGCCTGATGAATCATCTGACACAGGAAAAGATGGCAGAACTGCTTTATATAGACACGCAATACTATGCGCAGCTGGAGCGGGGCCTGCGGAATTTCACAATAGACAAGATTGTAGCAATCTGCTATATCTTCCATATCGGGATCGACAAGATCATCGAGATCGAAACCTCATCCCCGGATAAAAAAGAAACCGAACAGCTTCAGAAAAAGATCCATCGTAAACTGGACAGTCTGAGCTACACGCAGCTGGTTTTAACAGACCGCTTCATCTCAGAAGTGCTGCCCTGCGTCAATCAGTAACCGTGGGGACGGAGTCAGGGGGGGTGAGCCAGGGGGACGGATCTGCCACATTTGAGATAACCCGGGCACCGATCAGCTCGAAGGTAGAGATGGAAGACTGGACAGTCGGTACTTCGTCAAGTGTTCCTACCATCTCCGGCAATTCCAAGGCCAGGGTAAAAGTTTCAAAGAAATAACCCATACTCCCATGTTTTGTAGTATAATATAAGAAAAAAGAAAGCGGGGTGATCCTATGGCAAAACGAGCATTTGTTACCGGCGCTTCCCGCGGGATCGGGGAGGCCATCGCCAGGGAACTGGCTTCCGAGGGCTATGAACTGTATCTTACCTGTCACAGCTCTTCCGACCGGCTGACTTCTCTTGCTTCAGAGCTGTCGGGGACCTATGATATCGAATGTACCAGCTTCATCGGTGACATCGGAGATTACGCATTTGTTAAGAAATGTTTCGAAGATATAGAGCAGCTGGATGTGCTGATCAACAATGCGGGCATTTCCTACGTAGGCCTTTTGTCCGATATGTCCGTTGAGGACTGGGACAATGTGCTTCGCACCAATCTCTCCGCCTGCTTCTATACCAGTAAGCTGGCCATTCCCCTGATGCTGAAAAAGCGCAGCGGCCAGATCATCAACATCTCCTCGATCTGGGGTAACGTGGGTGCCTCCATGGAGGTGGCTTACTCCGCTTCCAAGGGCGGACTCAACAGTTTCACCCGCTCTCTGGCAAAAGAGCTGGCTCCCAGCAACATCCAGGTCAACGCCATTGCCTGCGGCGTCATCGATACGGATATGAACAAGCACCTTTCCATGTCCGATCTGGAGATCCTGAAGGGAGAGATTCCCGCTGACAGGATCGGAACCACCATCGAAGTGGCACGTATGGTCCGTCACGTGATCGAATCTCCTTCCTATTTAACAGGACAGATCATTTCTCTGGACGGCGGCTGGCAATAACGGGATTGAACAGACTCTTCTGAGACTGCAGGTATTCCTCCTGCAGTCTCTTTTTTGTGTCAGCGATCATCTCCAAAAGGGATCTTGCCGAGATTACCTGTGCGCCCCGGGCTGAAGAAACGATACGCTCCACCCCGTCCGAAGTGGCCACGGTCACCTTTGCTTTCCTTCCCAGCCGGTTGACCTCTTTTTCGATATACATATCCGCCGTCTCGTTACGGGCGGTGTAAACCACTTCTATAGTATGGCTCTTTTCCGTATGCGCCTGCTGCCCGTCCCGTCTGTAGGCATCAAAGACCACCACCATCCTGCCGGACTGCGTCCCCTGGTAATCCCCCAGCATGTTCAAAAGTGCCTCTCTGGCACGATCCATGTTTTCCTTTGCCATCTCAGCCAGCTTCGGATCTGCGTGAAGCACGTTATATCCATCCACATAGAGGATCTGCTCTCTCTCATCGTTGCCTTCCTTTGTCCGCTGCTTTGATCCGTCTGTGCTGCCTGCGCTCTTCTCCGGCTTCCCGCCAACAAAAACTGTATCCTGCTGTGGTCTCCTGGTACCCTCCCAGCTGCTCTTAAAAGTCCGCTCAAAGATCTCCTTCAGCTCGTCCTCTCCCGCATAACCGGAAGAGCGGCCTCCCCCAGTCTGCTGCTTAACAGGTGCCGGATCCGTATCTTCCTTCACGGCCTTTTCCAGATGCATATGTTCAAACACCTCATCCCAGGGCACGATCTGGCTGCTGCCGTAGGCGGTAAAAACGGAATCTGCCCGGTTGCGGGTATCCGCCTGGGGATCATATCCCTTCTGAAGGATCACCTCCTGTGCATTATGACACAGGTCATAGCCGTCATACTGCAGACTGATCCTGCCCCGGCCGCCGGAAAAAGAGGCCAGCTCCCCGGCATAATTCCTGACTGTTGAAAGAGGTGCCCTGCCGCTGATCTGCGCACTTTCTTCCTCCATGACCGTCACTTCTCCGCTGCCGGACAGCTTGTCAAGATCCGTCAAAACCCGTCCCACCAGGCTCTTAGGCAGACTGATCTGCAATCTGCAATAGGGTTCCAGCAGGACACTTTCCGCCTGCATCAGGCCCTGGCGCACGGCGCGGTAGGTGGCCTGCCGGAAATCTCCTCCCTCAGTGTGCTTCGGATGAGCCTTTCCGGCCACCAGTGTGATCTTCATATCCGTAATGGGCGATCCCGTCAGGACGCCCCTGTGGACCTTCTCGGAAAGGTGAGTCATGATCAGCCGCTTCCAGTTCGTCGCCAGCAGATCGGAAGAAAGCCGAGTGGCAAAAACAAGGCCGCTGCCCCGCTCTCCCGGTTCCAGCAGAAGGTGCACCTCCGCATAGTGGCGGAGCGGCTCAAAATGTCCCACTCCGTAAGCGGTATCGGCGATGGTCTCACGATAGAGCACCTCTCCCTCATCCAGGCTGATATCCACGCCAAACCGCTTTTGCATCAGGTGCCTTAAGATCTCGATCTGCACCTCACCCATCAAAAGTGCATGGATCTGCTTTTTTTCTTCATCATATGAGATGGAAAGCTCAGGGCTTTCCTCCTCCAGAATCTTCAGATCAGACAAAAGCTGCGAAGCCGGAACCTCATCGGGCCCTGAAATACGATAACTCAGAAGCGGGGTTAACGTCGGCTTACTTTCGCCTTCCTCAAAACCGAGTCCCATACCCGCTTCTCCCAGAGTAAGGCCGCACAGCACGGCAGTCTGCGAGGCGGAGACACTTTGCACGGTTTCATATTTCTCTCCGTTGTACAGACGGATCTGGGTCACCTTCTCCCGGACGGTCCTTGTCTGCATGGTATCAGAACCGTTATCCGATGCATTATCGGCCGGCGTCTCAAAGGCCACCTCATCCCGCACCGACAGACTGCCCCCGGTGATCCGGACATGAACCTGCCGCTGCCCCTTCTCATCCCTGCTCACTTTATAGATCCTGGCCCCGAAGGTATCCGGATGATCCTTTTCGGCCAGCCAGCGGGGAAGCTCTCCCAGAAACTCCTCAATCCCCTGTCCTTTCAGCGCACTGCCGAAATAGCAGGGAAAGACCTTTTGTCCGCGGACCGCCTCCGCGATCCTTTCCTCGGGAAAAATGCTGCGATCATCTGCATCCTCTCCCTTCTCCTGCGCTGCCAGATACAGCTCCAGCAATCCCTCGTCGCACATGGCCAGCTGTTCGCAAAGCTCACCTGCTTTATGGGAATCCGGGCAGAAGTCCAGGATCTGATCCGACAATTCGCTGCGCAGCTGTGCAAGTACCTCCTCCCTGCGGGAGGAGCCTTCAAACATATCCATCTTATTGACAAAGACAAAGCTCGGGATCTGATGAAGCCGCAGCATCCGCCAAAGAGTTTTGGTATATTCCGTCACTCCGTCCGCGGCACTGATCAGCAGGATCCCGTAGTCCAGGATCCCCAGCGTCCTTTCCATCTCCGCGGAAAAATCCACATGCCCCGGCGTATCCAGCAGGATCAAATGCCGACCGCCGAGAGTAGCCCGTGCTTCCTTGGCAAAAATGGTGATCCCTCTTTGCCGCTCCATCTCATCCGTGTCCAAAAAGGCATCCTGATGATCCACCCTGCCCATCTTCCTGATGGCTCCGCCGTGAAACAGGAGCTGCTCCGAGAGCGTGGTCTTGCCTGCATCCACATGGGCCAGGATCCCGATGGTGATCTGCTTATCTTCGTTTCTATTCTCTGTCCTTTTGTTTTCTTCCATCTGTTTATCGCTCATTTATTGATTTCCGTCCCGGAAATAAAAGCCCCGGTTTGGGAGCCGGGGCTTTACGCTAATACATGATCGCATACGAATAGTATATTATAGGGGTTTCGCCTGCGACAGATAATATCATATGAAAAGGGTTCTCAACCCTCCAGCTGAGAGGTGCAATGAGGACATCTGGTGGCATCCTTGTTGATCTCGCTCTTGCAGTAAGGGCAGATCTTGGTGGTAGGAGCTGCTTCCTCTTCCTTCTTCTTACCCAGATCCATCAGCTTGTTGATGGCCTTGAGCATGGCAAACAGGATCAGTGCCATGATCACGAAGTTGATGACCGCCGTGATAAAGGTTCCGTAATCCAGTGCCTGGCCGCTTGCTCCCAGAGGGATGGTACCGTGAACCTCAGCTCCGCCGATCAGAGCGATCAGAGGCTGGATGAAGCACTCGGTAAGTGCGGTAACGATATTGCCGAAAGCTGCACCGATGATAACACCGACAGCCATATCCATTACATTACCCTTCAGGGCAAAGGCTTTAAACTCTTCCATAAATTTCTTCATAATAAATACCCTCCTAAGATCACTTGTCTTCGCTTTCCAGATATTTGTAGATCACTGCTGCGATAGCCGCACCGATCATGGGTCCGATGATGAATACCCAGATGCAGGAAATGGGAGCGGTGTTTCCGCTTACCGCTGCTACAATGGCAGGGCCAAGAGAGCGGGCCGGGTTAACACTGGTGCCCGTAAGGCCGATGCCGAGGATATGGATCACTACCAGGGTCCAGCCGATGATCAGACCGCCGAAGGAGCCGTGTGCTGCCTTCTTGCTGGTCACACCCAGGATCACCATGACAAAAATGCAGGTAAGCACGATCTCTACCAGCAGACCTGCAACAGGATTACCGTTCACACCGGCAAGTCCGTTGCTGCCCAGACCACCGGTCTTATCCGTTACGCCGCCCAGAGAAAAGATGGCAGCCAGAAGGCCGGAGCCTGCCAGTGCACCGAGGCACTGGGAAACCGCATATCCCACAAAATCGGATGCGCTCATACCGCCACTGATCAGTACGCCCAGGGAAACCGCCGGATTGATATGGCAGCCGGAAATATTGCCCACACAGTAAGCCATTCCGACGATGGTCAGACCGAAGGCCAGAGCCGTCAGAAGGTATCCTGTTCCCTGCTCGGAACTGCAGCCAACCAGCATGGCCGTTCCGCAGCCCAGCACCACAAGCGTCATCGTTCCGATGAATTCCGCTATATACTTTTTCATGTCACTACCTCCCTTACGTTACAAACAACGTAGCTGTGCCCCTTCGCGACCGAATTTGTTAAAAAATCAACCGCTTTTGTCAATCCGATTGTAAGTATATCACACTACCCCTCACACGGCAAGGGCTAATCTGCTATTCCTCCTGCAGGGATGTGATGACCAGAGTTCTTTCTCCCAGAAGCTCCTTGGGGAAAAGTGTTTCGATCAGATCTTTGGCGTTGGCATCCGCCTCGGCGATCACCCCCTCCACATTGGCATGAAGCTGTGCATCCTCCTGGGCCTTCTTGAGTATCTCGGTGACATCCTCCTCATCGATCTGATTCAGGATCGACGTCTGCTTATCATAATAACGAAGGGAATCCGGCAGAATGTTCACCTCATCTAAAAGCTTTGCCTTCGGCAGGCGGATGATCAGCTCCTTGTCCGTCATATCGTAGGTGATCTGTGATGCGTCGATGCCCACATTGATCTGTGCCTCATACATGGCATTGACATGCTTCCTGGTAAGCAGCGGGATATCCCCGTCCGTGTAGCGGATCATACCGCGGTAGGTCATTTCCGCCGTGGTCAGCTTGGCCACCTTTTCGATCCTGCTCTCCACGAACTCCGCACTGATATCCGCCGGTTTGTTCCCGCCCAGATAGAACCACATGATCAAACCACCGAGGAAAAGTGCGACCAGAATGGCGCCGGCCATCATAAAGGCTGTTTTGAAAAAATCCGCCGTGGTCCTTTTTTCTTCCTTGTTTCTTCTCATAGTCACCTCCCTCTTGAAAGCCTGAAGCATTTTTCACAGAGATTGTATGGATAGTTCCAGGGAACCTGTCTGCCGCAGCGGGAGCATTTTCTCACCGGCAGATGCTGCTGGTTCAGGATCGTTATGATCCGTTCCGAGATCAGACGCTTGTTCTCCGTGATCCGGGGCAGATAGTCGGGGTGATCGAACTTCTTGGCATACCGAAACAGCAGGTCACAGGTGGAATACAGCCGCTCCAGTGCCTCCAGAGAGGATTCGTCGTAGCTGCCCTCCGCCATGTAGATTGCCATGATATCCGAAAGGTCGTTTCTTTTCCCGGTTTCGATCAGCGTCAGGATCAGCAAAAGCTCCGTCAGGGCTTCATTTTTGCTGTCATAGGGAGTCGTGACCATACCGTAGATGATCTCCTTGTCCTCCGTGATCTGCTCCAGCTTTTTGGCCAGGAGCATCTGCTCCTTGATGTCTTCCTTCTTATAATATTCCTGGTCCGGCAGTTCCACCCACCGCTCCAGGATCTCGGAGATGGGTTTTTCGATGGAGGTGATACTCTCCGGGATACCCAGCCTTACCTTATCGATCTGCTCCAGCTCGGATTCCACGCCGCTTCGGATCAGCTTGCGTGAGTACTCCGAGGTATAGTAGCCCTTTTCAAAAATGCCCCGTCTTCCCGCGCGGCCGGCGATCTGCTTGATCTCCGACGGATTTAAGTTTCTGCTGCGGATCCCGTCGAACTTCTCCGTCTCCAGAAAAACGATCCTCCGGATGGGAAGGTTCAGTCCCATTCCGATGGCATCCGTGGATACCACAACGCTGGTCTGGCCTTCGGTGAACTTGCGTACCTCATTCATCCGCACGTCATAGGGAAGCTTGCCGTAGATCACGCTGGCGGAGATGCTCTGTCTCTGCAGTTCCGCTGCCACCGCCAGCACCGATCGCTTGGAAAAAACGATCAGTGCATCCTTTTCCTCGATGCTTCCGGGGAAACGGAATTCCTTCTTGTCAAATACCAGCGGGATGCTCCTCTCATGATGCACGATCTCGAAGTCATCCCCGCAATCCGTTATCATCTGGGTCACGATATTCTGGCAGGAGTTGTCACAGCAGATATGGATCTCCGGTGCACATACGCCCAGGACCGCTCTGGTCCAGGCGCCGCCTCTTTGAGAATCCGCGATCATCTGACATTCGTCGATCACCGCCACATCGTAGTTTTTGTAGATATCCAGGGTCTCAATGGTGGAGGAGGTATGGGTAGAACCCGGTACATGGATCTCCTCTTCGCCGGTGATCATCTCACAGATCACACTGTCATGGTTCAGCCTGTCGAAGATCTCATAGGCTAGGAGCCTTAAGGGCGAAAGATAGATCCCGGTTTCAGCCTGCTTAAGCCGCTCCAGCGCCTGATAGGTCTTGCCGGAATTGGTGGGGCCGATATGCAGGATAAAATGTCGCTTCAGTTCTCTGGCCAGGGGATAGAGATCCGGGATCCTGTCGGGGATCTCCTTTAAGATCATACGGCGGAGCCTGTCTCTTTCTTTTTTGACCTGCTTGTGACTGCGTTCCGTACGCTGGACCTCATTGCGAAGCTTCTTATAAGAAGTGGTGAGCTGCAGAAGGTCCATCATCCTGGATAAACAGAGGGGATTGTCAAAATTGATCAGCTCTCTGGTAATATCCTCCGATACATTCTGCAAAAGCATGGGCTGCTCTTTTTTCATGGATGCTGCCTTCTGACTGCTGCGAAGGAGCACCGCCTTAACAAAAGCATAGATGCTGCGGCCCTCGGCGGCCTTGTACAGTTCATTGATCAGCGCATGTTCGTTCCTGGTCCCCACAAGCCGGAGGAGCAGATAGTCCTCCAGAGTCATGTTGACGGAGCCGATCTTCAGATAATCCTCTGCATCCAGGCGGCTGTTTTTCAAAAGCTTGTCCAGGCGTTTCAAAGAGATCTTTTCAAATACCTGCTCTGCGATCCAGTCCTGTTCGTAGCGGATCTCCTCCAGGATCTTCTCTTTGCTGATATCGAAAAAAGCAGCATCCTGCAGAGCCTGCTCTTTTTTCTGCTGCTGGGCGGTGAGGTTGGCGGCCTGGCTTTTGCAGTAATCCTCATACCTTAAGCTGTATTTTTCCTCCAGTTCCTCTTTCGTCAGATCAAAAAGTGCATCCACCTCCTGACTGATCTGCAGAGCCTTTTCCTGATACTCCCTGGTCTTCTCATACTCCTGAAGGCGCTTCTGTTTCTTCTTCGCCTTACCCAGGGAGTGGAGATAGCTCTTGCGGACCACATGGAGACGCTTTTTGCGCTCAGCTTTCTTCAGCTGCTGTATGTAGTCCTCAAAGGACTGTTCCTTCTTGAATTCTTCTGTCGTCATAAATCTCCTCAGCGCTTTCTGAGCTTCAGATCGTTTTCGGCGATCCGGAAGGGATGCTCTTTGTGATCCGAGGTATAATAGGTCATATCGATATGGATATCGTCATTGGATACCCAGGCACCGCACTGCTTGAGGGAAACCTCCTGGCTCATGCTCTTGTGGGCGGGGATCCATCTGAAATGCAGGTCTTCGTTTTTGTAGGCCAGACCTCCGCTGGTGATCCGAAGTCTGTCAAAGGCGTAGCCCAGGTTCTTGCCCGTTTTGTTCTTGATCCTTAGACAGAGTTTGTTCTTCTTGGTCTTTTGCAGATAGACCGCGATATTCTTATCCTCCCTCAGCAAAAGTTTGGGACTCTTGGAGGGGATGGGGGAATAGCAGATCACGTTGACCTTGAACTTCAGCCCCTTGTATTTGCCGATCATGGTGGTCTGTCCGATCTCGTAGGCGATCAGCACGCCGTTGTCATCCACGTCAGCGATGCGGTTGTTGAGGGACCGCCACTTGATCTTCCTGGCCGGGATCCCGGCCGGAGCAAGGCAGATCCTGTGATCCTCCTGCACTTTGATCGTTGAAGTGGTAAGGCTGTATTTCGGTGTTTTTGCAAAAGCCGTTCCTGCGGACAGCAGAAGCAGCAGCAAAGTACAAAACAGAAATCCTGCTTTCTTTTTCATCTTTCGATATCCCTTTCCGGTCTGATCTTATAACATGGCACAATATATTGTAGCACAGGTGGCGGGAATTGCAAAGGATGGGGGAAAGATTGTTGCGAAGATAAGAGATAACCTTAGACCGATAAGGATTACTGCGAAAACAAGAGACAACCTTTAGACCGATAAGGATTGTTGCGAAGATAAGAGATAACCTCGATTTCGCTTCGCTCATCTCGGTCATCTCTTATCTTCTCATGAAATACAGCAAAGAAAAAGAGTTCCTCGAGTAAACTCGGGAACTCTTTCCTTTGCTGTATTTCGCAACAATCCTTATCTCTTTGAAAATTGCGGTGCTCTACGTGCTGCCTTGAGTCCGTATTTCTTACGCTCTTTCATACGAGGATCGCGGGTAAGGTAACCTGCCTTCTTGAGGATGGGTCTGTAGTCACCATCTACGGTAAGAAGTGCTCTTGCGATACCATGACGGATAGCACCTGCCTGACCGGTGAAACCGCCGCCCTTTACGTTTACGAGAACATCAAACTTATCGGTGGTCTCGGTCGCTACAAGGGGCTGACGAACGATAACCTTCAGGGTCTCCATTCCGAAATAATCATCGATGGGACGCTTGTTTACGACGATCTGTCCCTTGCCGGGCTTTAAGTATACACGGGCGATGGATTTTTTCCGTCTGCCTGTTCCATGATATGTATTTGCTGCTTTCGCCATTTTACTTCTCTCCTTTCAGCCTTAAAAAGTCAGTACTTCAGGCTTCTGTGCTGCCTGCTGATGCTCAGGACCTGCATATACATGAAGCTTCTTGTACATCTGTCTGCCCAGGGGGCCCTTGGGAAGCATACCCTTAACAGCCAGCTCAACTACCTTCTCAGGCTTCTTTGCCATCATCTCACGCAGGTTGGTCTCTTTCATACCGCCTACGTAATCGGAATGATGATAGTACATCTTCTGATCCAGCTTCTTACCGGTTACTTTGATCTTCTCAGCGTTGATAACTACTACATAGTCACCGGTATCCGCATGAGGAGTGAAGATCGGCTTATTCTTACCTCTTAATACCTTTGCGACCTCGGAAGCAAGACGTCCGAGAGTCATATCCGTAGCATCCACCACGTACCATTTTCTCTCAACGGTCTGTGGATTCGGCATAAATGTCTTCATATGATTACCTCCAGATTCACGAAACAATTGCTCATTTGTGCAGATCCTTTCTGGGAAGTGGCAGGATCTTAGGCGACGTTCGGGTCTCCGGGGCATGGCTACCCACCGCCGACACACTACAGTATTATACTGCGCCCTCTATAGCATGTCAAGGGCGATTTTCAGCCATTTTCAAATCGCCTTTCAGTCTTTAAAGAAGGCAATGTCATCTGTCAGCTTATCGGCCAGAACCTGCAGATTGTCTGCGGACTGTGCCAGAATATTAACAGTTGCATTGAGCTCTTCCATAGCGGCGCTGGTCTCTTCGGTGGAAGCTGCATTCTCTTCCGAGATAGCGGACAGGGAGGACATTACATCCACAACCACGTCCTTGGCCTGCTCGGAATTCTGAGCGCTCTCGTTGATGGCGCCTACTCCGCTGACCGTCGTGCCGATGGACTTGATCAGATCGCCGATGCTGTCAACGGTATTGTTGATGACATCCTGCTGGGATTCATTGGTCTTCTGAACTTCCTGAGCCGTCTTAACAGCCTCAGTGGACTCACTCAGCAGAACCTCCATCTCCTTACGGATCTCGTCTGCACTCTGAGCGGAATCATCAGCCAGCTTGCCGATCTCTTCTGCCACAACTGCGAATCCGCGGCCGGCATCGCCTGCTCTTGCTGCCTCGATGGAAGCATTCAGTGCCAGCAGGTTTGTCTGGGTAGCGATGGAAGTGATGGCTGCCACTTTTTCATTGATAATGGTAACGGCTGCGCTGGTAGCATTGATACGATCCGTGATCTCACCGATCCTGGTGCTCATATCGGTAGCGCTCTTGCTCAGGCGCTCCAGCTCGCCCACTGCCTGTTTACTCTCATCATCCATTTCAGAAGCGGTGTTCTCAAGGGAAATGGTGTTATCCATAACCGTAGCAACTGCGTCGGAGATCTTCTCCACATTGACATTGGCACTCTGGATCTCTTCAGCCTGCTGAACCGCACCGGTGGCGATTCCCTGTACCGCATCCGAAATACCGTCCGTGGTATTGGAGATCTGCTCTGCGGTCTCTGCCAGCTCGATGGAAGACTTATGTACGGAGCTTACCGCATTCTTGATGTTTCCGATGATACCGCTCAGGGTATCAACCAGATGGTTTACATCCCGGATCGTCTCACCGATCTCATCCTCATTCAAACCGGTTTCATCTACACGGACAAACTCTCCGTTTGCCACATGAGACATAACTTCTGCGATCTTCTTAACATTGACTCTGATATAATGGATCACCTTTACCGACAGCGTGGTAAGCACAGCAAGGATCAGGATAATGAAGACAAACAGAATGATAAGAGTCTTCTGGATGGTGGCTGCCAGCTGCTTATCCTGATAGGTAGCATATTCAGCCAGTACATCCTCCAGACTGTTGATGCCGTCTCTTGCAGCCAGAAAGCGTACATAGGCTCCGTCGTAGTTGCCCGCTCCCGTGATGGGATTGTAGCCTTCCTTCCATGCATTATAAGCTTCCTTAGAAGCCGAAAGGAAACCGGCGCAGCTGTCTTCCTGACCGTCGTAGCGATACTCATCTCTCAGATAAGTGTCCGCAGCCAGCACTTCCTCAATGGCTGCATAACCGTCTTCCACCTGCTTGGTATTGGTCTCATAATCATCCTTTGCCTCAGCAAGCATATCCGGATCCTGAACATTAGCCAGCTGGTCCAGAGCAAGCTGTGCCTGATAATAATCACGGTCAAGAATGATGAGCTTGTCGTTCATGGCCTTCAGCTGATCATAATAAATCGCTTTGGCCTTGTTCAGCGTTGTCAACTCTCCCTGTCCCATCAAAAAGAGCAGGATCAGGATCACGATCGCCTGAGGAACCGAGATACTCATCAGTTTCTTTTGAATGTTCAATTTTTTCATAAGAGAACTCCTTTCTCTGTCTGGCGCCTTCCGATTTACCCCTCCATGTTTTATGGTGCGCACCACATTTCCATGATACTACAACGGCACCTTTCATTCAATGAAAGATGTCGAAAAAATGCCGAAAAATGTGATATTTCCCCCTCTTTTATTCTGCGGTTCCCTCCTCCGGAACGGGCACTTTTGTAGAATCATACAACTCATAGTGTTCGAAGCCGCCTTCCACATCAACATATACTCTGTACTCAAATAATCCGGCCAGATCAAAGTCAATGTCGGTGGTCACATCCAACCGGAACACATTGGGATCATTTTTGCTGGGTTTAACCTTCATTTCATAGGTGTACACCTCGCCGCCTCCCTTGGGCGTCACCTCCAGGACCGCTTTATGGCAGCTGGTATAGTTTAGCGTGCGGATACCGCTTGAGCGCAGCCGCAGCTTATTCTTCTTTTTCTTGGGTACCAGGGAAAGTGCCACCCTGGTATTATACAGATCCTCCTCCGTAATGCGGACATTGCTCTTTTCCTGCATGAACAGGGAGGGAAGGGACATCTTCTCATCCGCCCTCTCCAGTCCGTATTCCTCGATCATGGTCTTTTTACCGGAAAACAGGTTCGTTCCCAGGCCCAGCTTATCCCCCTTGATGGTCACGCCCATGGCCGCCAGGGTCGTGGGGAAAAGATCCATGGTGGAATAGAGCCTTGCACCGTCGTCCTTGCGCTGGGCAGCACTGTTGATAAAGGCGGTATAGACCCTTCTTTCGTAATCCTTATCCACATCGTCGCAAAAATCCGCATCCATGGTGGGATGATCCCCCACCAGCACAACGGTGGTGTTTTCATAGAAATCCTGGGTTTTGATCCAATCCAGGAACTCTGCCGTCTGCTTACTGGAGCAGGCATAGACATTGGCATACTGGTTCTCCCCGAAGGTATCTTCGCAAAGATCGCATACGTACCCATCGGAAAAATGCGTGTCCACGGTCAGCATGGTAAGACAGAAGGGCTCTTCCTGACCCGCCAGCTCTGTCAGCTCCTCCTTCGCAAAGGCAAAGAGCTTCTCGTCCTCATATCCCCACCAGACCTTATAATCCTCCAGGATCTTTCCGTTTTGGATGGCCCAGACATAGTCGTGGATCTCAAAATCACCGTGGGTGCTGTAATACAGATCCCTTCCGCCGAAGGAGGCGTCGGATCCGATCAAAAGCCGCTGATGATAGCCCTGCTCCTTCAGGATATCTCCCAGGGTCACGATATCGGGGAAAAAGCTGTCCTGACCTGTCATGGCATTTCCCGTCAGAGGGATCTGCAGAGGAAGGCCGCTGCTGTGAGCAAACATCGCCCCCATGGTCCAGTTGCTGCCGCTTAAGGAATAGCCCCCGTTCAGCTGTCCCGGTGTTCCGAAATTCTCATTTTCCAATGAGATCTGCTCCAGCTCGGGAATACAGCTTTGCTCAAAACCACCGCCCTTTTCCTTATCCGCGAAGGTCATTTCGGCCGATTCCAGGAAAACATAGATCAGGTTTCTCTTTTTCTCGGGAAAAGAGAGCTTGACCTCCTTCGGATCCGCATATTCCTGGGCGATAAAATCCGCACCGGGATTGAGTTTAAGCTCCACCCAGTGATAGCCGGTGCTCAGAAGCCCCGTATGATGCTCCAGCCGCACACAGAAGATCACGCAAAGGCAGATGGCCAGAATAAAATACAGGCCCCAGATCTTTTTGAAGATGCATTCTTTCTTCTTTTTAAGGACGATGGCAAGGATCACAAAAGCCAGGAACACCAGGGCTCCCGGCAACAGATACTTCAGGATCAGCTCCGTGATCATCTCTGGATTGGTCCCTCCCAGGGATGCCTTCAGATGGAAGATCACCTCGTCCGCCGTCAGCTCCGACCAGGTGGTGAACAGCCAGTTCTGCGCAAAGAGCAACAAGATCATGAGCAGCAGAAACAGCAGACACAGAGCGCGTCCCACCACGCCTAACACTTTTTTCATAACGATTCTTTCTCCTCTTCAGGTTCCGCCGCTGCCTCTGTTTCCTCAGGCAGAGCGGGATCCGTTAAAAATGTATGCTTTATCATGGTCAGGCCCAGAGCAGGAGCTGTCGGGCCCGCCAGATTTCTGTCTTTCTTTTCCAGGATATCCGGGATATCCTCCGGGGACATATTGCCCATTCCCACCTCCAGCAGAGTTCCCGCTATGATCCTTACCATATGATATAAAAATCCATTGCCGCTGACACGGATCACGATCCTTGCCCCTTCTGCTTCCACCTCGATCCGGTGAATGGTCCGGATGGTGGAACTCACTTCGGGTTTAAAAGTGGAAAAGGCCGCAAAATCGTGGGTTCCCTCCAGAAAGGCTGCCGCTCTTTTCATAGCGGATACGTTCAGTTTCCGATAGGTAAAATAGCTGTACAGACGCCGGGTAGGGTCCGGAAACCGGGCATTGCAGATCCTGTATTCATAGGTTTTGCTGCTTTCCACTCTCCGGGGATGGAAATCCGGGGCCACAAGGCAGGAGGCCTGTATCCTGATATCCTCCGGAAGATAGCGGTTGAGTGCATAGGAAAGCTTTTCAGCCGGTATCCTGGTTTTCGTATCAAAAACCGCCTTATTACACAAGGAATGCACCCCTGCGTCTGTTCTGCTGGCCCCGGTGATGGTGACCTTTTCACCCAGAAGCTCCTCAATGGCGCGGATCAGTTCTCCTTCGATGGTGATCCCGCCGGGCTGGATCTGCCAGCCGTTATATCTTGTTCCGTCATAGGCCACGGTGAGCATGACACGTTTAGTCGCATCAGCACCCGTTCCTTCCGTCTTTTCCATAGATAACCTCTTATCAGGTAAGCTTTCCGACTGCGATCACCGCTGCCAGATATACCATCAGGATCAGATACGCCACGGTATCCGCACCTTTATAACGCAGGGGTTTCATTTTTGTCCTTCCCTCTCCGCCCTGATAGCACCTGGCTTCCATGGCCATGGCCAGGTCATTGGCCCGGCGAAAGGCGGATATGAACAAAGGCACCAGGATGGGGACCATGGCTTTGAGACGCCGAAGCAGGTTTCCGCTTTCAAAATCGGCACCCCTGGCCATCTGTGCCTTCATGATCTTATCGGTCTCCTCCAGCAGGATCGGGATAAAACGAAGGGCGATGGACATCATCATGGCCACCTCATGCACCGGCAGATGGATCTTCTGCAGCGGCCAGAGCAGCTTTTCCATGGCATCGGTAAGCTGCGTAGGGGTTGTGGTAAGGGTCATCAGCGAAGATGAAATGATCAGCAGCACCAGTCTGGCTGCCATAAAGGCCGCGATCAGCGCGCCTTCCTTTGTGATCTTGAGCCCTCCCCAGGCCACCAGGGTCTCCCCCGGGGTCAAAAAAAGATTGAACACCGCCGTAAAAAGCATCAGCACCACGACAGCCTTCAGGCCTCTTACGATATAGCTAAAGGGCACTTTTGACAATCCGACGCAAAGCGCAAGAAACAGAGCCGCCAGCAAAAAGGGAAGCGGCTTCCGATACAGGAAGATCGAAACAATATACAAAATGACAAAGATGAGCTTTACCCGCGGATCCAGTCTGTGAAGGACGGAATCCGTCTGATAGTATTGCCCGATGGTGATTTCTCGGATCATAACTTCATACTCCCGACCCAAAAACATTCAAAATGGCATCTGCCGCCTCTTCGATCCGGGTCACGTCACCCGGCAGATCAAAGCCGGCCTTTTGCAGATCCCGCATAATGTAGCAGGCCTCCGGCGCGGCAAGTCCTGCCTCCTCCAGCTGTTCCACGTGGGAAAAGACCTCCTTGGGGCTGCCGTCCAGCATAACGCTTCCTTTATTCATCACGATGATGCGGTCCACATAGTTGGCCACATCCTCCATGCTGTGGGAAACCAGGATGATCGTCATTCCCGTTTCCTTCTGCATGCCGGCGATCAGACCCAGGATCTCCTCACGGCCTGCAGGATCCAGTCCCGCCGTGGGCTCATCCAGGATCAGCACCTCAGGCTTCATGGCCAGCACACCCGCAATGGCGACTCTCCTTTTCTGTCCCCCCGACAGATCAAAGGGAGAAACATAAAAAGCATCGTCTTCCAGCCCCACCTTCTTTAAGGCATCATAGGCCCGAAGCTCTACCTCCTTTTGTTCCAGACCCAGATTCTTCGGTCCGAAACAAACGTCCGTGAATACATCCGCCTCAAAGAGCTGATGCTCGGGATACTGGAAAACCAGACCCACCCGGCTGCGAAGCTTCTTTTTGTCATAATCCTTGTCAAAAATGTCCTCGCCACCCACATACACGGTTCCGGAGGTGGGTTTCAAAAGGCCGTTCAGATGCTGGATCAGGGATGACTTGCCCGATCCGGTGTGTCCGATCAGCCCCACGAACTGTCCATCGGGGATCTGGAGACTCACATCCGAAATAGCCTTCACCGCCATGGCGGTTCCCGTCTCATATTCATGTGTTAAATGATCGATGATGATCGACATATTATCTGTCACCTGCCGCTTTTTATCCTGACAAGCTCTGCAGTAAGCTCGTCACGGGTCAGGATCCCGCTTTTGATCGGAAGTCCCGACTTCTTTAATCTGTCTGCCAAAAGTGTTACCTGGGGTACCGTGAGATGGAGTGCCGATAGCTCGTCCACCCGGGAGAAAACCTCTCTGGGACTGCCTTCCATCTTCACACTGCCGTGATCCATCACATAAACGTGATCCGCATAGATGACCTCTTCCATATAATGGGTGATGAGGATCACTGTGATCTTCTCCACATCATTCAAAGCCCTTGCTGCCCGGATCACTTCCCTGCGTCCCGCAGGATCCAGCATGGCCGTGGGCTCATCCAAAACGATGCATTTGGGATGCATGGCCAGCACACCCGCGATGGATACTCTCTGCTTCTGTCCGCCGGAAAGCCGGTTGGGGGACTTTTTACGGAACTCATACATTCCTACCGCCTTAAGGCTTTCCTCCACCCTTTCCCAGATCTTTTTCGTCGGCACGCCCAGATTCTCGGGACCGAAGCCCACATCCTCTTCGACGATCTGGGCGATGATCTGATTATCGGGATTCTGGAACACCATTCCCGTAGTCTGCCGGATCTGCATCAGCTTATCTTCTTCGGTGGTATCCATACCGTCAACCCACACCGTGCCTTCCGAAGGATAGAGGATGGCGTTCAGGTGCTTGGCCAGCGTGGATTTACCCGAACCGTTATGGCCCAGGATGGCGATGAAGTCTCCGGGTTTCACGGACAGATCCACATGGTCCACCGCCGTGGTGATACCGGTCACATTACCCTCGTCATCACGGCGAAAATATTCATATACAACTTTTTTCAGATCGATAATGTTCATAGGCTTTCGCGCCGCCCGTTTTCGGCGCCACCTTTGATTGTAACTGATACTTGCGCCTTTTACAAGTCAATTACACTTTTAACCCACCTGCTCGACAGAGAGGTCCCTTACGTATATACTGTTTACTATGAAGAAAAATACCATCATCAGATTAACCATCCTGCTTTTACTCATCGCCACCCTGACAGGGGTGCTGCTCCTTCCCGCCCTCGTATCCAACGATGCGGACCTGAGCGTAGGAACCATTGATCCCACGACCGGGCAGGCGCCTGAGGGCGAGGATATTCCGGTAACCGACACGGAAGATAAGCCGGATGAAGACACGGGACTTATGTCTGCGGGAGCTTCTCTTCCCGGAGATGAGGCATATGCCGATGCGGCTTTGACGCAAGATGCCAAGGATGCGCAAAACGCGGATGACTCTGCTGCATCGGAGGAAAACGGAAATACACCGGAGCCTGCAGAAACAAAAAGCGATCTCCTCTTTGGAGATCTGCCACCCCATCCTGACCGCGTGACGCTGCGGGAGGGCTTTTTCAAAGAGCCTCTTTCCGATACGATATGCAAGACCATAAACGGTGTTTCCTATCACGAGAATGATACCATCACCTATGAGGATCTTTCCTATCTGCAGGTTCTGTATGTGGATTATGAGAAAAATACCCGGACCGGGGAACTGATCTGTAACAAAAAGATCGCAGATGACCTGTTGGAGATCTTTTCGGAATTATATGATGCGGGCTATGAGATCTGCCGGATCCGACTGATCGATGAATATGGCGGCGACGATGATGCCTCCTGCGCAGATGACAACACCTCCTGCTTTAACTACCGTGTTGTGCAGGGCACCACCCATCTTTCCAATCATGCAAAGGGACTTGCCATTGATATCAATCCTTTTTACAATCCCTACGTCACCTACCCGGACGGAAAAGAGCGGATCTCACCACCGGGCAGCGAGCCCTATGCTGACCGAAGCAGCATCGGGCCTCACATGATCGATGAGAACGATCTTTGCTACCGGCTCTTTACGGAGCACGGCTTCAAATGGGGCGGGCATTGGAAAAGTTTAAAGGATTATCAACATTTTGAAAAGCCCTGATGTTACTACTCACAATTGTGCTGACCAGAGGAGCGATTTGCGAGCTTGCTCGACATAATCGTTACTCTGGTCGGCACAACCTGTGAAACAGGAACTCCATATACAACGAGCAATCAGTTGCGAAGCAACAGTTGAGTGCGAAGCACGGGATTGCGAGTCTGGATATGGAGTTATTGTGAGTATGAAAAATAACAAGACGCTCTGTTCGTGAAGCGTTGCTTCACGAACCGTCGCCATAGGCGACTCATAAGAATAAAAAAACAACCCCGTTCGAATGCAAGCATTCGATGGGGTTGTTTCCTTATTCTTGCGCGTCTTGTTATACAAGCTCTATCAAAACTTCCATGGCGCCGTCGCCCTTACGCTGTCCGATCTTTACGATACGGGTGTAACCGCCCTTGCGGTCTGCGTACTTGGGTGCGATCTCATCAAAGAGCTTTGCAACCATGTCAATCTCTTTGGTGCCTTTCTTCTTGCCTGCGCTCTCCGTAGGAACTTCCTTTACGGGATACAGTACCTGAAGCATCTGGCGTCTTGCGTGAAGACGGGAAGGAAGGTCCTTCTTGATCTCTTTGTCGATCTCGTCATAAACGGTTACCTTCTTGCCGTCCTTAACTTCTTTTACTCTCTTGCCGTCCTTATCCTTCTGGGCTACTTTAGCCTTTACGGTAACGGTTTCGAAGTTGTCCTTCTCCTTAACAGCCAGAGTGATCAGCTTCTCTGCGATCTTACGAAGCTCTTTTGCTCTTGCCTCAGTGGTAACGATCTTTCCATGATAAAGAAGATTGGTTACCTGGTTACGAAGAAGTGCTTTTCTCTGAGAAGAAGTTCTTCCCAACTTTCTGTACTTTGCCATTTTCTTACCTCCATATTGACTTCCCGGCTTGCTCATCGGTCTTACAGACGGGAGAATGGCTATGCAGATCGGTGCTCATCGGACTTACCCTTTCCGCTACAATAGATACCTGATTTACTCTTCTCCTGTGCGAAGCTCCAGACCCAGCTCCTTGAGCTTGGCAAGAACCTCCTCCAGGGACTTGCGACCGAGGTTACGAACCTTCATCATGTCGTCCTGGGTCTTGTCGGTCAGCTCCTGCACAGTATTGATACCGGCACGCTTCAGACAGTTGTAGGAACGAACGGAAAGCTCCAACTCGTCGATGCTCATCTCCAGAACCTTTTCCTTCTCGTCATCTTCTTTCTCAACCATTACCTCAGCGGTCTTGGCATTCTCGGAAAGATCGATGAACAGGGAAAGATGCTCGGAAAGCACCTTTGCCGCAAGGCTGACAGCCTCATCGGGCTCTAAGGTTCCGTTGGTGTAAACATCCAGCGTCAGCTTATCAAAATCGGTAACCTGACCTACACGGGTATTCTCAACCGTCATGTTTACACGCTCAACCGGTGTATAGATCGAATCTACCGCGATCACACCGATGGGGAAATCTTCTGTTTTGTTCTTCTCGGCGCTGATATAACCTCTGCCCTTGCTGATGGTGATCTCCATGAACAGCTTGGCATCCTTTGCGCCGCAGGTTGCGATCACCTGATCCGAGTTAATGATCTCGATATCGGAATCGCACTGAATATCGGAAGCTCTGACAACTCCCTCTCCCTCGAACTCAATATATGCGATCTTGGGCTCATTGGTAGAGGACGAATTCTTGATGGCCAGGCTCTTCAGATTCATGATGATCTCTGTCACATCTTCCTTTACACCGGGGATGGATGAGAACTCATGTAATACGCCATCGATCTTAACGGAGCTTACTGCCGCCCCGGGAAGGGACGAAAGCATGATCCTGCGAAGGGAGTTTCCCAACGTGATACCATATCCTCTCTCGAGGGGCTCCACTACAAAGCGGCCATATTTTTTATCTTCAGAAATCTCGGCTACTTCAATATTCGGTCTTTCAAAATCAAACACTGCAAATACCTCCTTCTGACTTATTCAGGCTGACTCTGATTACTTGGAGTACAGCTCGACGATAAGCATCTCATCAACAGGAACGTCAATCATCTCCCTGGTAGGAAGCTGCTTTACAGTACCTTTGAAATTCTCAAGATCCTGATCCAGCCATTCCGGAACAAGTCTTGCACCGGTAACTTCTGCGATATCCTTATATCTCTGAAGACTCTTGGACTTCTCTCTGATCTCGATCACATCACCGGCCTTTACAAGGTAGGAAGGGATGTTTACGCTCTTACCGTTTACCAGTACATGCTTGTGACCTACGATCTGTCTTGCTTCACGTCTTGTACGTGCAAAAGCCAGACGGAAGATTACGTTGTCCAGACGGCTCTCCAGCATGATCATCAGGTTCTCACCGGTCTGGCCCTTCATCATATCGGCCTTCTCATAGTAGTTTCTGAAGGGCTTCTCCAGAACACCGTAGATGAATTTAGCTTTCTGTTTTTCACGAAGCTGAAGTCCGTACTCGGAAACCTTACGGTTAGCTCTCTCCAGCTTTCTGTTGGATTTCTTGTCATAGCCCAATACTGCGGGCTCCAGGCCAAGAGATCTGCATCTCTTAAGCACAGGGATCCTGTTTACTGCCATTGTTTTTCCTCCTAGATGAATTGATACCTGCTCTGCAGGTAATTACAGTTGTTTACAGCCAAACGGCTTTCTTCCAACAAAACGTATGATCAAACACGACGACGCTTCGGCGGACGGCAACCATTGTGCGGTACCGGAGTTACGTCACGGATACTGGTAACCTCCAAGCCGCTTGCCTGCAATGCACGGATCGCTGCCTCACGGCCTGAGCCGGGGCCTTTCACGAATACGTCCACCGTTTTAAGTCCATGGATCAGAGCAGCCTTGGTAGCTGTTTCCGATGCCATCTGAGCAGCGTAAGGAGTAGATTTCTTTGAACCTCTAAATCCCAGACCACCGGCACTTGCCCAAGAAAGAGCATTACCCTCGTTATCTGTCAACGTTACGATAGTATTGTTGAAGGAAGCCTGGATATGTGCCTGTCCGTGTTCAACGTTTTTCTTGACACGCTTCTTTGTTACTTTTCTTGCATTCTGCTTTGCCATAAAACTAACCTACTTTCTTCCTTTCTACGGTTTATTTCTTCTTGTTCGCTACGGTTCTCTTAGGACCCTTACGGGTTCTTGCGTTGGTCTTGGTCTTCTGACCGCGAACGGGAAGACCTTTTCTGTGACGGATACCGCGATAGCAACCGATCTCCTGAAGACGCTTGATGTTAAGCGCAACCTCACGACGAAGATCACCTTCTACCATCTGGGTATTCTCGATCACTTCACTGATCCTTTTCACCTCGTCATCGGTAAGATCACGACAACGGGTATCCGGATTTACCTTTGCATCCTTCAGGATACGGGTAGCGCTCGGACGGCCGATACCGTAAATATAGGTAAGTCCGATCTCAACACGCTTGTCTCTGGGTAAATCCACACCTGCAATACGAGCCATTTTACTTTCCTCCGTTCTCCGAAAGCCGCTTAGCGGCTCTCCCGGCGCCTCACTTCTGACGCCTCCTACTGGTTACTAATTGACTGGGGCGAAAAATACAAAATTCCGGATAGAATCTGTTTTTCCTTCAAGAGATGCCCAACCTGTTACTATAAGAAGAAACAGGCCTTGCCCGGCATGGCCGGTATCAACAGTAAACACGTCGCCGCCCTGTAGGGGCGGCTCTCAGGGTCGATTAACCCTGTACCTGTTTATGTTTAGGATTCTCACAGATAATTCTGATCTTCCCTTTTCTCTTGATAACTTTGCATTTTTCGCAAATCGGTTTTACTGACGATCTAACCTTCACGTTAAACCCTCCTTTCAAAAAAGACCATTTTGCATTATATCACGCAAAAAACCTTATTGCAACCTATTTTTTATTTATCTCTCCAAATAATCCTGCCCTTGGAAAGATCATACGGTGAGAGTTCCAATGTCACTTTGTCTCCGGGCAGGATCCGGATGAAATTCTGGCGCAGCTTGCCGCTGATATGAGCCAGCACTCTGTGTCCGTTCTCAAGCTCTACCTGAAACATGGTGTTCGGAAGCTTCTCAACTACCACACCCTCGATTTCAATTACATCTGCTTTTGACATTTTTTTCCTCCGTGTTTTAAATGGTAAGGATTTCCGGTTCTCCGTCCTTTGTGATCACGATGGTGTTCTCATAGTGGGCGGAAACGCTTCTGTCTGCGCTTACTACTGTCCAGTCATCATCCAGCCAGTCCACATCGCCCCGCCCCAAGTTGATCATGGGCTCTACGGCCAGCGTCATGCCGGCGCAGAGGCGGATGCCTTTTTTCTTCTGGGCAAAATTGGGGATCTGCGGGTCCTCATGGAGTTTCTGGCCGATGCCGTGTCCTACAAGATCTCTTACGATACCGTAGCCGAAGCCGCTGATATAACTGTCGATCCTGTTGGAGATATCATACAGATGACCGCCGTCGACTGCCATCTGAATGCCTTCAAAAAAGCTTTGCTTCGTTCTTTCCACCAGGTCCTTTACTTCCTTGGGCGCATCTCCGATGATATGGGTCCTGGCCGCATCGGAATGCCAGCCTTTGTAGATCAGTCCGCAATCCAGGCTGACCACGTCGCCTTCCTTTAAGATCCTGTTCTTTTTGGGGATCCCATGTACCACTTCCTCGTTGACGGATACACAGATGGATGCGGGAAAACCGTTGTAGTTCAGAAAGTTCGGCTCGCAGCCGTAGCTTCTGATGATCTTCTCTCCCAACTGGTCGATCTCCAGAGTACTCATTCCGGCCTTAAGGGATTCACCCATCCTCTCATGCAGCTCCGCCAAGTACTTTCCCGCGGTGCGCATCAGTTCGATCTGTCTGGCCGACTTAACTGTAACTGCCATTTTTGCGCTCCTTATCCCAGGATCTTTGCAATGCTGTCAAAGATTTCTTCCATTGTCTTAGTGCCGTCTACCTCGCGAAGAACTCCTTTGTTCTGATAGAAGTCTACCAGAGGCTGTGTCTGCTCATGATATACTTCCAGTCTCTTGCGAACGGTCTCCGGCTTGTCGTCATCCCTGAGGATCAGCTCACTGCCGCAAACATCGCAGATGCCTTCCTTCTTCGGCGGAATGTTTACAATATGATAGGTAGCACCGCAGCTTACACAGGCACGTCTTCCCGACATCCTGTTTACGATGGCTTCATCCGGCACTTCCACGTTGATGGCATAATCGATGCTCTCACCGAGTTTTGCCAAAGCATCTTCAAGGACCTGTGCCTGAGGGATCGTGCGCGGAAAGCCGTCCAGTACATAGCCGCCCTCGCAGTCCTTCTGAGCCACACGGTCAAGAAGGATCTTTACGGTAAGCTCGTCCGGTACCAGCGCCCCGGCATCCATATATTTCTTGGCTTCCTTTCCAAGCTCGGTGCCGTTCTTGATATTGGCACGGAAGATATCGCCGGTGGAAACATGGGGAAGTCCGTATTTCTCAGCGATCAGCTTGGCCTGGGTGCCTTTTCCCGCTCCGGGAGCTCCCAACATAATGATTTTCATGTTTTTTCCTCCAAGACTCTAAGCCGCAGGAAATCGAGTAGAGAATTATCCTCTACTCGATCCTGATTTCTACAAATGTTAATTATGCGTTCAAGAAGCCCTTGTAATTACGTACCAGCATCAGAGACTCAACCTGCTTGATGGTCTCAAGGATAACGCTGACGATAATGATCAGGGAAGTACCACCAAAGGATACGTCCGCACCAAACATTCCGTTAAAGAAGATCGGGATCACCGCTACGATCACAAGTCCTACCGCGCCGATAAAGATTACATAGTTCAAAATGCCGGTCAGATAATCCGTCGTCGGCTTACCGGGACGAATACCCGGGACGAAGCCGCCCTGCTTCTTCATATTGTTGGACACCTCAAGGGGATTGAAGGTGATGGACGTATAGAAGTAGGCAAAAAAGATCACCAGAACAACATATACCACAAGCCCGATATTATACTGGGGCAGGGAAGGATTAAACCAGTTGTTCGAATTAAGACCCTTTAAGATCTCACTCCATACACCTGTTCCCTGATAGCCTAACAGCTGGCAGATCACAATGGGGAACTGCAGCAGAGAGGAAGCAAAGATGATGGGGATAACTCCCGCCGTATTGATCTTCAGGGGAATGTGAGTGCTGTTCCCGCCAAAGGTCTTTCTTCCCTGCATTTTCTTGGCGTACTGTACCGGGATCCGGCGTACACCGTCATTCAAAAGAATAACCAATACCACCATAGCAAGGATGATGGCGATGATCACAACTGCCGCGATCACAGACATGGTCACGGTAGAAGCGTTCTTTACAAACTGCTCATAAAGCGTTGCCAGATCCTGCGGCATACGTGAAATGATGTTGATGGTCAGGACAACGGAGATTCCGTTACCTACACCGTGCTCGGTGATCTGCTCACCGATCCACATGATAAATGCCGCGCCGCCTGTCAGCGCTGCGATCACGCAGATATAATCCAGCCACTTGGCATCTCCCTGCAAAAGGCCGCTTCTCCCGAAGCCGATAGCCATTGCGGTTGACTCGATAAGAGCAAGGCCGACTGTTACATATCTGGTGATGGCCGCAATTTTCTTACGACCGTCTTCACCGTCTCTTTGCATCTCCTCCAGCTTCGGGATAGCAATCGTCAGAAGCTGCATGATAATGGAGGATGTGATGTACGGTGTGATGTTGAGTGCAAATACCGACATGTTCAGGAAGGAACCGCCGGTGAAAGCATCAAAGAAGTTGAACGCATCACCTGACTGCTGCTTGAACCACTCCGCAAAGAAGTTACGGTCAACGCCGGGTACCGGCAGCTGGCATCCGAAACGGATCACTACCAGCATGAGCAGAGTGAATATAAGACGCGTTCTGACTTCCTTTGCTTTAAAGGCATTTCTCAAAGTCTGTAACATTAGATCACCTCTGTTGTTCCGCCAAGAGCCTCAATCTTTTCCTTTGCCGCATTCGAGAATGCATTTGCTTTTACTGTCAGCTTCTTGGTCAACTCGCCGTTGCCGAGAATCTTAACACCGTCTCTGGTGTTCTTTACAACACCTGCCTCGATCAGAGCATCGATATCAACGGTAGCACCGTTATCAAAACGCTCAAGGGCGGAGATGTTGATACCTACAATGTCTTTCGCATTGATATTCTTGAAGCCTCTCTTAGGGAGTCTTCTGTAAAGAGGCATCTGACCACCTTCGAAACCGATCCTGGGTGCGCCGGAACGAGCCTTCTGACCCTTGTGTCCCTTGCCGGCAGTCTTGCCGTTACCTGAACCGTGTCCACGGCCTCTTCTGAAATTGTCATTATGCTTGGAACCTTCTGCAGGTCTTAAATTTGATAATTCCATTTTTCTCCTCCTGCTTTACGCCTCTTCAACCTTCACAAGATGCTTCACCTGCTCTACCATACCGCGGGTAGCGGCATTGTCGGGAAGCTCAACCGTCTTGTGCATTTTCTTAAGGCCCAGTGCCTCCACCGTTTTTCTGTGCTTCGGAATTGCACCGATGGGAGACTTGACCAGAGTCACCTTAACCTTCTTATCTGCCATTTTCTCCTGCCTCCTAAGCTAAAATCTCGCTTACCTGCTTACCGCGCTTTGCAGCTACTTCTTCAGGTGTTTTCAGTCTGCTCAGTCCTTCGATAGCGGCCAGAACAACGTTCTGCTTGTTGTTAGAGCCCAGGGACTTGGTACGGATATTCTTAATGCCGGCAAGCTCGCAAACCACACGAGCGGGACCGCCTGCGATGATACCGGTACCATCGGGAGCCTTTCTCAGCAGTACGGAAGCGCTTCCGAACTTACCGATATTATCATGTGTAATGGAACCTACCTCATCAATGGCTACGGTTACCATTCTCTTAATGGCATCTTCTTTACCTTTACGGATTGCTTCAGGGATTTCAGTTGCCTTACCGAGACCGGCACCTACATGACCTTTGCCGTCACCCACAACAACCAGTGCTGTGAAGCGCATGTTACGACCACCCTTAACAACCTTGGTTACACGCTTGATGGCAACTACTTTTTCATTCAGTTCCTCATTGCTTGAATCAATGATTGTGCGTTTCATGTATTCCTTCTCCCTTCCTTAAAATTCCAATCCGGCTTCTCTGGCTGCCTCAGCCAGTGCAGCGATCTTGCCCTGGTAAATGAAACCGCCTCTGTCAAATACAACGGTCTTGATACCCTTGTCCAGTGCCTTCTTGGCAATAACCTTGCCAAGGTATGCTGCTGCATCCACGTTATTGGTTTTCTCAATCTCAGCCTTTACTTCCTTTTCAAGAGTAGAAGCGGATACCAGAGTATTGCCCACCGTATCATCGATAATTTGAGCATACATGTGGTTGTTGCTGCGGAAAACTGCCAGACGGGGTCTTTCAGCAGTACCGGAAAAACGGTTACGCAGCCTTTTGTGTTTTTTAACACGGACTTCTTGTCTACATACTTTACTAACCATTCTCACACTCTCCTTATCTCTTATTTCTTACCGGTCTTACCAACCTTGCGGCGGATCGTCTCGTCAGCATACTTGATACCCTTACCCTTGTAAGGCTCAGGTCTTCTCTTATCGCGGATCTGTGCTGCGAACTGTCCGACCTTCTCTTTATCGATACCCTTTACGATGATGATGTTCTGACCATCGAGTACCGTTTCCACGCCCTCGGGATCCTCCATCTCAACCGGATGGGAATAACCCAGGTTCAAAACCAGCTTCTTGCCCTGCTTTGCAGCACGGTAGCCGACACCGTTAACCTCAAGCTTCTTCTCATAACCCTCGGTAACTCCAACTACCATGTTGTTCAAAAGGGATCTGGTCAGACCATGCAGAGCCTTCATTTTCTTAAGATCATTGGGTCTTGCGATGGAAAGACTTCCGTCCTCAAGCTTGATCTCCATCTCTGCAGGGAGTACTCTTTCCAACGTTCCTTTGGGACCCTTGACGGTCACTTTGTTATTTTCTGCAATATCCACGGTTACACCGGCGGGTATCGCGATTGGCATTCTTCCTATACGTGACATGCCCGTACCTCCTATTAATTCTTAAACTCTGATTACCAAACGAATGCTAATACCTCGCCGCCTACCTTAAGCTCGCGAGCTTTCTTGTCCGTGATCACTCCCTGGTTGGTGGAGATGATAGCACAGCCGAGTCCGCCCAGTACCTTGGGCAGCTCATCCTTGCCGGCATATACTCTAAGACCGGGCTTGGAAATTCTCTTGATACCGGTAATGATCTTGTCATTCTTATCTGCACCATACTTTAAGGTGATGCGGATGTTCTTGAAATTACCGTCGTCAACCAGATCATACTTTGCAATATAACCCTCATCCACAAGGATATCAGCGATAGCCAGTTTCATTTTGGATGAAGGAACATCTACCGTATCATGCTTTGCAGTATTTGCATTACGGATTCTTGTAAGCATATCTGCAATGGGATCACTCATTGTCATTTTACTTTCCTCCTTCTTTTTTACCAGCTTGCTTTCTTAACGCCCGGGATCTGTCCCTTGTACGCAAGTTCACGGAAGCAAATTCTGCAAATTCCGTATTTACGAAGGACCGAATGGGGACGTCCACAAATACTGCAGCGTGTATAAGCTCTTGTAGAAAACTTGGGCTTTCTCTGCTGTTTTACTTTCATAGAAGTCTTAGCCATGAATTTACCTCCTGTTATTTTGCAAACGGCATGTTGAAGAGGCGCAGAAGTTCTCTTGCTTCTTCATCCGTCTTAGCCGTTGTTACGATCGCTACGTCCAAACCTCTTACCTTGTCAACCTTATCGTACTCGATCTCAGGGAAGATGATCTGCTCTTTGATACCGAGGGAATAGTTACCTCTTCCGTCGAAAGAGTTGGGATTCACACCTCTGAAGTCACGCACACGGGGAAGTGCAAGGTTTACAAGTCTGTCAAGGAACTCATACATCTTATCACCGCGCAGTGTGGTGCGGCAGCCGATGTTCATACCTTCACGGATCTTGAAGTTTGCGATGGAGTTCTTAGCCTTGGTCACTACAGCCTTCTGACCGGAGATGGTCTCCATATCGGAGATCGCGTTCTCCAAAGCCTTGGCATTATCCTTGGCCTCACCAACGCCCATATTCAGAACGATCTTGTCGATCTTGGGTACTTCCATGGCATTCTTGTAGCCGAACTTTTTGATCATGGCATCCATGATCTCGTCTTTGTACATATCTTTTAATCTGCTCAAAGCACCTGTCTCCTTTCTGCCTTAGTCGATCACATCGCCGGTGGATTTTGCAAAACGGACCTTCTTATCGCCTTCCGTCTTAATACCGACTCTGGTGGTTTTTCCCTTATGTACATACATAACATTGGAAAGGGAGATGGGTGCTTCCTTCTCAATGATACCGCCGTTAGCATTTGCTGCATTGGGCTTGGTATGTCTCATTACCTTGTTCACACCTTCCACAACAACCTTACCGTTCTTGTGGTCAACAGAGAGGACCTTGCCCTCTTTGCCCTTGCATTTAACTGCATCGCCGGCTATTACTCTGACTGTATCGCCTTTTTTGATCTTTGCAATTGCCATTTCTGAGGCCCTCCTATAATACTTCCGGAGCCAGAGATACGATCTTCATGAACTGCTTCTCACGAAGCTCTCTTGCAACCGGTCCAAAAATACGGGTTCCGCGGGGTGTCTTGTCATCCTTGATGATGACAGCCGCATTCTCGTCAAATTTAATGTAGGATCCGTCTTTACGGCGTGCGCCTTTTACGCTTCTAACCACAACAGCCTTTACAACGTCACCTTTTTTTACAACGCCGCCTGGTGTTGCATCTTTAACGGTAGCTACAATGATATCACCGATGCTGGCGTATCTTCTGGTGGATCCGCCTACTACGCGGATGCAGAGGATCTCTTTTGCGCCGGTATTATCAGCAACCTTAAGTCTGCTTTCCTGCTGAATCATGCCAATTCTCCTTCCCGCTTATTTAACCTTTTCAACGATCTCAACCAGTCTCCATCTCTTGTCCTTGGACAGGGGTCTGGTCTCCATTACTTTAACAGTATCACCGATGTTGCACTCATTCTGCTCGTCATGGGCCTTCAACTTGTAGGTCCGCTTTACGATCTTTTTGTAAAGAGGGTGCTTCACATGGTTCTCAACCGCAACGACGATGGTCTTGTCCATTTTGTTACTAACTACCTTGCCGATACGTGTTTTTCTTAAATTTCTCTCTTCCACGATTTTCTCTCCTTCCTACAAGATCTTTAGGCGCGTGCCTTCTGGGTGATCACCGTCTGGATGCGGGCGATGTTCTTGCGAACTTCCTTGATCCTGCTGGTGTTATCAAGCTGATTGGTTGCGTTCTGGAACCGGAGATTGAACAGCTCCTTCTTTGCGTTTACCAGTTCTTCGGTCAGCTCTGCTTCAGACTTTGCTTTTAAATCTTCTACATATGTACTTGTCTTCATTCAGCAATGCCTCCTTCCAAATCTGCTTTAGAAACGATCTTGCACTTGCAGGGAAGCTTGTGGGACGCCAGGCGAAGTGCCTCTCTTGCGGTATCCTCGGGTACGCCTGCGATCTCGAACATTACGCGACCGGGCTTAACTACTGCTACCCAATACTCCAGTGCTCCTTTACCGGAACCCATTCGGGTCTCGGCGGGCTTGTTGGTTACCGGCTTGTCAGGGAAGATCTTGATCCAAACCTGACCGCCACGCTTTACGTGTCTCGTCATAGCTACACGGGCTGCCTCGATCTGATTGGAACGGATCCAGCAGGGCTCCATTGCTACGATACCAAATTCTCCGTAAGTGATCTTATTACCTCTCTGCGCCTTGCCCCTCATGGTACCACGGAACTGTTTACGGCGCTTTACTCTTTTCGGCATTAACATTATTTATCGCTCCCTTCCTTATCGCCTTTGGTGGGAAGGATCTCGCCCTTGTAGATCCAGACCTTAACGCCTACCTTACCGTAGGTGGTGTCTGCCTCAGCGAATCCATAGTCAATATCTGCTCTCAGTGTCTGAAGGGGAATGGTTCCCTCACTGTAAAACTCGGTACGAGCCATATCGGCGCCGCCCAGACGACCGGAAACAGAAGTCTTGATGCCCAGAGCGGATGCCTTCATCGCGCGTCCCATGCAGGACTTCATAGCACGACGGAAGGAAATACGGTTCTCAAGCTGCTGTGCGATATTCTCTGCAACCAGCTGTGCATCTCTGTCCGGACGCTTGATCTCTTTGATGTCTACCAGAGCTTTCTTTCCGGTAAGCTTCTCAAGCTCAGCCTTGGTCTTCTCGATCTCAGCGCCGCCCTTGCCGATTACAACACCGGGCTTAGCGGTATAGATGATAACCTTTACGCGGTCATCAGCGCTTCTCTCGATCTCAACCTTGGAGATACCTGCGCTCTCAAGCTTTTTCTTGATATAAGTACGAATCTTGTGATCTTCCTCAAGGTAATCTGCGAACTCACCTTCTGCATACCAACGGGAGTCCCAGTCCTTAATGATGCCGACGCGAAGGCCGTGAGGATTAACTTTCTGTCCCATTTTTCTTCCTCCTATCTTTCATCCAGAACAACAGTAATGTGGCTCATTCTCTTCAGGATCCGATATGCCCTGCCCTGTGCTCTTGCCCGGATTCTCTTCATCGTCGGTCCTTCACTTGCATAGCATTCAGCAACGAAAAGATTCTCTCTCTTCATGCCGTTGTTATTCTCTGCGTTTGCGATAGCAGACTCCAGAAGCTTCTTTACAACGCCGGATGCATAACGGGGATTGTACTCAAGTACTGCCAGTGCCGTCTCCACATCCTTGCCTCTGATGGCGTCTAATACAAAACATGCTTTCTGAACAGGAATACGCGCATAAGAGAGCTTTGCGCTCGGGCGGGTATCCTTGTTCGCGTTTCTTTCACGTTTGATCTGTGATCTGTGTCCCTTAGCCATGGGATCGCCCTCCTTTTCCTATTATCTTACTTTGCCTTTCTTCTCGTCCTTACCGTGTCCGCGGTAGGTACGGGTAGCTACAAACTCGCCGAGCTTGTGGCCTACCATATCTTCGGTTACATATACAGGAACATGCTTGCGTCCGTCATGTACTGCGATCGTATGTCCGACAAAGGACGGGAAGATCGTGGAACGACGGGACCATGTCTTGATCACGGACTTCTGTCCGGAAGCGTTCATTGCATCAACCTTTTTCAAAAGACTTACGTCTGCAAAAGGTCCTTTTTTTAATGATCTGGCCATTTTCTTTCCTCCCTTACTTATTTGATGGCTCTGCCGTCACGGCGTCTTACGATCAGCTTATTGGAAGCTTTCTTCTTCTTGCGGGTCTTAAGTCCCAATGCAGGCTTACCCCAAGGGGTGCTCGGGCCGGGACGACCGATAGGTGCGCGTCCCTCACCACCGCCGTGCGGATGGTCATTGGGGTTCATTACGGAACCTCTGACTGTAGGACGAATGCCCATGTAACGCTTACGACCTGCCTTACCGATCTTCACAAGGTTGTGATCGCCGTTACCGACTACACCGATGGAAGCGCGGCATACTGCAGGAACCATTCTCATTTCGCCGGAGGGAAGACGCAGGGTTGCGTATTTACCTTCCTTAGCCATGAGCTGTGCGCTGTTGCCTGCTGCTCTGACCATCTGGCCACCCTTGCCGGGCTGCAGCTCGATGTTGTGCACCAGCGTACCAACGGGGATCTCGGAAAGGGGCAGGCAGTTACCTACTCTTACCTCGGCCTGGGCACCGCTCATAACGGTCATGCCGTCGGTCAGGCCCTGGGGAGCGAGGATGTAGGACTTCTCGCCATCCTCATAGCAGATCAGCGCGATGTTAGCGCTGCGGTTAGGATCATACTCGATACCGATAACCTTTGCCGGGATGCCATCCTTGGAATTTCTTCTGAAATCCACCATTCTGTACTTTTTCTTTGCGCCGCCGCCATGATGACGAACGGTGATCTTACCCTGATTGTTACGGCCGGAATGCTTCGGCAGTGCCACCACCAGAGACTTTTCCGGTTCACTCTTGGTGATCTCTGAAAAATCAGAACCGGTCATGTTTCTTCTGGAGGGGGTATATGGGTTATAACTCTTGATTCCCATGTTCTTAAACTCCTTTCAAAATGATTTGCTCTCGTGCTTTTCTGCACATAGTCATCAGCTTATACTATCAAAGACCTGCGAAGATCTCGATCTCTTTGCTGTCCTCGGTCAACTGAACGATCGCCTTTTTGGTCTTGGCGGTCTTTCCGTAGGTCATGCCGCGACGCTTTGTCTTGCCGTCCTGGTTCATGGTGTTGACCTTTGCTACCTTTACACCGTCGAACATCTTCTCGACTGCTTCCTTGATCTGGGACTTGTTAGCTTCGGGATGTACGAAAAATGTGTACTTCTTCTCGCTCATGCCGTCCATGCTTTTTTCGGTGATGACCGGCTTCAAGATCACGTCGTAATACTGTAATGCTGCCATTATGCGTACACCTCCTCAATCTTTGCCACGGAATCCTTGGTAAGTACGATGGTGCCGCCGTTCATGATGTCATATACATTGATCTGCGTAGCCAGTGTTGTATTTACCTTATCCACGTTTCTTGCGGAAAGTACCGTGTTCTGATCATTGTCTGCCAGAACTACCAGGCCTTTGTCAACCTTCAGGTTGTTCATAACCTGTGCGAAGTTCTTGGTCTTGATCTCGTCGAACTTCAGCTCATCCACAACGATCAGCTTGTTCTCCTGGATTCTGCTGGTCAGAGCGCTCTTTAATGCTGCTCTCTTTTCCTTCTTGTTCAGCTTGAAGCTGTAATCTCTCGGAGTGGGAGCGAATACTACGCCGCCGCCCTTCCACTGGGGAGATCTGTTGGAACCCTGACGTGCATGTCCGGTTCCCTTCTGTCTCCAGGGCTTTCTGCCGCCGCCGGAAACCTCGGAACGTGTTTTTGCCTTCTGTGTGCCCTGACGCTTAGCTGCCAGATGCTGCACAACTGCCATATGTACAAGGTGCTCGTTGACTTCAACGCCGAAGATCGCGTCATTTAAGTCGATGGAGCCGACCTCTTTACCTTCCATATTAAATACGGATACGTTTGCCATGACTCTGTCCTCCTTTCACCGATTAAATATCTGCTCTCGTGGTCTCTTTGATGGTCACCAGAGACTTCTTGGGGCCGGGTACGGAACCCTTTACCAAAAGAAGATTCTTGTCTGCATCAACTCTTACGACCTCAAGGTTTTGAACAGTAACCTTTACGGAACCCATGTGACCGGGCATTCCCTTACCCTTGAATACCTTGGAAGGGGAAGAGCAGGCACCGTTGGAACCCTGATGACGGTGGAACTTGGAACCGTGCTTCATGGGACCTCTGTGCTGACCAAGTCTCTTGATCGCACCCTGGAATCCTTTACCCTTGGAGATCGCGGTTGCATCTACATGATCGCCCTCGACAAAAATGTCTGCCTTGATCTCCTGTGCCAGCTGATACTCAGCGGCATTCTCAAACTTGAACTCGCGAAGATATCTCTTTGCGCCTGTTCCCGCCTTGTCAAAATGACCTTTCAGCGGCTTGTTAACACCATGTCTGTGTGCGATCTCTTTCTTACCGCCCTTATCCTTGGTGATAACCTTTTCCTTCTTGTCTTCAAAGCCCACCTGAACCGCATCATAGCCGTCGTTCTCAGCAGTCTTGATCTGCGTTACTACGCAGGGACCTGCGGAAAGCACGGTTACGGGGATCAGAGATCCGTCTTCCTGGAAGATCTGGGTCATGCCGACCTTCGTTGCCAAAATAGCTTTCTTCATATTAACCTCCTTCATGCATCGGAACGGAGCAAGCCGTTCATACATAATTAAATAGTTCCTTTGCGTCTTCACGAACATTCGTATTCCGCTCACTTCGTTCGCTTCTCCGTGCTTCGCACTCCGAATACTCATGTTCGTTTGGTTCCTGCTTCGCAGTCACCCGATTCGGCTGTCCGCTCGAGTTTTTCCGTGCGAGCACGAAAACTCTCCCATCCATCCGAATCATCCGCAAATAGTAACTTAGTTACTTCATCTTGATTCCGATGTAAACACCGGCAGGCATTTCCAGTCTCTGAAGCGCATCCACGGTCTTCTGGGTGGGCGCGATCACGTCGATGAGACGCTTGTGCGTTCTCTGCTCGAACTGCTCTCTGGAGTCCTTGTACTTATGAACAGCACGAAGAATGGTAACTACTTCCTTTTTAGTAGGAAGGGGTACAGGTCCGGAAACCTGGGAACCGTTCTTCTTCACCGTCTCAATGATCTTCTTCGCGGAAGAATCGATGAGCTGATGGTCATAAGCCTTCAATGTGATTCTCATTACCTGTTGATTTGCCATAAAAAAAGCCGCCTCCTTTTCGCACTTTTTAGGTTCAAGTACGACAAGTGGTGACTGTACACTCTCCCGTGTGTGTCCTAAAAACTCACACGTCGTTTCTGCTCATCGGCAGACCTTTGCTTTCGCTTACTGTACAGTGACTTGTCGTCAGTTTCTTCTTGACATTCGCTCCACGGAAAACCTGAATGCGCTTTCGCGCAAGCAGCAACCTCACGCTTCATAGCTATCATGTCACAGCATTTGTCAGTATAGCGTACTGCATCGGTAAATGCAAGAACAGAAATGTTCTTTTTTTCGTACAATATGGATGCTGGGCCGCATTTCCACTATATATAGTAAAAACGCGTCAAACCTCTTATAATATCTTTTTCTTCTTCAGCCAGCGGATCAGTTTCCTGCGGTATCTGAAAATCTTTCCGTACAGAGCTGCCTGGCTGCCGCAGCGGATCCCTTCCGTGCATTTTCTGCCTGCCATGACATTAAGCACCGCCCGGGACAGCACCTCTGCCACCCTTTCCGGGTTCTCAAGGTCCGTTTGGCAGAGGAGATTCTGATAGCCGTAGGCGCGCCTGAGAAGCCGGCCTTCATTTTTCCCTTCTATTATAAGAAGATTCTGATATCTGTAAAGCGGATGCGTCAGCAGCATATCCTC
Organism: Lachnospiraceae bacterium; assembly: GCA_024693845.1. Lineage (GTDB taxonomy): Bacteria > Bacillota > Clostridia > Lachnospirales > Lachnospiraceae > RGIG7926. Next base: position 64,987 of record JAILKJ010000067.1, read on the forward strand.
CGCCGCCATATCCTTCGGCTCAAGATCAAACCCCTGGGGCGAAGCGGTATCCTCAAGATGGCTGACACCGATCCAGAACTGCCGTTCTTCCCTTTTGCCGGCAAGCCACTGATCAGCCGATCCGAGATCAATGACCATCCGCGCGAGCGCCGCTTCCCTGTAAACCTCAGGCGAATATCGGTTGATCTGCCCGATGTCCTCCGGGTAACATCCGGGTCTTGCGATAAGGAGCGGCTCGCGTTTTTGCCCCGCTGCCTTAAGACTGTTTTGCAGATCTCTTACGACATTCTCCGTCAGAGTCCTGTCGCCTTCAAAAATAACGATCTTGTTTTGGTCGATATCGCTTTGCGCGCCCCGGTCATAAATGGTCCTCCGGTCCTTCGGCATGACCATTTCCTCTTCGGCCTCCATTTCGATGAAATTCGTGCAGATCGTATCTGCTCCCATGGAAAGAAGCGCCGCCGCCCTCCGCCACCTGTCAACGGAATAGACAAGAACCTTGAGTCCCGCGTTCCTGAATCTCCCGATCAATTCTTCCGTTACAACGACATTCTTTACCGCAACGGCGGTGATATCCTGACGGACACAGAAATCGATAAAGTCCTCCACGTCTTCCAGCTCAACCCTCCGGGCCAGCATCTGGGAGTATTTCACCGGGTAACACTCTTTCGCGGTCTCCAGCATCTGCCTGGTATAGAACTGGATCAGGCATCTGTCCAGAACGCTTCTGTCATTTTGAAAGGCTTCCTTCAGCGCCCCCAGCACCCTTCGGGTCTCCTCGGGCGACAGGCTTCTCGGATCCACTTCCACGTACAGATCCTCATGCTCCTTCATAAAGGCATAGAGCTGGCCCACGTCCATGGTCGTCAGACCGTTTACCTTTTGGGCAAGGAACATCTCCTGTGTCATATGGGCAAAGGCGGGATCATACTGCATTCCCGTGCGCTCGCAGTTTTCCTCATTCCAGCCGTGGGAACAGACAAGCCGCCCGTCATCCGTCATCGCGACGTCAGTTTCCATGTATCTGAACCCGCAGGCATAGGCATACTCCATCGCCTCCCGCGAGTTGGTATACTTATATCCTTTATATCCCCCCAGCGCATGTGCTAAAAGAGGATGACGAAACATTGCCGTTTCTTCATCCTCAGAAAAATACATGCTGCTGCGCCTGCACTCAAACCAATACTCAGACAGATTCGTCATGCGTTATTCTCCCTCCTTATTCTATCATCCCATAAACAGAATACTAGAAATCAGACAGAATGTCCATTACATCATAAAGAGCGCTTATGTGCATTCCATAGTGCAAACAGAAGATAAACCAGAATATTATAATTTGCCGTATATACCGTATTCGGATGTGCATTTACGGCAGCATATTGATAATAGTCAAACAGGCTTCCGTTTTTCCTTATTCCGTCCTTTCATCCGGATCAACATCGGCACCCTCTGCATCTTCAACGCCCTGTTTCACCTTGATCTTTTTGACCTCCCTCAAATTCTCTTCCCAGATCTGATAGCGCTCATCTCCCCGATGATCTTCAATATCGTAATGCTCGTGCACATAATCAGCTAGATAAGCACCTGTCTTTCTGGCTCCGGAGAGACTGAGGTGATGACCATGTGCATAATCCAGACTTTCATCTAGTTCAAGCTCATCAATAACCTCATTCATATTTAGCAGTGCAATCCCCTCCTGCTGTGCATATTCCTTCAGCGTATTGAAATATGGTTGTTTCAGATTACCCTGAGGTCCATAGTACGGCGTAAGAAGCAACATAAACTCAGCTCCGTTATCCTCCGCCAGCTTACGCATTTTTCCTATATATAGAATTGCATTTGGTTTCAATGTTTCCTTTTTCGCGGAAGTCGGATATCCTTCGAACTGCGTAACACTGCTTGTTTCTATCGGA
>JAILKJ010000013.1 GCA_024693845.1 Lachnospiraceae bacterium
CGTTCGTACCAATCTCCTCGATGGTCGTAGGAAGAACAACCTCGGTAACCTTGGTGTTACCCTTGAAGGCATTGTCGGCAATGGAGGTAACGGTTGCCTTCTGGCCATTCACGGTAACGGTGGAATCGATGGTCACTTTACCGGATGCATCCTTCTCGGGCTTGAATTCCACTTCGGGAGCTGTGCTGCTGTCGCCGGAGTCGGTCACGGTATAGGTACCGTCATCGGTCTTAACTGTATCATTCTCCTTCACGCCGTTGCCGCCGCTTCCGCCGCCCTGAGGAGTGTTCTGCTTCCAGATGGCGTAGAGTGTCGTGTTGCCCGTTAAATGAACGCCTAGCTGTGTAGGTGTCGTCGCATCGGCGGTAGCGCCCCATCCTACGAAGGTGTAACCGTCCTTGGTCGGAGTCGGCAAAGCAGGAGGAGCGGAATATGCAGCAACCGAATAGGTTTTGAAGGTTTTGCCGTCAGATATCAGTGTTAAAGTGTAATTAGGAGCTTGATAATCATAAATAGCATAGAAATTCGTATCCTTCGTAAACTTAGTAGCTAAGGTTGCGGCTGTGTTGGTCGTATCCTCGAACCATCCTCTGAAGGTGTACACATCCTGGTCATAAGAGGAATGCTGAGTAACCGGGAGCTTTCCGCCCGGTAATACATCTGCCAGCGTCTGATTAGCGGATACACTGCCTTCCCAAACAATACCGTTGAGATTGCTGTTATATGGATAGTAATAATCCAAATTGTCATGATCGATAAACTTCACCCAGTATTCCCCGAGGTAATGTACACGCCAGTCGATGCCGTAACGTCCGGGATTTTGTTCATCCAAGGCGTTATCTGCTGCAATGGCAGCATTCAGCCACTGCTCAACATCGGAACCGCGATGTACATAGAAAGTACATTGCTGCAACATAGAATCTTCACCGACACCATCAAACACATCGTAAGGAATGCCCTGATATAAAGTCGCATCAATTTGAGCATCAGGATTCAGTATTGTTACTTTATTCAGATAGGAACAGTTATAAAATGCAAAATTGCCAATGTTGGTGATGTTTTCCGGAATTACAATTTCTTTCAATTGGCTACAGGAATTGAACATGGCATCGGGAATCCTGCTCATACCTTTTGAAATAGTAAAGCTGGTAAATCCGCAATTGTAGAATGGCGAGTTGTGTACATTAAATTCGGATTCCGCTACTGTCTCTACCGTATCCGGTAAGGTCAACTCCTTGATGGCGCTGCAACTGCAAAATGCTCCTTCCGGGATAGCTGTCAGTTTGCCTGCTTCTATGATTACATTCTCCAATGAAGAATCATTCTGGAAAGCATATTTACCCAAAGCTTTAACTCTGGAAGTCAGTGTAACGCTCTTTAAAGCAGTCTTATAAGCTTCATCCGGAACCCATTGTCTGTATTGTGGGAACAAAAATGCATAATTACCGATAGTCAGCTCTTTATTACCATCACCTGTTGAGAAAGACTCTAATCCACATACGCTCCACAATGCATAATCAGCTATTTTGATCGTATTACCGGAAAGTGTATAATTCTTGTGATCGGTCGTAGCATTGGTATCAGAAACGCCTGTAGGATAGCAAACAAGAGTTGATCCGGTGCTGTCATATAATGCACCTTGTTCATCGGCACAACAACCTTTTCCATCTGCAGGTGTGAACCCGTCTACATCGATCACTTCGAAACCGTCGAAATGAGTACTTCCCATAACCTGTCTTGCGTCAAACGGATATGCATTTGAGTCGGGAAGCACGTCACTGCTTTCGTATAAGCGAATCTTCTTCAGCCCGACCATTTTGCCGAAGGATCCGAATTTTTCCTGCATATTACCATCGGTATAGCGATCTGTAAGACCTAATACAAATTGTTTTGGCAGAGTTAATGTCTCGATCTTGGTATTGCTTTCGAATACCAGACCTTCAAAAGTTACTTTTGCATCAGGTGCAAAACTGACATTTTTCAGTTCTGTGCACTTGGCAAGTGAATAAGAACCCAACTTAGTGATGCCGTTAAATGAGATCGACTCGATAGAAGTATTACTTTGCAACGCGCCGGATTCTAATGTGGCATCCCCATCAAAAATCAGTTCTTTCAGAAAACCACCGGACCCGAACGCACCACTGCTGATAACACTGTTACCGGACAACGTAAGTTTGACGGTTTCGTTTGCCGGCGGATAATAGATCAACTTATCTCCGCTGCTTTCAGATTTATAAACAATTCCGTTAACGGAGTAGAACTTCGTTGTACCGCCGGGTGAAAAATAAACGTTCTTCAGATACTTACACTTGGCATAGCCGGGCTCATCATCTTCTCCGGAACCAAACCAGCCGGTTTCTACATCTGAAAGATTCTTAGGCAATGTAATCTCTGTAAAAGCACAATCCGAAAAAGCAACTGAGCAAATCTTGGTTACGGAATCAGGTACAATGGTACCATCGTTAATATACTTAAGCGATTTACAACCGTTAAATGCGCCAAAATCAATTGTCTCAATTGTATCAGGGAGATAGATTTTCTCCAAAGCAGTACAGTCTTCACAACATCTGAAAGGAACAACCGTATTCCCGGAAACAAATGTCAAGGTTTTGAGGTTTTTGCATCCCTGAAAAGCGTACTGTCCGTTGGAATAGTTTTTGCTCTTAAAATTTACGTTAGCGGGCAAAGTGAACTCTTCAAGATAATTACAATAAGCGAATGGCATTCCATTGAGAATATCCAGTCCGTTATCAGGGAAGGTTACACTCTTTACGCGAGAGTATTCTACGTCACCCATGGCTGTAACGGTAAATGCTTTCCCAAGCACAATACTAACATTGGTATTATTAGATTTATTTCCATCGCCGTGAAAAGAAGTCAGATTATCAGGATTATTCATACTGATGGTATTTGGAATCACAAGATCAAAAGGGGCCTTGTTTTCCCAATAAGCATTCACTGGCTTTGAGAACATTGCCTGATTGATATCGTCTTTCAGATCCACCTTCCATTCATAGGCCGCCTTATCTGCGTTTACCCAACGCTGATAATAGTGCGCATCATCTCCTTCGCCTTCTATTCCATCATCCATATAATAGTCAACGAGATTAAGGTTTTCGTCAGTGTAGAAGGTGTGAACATAATCGCTTGAGAAGTTGGATCTTGCTACATCACCCTCTGAAGATAACTCTTCCTCATCGGAGGCTGCCTCTGCCGAAAGAACATCCTCATCGTCGGCAGTATCAGCATCATCGATCTCATCTGCCTCTTCTGTTTGAGGTTCGGATTCAGTAAGCTGATCTCTCTCTTCGTTCTGAGCAGCAGGTTCTTCGAGCGAATCAGGATCATTGCTCTCTTCTGCTGCTTCAACAGCGTCAGAAATCTCTTCTTTGCTCTCTTCAATGCTCTCGATGGCGGAATCTGCCTGATCAGCGGCATTTTCCTGCAGAGCGGCTTCGATTGATACAGGATCTGCGGTCAGTTCTTCAGCGGAAATCGCAAAAAAACCGCCGCCAAGGCTCTGGAAGATCAGAGCTGCAGATAAAAGACCTGCAAGATACTTTCGGATTGAATGTTTGTGCATAAGCTTCTCTCCTTCCCATGGATGTGAATAAGAAACCGCAAAACGGTTCCCTATTCAACACATGTTGCATTAAGATTTACTTCGCTTTGATGTTCTTTTTCTTGAAGCCTGCTTTGGTCAGCATTTTCACAAAGTTGGTCTTAGCTTTCCCCTTAAGCTTCTTCGAGATATAAACCTTGGTGTTCTTGTGGCCCTTGAAGGCATTTTTCGCGATCTTTACGGATTTTGACTTAATCGTAACCTTGGTAAGTTTGCCTGTGCCCGCAAAAGCATTAGCTTTAATCGACTTAACATTCTTGGTTACGGTAACATTAGTAAGTTTCTTGCAGCCGGAGAAAGCGCCGGATTCAATCGTCTCTACATTATTACCCTTGAACTTAACAGACTTCATAGCCTTGCAGTTCTTGAAAGCGTTCTTTCCAATCGTCTTCGTCCCTGCGGGAATATTTACAGATGTAAGCTTAGCGCAGTTCTGGAATGCGCCTGCACCGATCTGCTCGATCGTCTTCGGCATATTAACTGATGTAAGGTTCTTGCAGTTTGCAAAAGCATTCGATGCTATTGAAGTTACGGTTGCCTTACCGTCAGCAGTTTCAACTGTTTCAGGAACAGTGGCCGTTTTAACCTTGCTGTCGTCCGTCTTCACATATTCGGCCGTTTTAGAACCATCCTTATCAACTGTGATCTTATACTCTGCGCCCTTGATCGAGGCCTGAGTCACATTTGATACATTTGCCGTTTGCTTAGGCGAGAAAGTGATTTTCGTATTACTAAGCCACAATTCATTAGAATAATAGGTTGATACAACCTTTTGTTTGCATGAAAAGTTTTGGCCTTTCATATAGGACCAAGCTGCGCTGGCAGGATAACTATCGCCTTTCTCATAGTTTATAGATACCAGATCAGAAACAACACCATTATTTACCTTGGCATATGTCCAATGATCTATATGACCGCTGATATCGGCAATCGTCATCAGATTTGCATCTACAACATCACCCATGCGAAACAGAGCATAGGATTCATTGTTCTTTGAAAACAGATAGCTATCTGCGTTGTTAACAACAGAGGGATGTTTTATTGTAAAGGTGTCATTTGTTGCATTGTAAGGCATATCATCAAGGAAAACTGTGTTTGCACTTACCTGCGAATAATTATCGACGGATAGCAGTGTATCATAATCTTCACCTAACATCCATCCGTTTGCACCCTTCTCAAGCGGTGTCCCATATGTGAAGCCATAACCATTGGTGAAACCGGCCCAAAGATTATTCTCAGATACAGTAGCTATTCCTGCATCATTCTTCTTGATATATAAATTTTTAATGGGAATATCAATCCTGGCAAATTGAATCTTACCTGTTTCCGGATCATCAGTATAGTTTTTTTCTTCATTTTGAACAGGTTTCCAGGCGACAGCAGGACTTACCTGGCCGCCGTATGTAATCATTTTTGATGTATCAAACTGTACAAGTTTGTCAGTTATATTGCACCAATAATACAGGCTTCCTGTTTCCATCTGATAAGGCGGATCATTTTTCGTATCGCCGTAAAGTGTCAGAGTTGTATCTGCAGCAATGTTATAATTTGTAACACAAAGCGTTGAGCCATCCATGCTTCCGATTTCACTTCTGATTGCCGAGGGTCTGAAATATACACCATTTTGAGGCTCATTAATAATAAGCGAACCATTGCCCTCAAAATACACGGCTTTCATGAAACAAACGTACAAATGACCGATCTTGTTATTTCCTGTAAGTTTGATGTGTATTTCTCCAGAGCCACTACCACCATGAATGGACAATTGCAATTTGGACATATTAACGTTGTTCAGTGTTAGTGTCTGTGTGGATTTATCATAAACAATGTTCTTCCAGCTTGGGTTACTGGGATAGCCGGGATCGGAGCAGTAAAAACGGTTACTTTCACTGCTTGCTTCGTCTTCAGCGGTAATTCGATAAATGTCCCCATCCGGATCTGCTTTCGCGGGAACACTCGACAATACAATGCTAAATACCATTGTCAATGACAGCACCGTTGCTAGAGCCTTGCTTATCTTCCCCTTCATAGTGACTAATCCTCCTTTTCAAAAATCCGGTTGATTTTTGCCTATAATGACTGTCACGATTATACCATATATAGGGTTAGCTTTCTATGAGCGCGAGAATTCTGTCATTGACAATTTTCGGTTTTTATGACATCGGGGAACTAGTTGAATGTCGCTTTTTCGAGGACACTGAGACGTGATTGTCTCTTGGCGGAAGAACATATGTTTGGTAATATAGAACCTGAGGTGCTACCCAAAACGGTTGGCGGTTAGCCTATCTTATACGAAAGGAGGTACAAATCCTTTACGAAAGGTAGGTGATTGCTATGAACATACTGGACTTTGTAGCCATTCTTGGTTTAACGATAACAGTATTTGAGTTCGGCTATATGGTCGGACTTCACAGCAAAAGAAAATAACCGCCCCCCAGCTACGGTACGGTTATTTTCAATAATCTTTACCAAGGCTAACCGCTGATTTACGGGTAGCACCTTTTTCATCTCTAATCATAAAGATTCTATGGGAAAAAGTCAAGGAAAATGCTATAATATCCTAGAGTCATGAGGTGGCTCAAAAGACCGAGATACAGTGGAGGATATTTATGGCATCGGCTAAGAATCAGGGAAGTCATACAGCTAAATACGGAGTGTTCGGGAACAGGCTCACGCAGGTGATGGAACTGGTCGGATTGTCCAATGCCAGGCTTGCGAGGGAATGTAACGTGGACCCCTCTCATATCAGTCGCTTTAAAGGTGGGCTTCGTAGCCCCAAGTCCAATGAGAAGCTGACTGAGGCTATCTGCAGGGCTTGTTTTGCATGTGTGAAGGAACAGAATCTGACCGACAGTCTCTGCGATATGATGGGTAAGAACGATATGTCTTCTGCGGACATGGACGCCCTCTACGAAGACTTCAAATACTGGCTCTGCGATTTCACCACCTCGGATCAGGCAACGGCTCTGGATCTGTTTTACAGTATTGACAACTACTATCCTGAAGAGTTTGCCGTGGCAACTCCAAGTGAGGAGCTTTTAAATGCACTGATCGCAGGCCGTAAGGACTGCTATGAGGGAATGGAAGGTCTGCAGCAGGCAAGCCTTTGCTTTCTTGCGGATGTATATCAGAGTGATGCCAAACAGATACTGCTCTACTCCGACTTTCCTACTGACTGGATGGTCAAAGGGGAAGAATTCATAGCCAAATGGGCGGCTTTGATGACAGCCTGCATCAAACGCGGCGTATGCGTTTCCATCATTCACAATATAGACAGGGATGTTCCGGAGATGCTGGAGGGCCTTAAAAGCTGGCTTCCGCTTTATATGTCAGGCGCCATAGATCCCTATTACAGCATCAAAAGCGGCGGCGAGCGCTTTTACCATACGTTGTTTATCTGTCCCGGTGTCTGTACCGTAGTGGGCTGGCAGGCGGCGGATGACCGGACCTTCGGGCCCTTCTTCTATCACAAGGGCGATGCCATGGTCAACAGATGCTGCGATATGTATGAAACCCTCCATAAGAGCTCTCACAGGCTGCTTCGGATTCTCATGGACGAGCCCAGGATCGAGGAAGGCGATCAGATCCGTCAATTGGAGGCGTTTCCGAATATCCGAATCATCCGCAAGAAGGATCAGATCATTGTGCAGCGCCTTATCGAGCCGCAGGTAAGCTTCGTACTCTATCATCCGCTGATCCAGGATGCGTTCACGAAGCTTCTCGGGGCATTCTGAGTTCGATATTATTCCAAACACAATATCTTTCTAAGGATAAACTCATAGAAATAACCAAATATAAAAGGTGATCACATTCAATTGCGATCACCTTTTAATTATTTAAGTATTTTTATGTATGCTGTTATATTGCCCGGGAACGACCGTGAATCAGCTTGTGCTTACTGCGCAGTATCTGCATCCGCATTCTCTGCCCCCTCAGCGTCCTCATTAAGGGCATCTTCGGGAGCCGGCGCATCATCCACAGCTGCCTCAAGGCGCATATCCATAGCGGCGCTTTCAGCCATCTCAAGAGCGGAATGTGACTTGCCCTTGTCATCGATGAGAATACCGGTCATATCGTCATTGAAATAGTATCCGAACTCCTTTCCCTCAATGCTAAAGGCAGTATATTTAGTGCCGTCATCCAGTTCCTTATCAGATGTAACGAAATCCTTGCTGTAATAGAAGTTGGCGCCGATCTGAACCAGAACGGTAAGATTGCCGTCCTCACGGAACAGAGCCAGGTTCATATCGCTCTTACCGTCATTTGCATACAGACCGCCGTAGTATTCAGACGTATCTTCCGAGGCGAAGCCTGCAACCGCGCCGCCATCGCCTGAAGATGCGGCAGTTCCCGCCAGGGAAAGGGAATCATACAGGACTGCAATGGCATCGTTCATGGGAATATCGATGGCATCATCACCGGACATATGGCAGGTGGCATCGATCAGAAGCGTTCCTCCTGCGTAAGCCGCAGCGGTCAGGGTCTGACGAAGGCCGCTCTCCTGTCCTTCGGGAACCTTTGACTGTGCAACAACGGCGGGACCGAAGAAAAGATCCGCATTGGTAACTTCATACTGATCATTCAGGCCCATGGTTTTCTCGGCAATGACATCTTCGGGATATTTACCGTCATACATATAAAAGCTTACCATGGTTGTTCCTGCAGCCTGACCGGAATAAAGGAAATCCACCTCGTTGTTGGTTCCGCCAATGGGATTTACCACAAAAAGTGCGGGATCATACTTCAGAGACCAGCCATAGGGCGACTGATAATCCGTATAATTGGGCTCGAGGATCGGCGGCTGTGCAACTTCTACCTCGGGAACAGTGCTCTCGCTCTCCTCGGCAACTTCCGCATGGACATTCACGTCATCATCCTTCTTGCCGCAGCCAACAAGAGCTGAGAGCATGGCTGCTACAAGCATCAAACTGATAATTTTCTTTTTCATAAACATTCTCCTTCTGAACATGTTAGAGTAGGGAAGACATAATCATGCCACACCCATAATAAAAGGGGGATCGGATAACCGCTCCCCCATATTACCTGATTATGGCCTGATCTCCATGGCACCCTTGGGCATTTCTTTCTTGAGCTTGACCTTCGGCGTTGTCTTACCGCCTGTTTTGTAGATCACGCTCTCCGTTACCATGCCGCGCACATTGGAAAGGGGATAAATGCTTGCTCCGCGGCCCACAAGGGTACCGGGATTCAACACGCTGTTGCAGCCCACCTGAGCAAAATCGCCCACAACCGCACCGAATTTACGAAGCTTTGTATCGATCCTTCCCAGGGGGAAAGAAACTTCTACGTTGGTCTTATCATTCTTAACATTGGAGGTGATGGCACCGGCACCGAGATGTGCCTTATAACCCAGCACCGAATCGCCCACATAGTTAAAATGCGGAACCTCGCACTCATCAAAAATGATGCTGTTCTTCACTTCAACGGAATTACCGATCACACATCCGCTTCCGATCACCGCATTACCGCGGATGAAAGCGCAATGACGGATCTCGGTCTCGGGACCGATGATACAGGGGCCGGTGATGGATGCCGAAGGAGCGATGGTTGCGCTGGTATGTACCCAAACCTGCGGGAAACGCTCTTCATAATCGGATCCGAGCATAGGGCCCAAACCCTTGATGAATTCACCGATCAGAGGCAGCACACCCCAGGGATTCTCCGTTGCGTCAAACAGCGGACTTGCAATGGTGTGGCTCAGATCCAGAAATTTCTCGCTTTTAAAAATCTCCATAAAACCCTCCTTTTATTTACACGTTATCCCTCTTTTTTGCTCTTTTTCCTGCGGGTCGTCTTTTTATAAAACGGTGCCGCTCTCTGCAGCATGACTCGTATCTGAGCCTCATTACTGGTCTGTTTGACCTGCTGCACTCTTTTGACCACGAAATCCGACAGCTTCCCCATGTATTCGTCGGAAGTGATCTCCCCCTCTTCCACCAGAGACAGCCCCTTCTCCCAGCTTGCTGTCATGTTCGGCGCCAGCATCATCGGCATGGAATAGCCGACTACGTAATAGATGCCTTCTCCGAGCTGTGTGGGGGTATAGATCTGTGTTTTCTTATTCAGGTTCAGATAACCGATCCTGACAAGCTTCTCAAGGATGCCCGCCCTGGTTGCGGCGGTTCCGATGCCGCTGGATTTGATCTGTTCGCGAAGCTGCTCGTCCTCGATGAGCTGTCCCGCATTCTCCATGGCAAGGATCATATTACCGGAGCTGTAACGCTTCGGCGGCGAGGTCTCTCCTTCTTTGACGGAAAAACCATCTGCGTCTATTATAGCACCTTTTTTCAATGAGGAAAGAAGATTTATGAAATTCTCATCACAGAGTATCTCTTTCTCCTTATCATCGCCGCTTTCCTCGCTCTGCTTTTCGGCCTTATCGCCTTCGGCGCTCTTTTTGAAAAAAGTGTCCGCGAAGACCTTGGTATAACCGGGCTCTGTCATTACCTTGAAATTAGCAAAGAAGGATTCGGTCTCCCGCTTCATCACCAGGCTTACCTTCAGAAACTCCGCATCGGGGCAAAATACCGCCACAAAACGGCGAAGGATCATCTCATATACCTTTGCCGAAAGGGGAGAAAGACTTGCCGCTTTGCTGACTTCGGCACCTGTGGGAATGATGGCATAGTGATCGGTGATCTGCTTATCATTCACGTACTTGGTCTTGGCCAGGCCCTCGTAGGTCTTCTTCTCCATGATATAGCGGATAAAAGGCGCCATACCGGGATATTCGGCCAAAGGACGGATGTTCTTGTCTATCTCCTTTGCAACGGCTGTGGAAAGCACCCTGGCATCGGTCCTGGGATAGGTGGTCATCTTCTTCTCATAGAGCTCCTGGGCAATAGCCAGGGTCTCGTCAGGGCTGATCTTTAAAAGCCGGGAACAGTCATTTTGAAGCTCAGCCAGGTTATAGAACAGAGGCGGCTTCTTGACTTCCTTTTTCTTCTCGCTCTTTTTCAGGGTAAGGCCGATGGGTTTAGGCTCGGATAGATCTGCGATGAGCTTGTCGGCATCTTCCTTCTTCAAAAAGCCGTTGTCCTTGTATAAAAGGGGCGAGTTGAAATAGGCAGATCCTTCTACGGCCTTCCAATCGGCAGTTACCGGTGAATCGGCGATCTTCAGAGCCGCCTGAACCCGGTAAAAAGGCGTTTTTTCAAAGTTTCTTATCTCTAACTCTCTCTTGACCACCATCCCCAGTACGCAGGTCATGACACGGCCTACGGAGATGGTCACCTTATCCTGTTCCAGGAAACGTTGCAGCGTATAGCGGTATTTCAGTGTCAGGGCACGGGAAAAATTGATACCCATGAGATAATCTTCTATTGCACGAAGATAAGCGGCGTCTGAGAGCTTGTCATAGGCGCTGATATCCTTGGCTTCCCGGATTCCGCGCATGATCTCTTCTTCCGTCTGGGAATCGATCCAGACACGCTTTTTCTCCTTGTGAGGATTGCCTGCCATCTGGTCTACAAGACGGTAAATATACTCTCCCTCGCGCCCTGAATCGGTGCAGACATAGATGGATTCCACGTCATCACGGGTGAGGATGCCTTTTACGATATCAAATTGTTTTTTGGTCTGGGGGATTACCTCATAACGAAAGGAATCCGGCAGAAAAGGCAAAGGATCAAGCTGCCACTTCTTCCAGGATTCATCATAAACCTCGGGATAACTCATGGTCACAAGATGCCCTACGCACCAGGTGACCAGCATGTCGTCCGATTCCAGAAATCCGTCCTTTTGGGTGAAACGGATATGCATTTGATTGGCCAGCGTGGAAGCAAACTGCTTGGCAACGCTGGGTTTTTCCGCGATAAAAACCTTTTTTCCCATATTGTTACAAATCCTAAACCAGGAAATCTTCCATACGAAGAAGGCGGATATTGTTCCTGACTTTGGCTTCCAGGGTGACCTTCTCATCAAAGCCGTCCCTTGCAAACAGGAAGATCATCTCCGGTGAAGCCTTGGCATCGGCAAGACTCTTAAGTGCTCTTTGATAGAATTCGTAGGTCATATAGGGCTTGTCATAACAACTGAAAGCCGCCACGCATCTGTCCTGCTCCTCATCGAAGCCCAGATAATCGATGAAGCCTTCCTTGCCGTCAAAAATACCGCTCTCATATACTTCAAATCCGAAGGCGTTGCTTCGTGCTAACTTTTCCATATACTCTCTGCAGATCTCGGAAAAATACGGCTTGCAGAAGTCAGTCAGCTCGTGCTGTACATAGGTCTCAAAATATGACTCACTGGACAGCGTCGCCGTCATACTGTAATAGGGATAGAGGAATCTGAACCAGAATGCCACATAGTGGTTGCTGATACGGTAGATTCCCTTCCTGAGCATGTCTCTTCCCCGGGTATCCACGGAGAAAACCTTCCGGGCGATCTCCAGCTCCATCAGGTTCTTTAAGTAAACGCTGATCTTTGCACGGGAAAAGCCGGTGTGCTGATAGATATCTCCCAGCTTGTCCATACCCTCTGCCAGAGCCGAAAGGATGGAATAATAAACGCCGCATTCCCTTACCGCTTCACGTACATAGCGGCTGCCCTCCTCAAAGAGAAAAGCATCCTGGGAAAGGATATTTTTGCAGATATTCTGTTTCAGAGTGATCATGGGATCGAAATGTCTCCAAAGACCGGGGATACCGCCCAAAATACTGTAAACGGCAATACGATCTTCCAGAGAATAATCCGGGAAATGATAGGAAACATCCTCAAACTTCAGTTCGCGGATTTTCAGAAAGCCGGAAATGGAAAGGGCCGACTTACCGATCCTGCTGACAAGCTGATTCTCAATGAAGCCTACAGAGGACGACATGAGAATCACAAGGACCTGCTGTGATGAGTAGCTGCCGCTAACTAAAGCAGCCGCCTGCTCCATAAAATCGGAATCGTTTTTGATCAGATGATCGAATTCATCGATCACGAGAACCTTTTTATCCCCGGAGCCTTTGGCGAAAGCCTGCATGAGCTCACTGTATTCGGGATATTGCGAAACTTCAAGACCACGGTTTCTCCACTGGCGTGCCATCAGATACTGCTGCTGGCGCATGCTGGCTTCACCTGCGAGATAATACAGGTTGTCCTTGCCCTTGAGAAAATCCATGATCAACGTGGTTTTGCCGATATTTTTCTGACCATACAAGATGATCAGCTGACTTGCGCTTGTGGCGTAGAGCTGATTCAGATACGCCAGTTCGTTATTTCTTCCCATAACTTTGAAAAAGTGACCTCTCTTAGCTTGCCTGGATCTTAAGCAGTTCTTCTATCTGCGCTGCCGGCATGGGCTTGCCAAGCAGGAAGCCCTGGATATTGTCACAATCGATGCTCTTTAAATAATTAAACTGCTGATCGTTCTCCACACCCTCTGCCACGGTCTCATAACCCAGCTTCTTCACCATGGAGATGATGGATTCGGTGATGATCCTTGTGGAGGAATCGTCAATGACCGTATCGATGAAGGACTTGTCGATCTTCAGGGTGTCGATGGGCAGACTCTTCAGATACGACAGAGACGAATAGCCGGTACCGAAGTCGTCCAGGGAGATCTTGATACCGCTCTCACGGATCTTGCGCATCTGCTCCAGAACGTTGTCAAAATCATCGATGAGAACACTCTCGGTGATCTCCAGCTCCAGAAAAGCGGGATCGATGTCGTAGGTCTCGATCAGTTCAAACAGTGTCGGAATGAAGTCTGATTTACGGAACTGCATTGCCGAGATATTCACGGAAAGCACCATGGGATAATGGAAGTTCTTCTCCCAATGTGAATAGGACCGCAGAGCCTCCTCCAGAACCCACTTGCCAATGGGACCAATGAGTCCGTCCCGCTCTGCCAGGGGAATAAAACGGGAAGGGCTGATATAGTAACCCTCCTGGTTCTTCCATCGGATCAAAGCCTCAACTCCGCGAAGCTTCTTGCTCTCGGCATCGTACTGGGGCTGATAATAGAGCTCAAAGGAATTCTCTTCGATAGCCAGCTTCAGCTCGTTTTCCAGCTGAACGCTCTGAAGGAAATCATCAAGCACAGGAGCCTCAAAGTAATACAAGCCTCCGATATTGTCCTTCTTCTGCTGCTCAAGTACGATCTCGGCACAGTTGATCAGTTCGATGGAATTACGGGCAGCCTCGGGATAACGGGACTGACCGCCGCTGACGGTGATCAGAACATTTTCCCTTCCGGTGATGGGAACGGGCTGCTTTAAATGCTTTGCAAGATTTTTGAAAAAGCGCTTGCCACAGTCATTAGACTGTCTGTAGAAAGCAACAAAATATACATTGGAATGGAAATGAGATACCAGACAGTCCTCGGACTGGAATTCACGAAGATGAAGTCCGAGATTCTGCAACAGCTCATCTCCTGCGATCATTCCAAGACCTTCGTTGATGTTCTTGAAATCATCTATCTTCAGACAGAGGACCTCGATCCCTGCATGCTCATCCTGGGCCTTTCTGACCCAATCGGATAACAGACGGACGAAGTAATTGCGGTTGTACAAGCCGGTCAACGTATCGTAATACGCCATATACTTCAGATTCTCGGTCTGCTCCCGCTCTCTTGTGGAATCATGGAGCCTGATGATCTTCTCACTGGGATGACCTTCGTCATCATAGGAAACCGTAACCTCAATGCCGACCCATTTGCCGCCTTCCATTCTGCATTCACAGCCGGAATGCTTTTTACCTCTGGTTTCGGGATAAAGGGTATCGGCCAGTTTTTTCCGATCCTCAGCAAGGAAGCTGTCGACGAAACGGCCGAGATCGCTTCCCTTGAGCATCGGAAAATGGAAAAACTGGTCGGAGTTTCCGAGGATCTCAAAATCATCCGTGGCATAGTCATAATACATGAAAGTATTATTGGATGTACCGCAGATCATCCTGAACATCTTATCATTGTCTAGCAGGCGCTGATTCATGGAATTGAGCAGACTCAGCTGGTAGTTCATATCTTCCATTTTTGTTTTTACCCCTTGTATATTAATAGTACTATCCCCTCAGATAGATACTGCCAACTCATTTTGCACTGATATATCCCTTGTCTTTCAGAAGCTCTGCACACAGAACCGCTCCGCCTGCTGCACCTCTTAAGGTGTTGTGGGAAAGGCCTACGAACTTCCAGTCATAGATGGTGTCCTCACGAAGTCTGCCCACGGAGATGCCCATACCGCCTTCGTAATCCACATCCAGAGCTACCTGAGGACGATTCTCCTCTTCCATGTAGCGGATAAACTGGGAAGGTGCACTGGGAAGCTTGTGTGCCTGGGGATAACCGCTGTAGGAGGTCATAGCCTCGATGAGCTGCTCCTTGGTGGGGTGCTTGCGGAATTTTACAAAAACAGCTGCGGTGTGTCCGTTCAGGACGGGAACTCTGATACACTGGCAGGAGATCTTAGGCTCTGCAGCCTTAACGATCTTGTCGCCTTCCACCTTACCGAATACTTTCAAAGGCTCCTGCTCGCTCTTTTCTTCCTCGCCGCCGATGTAAGGGATCACGTTACCTTCCATCTCCGGCCAATCCTTGAAGGTCTTTCCTGCGCCGGAAATAGCCTGATAGGTGGTGGCAATCACTTCATAGGGCTCAAACTCACGCCATGCATAAAGCACCGGTGCGTAGCTCTGGATCGAACAGTTGGGCTTAACTGCGATAAAGCCTCTGGTGGTACCCAGTCTCTTCTTCTGTGCTTCAATGATATCGGAATGTGCATCGTTGATCTCGGGAACGATCATGGGAACGTCCTCGGTCCAGCGGTGTGCGGAATTGTTGGAAACCACGGGGATCTCAGCCTTGGCATACTGCTCTTCGATGGCACGTATCTCATCCTTGGTCATATCAACCGCTGAGAATACGAAATCAACCTCTGCGGACACTTTTTCCACTTCGTTTACATTCTTAACGATGATATCCTTAACCTTCTCAGGCATGGGGGTGGTCATCTTCCATCTGTCGCCTACAGCGTCCTCATAACGCTTTCCTGCGCTTCTGGGGCTGGCTGCGATGGTGGTCACTTCAAACCACGGATGGTTCTCCAGAATGGAGATAAAACGCTGGCCTACCATACCGGTTCCGCCTAAGATACCTACTTTCAACTTGTCACTCATTTCTCATCATCCTTTCTATGAAACGCGCTTAGTTCCGATACACGGTAACATGCGCGAATTCTAACTGTTTAAATACGCCTCGTAAAAAGTGATGGCCTCTTCCATGGCCTTCGGCCCGGGAGCCCCCTTGGTCAGACGCTTGCCGACGCAGGTCTTAAGGGAGATGGCGTCGTAGATGTCCTCCTCGAAGACATCACTAATGGTTTTAAGCTGATCCAGACTCATATCGTCGATGGCCTTGCCTTCATCGATGCAGGCAAGAACCAGTCTGCCGATGATGCTGTGCGCATCCCGGAAGGGAACGCCCTTTTTCACCAGATAATCTGCTGCGTCGGTGGCGTTGGTAAAGCCCATCATGGCGCTCTGCTGCATCCGTTCTTTGTTAAAGGTGATGCCTGCGAGCATACCTGTGAAAAGCCTGATACAGCTTGTTGCCGTATCCATGGCGTCAAAGGCCAGCTCCTTGTCCTCCTGCATATCCTTGTTGTAAGCCAGAGGCAAGCCCTTCATGGTGGTCAGAAGGCTTGTCAGTGCACCGTAAACCCGGCCGCATTTACCTCTTACAAGCTCCGCGATATCGGGGTTCTTCTTCTGAGGCATGATGCTGGAACCGGTGGAAAAAGCGTCATCCATCTCAATGAACCGATATTCGTTGCTGTTCCAGATGATCAGTTCCTCACAAAAACGGGAAAGATGCATCATGATCATGGCAAGAGCAGCTTCAAATTCGATGAGATAATCCCTGTCCGAAACGGAATCCATACTGTTACGGGTGGGACCGTCGAAGCCCAGCAGCTCGGCCGTCAGATCACGATCCAGGGGATAGGTGGTCCCGGCAAGAGCTCCGCTTCCCAAAGGACAGAGGTTTAAGCGCTTGCGTATATCGGTAAGTCTGCTTCTATCACGGAGGAACATTTCAAAATAGGCTCCCAGGTGATGGGCCAGAGTCAGGGGCTGGGCCTTCTGCAGATGGGTAAATCCCGGCATATAGGTCTCAATATGCTCCTTCATAAGCTTCAAAAGTACTTCATGGAGCTCTTTGAGCAGCGCATCTGTCTCGTCGATACGATCTCTGGTATAGAGCTTCATATCCAAAGCAACCTGATCGTTGCGGCTTCTTCCGGTGTGAAGCTTCTTGCCCACATCGCCGATCCTGTCGATGAGATTGGCTTCCACGAAGCTGTGAACATCCTCGTAGGCATTGGTGATCTCAAGCCTGCCATCCTCGGTATCCTTCAAAATGCTCTCAAGGCCCGAAAGGATCTGATCACGCTCGCTATCGGTCAAAATGCCGGCCTTAGCAAGCATGGTAACATGTGCTCTGCTGCCCTCTATATCCTGCTGTAACAGGCGTTTATCAAAGCCGATGGAGGCATTGAAATCATATACCATCTGATCGGTACTCTTTGTAAAACGTCCGCCCCAAAGTTGTGCCATAATCCATTCTCCGTAATCGTTTTCGAATTGGGTTAAACCATAGTTTAACTTTCCATATTCTAGCACAACCTATATACCGAATTCAAGCAAAAACATACCGCTTTTGCGTATAAAAACAGGAACAAAAAAAGATCCGCGGTTTGCGTTCCGCGGATCCTTACTTTCAAGCTGAAAATGAGACTCGAACTCACGACCCCTTCATTACGAGTGAAGTGCTCTACCGACTGAGCTATTTCAGCTTGCTTTGTCAGCGCACTCTATTATATAGGATTACTCGTGAGATTGCAAGTTTTTGTTTTTTACCCAACGGTGACTTTTACTTTTTTAGTCTTTTTCCCGTTATTAGCGGAGATTGTGATAGTCGCCGATCCTCTTTTCTTCTTTGCAGTGATCATACCCTTTTTGTTGACCGTTGCGATCTTGCTGTCGGATGATTTATAGGTAACGGGACAACCTTCAGGATCTGTTACAACTTTCAGGTTGTGTTTTTTGCCCATCTTTAATTTGAGCGTTGTTTTATCAACCTTTATGGATTTGACAGTTTTACCGTCAGACTTTACGACTTTATACGTATTGCCGACTTTTACTTTGATCCTAGCCTTTTTTCCGTTCGATGTAGTGGCGGTGATGGTTGCCGATCCATTCTTTTTGGCGATGAGCACACCCTTAGGAGTTACTTTAACAACCTTATCGTTACTGCTCTTCCAGGTGACCTTCGTGTTTGTCGTATTGGAAGGATTGAATACAACCTTAAGTTTTTTGAACCTGGACCCTTTCTTCAGAGTGATGGATTTATAATTGAACGAAATGCTTTTCGCTTTCACTTCTTCATTCGATTTAGAACCGGAATCGGTGGTGGTAACAGTATTTTTCTGCGCAGGAGGCGTATCGATGACAGCCGGCTCCTTCTTGCTGATGTCTATCTTGCACTCCGCCCCTATTCCGTTTATTGCCTGATAGGAATTGGGAACAATGGCGATATGTATATCCTTGCCTTTTGCAAGTGTTCCTGAGATCTTGCAACCCTCGCCGTTATCAAAATCATAATCGGTGCCGGCGGCCCTAAACTCAGTGCCGTCGAAGGAGTAATATATCGTCTGCATGGAAGGATCTATATAATTCGCTACAACTTCGTAATCGGCAGGATCAGCCCAGTACGATATAAATGCACCATAATTAATAGTAAAAGGGGGATTATCATAAGTTATCAGATCCTTGTAGGAGACTCTATCGATCTCGCAGGGATAGATGCAAAACAGGGGGTCATTCTCTGGATTGGCATCGTAATCAATGGATATGTAATAACCTTCATTGGCTACAGCAAAAAAGAAGATACAGTGATCATTGATGGCAAAGGCGCAGCCATGTTCACTGTTATTGAGGTCAGATGCAACTTCTACCATGCCATTTCTGTTGTTAACCTCAACATTTCTATATACTTTGATAGCGTTCGTTTCAGTCACATTCTCAGTCTGAATGAAGAATGCAGCTGATTGGAATGAAGCATATGTATACCAGTTAAGGTCGTTGTCCGAAAGACTGTTGGTATATGCCTGTCCATCCAGCAGAACATTTCCGGAAACACTCCAGGATCTGCTTGGCAGTTCGAAAAAAACCTCAGATTCCGGTTCTGCATTAACCGGCGTTACGCAGCCTGCAAATACCCACTGGAAAACCAGGGCAAAGCTAAGAAGCACGGCTATGGCACTTTTGCGTGATCTTGCTGTCATATTTTTCCTCCTTCTTATTAAGCTTACATGGCTTTGTATAAAAACAGGACGGGAAGTACACTTCCCATCCTGTTTATTACATTGACCTTGTTTAATTACTGCTGATCGTTGTTGTCCTCATATACCTCATAAGTGGGAGCTGCATAGGTCTGCTCTGCTGCGCCGCCGAGGGCAGGATCATAGTAGTTTGCGGAAACGTTTCTCTTAAGTACTTCGTACAGCTGAGCGCCGGTGTTCAGCTCGTAAGGAGCCACATAGAAGATCTCGAGGATTCCGCAGGTAAGGATACCCAGCAGATGCCATCCGATAAAGGAAAGATCCAGAACGAAGGCATTCCACTTGTTGCCCATCATCATCTCCTTGCTGAGTGCGAAGGCTTCCTTGGTGGAAACCTCAGGATTCTCAGCCAGGATGTAAACGATCATTCTGTACTCATAAGCCTTGATGATACCCGGGATGATAAAGAGCAGGGACCACAGGAATTCGTATAAGCCCTCCAGGAAAAGAGTCTTAACCACATTGCCGTATTTGCCCTTCTTAAAGGCCCAGCCCAGAACGCCAAGCTCGCCAACCGTCTTAGGACCGTAGCAGGTCTCGATAACGTATCTCTGGCAACCTACCAGCAGGGGATTCAGGATAAACAGACCAACCAAAAGTCCCATGATACCTGCAACCAGAATGATGCCGATGATCGTAGCTGCGATAATGCTGACTGCAGCGGGATCGATGGAACCATCCGTAAGTCCCTGAAACAGCTTGCCGGAGTTGGCCGCACCGGAAAGATCACCGCTTCCGGCGTTCTTGCCCGTGTTGAATCCGTTACTGAAGCCGGAGAATCCGCCGCCACCACCGCTGAGCAGTGAAATGATCAGGGTTACCAGCACCAGACCCCAGTAGCTCTGCTTCAGAGCTGCCTTAGCTCTGGTTTTGAGTTCACTTCTTGTCCACATTTTCTCATTCCTCCTCAATATAGAAAAATTGCTAAACACATACATTGTACCCAATTTCAGGCATAAATACAAGCGAAATCGGTTAAGAAAGATGCTCCCTGATAAACATGTAAACGGCGATCTGGCATCGGGAGGAAAAAGACCCGGTTTCCAGCATTTGAGACAATTCTTCTGCTGAATAAAAAGCCGCTCTGATCTCCTCATTATCGGAGGTGTTCTGCGTATCGATGCTGCCTTTTACATGTACAAAGGCGATCCGGTTGGAGATATCCGAGATGGATACGGCAGCATAAGCCGGGGGAAGGATGGTATCGATCTTCTCCAGCTCCAGCCCGGTCTCTTCATAAAGCTCCCGCCTTATGCACTCTTCTATGGTCTCGCCTTCCTCGATCATGCCGGCGCAGAGATTATAGACATAGTCATTAACAGCCATCCGAAACTCACGGAGCAGCAGCATCTTATCATCCTGCACGGCAACGATGGAAAGTCCGCTGACACTTTTGCCCAGGGCGGAGGGATCGGACATATCCCTGTGACTTACGATCTCATATACCTTTTCTTTACCGGCTTTGTTTAAATAGGTCAGCTCGTAGTTCTTCAGATACCTGGTATCTCTGACCTTCTCCATTTTGATCAGTTTCATGTCTGCTCCTTGTTTTGCCTAAGCAGTTTCATCTTCTCGCTTAGGGGCGGCTCCTTCTTGCGCCTGGTGATCTCCACCAGGCCCAGGGCTGTGATATCGATGAGATTGGCTCCTACAGGATCTTTCTTCAGCTCTCTTCGAAGGAAACGCATCAGTTCTGCTTTGCTCTCCTCTTCTTCCAGATTGATGAAATCCACGATGATCATACCGCTGAGATTTCGAAGCCTAAGCTGCCATGCGATCTCCTGGGCGGCCTCAAGATTGATGCGGAGGTTGAACTCCTCGGGCACCTTCTTTTTTGATGCCGCCTTACCCGAGTTGACGTCCACAACAGTGAGTGCTTCGGTTGGCTCTATGACAAGAAATCCACCGGATTTTAACCATACACGCCTGGACAGCGCTTTTTCAACGCTTGAAGGGATACCGTATCTTTGCAACAGGCCGAAACTCTCATCCTCCCAAAGGGTAAGCTGCAATCTGCCTTCGGGATTGAAACCGATCTTTTCCTGCTTTTCCTCGATCTTCTGCATGAAGTCTGCAAAGCGCTGCTTTTCTTCTTCGCTTAAATGGCTTAAAGAAGCGGAAACGCTCTCGTCCTCCTCCCGGTTCTGCCTGGGCTGCAGCTCGTCATAAACCTCTCTGCTGTCGGTTATGATCTGAATATGAGGAAGATCGTACTGATCCCGCAGGATCCTGCGGTAGAAAGGCGCATCCTGATACAGGCAGGAAAATGCCTCTCTGGTGGAAGCCTTTGTCATCAGACGGCAGGCGTCGTGAAACAGCTCATGCAGCTCGTAGAACAGCTCCATGAAATCGGCATCCGCCGCATTGGTCCGGATGATCAGACCGTATCGGGAAAGAAAGACATCCCGCTCACCGAAGAGATTATCCAGCACATTGTTCATCTCATCAAGGAGACGGCTCTTTTCGTCTTTTCTGAGTTTGCGGGAAAAACGCATGCCGGGGCGCGTTGGCGTCAGCACCATGTATTTGCCGGAAAAAAGAAGCTCGGTGGTGAGGGTTGCATCCTTATGGTGCATGGGATCCTTGACCACCTGAACCAAAAGCTCCTGCTCACAGGCGATCTTATCCGGATGATTCCGGTTCAGGATCAGATCCGGTGTGATCTGGTTTAAGGGAAGGAAGCCTACAAGGCCCTTCTTATACTCCACAAAGGCGGCATCGATACCGTCGGCAATGCTTTTGATCTTGCCGATGTAGATCTCTCCGATGCGGCTCTTCTCCGAATCCGCTTCCAGTCGGATCTCGCAGAGACGCTCGTTCTCCAGAAGAAAGGCAGCCTTGGCATCCAGGTATCTGGTCAGCAATAGGCGGCGGTCAGGCCGATCGGGCGCAGCTTCTGTTGTGGATCCTGTTGTAGATTCAGTTGTGTTGTTGACTATGGTTTGAGTATCCATTTCTATCCTGCTTCGTATGGTAAAACATCATGATAGGACTTATTTATGGTAAAACATCACGAAAGGACTTGTATCAGTAGGAATCTCCGATCTCACCCAGGGAAATGAAAACGCCGGGTTTATCGGGATCCTTCAAGGCAAACATATCTTCTCTTGTAACGATGAGATCAAACTCTCCCAGCTCCCTTCCCTGCTCCCGATAGAGCTGTTCCATTACCAAAGAAGGCTTGATATTACCGCCGCTGGACGCATCAAGCAGCATATAAAGGGAATTTTTGTCGGGGTCATAGGAAAAGCTGTAGATATGCTCCTTCAGATCCAGGGTTCGGGTGCCCTTCTTGGTCTCTTTTTCGATCATGATCTTATCCTGTGCGTAGAAGTCTGCCGCAGCCTTTGCCAGGTCGAAATCAGGTTCGTAACCTTCCCGGAATGCAACAAAATAAGATGCCGCAACCACACTGGCCATGGAGTTGGGAGTCTTGTCCGCCAACAGCTTTACGGAAAGGATATCTACTCCTTCGGACATAACGCCGTTTAAGGCATCCTTAAGCTGCTGCTCGCTTGTCAGGGAGTTAACGCTGATATCCATATACTCGCCGTCTGAATAGATTCCCACCCCAAGTGGCTGGGCAAAAGACATGATCTGATGGGGAGAAAATCCCTCCGAATAGGAAATGTCCACACCGCCGCGGCGCATGGCCTTCTGGAAATAGCGCATCAGATCCAGATGACCGATGAAGATCATATGGGCGTACTTATTGAATTTGATCCTGAGTTTATATGCCATAATCGAACTTCCTATTTACGTTTCGGACAGATACCGAGTCCATAAGCGGCCATTCCGCAGCCCTGACAGCCTTCCCTGCAGTTAGTGGAGACTTCCTCACACTTTGATTTTTCCCACTCTCTCCAAAGGAAGCTTCTGCTTACTTTGCAGGAAATAAAGTCCCAGGGAAGGATCTCTTCCTTGGTCCTCTCCCTTTCGGTGTAGAAATAGGGATCGATGCCTTCCTCTTCGAAGCATTGCATCCAGACATCGTGCTTATAATATTCTGTCCAGGCATCGTAAAAGCAGCCGGCTTCATAAGCCCTGAGGATGACCTTACAAAGGCGCCTGTCACCTCTGGCAAATACACCCTCCATTATGGAGGTGTCCGCATCGTGCCAGTTATATTTGATGCTCTTCTGGTTAAGCTGGGCGCGGATCTCTTCCTTGCAGATCGCAGCCTTTTGGGTAAACATCTCGGGCCTGTCCATGGGAGCCCACTGGAAAGGCGTGAAAGGCTTGGGGACGAAGAAGGAGGTACTGACCGTGATCTGGATCTTCCCCTTTCGTTCCTCCTTGGGAACCGTATCGTAATAGAGCTTTGCGATATCGTTGGCCAGATGGGCTATGCCCTGAATATCTTCGGTAGTCTCACCGGGAAGCCCCAGCATGAAATAGAGTTTAACCTTGTTCCAGCCGCCAAGAAAAGCCTCTCTGGCGCCGCCTTCGATGTCTTCCTGTGTCAGACCTTTATTGATCACGTTACGCATCCTCTGGGTTCCCGCCTCGGGTGCAAAGGTCAGGGAGCTCTTTTTAACATCCTGTACCTTGTTCATGACATCCAGGGAAAAAGCGTCGATACGAAGTGAGGGAAGTGCGATGTTCACTTTTTGTCTGCCGCACTCTTCCATCAGGAAATCCAAAAGCTCGGGGAGACCTGTATAGTCGCTGGAGCTTAAGGAACTGAGGGAAATCTCTTCATGGCCGGTATTCTTCATCAGCTCCCGGGCATATTTCTTCAGCACCTGTGTGCTTCTCTCACGCAGGGGCTTGTAGAGCTGTCCCGCCTGGCAGAAACGGCAGCCACGGATACAACCCCGCATGATCTCAAGAGTCATACGATCCTGGGTAACCCGGATAAAGGGCACCACAGGCGCGGTTGGATAAGGACTGCTGTCCAGATCCTCCACCATCTCCTTTTCGATCACAGCGGGAATGTCATCATATTTGGGGGTAAAGGAAGCGATACAACCATCTTCGCCGTAGGAAACGTCATACAGCGACGGCGCATAGATCCCGGGGATCTTCGCCGCTTCCCGTAGGAACCCTTCCCTGTCCCATTCATTTTTCCTTTCGGAAAAATGTCCCCTGCCGTCTTCTGCTATCCCTCTGAATTTCCGGTAAAGCGTCAAAAGTTCCCCGTAGCGGTTCTCTCCTTCGCCGATATAGAACAGATCAAAGAAGTCTGCAATGGGCTCAGGATTATAGCTGCAGGGACCGCCGCCGATGACAATGGGATCGTCGCAGCCTCTTTCCGTAGAGAGCAAAGGGATGCCGGCAAGATCCAGTACCTGCAGAATGTTGGTATAACACATCTCATATTGGAGCGTGATGCCCAGGAAATCAAAGCCCCTTACCGGCTCCTGGGATTCCAGAGCAAATAGAGGAATGTTCTCCTTGCGCATAATCTCATCCAGATCCGTCCAGGGGCTGTAAACCCGCTCACACCAGACGTCATCCATGCGGTTTAGCATATCATAGAGGATCTGAATGCCGAGATGAGACATGCCGATTTCATAAACATCCGGAAAGCACATGGCAAACCGGATGCTTACTTGATCCATATTCTTTTGTATGCTGCCGATCTCGCCGCCGATATAGCGGGCGGGTTTCTCCACCTTCAGCAGGATCTCGTCGCGAAGGGCAAGCTTTCTCATAAACCGTTCGTTTCCTCGTCAAAAATGCCGTTTTTAAAGGTTGTCCACTCATCCATCAGGGAGTGGAGCTTTGAATCCATATCCTCCAGCCTGGAAAGGGTCTCTTCGTCGGGAACCCGGGTTTCCTGGGGAAGGATCTCCTTGGGCGGGATCAGATCCCTGTAGAAGCAGCTGTAATTGCCGGTATGGCAGGCTGCGCCCACCTGTTTTACCTTGGCAAGGAGGGTGTCATTGTCGCAGTCGATGCAAAGCTGTTTTACAAACTGGAAATGGCCGCTGGTCTCGCCCTTGATCCAGAGGGATCTTCTGCTTCTGCTGTAATAGGTCATCTTCTCGGTGCGAAGTGTCCGAAGATAAGCCTCCTCGTTCATGTAGGCCATCATCAGTACCTGACCGGTCTGATAATCCTGAACAATGCAGGGGACCAGTCCGTCGGGGCCTTTCTTCAGTTCCGAGAAGGGAATGGCGGGTTCGAATATACAAACATCGATCCCCTGCTCTCTTGCAAGGCGCTTCAGTGCACCGATCTGGTTGATATTCTCATTGACCACATTGCCTGAAATGCCGGAAACCACGTCCTTTTGCAGGGTGGAGAACATCTTGTCCAAAGACACCTCCGGCAGATATACGATACAGGGCAGATTGGAAGCACCCAGGCAGTTCTTCATAGCATGTTCGTCGATGAGGATCAGCTCACCGGCAGTGCTTTCCAGAAGCTGCTTGTTGATCACAAGAGAATCCTCGCTGGCGATGGTAACGGCCACTGCGTCTCTTCCATACTGGCTGCTGACTTCTTCGATGATCTCCTGGGAGGAGGACTTGCCGAAGTTCAGGATCACCTTGCTGGCGCCTGCCTCAAAGAGCCTGGTCACATCAAAGAAGCTTACGATGTTACCGCCTGCGTAGACGGGCACATGAACAGCGCTGCAGATCTCCGTCAGGGATCGCAGGGAGGCCTTCTGAAGCTCTGTATCCGCCGCTTCCGACAGATCAAAACACAGGATGGCATCCACGTCCGACTCCGTCATCGTCTCAGCCAGCTTTACGGGATCTGCGGATACCAGACTGTGATCCGAGAAGCTGCGGACGGCACTTTCGCCCAGCAGATATATGGTAGCTATCATTCGTTTGCGCATGTGCATACTCCTTATCAGATCGTTCCTTTGGTGCTTAACACACCGCTGATGCGGCTGTCGCGTTTGGTGGCCATATCCAGTGATTTTGCAAAGGATTTGAACATTGCCTCAATGGTGTGGTGATCGTTGAAACCTGCAAGCTGACGGATGTGGAGATTCATCTTTGCATTGGAAGCCAGTGCATAGAAGAATTCTCTGGCCAGCTGCGTCTCAAACTCGCCCACTTTGGAGGAATACATGGTGCAATTGTAGTCAATATAGAATCTGCCCCCAAGGTCAATGCTTGTAAGCACCAGGGCATCATCCATGGGAAGGATGAAATAGCCGAAGCGGCTGATGCCTTCCTTCTCTCCCAGGGCTTCGCAGATTGCCTGACCCAGCACAATGCCGCAGTCCTCTACACTGTGATGTCCGTCAACATGAAGATCACCGTTCACCTTAACCTTCAGATCAAACAGGCCGTGCTTTGCAAATCCTTCCAGCATGTGATCGAAAAAGCCGATGCCGGTATCGATCTGTGCCTGACCTGTACCGTCAAGATTGATGGTCACGGAGATATCAGTCTCCTTGGTCTTGCGGTTGACCGTAGCGATCCTGGCCTTGTTGGAAACGGTTGCGGGTTTCTTTTTTGAGGTAGCTTTAGCTGTTGCCATGGCTGTATCCTTTCTACTCAAATCTTACGTGGATGGAATTGGCGTGCGCCGTTAATCCTTCCTTGGTTGCGAAAAGCTCGATCTTATCTTTGGCTTCAAACAGAGCCTGCTTCGAGTAAGAGATCAGGCTGGTCTTCTTGATATAGTCATCCACGGAAAGCGGCGAGAAGAACCTTGCCGTTCCGTTGGTGGGAAGCACGTGGTTGGGACCTGCGAAGTAATCACCCAAAGGCTCCGAGGAGTACTCACCCAGGAAGATGGCTCCTGCGTTTTTGATCTTCGTCATGGTCTCGTAAGGGTCCTTTGTCAGGATCTCCAGGTGCTCGCTGGCAATTTCATTTGCCGCATCGATGGCGTCTTCCATATTGGGAGCCACCAGAATGTAGCCGTAGTTTTCCAGACTCTTTTCGATGATTTCCCTTCTGGAGAGCAGCTTTGTAAAAGTGTTCACCTCGGCTGATACTTTTTCCGCCAGCTCCTGACTGGTGGTGATGAGGATGGCACTGGCAAGCTCATCGTGCTCAGCCTGGGAAAGCAGGTCTGCTGCTACGAATCTGGGATTGGCGGTTTCATCTGCCAGAACCAGGATCTCGGAAGGACCTGCGATGGAGTCAATGCTCACGTAGCCGAATACTTCCTTCTTGGCAAGGGCAACGAAGATGTTGCCGGGGCCTACGATCTTGTCAACCTTGGGGATGGACTCGGTACCGAAGGCAAGGGCTCCGATGGCCTGTGCACCGCCGGTCTTGTAGATCTCATCCACGCCTGCGATCCGTGCTGCGGCAAGGGTGCCGGCGTCCACTTTTCCGTCAGGGCCCGCAGGGGAAGTCATTACGATCTTCTTAACACCTGCCACCTTGGCGGGAATGATGGTCATAAGGGTGCTGGAGGGATAGGCTGCTTTGCCGCCGGGAACGTAAACGCCCACCTTTTCAAGGGCTGTGATCCGCTGGCCCAGGATGGTTCCGTCCTCACGGGTTTCGATGAAGGTGTTGCGCTTCTGCCTTTCGTGATAGGCTCTGATGTTGGCAGCACTTTGCTCCATGACGCGGTAGTACTCTTCTCCCACTGCCTCAACTGCCTCGTCGATCTCTTCCTTTGTCACCTTGAAGTTATCGATGGTGATCTCGTTTTTATCAAATCTGTGGGCCAGATCCAGAAGGGCTGCATCCCCTTCCGTCTTGACACGCTCCAGGATCTCACGGACTGTAGCCTCATATTGACCGTACTGGTTCGGGGAACGCTTTAAAAGGTTGGATAAAAGATCCTTCTTACTTTCGCTGGTTAACTGTACTATTCTCATTTGATTCACCTCTGATTATTTTGGGGCGTCTGCAGACGCGGTCTGATGCAACAGGATCAGAGTTGGTGCTTCAGGGAACTGATCAGATCGCGTATCCTCTCTGCTTTCAGTTTCATGCTCACCTGATTGACGATCATACGGGCAGACAGCGGGCAGATCTCCTCAAGTACCTTCAGACCGTTCTCGTGAAGGGTGGAACCGGTTTCAACGATGTCCACGATCACGTCGGAAAGTCCTACGATGGGACCCAGCTCCACAGATCCGTTGAGCTTGATGATGTCGACGGTCTGGAACTTTTTATTGTAAAAATAATCCTTCGCAATGTTGGGATATTTGCTGGCTACGCGGATCATCTCATGATGCTGCAGAAGCTCAGCTGCGGATTCGGGTCCGCAAACGCACATACGGCACTTGCCGTAGCCCAGATCCAGCACTTCATAGGCTCTGCGCTGCTCCTCCATGATCGTATCCTTGCCCACAACGCCGATATCGGCTACGCCATACTCCACGTAGGTCGGTACATCCGGTCCCTTGGCCAGGAAAAAGCGCATCTTCTGCTCTTCGTTCACAAAGATCAGCTTACGGCTGCTCTTGTCCTTCATCTCATCACAGGTAATGCCGATGCCTTCGAGAAGCTCGAGGGTCTTGCTCGCGAGGCGCCCCTTGCAGAGCGCAATTGTGAGATATTCGTTGTTGGTGTTCATATTAATACTCCTTATGTTATCGAAGTCAGGAGAGTGTATCCGTTGCAGGCCCGCTTTCGCTACGATCTTAAAGCGCAACGGCTAGCTAACACCAACTTCGTTGTTGTTAACTAGAGCTGAGCTACATGCACACAGATTTGCTGGCGCAAATCTGGCGCAGAAAACGCAGTTGCGTTTTCTATGCTCGCCATTAACCAGGACCGGCGCTTACGCATTACCTGCAACCGGATACATCTCCCGCCTTCTATACTATCATAATCACTTACTTTATAAGATCCGTCAACTCAAGATTGTCGACAGGAAGCCCGTCCGGCGAATCATCGGATAGATCGTAGACGAGGATCTTGCCGTCACTTGTCAGATGATAAAGCTTACGGATCAGATTGCGGTTACCGTAGGCAACATACTCCGCAATATCCTTACCCTTGCTGTAAGGGCTGCACATCATGTTGTCGCCGCGGCTGCGCAGAACATCGGCAAGTTTAAGCGCGTCCTTAGCCATCGCGCTGTCATAAACCAGATGGTCGATCTCGCGCTTCTTGCCGGAAAGCAGTTTCTGGGATACCATGGCGCTCATCAGCTCATCCACGGGGATCACAAAACCGATGGCGGCCGCATCCTTGCCGAAGTAAGACAGCAGGCTGTCGTATCTTCCGCCCTTCAGGATGGCATCACCGACGCCGTAGGTGTAAGCCCGGAAAATGATACCGGTATAGTAATTATACTTGTTGACCATACCCAGATCATAGGAAATATGATCGGAATCTCCCATCTCGGACAGCAGGGCGTTCACCTTACTGAGGTGCTTCAGCGCCTGCTTGCTCTGCTTGTTGGAAACGATCTTCTCCGCTTCCGCCAGACAGCTTTCGTCTCCGAAGAGTTCCGTCAGCTTCAGGAAACCTTCCGCCTTGTCCTTGGCGATGCCTGCTTCCAGGATCAGCTCCTCAACTCCGAAATAGTTCTTGTTGGAAATCTGACGTCTTACCGCTTCTTCCAGCTCATCGGAAAGACCTGCCTCCTGGCAAAGGCCCTTTAAGAACTCCACATTTCCGATACTGATCTGGAAATCCTTAAGGCCGGCTGCTTTGAGAGCACATACAGCCATATGCAAAACCTCGGCATCCGAGATCACTCTTGCCTCATCGCTTTTATCTCCGCCGATCAGCTCGATACCGGTCTCGGTCCCCTCCTTGAGTTTACCCTGCAGATCGGAGGTGTTCACGAAGGTGTTACCGCAGTAGGAAAAATGCAGCGGAAGTTCTTCCTCCATGTAGTACTTTGCGGCACATCTGGCGATGGATGGGGTGAAATCCGGCCTCAGCGCCAGGGTGTTGCCCTCTTTATCAAAGAACTTATAAAGCTCATTGCTCCTGGTGGTTCCGATCTCTTTGCTGAATACATCAAAGAATTCAAATACAGGCGTGGCTATCCGCTGAAATCCGAAGCATCTGAAGGTCTTCATCAGCGTGTTCTGAAGTGCGATCTTCTTCTGGAGTTCATCCGAATAGATATCTCTTACGCCTTCCGGTGTGTGTAAAACTTTGCTGTCCATCATAGTTGAATATTTTTCCTCCCGGGATTTTATCATTTACGAAGCCCTGTGAAAAGGCTTTATCCTCGCATCTGCAGGTCCTGCTGCATCAGGTCAAGGTACGGTACCATGACACCGCTCTTGGGGTGGATGATCCAGTCATCCGAAAGCTCATCCATGCGAAAGCTCTTGCGTCCTCCGCCCTCAGCCCTGTCCCAAAACTCCTTGAGCTTTGTAAAGGTCAGGTAATAGAGCAGATCCTTATGGGTATAATACAGCAGGATGAAAGCAACTCCCTGCTGCTTTTCAAACTCCTCCATGAATTCCACCTGATGGGGATGGATATTCTGCAGGGCAAAAGTGTCCTTAGCACATTCCTTGGCATCAAAACAGACCGGGATCCCCTGTACGGCACCGATATAGTCCACGGTACTCTTCTGTTCGAAGTAGGCCAGCGTGATATGCCGCGTCTCCTTATCCATCTTGATGGGTGTGATGGGTGTGGGGATCTTCTGGATCAGCGCAAGCCCTGCCTCTTTATATTTTTCGTTGGTCCGATTGATCATTTCCTCAAAGGTGGATCCTCTCAGACCTCGGGATGCCCATGTTGCCATATGCTAACTCTCTTACGCCGTGATCTTAACGCTCTTCTTTTGTCCTTTGCCCTTGAAAAGCTTCTTGTATTTGGCAAGACATTTCTTAGGCACTTTGATCTTGCAATTTGCTTTGATCCCCTTCAGCGCTCCCTTGGAAACCTTGGTCAGTTTCTTGGAACTAATGGTGATCTTGGAAAGCTTCTTACAGCCCTTGAATGCATTCTTGCCGATCTTGGTCACATTTTTGCCGATTGTTACCTGTGTAAGCTTAGCGCAACTATCGAAAGCGCCGTCCTCGATGGTCGTAACCGATGCGGGAATCTTCACCTTTGTGATCGTCTTGTTCTTCTTATAAGCATTTTTGCCAATGCCGGTTACCGTGTATGTCCTGTTGTTGTATTTGACAGTTGCAGGTACGTTCAGCGTCTTAGAGATCTTCTTGGTAGTTGAGAACCCCGTGATCGTAACTGTCGGATTAGCGGTATCGGTACCGGTGATCTTGCATTTGCAGTTATTATCAGCAGCAGTAAAAGTCTCACCCTTCTTGATCGTATCGGTAGTTGCCGAGGCGTTTGCTGCAGCATCTGCAGCGGCCTTCTTCTCCGCCCTTCTGGTATAAACGATCTGTGGCGTTTCCCCTCTGTAGTAAATGATCGATGCATCGGATACTAGTACTGCCTGATCTTCATTTACGTAACTATCATCATAGTATCTCGGACAGATCGTTCCGTCTTCATCATACCACTTTCCGTCGCCGCCGACGGGAAGACGGAGTTTTGCCCCGATATTCTTCGGAGCAATGAACAAGCGAAGCGAATCGCAGTCGGAGATCATGTTGCTGGCCATTTTATGCCCTTCATCTTTGCCAAAATCCATTGAGCTCATATCCAGTGACTCAAGCGAAGTGCATCCTCTGAACATTTCAGTTGAGCTGGTTAAATTCGGCGTTTTCAATCCGGACAGATTCAACGTTTTCAAATTTGTACAATTACTGAACATCTGCATCATGCTTTTCACTTTGTCTGTATGGAAAGTACGAAGATCCAGACTCTCAAGCGCTTTACAACCGGTAAACATATTGTCCATATACTCTGCATTTGAAGTATCGATTGAAGCAGTATCTATCCACTCAAGCAATTCGCAATTATAGAACATCTGGCTGAAATACTTCACATTTGTGGAATTAATATTTCCCATGACAAGTCTCTGCAGCGACTTGCAATCGGCAAACATCGTGGTCATTGTATATGCGTTCGAAAAATCCCACTTGCTGATATCAATATCCGTCATTTTCTCACAGCCGCGGAACATCTCACTGAAATCCTCCGCCTTAGAGGTTTTAAACTTGGATACATCCACCTCTTTCAGTTTCTTACAGTCGTAGAACATGCCGGAGATATTCTCTGCGTTTGCAGTATTTATGTTGCTTACGTCAAGCGCAGTCAGACCCTCGCAGCCGCAATACAGTCGGTTTAACCATCTTGCCTTATTTGTGTTGAATCCGGTTGTGTCAAGAGATGTCAAGGACTTGCATCGCTCAAACATTCCATTGAATAATTTGCAGTTAGAAGTATCAAATCCGCTGACATCGATGCTCTTTAATGCATAGCAATAACGGAACATACAACCCATTTCTTCTACTTTCGACGTATCAAAACCGGTCAGATTGATGCCTTCGATCTTCTCACAGCCTTCAAACAGGCAGCTTGCGTTTTCAAGTGAAGAAGTCGGAGATGCCGTATTGAAGGAGATGGAGGTTGCATTCTTGCAGTTCTGGAAACAATTACTCATTTCCTTAATTTTGGTTCTGTCCATCTTGCTCAGATCGATCGAAGTAAGGCTTTCACAGCCGCAGAACATCTGATTCATATATGTGGGTGCTGCGGAATCCAGGCCATCGATCTGAAGCGTGGTCAAGGCCTTGCAGCCATTAAACATATTCTTTGTGGTAGTAAGCTCAGACGGCGCGAAGCTTGCGGAAAACAGCACGCTTTCAAGTGCTTCGCAATCATTGAACATATAGTCAGCGGTTGTCAGGTCGGCTCCTGTCCAACTGCTCATATCAATAGTTTTAAGGGATGAACAACCGTCAAACATGAAGCTGGTATCGCTCAGTGTGTTGAAAGAACCAAGGCTGAAGTTCTCGATAGTAGTCAGGTTGATACAGTCTTCAAACGCGAATTGCCCTGAGCTTAAGTTGTTTAAGGATTTAGCAGAAACCGAGGGGAACTTAACAGTGGAAAGCTTCGAACAACCGCTAAAACATTTGTATATATTAGAAAGAGCAGAGAGGTTCGAGCCCGACAGGTCAACGCTCTGAAGCTGATCCATATCGGAGAACATATCCTGCATGATCTTTATATTTGATGCATTAACCTCTGCGGATTTGATCTCACCGCTATATGCTTTCCAACCGGGAACGCCGGCACTATAGTAATCGCCGGTTCCGGAAATGGTTAAAAATCCGGTATCATCAACAGACCAGGAAAGAGCGCCTGCCGTACCACTATGAACCACGGCTGCTTCGGAGGTAATCTCTTCTTCATCGAAATCTTCTGCAGACTCTTCTGTATCATTGTCAGACTCTGCTTCAAGTTCCTCTTTCTTAAAGGTATTATCACTTACCTCATTAACGTAATCACCATTATCCGAAATTAAACTCTCCGAACTTTCCGAGATTTCCACACCTTCCTGAGTTTCACCGGTTGCCGCAACCTCTCCGTAGGCGCATAAAACCCGCGACATACTGAGTGCTGCCGTAAGTCCCAACGTGATCATTTTCTTTGCAAATACTCTTTTTCTCATTTTGGCCCTCTCCCCATTAATACAAGTTTCGCGATATGTCATCTACCATATTGATTCCGCAAGCAGTTAAATACTTCTCCAAATCCTCCGGTAACGGCGCTATGAACTCCTTGCCGGAAAGGTTTTTCAGCGCTCCTTCAAGATGTTCCGGGAATGCCATCCGGTAAGCATGAAGCAACTGCCGCTTAACCGATGCGCCGCTTTTTGGCGATTGTCCCTTCTTCCCGTACTTCGGATCTCCGATGATCGGATGTCCGATGGAGGAAAGGTGAGCCCGGATCTGGTGGCTCTTGCCCGTGATCAGTTCTATCTCCAGGAGCGTAACTTCTCCGTTATCACTCAGAGGTCTGATCCCGGTTATGATCTCCTTGCTTCCTTCAAAAGCCTTATTCCGGATGATCGCCGTATTACTCTTCTCATCCTTGCCCCACCATGCCCTAAGCAGCTGAGGCTCCTTTATAACGCCCGAAACCGGCGCCAGATAATACTTCGAAGCTTCGCGCTCCTTCAAGAGCTCCTGCAGAGCCTTGGCGGCTCCATGCGACTTAGCAAAAAGTAAAAGCCCCGAAGTATTGCGGTCCAGCCTGTTGCAGACCGAAGGAACGAATCCCGCAGGCATTGTACCCTGCTCTCGAAGATAGTCCAGAAGTATCTCATTGGCCGAAACATCCGTAGCCGTAGCCTTCTGGGAAAGCTGTCCCGCAGGCTTGTTATATAGGATTATCTGATCATCCTCATATATGATCCGGTCCGCCATACGATCCGCCGCAGAATCATTTGTTTTCTGCATCACGGCACGTGCATCATGCGATAAAAGCTTCCCGTAAAGATCATCATCGCGTCGATCACCGCTCACAACAGTACCGCCGCCCAGGTTCTCAAATGTCTCATCAGAAAACCAGATACAGACCTCGTCGCCCTCC
This sequence comes from Lachnospiraceae bacterium, assembly GCA_024693845.1. Classification (GTDB taxonomy): domain Bacteria; phylum Bacillota; class Clostridia; order Lachnospirales; family Lachnospiraceae; genus RGIG7926. Next base: position 34,275 of record JAILKJ010000013.1, read on the forward strand.
GACAGAATACTGCTTCCGTCCGTCTTCTTACCGTTGACGGTGATATTTTTCTTGCGCATCATCTTATGCAGAAAGCCGTTTTGTGCCTTCGGCAACAGATGCTTTATGTACTTCACCGCATGCTGACCGCTTTCGGCAGCTGTGATCGTGAACTTTTTCATACAATAAGCCCTAAAGCGTAGGTTTAAAGGGAGATCTGGAATAATACTTTTGCCGCCGCCGTGTTGAAAGCCTCATCGGCATTTTCCAGATGCTTGATCTCCGAGATCCTTTGCAAAAATGCCTCCGCCGAATCATACATTTTAACCGAGGCATTGATCCTGTCCTTTTGAAGAGTGGTGGTCAGGTGCTTTTGCAGATCCTGTACAAGCTCCTGTGAATCCTTCTTTCCTTTGCTCTTGCCACCGCATCTTACAAATCCGAATACGGAGCCACCATAAAGGAGAATGGCGGGAACCTCATAGGTGACCGATTGGGTCGTGAATACCAGATCATACAACGCCAGAGCTCCTGCGGTTTCTTCGCCGATCTTCTTTTGGCAGGCCTTCACTCCCTCGGAGATCTTCTCATATTCTTCCGGTAACAGGCTCTTGCTCTTTAAATACATGATCGCAAGGACTGCATTTTTACTGGCCGGAAGGATCCCGAGGACGGCAACCAGAGTCAATAGGTTCTTTTTCGTTCCCGTTGTTATGATCCCAGCTGCAAACAGTGCCAGGGGTACGGCAAAATACAGGATGGTCTTAAGAGTCTCGATCTTCTTTTTATAAGACAGGTATCCGTATTCGCCCTGATGTTTCTTATCCATAAATCTTTCCTATACTTACAAAATCGGCTGCAGTATTTTGCAGCCGACTTAAAATTCCATTTTCAGATCAGATCCGGTCCCTGACCATCCTCCGGCTCCTGGGTATCTGCAGGACCTTCATCAGACACCCCTTCGGCGTCGTCCCCTGCGGGATACAGCTGGCTGCGGTTAGCCTGGATCACCTGAATGGTCTCCTGAAGCTGCGTCATCAGCCGCTCATAGTTGGTTGCCGCCACGTCTATGCCGTGTGCCAGAAGATCCTCGATGACCCCTAAATTGTCATCCGTGTAGCTTACAGCAGCCATTCGCATTGCTCCGGCTTCCTCGCTTGCCTTCTCCAGGATCTCCTGTGCCTGATTGCTGGCCATTTCAACGATCTCCTGCGCCTGTGCGTAGGCCTGCTGCATGATCTCATGTTCACTTACCAGTTCGTTGGTATGGACTGCAGCCTCGTTGATCAGGGCTTCCGCACGCTCTCTTGCGTCGTTCAGGATCGCTTCCTTGTTACTGATCACCTTCTGATACCGGCTGATCTCCACCGGTGTCTTCTGTCTGAGCTCCTGGAGCATGTCCAGGATATCCTCCCGATTGACCAGAATGATGTTCTGTGCCAGGGGTTTGGATTTGCAGCTCAAGATATATTCTTCGATATCATCGATCATCTGCTCAATTTTAGAACTCATGCTTTCCTCCGATCGTTATCCCTCATTTTTTAATCTTGTATTTCTCGTACAGCAAATCAGCCACAAAATCAGGTACGCAGTCGCTGACATTCCCGCCGAAGCTTGCGATCTCCTTCACCGTTGAAGAAGAAAGGTAAGCATATTCCAGAGACGTTGTCAAAAACATGGTATCCAGATAGCCTTCCGAAAGCTTCCGGTTGGTCTGGGCATTCTGCAGCTCATATTCAAAGTCCGTAACGGCTCGAAGACCTCTTACCACCACATGGATATGCTTCTCCTTGGCGTACTGGGTCAAAAGGCCGCTGTACTGCTCTATCCGGACATTTGGGATATCACTGCACGCTTTCTGTAGTATTTTAACACGTTCCTCAACAGAAAACAATGCAGATTTATTCACATTTACCAACACGCAGACCACCAGTTCGTCGAAGATCTCGGCTGATCTGCGGATCACGTCCATATGCCCCATGGTCACGGGATCGAAACTTCCGGGATAGATCGCTTTACTCATCTTGGCATCCTCCGTACAAAAACATGTTTGTTGGTCTTGTAACGCTTTTCCTTTTCCAAAGTATAGCCCAGATCTTCCAAATAGGAAATATCCGTATCCAAAGAAGCTTCAAAAATAATCAATGAATCCTCGTCGATCATCTTTGACATGGTCAGGTATTCAAGTACTCTCCGCTCTGCATTCATATCGTAGGGCGGATCCATGAAGATCACGTCAAAAGTGTATTTATACTCCAGATTCGTAAGGGCTACGAAGGTATCCTGTTTCAGAACGCTGGTCTTGGCACCTAATTTTGTCTTCTCCAGATTTGCGTTCAGGCAGTCGATGGCCGCTTTGTCATTTTCAACAAAAACGCACCAGGCAGCTCCCCGACTCAGAGCCTCGATACCGATGGCACCGGAGCCTGCGAACAGATCCAGAAAGCTGCAGCCCGGGATCTCGTTCTGGATGATGTTGAACAGGGTTTCCTTGATCCTGTCCGTAGTCGGTCTGGTATGATCCCCCGCAGGGGTTTTCAGTGGAATGCTTCTTGCACTTCCGGCTATGACACGCATCTAATTCCTCCGTCAGATCCTGATCTTCGTGCCCTTACCGTCGCGCTTGGCAAGGCGCAGTCTGTCGGAATCAAAGTTCTTGTCCTTGTAGGTAATGGGCGCAGGATCGGTTCCGATGGTGTAGTATACGGATTCGATCATATCGTCCTTTTCCAGCTTCATGCCGCGGACGCCCACGGCTCCCTTCTTCTTCTCCGGGATCTCCGATACCTCAAACTTCAGGAAGAATCCGCTCTGACTCTGCAGGATGACATCCTTGAATTCCTTGAGGACCGCAACGGATACCAGGCTGTCGCCGTCAGCAAGCTTCGTGGCTGCCACGGTCTTCTTATTTACATCAAACTCGCCGCCGTCCACGATCTTCATATTGGCCATACCGGATACAAAGATCAGGCGATACAGGTTCAGCTCGGATTTACTGGTAACGCAGAGTACCTGTTCCTTGGAAGCATCGTACTGACTGACGTTATCGATGGGAATGCCCTTATCCCTGAATTTACCGAAGGGAAGGTCGGACACCTTGATGGTATGAAGCTGACCGATATCGGTGAAAACGCAGATCCGGCCGGTGTTTTTGCACATGCAAATGTATTTGTTCTCTGCAAGAGCCGCATCCTTGTTGCGTTCGAAGGTGGCGGTATCGATACATCTCGCATAGCCGAACTTGTCCATGAGGAAGTAGAGCTCGATCTCCTCCTGGGGCTTCTCAACATATACTGTCTGCTCAAGCTGCTCAATGGAGCTTCTTCTGGGACGGGAGAACTCCTTCTTATAGCGGTCCAGTTCCTCCATGATCACGGTGGTCATGGACTCGTGACTGGAAAGGATGTCCTCATATCGATAGATGTTGGCCATGGTCTCGTCATGCTCTTTCAAAAGCGCTTCGATCTCAAGACCGATGAGCTTATACAGCCGCATCTCCAAAATGGCATTGGCCTGTCTTTCGGTGAAAAGCAGCTGCTGGGCCATGATCTTGCTCTCACGGGATTTAAACATGATACCGGTGGTATCACCCTCGGTGAGGCACTTCTTGGCCATGGCACGATCCTTGGATCCTCTCAGGATCTCAATGATCAGATCGATGACGCTGGTGGCCTTAATCAGACCTTCCTGGATCTCACGGCGCTCCTTCTCTTTGGCCAGGAGGGTGGTATATTTGCGACGGGAAAGCTCGTACTGGAAGGTGGTCACATGAGCAAGGATCTGCTTTAATCCCATGGTCTCCGGTCTTCCGTCGGCTACCGCCAGCATGTTCACACCGAAGGTATCCTCCAGCTTGGTTTTCTTATACAAGAGATTGACGAAATTCTCCACGTCCGCATCCTTCTTCAGTTCGATCACGATGCGGATACCGTCTTTGGAGGACTGGTTGGTAATATCAACGATATCGTTGGTCTTCTTGGTTTCTGCCAGAGATGCCACATCCTGCAGGAATTTGCCGATACCGGAACCGATCATGGTATAAGGGATCTCGGTGATAACAACGTTGGTATGACCGCCCTTGCCCTTCTCGATCTCAACCTTGCCGCGAAGGCGGAGCTTACCGCTACCGGTCTCGTAGATCTCCTCCAGCTCATCCGCATTGCAGACAATACCGCCGGTGGGGAAATCCGGTCCCTGAATATACTTCATCAGCTTTCGGGTGGAAATGTTCTCATCCCGCATATAGGCCTTGGCGGCATCGATCACCTCACCCAGGTTATGAGGCGGGATGCTGGTTGCCATACCTACGGCAATACCCTCCGCACCATTGACCAGAATGTTTGGGATCTTGACGGGGAGTACCGCAGGCTCCTTCTCCGTCTCGTCAAAGTTGGGAATAAAGTCCACAACGTCTTTATCCAGATCCTCCAAAAATGCCTGCTGGGTGATCTTGCAAAGCCTTGCCTCTGTATAACGCATGGCTGCGGCGCCGTCTCCCTCGATGGAACCGAAGTTACCATGACCGTCTACCAGGACCATTCCCTTCTTGAAATCCTGGGCCATAACAACCAGGGCTTCGTAGATGGAGCTGTCACCGTGAGGATGGTATTTACCCATGGTATCGCCGACGATACGGGCCGATTTACGATAGGGCGCATCGTATTTGATGCCCAGCTCCCGCATATCGTACAGGACCCTTCTCTGTACGGGCTTTAAGCCGTCCCTGACATCCGGCAGGGCTCTTGCTATGATAACGGACATGGCGTAGTCGATATAGGACTGCTCCATGACCTCCGAATATTCGGTTTGGATGATACTGTCGTCTCTCATGCTTGTTTCCTTATATTTCTAACTGTATGTGATTCAGTCGTTCTTTCTTACAGATCAGCTGCGAAGTGCCTGAACGATCAACCGAGAGGGATCTTCCCGTCAGCGATGTCCGAAATGACCTCAACCAGGAACTCGTGCTCCCTCTCCAGAACCCTGGCTGCCAGGGTGTCAGGCGTATCGCCCTCCATAACGGGCACCGTGGTCTGACGGATGATCTGACCGCTGTCATACTGGGAATTGACGCGGTGGATCGTCACACCGCTCTCCTTCTCACCGGCTGCGATGACGGCTTCGTGAACATGAATGCCGTACATTCCCTTTCCGCCGTACTTGGGCAAAAGTGCAGGATGAATGTTAAAAATGCGATTATCAAACTTCTCAAGCACTGCGGGATGCATCTTGCGCATGTAGCCTGCCAAAAAAATCATATCGATGGAATACTGCTCCATCAGCTCCAGGATCTTATTTGCGATGGCATCCTCACTGCCGCATTTTGCCTTGTTCAGAATGTAGGAAGGGATCCCCTCATTCTCCGCCCGCTTCAGCACAAAGGCGTCTTCGTTATTGCAGATCAGCACCTCAACGGTGGCATTGATCTTACCGCTCTTGCATCCATCCACGATGGCCTGCATATCCGTGCCTCCATGTGAGGCAAATACAGCAATCTTCATAGCTCGCTTGTCTCCTATTAGTCAGTACAAGTTGATGATAGTATTTTTCCACTCTGTTATCACACATCCAGCAGTGCTTCATTGGCGTGATCATAGATGAATGCTTTGCGAGGCGCCACATCGGAGCCCATAAGCTTCTCAGTGATCTTATCTGCCGCATAGCTGTCTTCAATGGAAACCTGCTTCAGATATCTGGTCTCGGGATCCAGGGTCGTCTCCCAAAGCTGGGAAGCGTCCATCTCACCAAGTCCCTTATATCTCTGCAGGGTAAAATTACCCTTGTGGGTCTTACGATATTTGGCAAGAGCTTTATCATCATAGAGGTATTCGCCCTCACCGCGGGAAGGGATCACCTTATACAGAGGCGGCATGGCGATATACACATGTCCCTCATAGATCAGCTCCGGCATAAAGCGGTAAAACAGGGTCAGCAGTAAGGTGGAGATATGGGCTCCGTCCACGTCCGCATCTGCCATGATGATGATCTTGTCATAACGCAGCTTTGTAATATCAAAATCATTGCCATAGCCTTCTTTAAAGCCGCAGCCGAAGGCATTGATCATGGTCTTGATCTCCGCATTGGCAAGCACCTTGTCGATACTGGCCTTTTCCACATTCAGGATCTTGCCCCGGATGGGTAAAATGGCCTGATACATACGGTTTCTTGCCATCTTTGCGGAGCCTCCGGCGGAATCTCCCTCCACGATAAAGATCTCGCAAAGCTTTGCGTCCCTGGATTCGCAATTAGCCAGCTTGCCATTGGAATCAAAGGAGAA
>JAILKJ010000065.1 GCA_024693845.1 Lachnospiraceae bacterium
GTCCGATGCGAACATGGCAGCCGTCAGAAGCTCCTGATTGGGATTGGCAATGGCCATGGTCAGACCCTCATGGATCGCCATGGTAAGGAAAGAGCTGTTTACATAGCCTCTTTCCGGCAGACCGAAGGAAATGTTGGAAAGGCCGCAGATGGTGGCAAGATCCTGCTGTCTGCACCAGGAAATGGTCTCCAATGTCTCAAGGGCCGCTCTGGGATTGGCTCCCACGGTGCCCACAAGGCCGTCCACCACAATGTCTTCTTTAGTCAGTCCCAGGGCAAATGCCTGATCCATGATCTTCTGTACGATCTCTTTTTTCTCCTTCAGATCCTTGGGAAGACCTTCATCCGATACGGGCAGCAAAATGAACATGGCGCCGTATTTCTTTGCCAGCGGAAGCATGTTCTCCATGCGGTCCTTTTCGAAGGATACGGAATTGATCAGTGCCCTGCCGGGATAGCGGCGAAGCACCGCCTCCATTACCGCCGGTGATGTGGAATCAATACAAAGGGGAAGGCTGGTCAGCTGGGTCACCTGCTCCATCACCTTCAGCAGTGTCACTTTTTCATCCACACCGCTCATTCCCATATTCACATCCAGAACGGAAGCGCCTCTCTCCTCCTGCTGTTCCACAAACAGCTCCACTCTCGAGAAGTCTCCCTGACGGATCTCTTCCTGCAGCTTCTTCTTGCCGGTGGGATTGATCCTCTCTCCGACGATCATGAAACGGCCGTTTAAACCGAAGGCCAGTGTCTGTCTCTCACTTGTCAGGTAGCGTAGGCTAACTTTTTCTTCCGCCTCAAGGCAGACGGGATGCTCCTGTTCGTACTCTCTGACTGCGCGGGTAAGTCCCGCAATATGCTCCGGCGTCGTTCCGCAGCAGCCGCCCAGGATGGTAGCTCCCGCATCCAGCAAAAGACCTGCCTGATCTGCGAACTGCTCCGCATCCATATCATAAACGGTCTTACCATCCTCTCCCAGCTTGGGAAGTCCCGCATTGGGCTTGGCGATAACCGGAACCTTAGCCACCTTCTTCATGGCTGCGATGACAGCAGCCATCTGATCGGGTCCCGTGGAGCAGTTGGCTCCCACGGCATCTGCGCCGAGAGCCTGCAGCACGATCATGGCCGTTTCCGGATCGCTGCCGAACAGGGTCCTGCCGTCCGCCTCAAAAGTCAACGTTGCCATAACGGGAAGACCGGTGGTCTCCTTCGCTGCGATCAGCGCCGCTCTGGTCTCCTGCAGGCTCATCATGGTCTCTACCACCAGCAGATCGGCTCCGCCTTCCTCCAGCGCCCGGATCTGCTCCTTGTATACCTCTACCAGCTCTTCGAAATCCAGATCTCCCATGGGGGAAAGCTGTCTGCCGGTCATGGTCAGGTCTCCTGCCACAAAGGCCTTATCACCCACTGCCTGCTTGGACAGTTTTACAAGTTCTGTGTTGATCTCATACAGACGGTCCTGCAGATCATACTCGGCAAGCTTGATCCTGTTTCCCGTAAAAGTAGGTGCATAGACGATATTGGTCCCGGATGCCACGAACTGTCTTTGCAGATCGATCAATGCATCGGGATGCTCCAAAACCCACTCTTCCGGGCAGACTCCCGTAGGCATACCGGCCTTTTGCAGATTGGAGCCGGTTGCCCCGTCTAAGATCAGATATTTGGTTTTAACAATATCCCTGAATTCCTGTTTAGTCATTTTCCCCTCCTTCCCCGGCGCCACGAAGCGCGCGAAGAAGCCTTTCAAAATATTCCGGAAGCGGTGCGCTCACCGATACCATATGCCCATCCTTCGGATGCGCAAAGCCAAGCTCCATGGCATGGAGGCACTGGCCCCGTATCCCTTCGGCCGAAAGATCCGAAAGACCTGCAGCTGCAAGCTCCGTTCTCACTCTTTTGCTGCGAAGCTTTTCATCGGCCATATCATTGCTGCTGAGTTTATATCTTCCGTACAGTTCATCAAACAAAACGGGATGACCCAGATGGGCCATATGTACACGGATCTGGTGCGTCCGCCCGGTCTCCAGCCGGCATTCAATGTAGCTTACCTTGTCGAAGCTTTCCAACATCCTGTAATGGGTTACCGCCCGCTTACCCTCCGGCAGAGTGCTTATCGCCATCCTCTTCCGGTCTTTGCGGTCTCTGCCCAGTGGCTTATCCACAATGCCTTCCGCCTCGTCAAAAGTCCCCCACACCAGCGCCCGATAGCTTCTCTGAAGGCTGTGCTCCTCCAGCTGAAAAGCCAGGGATCTGTGGGCATTGTCATTCTTGCAGATGATGAGGGATCCCGTAGTATCCTTATCGATGCGATGTACGATGCCGGGCCGCAGAACGCCGTTGATACCTGAAAGCTCTCCCTTGCAGTGATACAGAGCTGCACCCACCACCGTATTCGTCATATGCCCGGGAGCGGGATGTACCACCATGTCCTTGGGCTTGTTGATCACCAGAACATCCTCATCCTCATACAGGATATCCAGCGGGATATCCTCCTGCTCCACCTTCAGTTCCTGCAGCGGCGGCAAAAGTACTTCGATCTGACTGTCCGCAGGCCGCAGCTTATAAGACGCCTTGATGCTCCTGCCGTCCACCGTTACGTTTCCGTCCTCAATGAGCTTTTGCAGAAAGCTGCGGGAGCGGTCACAAAGAAGCTCCGAAAGGATCCTGTCGATCCTTTCCGAGACCATCTGCTCCTCTACGGGTAATATGGTTTTCTGCGAAGGGTCTTTTACGTCCATATCAATCCTTCTCTGTTTCTTTTTTACGGATCTGCAAAAACTCCATGTCATCTTCCTTCCAGACGAAGATAACGCAGATGAACAAAAGTGCCACCCCTACGGTGACGCAGATATCCGCAAAGTTAAAGACGGGAAAATCAATCAGAGAAAAGTACAAAAAGTCGATCACGTAGGAAAGCCTGAGTCTGTCGATCAGATTGCCGATACCGCCGGCGCCGATCATGGTCAGGCAGATATGCCACATGATATATCTCTTTCCTGCGGGAACCTTGAAGAGCACGTATCCGATGACAGCTGCCATCACTACCGTAGCCACCACGAAGACCCAGGTAGCATCCTGAAGCATGGAAAAAGCAGCCCCCCGGTTCTCAAGATAATGCAGCTGAAAAACACCGTTGATCAGGATCAGATCGTCACTGTCCTGCAAACGCAGCGCCAGGATCTTCGTCACCTGATCGGCCGCGAGAAGGATCGCAAAAAATATCAGGTCTATGATAAGTATGATTCCTTTTGATTTCGTATTCTTCATGTTTATTCCCTCAGATCATCCTCGCTGACATAGATCTCTTTGATCCCTGCCAGGATCTCCTCATCTGTAACAGAAGTATCGATGACCCCTTTTCCGATCTTCTTCAAAAGCACAAATTTGATCTTGCTGCCTTCCACCTTCTTGTCACTCTTGGTCAGTGCAAGGATATTCTCCGGATCGATATCCCTTACGGTGATGGGCAGGTTGAAGGGTACGAACATGTCACGGATCTCATAGTATTCATCAAAGGTCAGCATCTGTCTCTGATAAGAAATGAAGGCAGCTGCCACGCAGCCCAGAGCCACACACTCTCCATGCAACAGTTCAAAATCCTTGGCCTTTTCGATGGCATGGCCGATGGTATGACCGAAGTTTAGAAGCGCTCTCTCCCCTGCTTCCTTCGGATCGTTCTCCACCACCTGCTTCTTGATCCTGCAGCAGTTATAGAGCAGGATTTTCATGGTCTCGGGTTCCTGATCATCGATTTCATAAAGGCTGTTGATCAGCCATCCGTAAAAGCTTCCGTCCTTGATCAGGGCTTCCTTCAACACCTCTGCCATACCGCAGGCAAACTCTCTTGCGGGAAGGGTTTTGAGCACATCGGTGTTCATATATACCAGTTTGGGCATATAGAAGGCACCGACCATATTTTTATATCCTGTAAAGTCCACACCGGTCTTGCCGCCGATGCTGGAATCCACCTGGGAAAGCAGGGTGGTGGGCACCTGGACAAAATCAAGGCCACGCTGGTAGGTCGCTGCCGTAAAGCCGGTAACATCGCCGACAACACCTCCTCCCAGGGCAACCAGCAGATCCTTTCTGCCCAGCTTATGCTCGATAAGGAAGGTATACAGCTTTTGTACCGTCTCCAGATTTTTATTGCTCTCCCCTGCTGGGAAGGCGATGAAATAAACTTCTTTGAACTCTTTTTCCAGAGCCTCCTTTACCGCTGTGCCATAAAGCTTCTCTACATTGGTATCCGTTATGATACATACCTTCCGCTCCTGCTCCGACAGCGCTCTGCAGGACTTTGCCAGTTTGTCAAAACCGCTCTCAAACAGGATGTCATAATCCTGAAAACCCGGACACGAAACCGGCATTCTGTTTTCCTTGATCTCCGTAACCATTTGTTTTCCTCTCTTAGTGATCTTTTATCACGAAAACACAAAGACTTCCTGCCGCATGCAGCAGGAAGTCTGATCGTACCATTGTAATGATCTTAGACACGGCACTGAGCCGCATTCTCAATAATGACCTGCTCAGCCCTCGGAATGGATGCTGGGCACATCGAAGGTGCCTGCCAGAATATCCTGAAAATCACCGGAAATATCCACGCTGGCGGGCGTGATGATAAAGATATAATGGGAGATCTTCTGAAGATTACCCTTCATCGCATAGCAGGAACCGGAGGTGAAATCGATGATACGCTGTGCGATATCCACATCCAGACCTTCCAGGTTCAGAACCACCGTACGATCTGATAACAGGGTGTCAGTAATCTCTCTTGAATCCTCAACGTTTACCGGTTTGATCACACATACTTCCATGCCGTCTGCTCCTCTTTTAGGTTGTCTCATCGGGGTTACCTTTTCCTTGCGAAGGGAACGCAGTGCCGGTCTCGGTGCCTCTTCGTATTCTTCCTCTTCGCTTGTTTCCGGCTTGGAAAACAGGCTCTTCTTCGGTTTTACTTCTTCCTCTTCTTCCTCGTCGTACTCGTCATCGTACAGATAATCATCATCCGGATCTTCATTCAGACTCATCTTGTTGATCATCTTGTCCATAATACTCATCGCTCAACTCTCCTCTTAACTCTTAACTGTGCAGGGAATAATCACGCTGTCCGAAGATCGCGGTTCCGACCCGGACGAGGTTCGCGCCTTCTTCGATGGCGACCTCAAAATCCCCTGTCATACCCATAGACAAAAAATCCATAGATACATTATCAATGTTTTTCTGCATTATGTCAACAGATAATTGTTTTAATTTTGCAAAAAAATCCCTGTTTTCCTGTGCATCTTCCACAAAGGGAGCGATGGTCATCAGCCCTCTGATCCTGACACCGGGCAGGGCTGCGATCTGCTCCGCCAGAGCGGGCGCCTCAGCAAGGCTCATACCGAACTTACTCTCCTCCTGCGCCACATTCACTTCCAGCAGGATATCACAGACGAGGCCCTTCTTTCCGGCCTGGCTGCTGATCTCCTCTGCCAGCCTCAGGGAATCCACGCTGTGGATCAGGCATACCTTATCGACAATGTATTTCACCTTGTTCCTTTGCAGATGCCCGATCAGATGCCATTTGATATCCTTCGGGAGCTGCTCGTACTTATCCACCAGCTCCTGAACCTTGTTCTCTCCGAACTCTCTTACTCCGTGGTCGTACAGGGTCTGAATATCCTCAGCAGGATGGGTCTTGCTGACCGCGATGAGGGTTACCTCATCCTCCCGGCCTGCTCTTTTCCTGCTCTCATTAACTCTTTCCAAAACGCTGTCGTATTGACTGACTAACTGACTCATATCCACCTCTTACTCAAAGACCAGCTGATCCGGCTTCACACTGGCCGCATCCAGCACGATGAAGTCATACTCGGAAAGTCCGTATTTGGTGTTGGACTTGATGATGGAGTATTCCTCGTTCTGATACAGCACCGTGATCACCGTAAAATCCGCATAGCCCTTGTTCATGTTATATACACCTTCCAGGGTGCTCATCCGGCTGATCACATAAACGGATCCGGCCTGATCCGGCATCAGGATCCTGTCGCCGGCTTTAAACCTGTCCGTATCCACATAGTAGTAATCATCATCGGCATAGTAGATCTTGCCGTCGTTAAACGCCGTCTTCGGATTCCCTTCCTCGTCATAGGTCTCCTGCATGAAACCGCCGTCCTTCGATCCCTTAGAATCCAGCTTATACTCTTTGGGGATCAGGAAGAAATCCTTGGTGATGATGGAGCTGTTGGGAACCTTCAGTCCCTCCTGCTGGTTCAGCATGACCTCAAGACTGATATACCTATCCTGGGCAAAAGTGATACAGGAGTTGGTGAAATCCAGCTGGACAAAAGTGCTGTCCGCATTGTACAGGGTTGTCACCCTGGCCCATGACTCATACTGGTTCTTCAAAAACTTCACCTTGACGTATTCGGCCTCCTGAAGCTCTGCCGCCCGCTCCGGTGTGATGGGAATTACCACTGACCAGTTCTCATTATCGATGAGCTTGTAGGCAAAGTCATCTGCCGAAACCAGATCTCCGGAAGCAGGTGCCTTACGCTCTGCCTTTTCTTCAAAAAGTGCCATGGTCACGTCTTCCGGCTTCAGATCCTCCAGACCGTCGGAACCGAAGACCACCGTTCCGCTCTTGGGTGCATAGACAAAGTCCGCATTCTCCGATCCGCTGACCATTTTAAGCTGATCCAGCACGTTGTAGTTGGAAAGCTTCAGGGTGGAGGATGCCAGTTGCTCCTGGAAGGTGTAAGCGCTGCTCATGTGGTTCTTATCGAATTCCTTTTGGAACTGGATCATCTGATGCTGCAGGGAGTCAAGATCCTCTTCCGACAAAAGCATCTCCTCCCGCTGGGTGGAAAGCATCTCCGAGATCTTCCCGGAGCCGTCGATGGAATAGACCAGATCACCGTTTGCAACATGCTCTCCTTCTCTTGCGAAGAAGTTCAGATATCCGGCACCGGAGGCATGATAGGCCTCTTCCTGCCTGATGGCGATACCTTCATAGACATTGGAAACGGACAAAGAGCCCTTGACCACCTCATAGCTGACGATGTGCTTGGTCCTGAAATATCCGATGACACAGATAATGAAATAGACAAACAAAAGCAGCAGGATCACTAGACCGATATTCATATTCAGCGGCTTTCTGCGATAGTCGCCGATATTGGTGATATTGCTATTCTCTCTGCTCAAATTCTTCACTCCAAAAACAGCCCCGGTAAGCCGAGGCTGTTTGAACGGCTGATGCCGTTTATTTCTTACAGGGAAACGATGATCTTGGACTTAAGTCCCTCTGCCAGATCGCTTTCATTGCAGCCGACGCTGAGGATGAAATCCACGTTGAACTTCTCACTCATCTTGTCCAGCTTGCCGATCACTGCTTCGATCTGATCGTTCTGATCTTCGATACGCGCAAGATTCAGGAAATTGTCAAGATACATCTGCTCCAGATCGTGATCCTGAGAGATCACACCATACAGAAAACCGATAAATTCATCACTGGTTGCCAAATCATATTGGGAAAGATCGATCAGTCTGACCTTATTATTCAATTCATACATGTGCTTTGCACTCTTATCCAGGTAAACGATATTACCGGAAGACTCCTGAACCTGTGTGTTTACCTTCTCGAGCAGATGTTTGGTCTTGCCCTTTCCTTTGTTACCGACTATAAGCTGTACCATAGCAGTCCTCCTGTTCAGAAATATTTAAGTATATTCAGTATAGCCTTTTTTGATACAAAAGACAACCATTTTACCCGATTTTCCCCAAAAGAGCCGTCATTTCCTGATAGAGGATCTGACGTTCGCTGCAGCCGAGGATAACGGACACATAAGGATTGCCCGCAGAGTCCTTGGTCATGAGTACCAGACAGTTTCTGGCGGCCGTTGTAGTGCCGGTTTTACCGCCGATGACAGTCACGCCTTCAGGGGGAGTCTGGTCTCCCTTGAGGTAAAGATTCGTCGTATGGGCTTCGTAGGTTTTGCTCTCTCCCGCCGCATTATGATAGACCGTCTCATACTTATCCGTATGGATGATCTGAGTAAAGGATTCGTTCTTGATGGCTTCGGCGAAGATCAGGTACATATCATAAGCCGTTACGTAATGTCCGTCTGCCGTAAGTCCGTGGGGATTGACAAAATTGCAGCCCGTAGCCCCAAGGCTTTTGGCTCTTTGGTTCATCATCTCGGCGAAGCCTTCCACACTGCCCCCCACATGCTCCGCGATCATCACGGCAGCATCGTTGGCCGATTGCATCAGCAGTGCGTGAAGCGCCTGGTCCATGGTCATGGTATCTCCGGCGTCCAGTCCGCAGAGGGTGGCTCCGGATTCCGTGATCTTCACATTCTCGGAAGCTGTCAGCACCTCATCCAGCGAACAGTTCTCAAGAGCCACCAGCGCGGTCATCACCTTCGTAAGGGATGCAGGCGGAAGTTGCAGGGTCTCATCCTTGGCATAAATCACCCGGCCCCTGTTCACATCACAGAGTACCACGGAAAGGGACTCTGTGGTATCCACCGAATTGGCCGACAGGGTGGTCTCATCCCTGACACACAGATCCGCGGCAAACTCCCGTGCTCTTGTGGATGTCATCTCCTGCTCACCCTTCATATCGATGGCAAAAGAAGAAACATCCTGATCCAGCTTATACATCATCTCGGGCTTTTTCCGCCCACAGCCCGATAGCAGGGCAATGCAAAGGACGGAAACGCAGAGCAGCGCCACCGGCCTTATTTGTACATTTCTCTCCATTCCATATCTCCCCGGGCCAGTGACTTGATCAGAAGCTCGGCGGTGGCCAGATTGGTGGCCAGCGGGATGTTGTGCATATCGCACAGCTTCACCACATTGTTCACATCCGGCTCGTGGGTCTTGGGAGTAAGCGGATCCCTGAGAAAGATCACCAGATCGATCTCATTGTTCTCAATCTGTGCTCCGATCTGCTGTTCTCCTCCCAGATGCCCTGCCAGCTGCTTATGCACCGTCAGATTCGTTACTTCTTCGATCAGTCTGCCCGTTGTTCCCGTAGCATAAAGATCATTTTTGCTCAGGATTCCCCTGTAAGCGATGCAGAAATTCTGCATCAGCTTCTTCTTCGCGTCATGCGCGATCAGCGCAACATTCATACTACCTTCTCCTTTGTTTGCTTTTCCCTTTACGTACCCCGATACTTATACGAACTTTCGCTCTGCCTGAAGCCTTACATTCAGGACGATCCCCATCCCGATATAGAGACTTAAAAGGCTGGTCAGACCATAGCTGACAAAAGGAAGGGGGATTCCGGTATTCGGCATGATACCCGTAGCAACGGAAACGTTGATAAACGTTTGAAAGCCCACCACGGAGGCCATGCCCGACGCCACCAGCATACCCGCAAGATCCTTCGCCTTTCTTGCGATATTCAGGCATTCCAGAGCTATGAGAAGCAACAGTATGATCACCGCACTGCTTCCCACAAAGCCCAGCTCCTCTCCCACTATGGCAAAAATGAAGTCCGTCTGCGGCTCGGAAATGAAGTTACCGTTCTTGACGGAACTGATGTCCTCATTGTCAAGCCCCTTGCCTTTAAGCTGTCCGCTTCCGATCGCCATCTTGGAATTAT
This sequence comes from Lachnospiraceae bacterium, assembly GCA_024693845.1. GTDB lineage: Bacteria > Bacillota > Clostridia > Lachnospirales > Lachnospiraceae > RGIG7926. Next base: position 9,592 of record JAILKJ010000065.1, read on the forward strand.
CCTGCTGGTATCCCTCGGAGGTGGAATACTCATCCGGGTTCAGCCATGCCAGGATACGTGTCTGCTGATAATCTTTGATGATGGTCTGGTTCGGCTGCAGGACCAATGTCAGGAAAATGATCCCCACCGGCACTGCCACAACAAGGAATCCCAGAATGATCCTGTAACTGAGCCCTCCGATATACAAAAGACTGCAGAACACCAGCACGATCAGAATGCTGGTGGACAGATCCGGCTGCTTGTAGATCAGATACAGCGGAGGCAATAAAAGAACAACCATAGCCAGTATGGTCTTAAAGGAACTGATGCTCTCTTTCTTTTTCATAATATACTGAGCATAGAATAAAATCAATAAAATTTTCGCCGTCTCCGAGGGCTGAAACTGGATACCGGCGATCTCCACCCAGCGCTTTGCGTGATTGACCGTTCTTCCGAAAAAATGCACCAGTAAAAGCAGTCCCACGGTCATGCCGTAGAAGACCCAATACAGCTTCAGGAACACCGAATAATCAAACAAAGACAGGAGGATCATAAAGAAAAGTCCACCGATAAAGCCCATGAGCTGCCTGCTCATATAGGCATCCTCCGCACTTCCGATCACCATGATACCGATCACCGTAATGGCGATCATATAGGCGATCAGCCTGAAATCATAATCTCTGAGCCGATAGTTACGTAACATCTTAATCTCCTGCGTGGGAAACGACCGTGATATCGCTGGCTTTGCCGGTGATCAGGTCCTCTTCCTTCTCCACATTAAAGTAGTATTTGATCACATCCTTGGCCATCTGCGCCGCATAGTCGGAAGCATATCCGTTGGCGATACGGCAGGCCATGGCCATCTGCGGATTCTGATAAGGTGCATAGCAGACAAACAGGGCGTGGTTGGCCCGGCGTTTGTTCTCCTGGGCCGTTCCGGTCTTGCCCGCAACCTGCACCGGAAGGTCCTCGTAGTATTCCTTGCTCTCCACCACCTTGCGCATACCTGCATGAATGGCATTCCAGGTGCCCTGGGAAAGATCCGCGGTATTACGCAATCTTGGCGTATACTCCCGAAGAAGATTGCCCTGGGTATCCGTGGTCTTGTCAATAAGGCTCAGATCATAGCAGTTGCCGCTGTTGGCAACGGTGGTCACGTATCTGGCCAGTCCCACGGTGGACATGTTGTTGGTACCCTGTCCGATGGCGGAACGGATGGAGTCATAATCCGATACCTTGGGACTGCTCTCCGAAAGCTCAATGCCGGATTTGTCCGTCAGACCGAACATATCCGCATATTTATGCAGCTTTTCCAGACCCTGTTCGCTGTCATAGATCCCGTTGTTCAGACTCATCCGGTAGGATGACTCGTAGAAGAAATAGTTACAGGAATGCTCGATGGCCTGGGAGATGGTAAGCGCTCCGTGGGCACCGGGGGAGATCCAGCACTTAGCCGGCGGAGAAATGGTATCCCAGACACCGTGGCAGGTGATCTGTTCTCCGTCGGTGATAACCCCCTCTTCCAGCACAGCCGCACTGGTGACCATCTTGAAGGTGGAACCGGGGGCGGAAAGCTGCTGGGTTGCATAGTTCCACATAGGCTGGGAAAGATCGTTGTAGATCTTGTTATAGTATTCCGAATCGATGGAATTACTCAGCTTGTTATTGTCATAGCCGGGATAGCTGACGCATGCCAGCACCTCTCCGTTGGAAGGGTCCGTGATTACACAGGATCCGGAGCAGGGATCCAGAGCCAGCTGGGCCGGCGTGATCTCCAGGTGCCTTATCTTATCCGTCAAAAATGCATAGGCGGTCTTTTCTCCGCTGTCCAACTGGGCCATCTCCTCAGCCGTTGTCTCCACCAGCTCCTGCTCGGAAAGCAGATGGCAGACCTGCTCACCGGTGATCTCATCATCCAGGAGCATGTATTTGTACAGACGTCTGTTGAAATAGTCGTTCTGCCGAAGCTGATCGCAGATCACCTCCACCAGTTTCTCATAGACCTCATCGGAGTCGGAGTATTTACCGTCCAGCTCCAGCTTGGTCACATCTACCCAGCCCTGACCGATCAGGTGGGTAAGGAAGGTCTTCAGACTGATGTTTTCATCCTTTTTCCAGGCCAGGTAGGTCTCATCCTCTTCGTTGATCTCATCCTTCAGGATGTAGTTCTTGTCCTCCAAAAGGTTAACAATGGCTAACTGATAGACCTGATATTCCAGATCAAGTCTGTCATAGGGTGTATCCAAAGAAAGCATCTCGTCCCTCAGCCTTGCAATGGTCCGGTCCTGCTTGTTATGGAAGATCGAAAAGACCTCGCGCTCCGTCTGCTTTGCCGACTCATGGGTAAAATGTCCGATATCGATAACACTGTTGTTGAACAGGGCAAAATACACATCATAGATCGGGATCTGCAGATGGGAAGATGACTCGTTCTCACCCAGGGTGAATTCCTTGATGGGCTGGATCTTCGAAAGCAGGATACCCGCAATCTTCTGCTCCAGAAGATGGTACACCGCCTTTTGCAGCTTCATGTCAATGGTCAGATAGACGTTGTTTCCGGTCACCGGCTCCGTTCTCTGACTCGTCTCGATCACTTTTCCCAGATTGTCCACGTAGACGATCTCCCGGCCTTTGCGTCCCTGCAACGTAGTCTCCATGTACTGCTCGATGCCGGCCTTACCCACGATATCGGTCAGGGCATACTCCTCGTTCTCCCGTGACAGGTTCTCATACTCCTCCGTGGAGATCTTGCCGATGTAGCCGATGATATGGGAAAAATAAATGCTGTCAACATACTTGCGGATGGTATCGTCCGCAACGGAAACGCCCTCTAAGCGGTCGGAGTTTTCCATGACCATGGCAACGGTCCTGTCGGATACGTCCTCAGCCACCGTTGTGGCGATATATTTCTGGAAGCTGTTAAGACTCATGGCATAGCGGATGGTGACGATCTTTAAAAGCTTCTCCTTGGTATAGCCGCTTCCCACGATGAAACCGGATTTGCGGTCATTGGGATCCATGTATTCACCGATGCCGAACTTCTTGCTGCCGGCCAGGTATTCGATGACCTGTGCCGCCGTGGAGGTCTTCATGGAGTAGTCCATGTCCTCGATCTTCTGCTTGCCGTAAACGTCAGCCAGAAATCGTTGCAGTTTCGTACCGTCCTCGGTAAAGGCAAACTCGTTATTGCCGTCCACGATAATGGAAAAATCGCTGACGATCTCATC
>JAILKJ010000007.1 GCA_024693845.1 Lachnospiraceae bacterium
TTCCAAGCCCATCCAGCATGGAAAAGTATCCGTCATGGATCACAGCATCCGTGTAGCCAAGACGGCAGTTCTGGTCAGTCGCGGACTGAAGGTGAAGGTTTCGGACCGGGATCTGATCCGGGGTGCACTTTTGCATGACTATTTCGGATATGACTGGCATGGGAAAAAGGTTGGTCTGAATGAGATCCTGCATTTTTACAAGATGCATGGCTTTACCCATCCGGGAACGGCTCTGAAAAATGCCGAGCGGGATTTTAAGCTGACGGACCGGCAGCGGGACATCATCGGAAAGCACATGTGGCCCCTGACCCTTCGGCCCCCTGCCTGCCGGGAAGCCTGGATCGTGACTATGGCGGATAAATACTGTTCGTTGATGGAGACCATCCATCGAAGATAACAGAAGGGAATTGTTATATGGAAGATCTGTATCAGGCGCTGAGAGAACTGGATAAGTCCCGGCGCTACCCATTTCATATGCCGGGACATAAAAGAAACCTGCCGGATGAGGCAGGTTTTTTGGCAACGGTCGCAAAGATCGATATTACCGAGATCGAAGGCTATGACAACCTGCATCACGCAGAAGGCCTGATCTTAAAGGAGGAAGAGCGGATCGCATCTGTTTACGGATCCCGCTGCAGTCATATCCTGGTGGGAGGTAGCACCGCAGGGGTTCTCTCAGCCATCTGTTCCCAGACAAGGCCCGGGGATACCATTGTTCTTGACCGGGGAAGCCACAGATCTGCCTATCATGCCCTGATCCTGGGAGGCTTAAAGCCGGTGTATTTTACCGGAGAGGATCTGGAAGGGGGCACTTTTCCGGTGCTTGAAGGACCGGTTTTATCCAAGCCGTTTGCGTTCTTTCTGACCATGCCTACCTATGAAGGAGGCTGCGTGGATCTTAAGCCCATTGCGGATGCGGTGCATGAAAAGGGAGGGCTTCTGATCGTTGACGGAGCACACGGCGCGCACCTTCGTTTCATGAAGGGTTTTGAAAACATTTATGAAGGTGCGGATATAGTGATCCAGAGTCTTCACAAGACTCTTCCCGCCCTGACCCAGACGGCTGTCATCCATGTGATGAGCGAACGAGTGGATGAGCAAAGGCTGTCTTTGTATCTGTCCATGCTGCAGACCTCCAGCCCGTCCTATGTGCTCATGGCATCGGTCAGTCATCTGTTTACCACGCTGGAAAAGCAGGGCATGGAGTTGTTTGATGCTTACCAAAACCGGCTGAAGGACTTTCGGGAAAGGACAAGGGATCTTACACATCTTGCGGTGAACGAAGCATCGGAGGATGTATCAGGGAGAGGTCAGGATCCGTCGAAGATTGTGATCACGGTAAAGGATCATCTGTATAAACAAGGCAGTAAGGAAAGATACGACGGCTACGCTCTTGCGGATGAGTTGCTTAAAACCTATGAGCTGGATATGGAGATGGCAACCACCTCCTATGCTTTGGCAATGACCTCCGTCATGGATACCCGGGAGGGTTTTGATCGGCTGGCATCTGCACTTTTTGCCATCGATGTTACGCTGGAGGAGCGGGCAGAAGACAGGGCAGCGGGAAATAACGCAGCGGAAAACATCGCAAGGGAAGATCGGGAAGATGCCGGAGCTATCGGGATATTGCCGAGACAGATCATGCTCCCTTCCGAGGCGGTAAACAGGCCTAAGGAAACCGTTTCCGCGGAAGATGCGGCGGGAAGGGTTTCGGCGGAGTTTATCTTCTTCTATCCGCCGGGCATTCCGATCCTGGTACCGGGGGAAGAGATCACAAAGGAGCTGGCAGACAGGATCACATATCTTTCCGGGACCACTCCCAATCTGATCCGGAGCGGACAGGGGTTTGAGGTAGTAGTGTAAAATCCAAACTTCTCCTTCGCTTTCGTTGTGAAACAGACAGATATATGGTAAGATAAAAGGTACGGATTAACAGTGCGTGCAATAGGAAAGCAGGCGATGGGACACATTTTTTATATCATGGGAAAAAGTTCATCCGGAAAAGACACGGTCTTTAAGAAGCTTTTACAGGATCCGTCTTTAGCCCTTGAGACCCTTGTGATGTACACCACAAGGCCGATCCGGAGCAATGAAAAGGACGGCGTGGAGTATCATTTCGTGTCGGCTAAGGAGATGGAGGCGCTGGAGGCTGAGGGCCGGGTGATCGAGAAGCGGACCTACGCCACCATGCACGGCGACTGGAACTATTTTACCGTGGATGACGGAGCCGTGGACCCCGCAAAGCATGACTATATCATGATCGGAACCCTTCAGTCCTATGTGAAGATCCGCGACTATTACGGCAAAGATCGCGTCCTTCCCATGATGATCGAAACCGATGACGGCGACAGGCTGCAGCGGGCCCTGAACCGGGAACGGCGTCAGCAAAACCCGAAATACAGCGAGATGTGCCGGCGTTTTCTGGCAGATGAAGAGGATTTTTCCCCGGATAAAAAAGCGGCAGCGGGGGTCGATAAAGAGTTTCGAAACGACGATCTGCGAAATTGCCTTACGGAAATGAAACAGTTTATAAAGTCGATACAGACCGGGGACTCCCAAGGCCGGTGAAACAGCCGATATACTTAGGGAAAGGAGCAGGCCATGGATTCAATGGGAATGGGAATGCGCGTCGATCAGCTGCAGCAGGTAGCCCAGACGCAGGAAGCATCCGCTAACCAGCAGGCAGACGGCGGTTTTAAATTCATACTTGCCAGTCGGATCGATGAAGCCGGGCTCCAGGAGCAGCTGGTAGGAATGATGGAGGAGATCTCCGAGCAGGGAAAACGGATCTCCAAAAAGATGGATATCAAGGATATGAAGCGGTATCGTACGCTGATCAAATCCTTTATGAACGAGGTCGTCAACCGAAGCCACAAGTTTTCCAGGGAAAACTTCCTGGACAGACGGGGACGCCACCGGGTTTACGGGATCATCAAGCAGGTGGACGATACGCTGGATGCCCTTGCCCAGGAGCTTTGCAAGGATGAAAAGGATCATCTGGCCATCCTTTCGAAGATCGGGGAGATCGAGGGACTGATACTGGATATTTTTACCTGAGAGCAAAAATCAGCAGAGACTAACGATCAGGGTATCTGAAGTTAAGGCAGGCATTGTCAGGGAGGCAGCAATATGGCTACATTTCAGGATGTATACGGACAGCCGCAGATCGTGGAGCATTTCAAAAATGCCCTTTCCTCCGGAAAGATTTCCCATGCTTATATCATCAACGGAGATCGCTGCAGCGGCAAGGAGTTCATCGCCAGAGTTTTTGCTCAGGCGCTGGAATGCGAGCAGGGCGGGATCGAACCCTGCGGTGAATGTCATGCCTGCAGACAGGCCAATGCCGGCAGTCATCCCGACATCATCAAGGTGATGCATGAAAAGCCCGCCACCATCGGTGTTGAGGATATCAGGATCGGGATCAATGATAACATCATGATCAAGCCTTACACCGGCAAGTGGAAGATCTATATTATCAACGAAGCGGAAAAAATGACGGTTCAGGCACAAAATGCTCTCCTGAAGACCCTGGAGGAGCCGCCGGAATACGCACTGATCATGCTGCTTACCTCGAACATGGAGGTCATGCTGCAGACCATCGTCAGCCGCTGCGTGGTGCTGAACATGAAACCGGTGCCCGATGATCTGATCAAATCCTATCTGATGCGTGAGCTGCAGATCCCGGATTATAAGGCAGATGTGTGCACCGCTTTTGCCCAGGGAAATCTGGGTAAGGCCAAGGCCCTGGCTGCCAGCGAGGAATTTGACAATATCAAGACCGAGGCGGTAAGTCTTCTTCGCTATATCCGCGATATGGAGATCACGGATATCGTTTCCGCCATTAACAAGATCAAGGATTACAAGATCGACATCAACGATTATCTGGACATCCTTTCCGTATGGTACCGTGACGTGCTTTTGTTCAAAGCTACCAACGATGCCAACCATCTGATCTTCAAGGATGAGATCCAGTACATCAAGAATGTGGCTAACCAAAGCGCTTATGAAGGGATCGAGATCATTCTCGAGGCCCTCGAAAAAGCAAAGGCAAGGCTTCGTGCAAACGTCAGCTTTGATATGACCATGGAGCTTTTGCTTTTGACCATAAAGGAGAACTAGTTTTATGATACAAGTTATCGGAGTCAGCTTCCGCAACGCCGGAAAGGTATACTACTTCACCCCCGGAAACCTTCCGGTAAAAAGAGGCCTCCATGTCATCGTGGAAACGGCCCGCGGTACGGAATACGGAACCGTGGTGGGAGAGCTGAAGGAAATAGACGAGGAGAGCATCGGTTCACCCATCAAGCCCATCCTCAGGATCGCCACCAAGAGAGATGATGAGCAGGAGCAGGCCAATCGCGAAAAAGAGAAAAAGGCCCTTAAGATCTGCAAGGAAAAGATCGCCGAGCACAAGCTGGATATGAAGCTCATCGATGTGGAATATACCTTTGACAACAACAAGGTGCTGTTTTATTTTACGGCAGACGGCAGAGTGGATTTCAGAGATCTGGTAAAGGACCTGGCCGGCGTGTTCCGTACCAGGATCGAGCTTCGTCAGATCGGTGTCAGGGACGAGACCAAGCTGATGGGCGGTATCGGTATCTGCGGACGCCCCCTTTGCTGCCACGTATACCTGTCCGATTTTGCACCGGTTTCCATCAAGATGGCCAAGGAGCAGAGCCTTTCCTTAAACCCCACCAAGATCTCGGGTGTCTGCGGAAGATTGATGTGCTGCCTTAAGAACGAAGAGGATACCTACGAATACCTCAACAAACTGATGCCCGGTGTGGGTGATACGGTCAAGGAAAAGGACGGCACCCTGGAGGGTGAGGTACATTCCGTCAATGTTCTTCGTCAGACCGTAAAGGTGCTTGTGGATGATGAGGACGGCGACCGGGAGATCCACGAATACAAGGTGGAGGATCTGACCTTCGAACCCAGGAAGGGCGGAAACAAGAACAACCGTCGCAAGGATAAGAAAAAGAACAAAGCCGAGATCGCTGAGGAGATCGCCGAAGAGAAGGAGCTTGAGAAGCTGGTAGAGGCCGATGAAGAAGACCAGACCAGAGAAAAGCAGGAAGAAGGCGGCGATAACCAGAAGGGTAAAAAGGGCCGCGGCGACCACAAGGGCGGACGCAGAAACGGCGGCGAGCGCGATAACAGAAACAACGATCGTGGCGAGAGAAACAACGACAACAATCGCAACCGCTCCGGTAATCGTAACCGGAAGGGTCATAACAATAACAACAGGGGAAACCAGCAGGGCAAGGGCCCGAAGAAGGATCATGACACAGATAATGGCAAACGAGAGAGTTGATGATCTTGGGATCAACGGTTATCGGATCCTGCAGGATCCGGACAAGTTCTGCTTCGGTATAGATGCAGTGCTTTTGTCCGGGTTTGCAAAGGTTTCCAAGGGGCAGCGGGTTTTGGATCTTGGCACCGGCACCGGTATTTTGCCGATCCTGCTGGAGGCAAAGACGCAGGCATCGCATCTTACCGGATTGGAGCTTCAGGAAGAAAGTGCAGATATGGCCCGCCGCAGCGTCCTTCTGAATCATCTGGAGGACAGGATCGATATAGTAACGGGAGATTTGAAAGAGGCGGACCGGACCTTCGGTTTGGCCTCTTTTGACGTGATAACCTGCAATCCGCCTTATATGATCGCCGGACACGGACTTACAAATGATGCAGAGGCCAAGCTCATTGCAAGACATGAGGTGGCCTGCACCTTTGAGGATGTGGCAAAAGTTAGCTATCGCTTACTTGTTAGCGGAGGGAAACTGTTTCTGGTGCACAGGCCTTTCCGGCTGGCTGAGATCCTGACTACCCTTACCCTGAACCGTATGGAGCCCAAGAGGATCCGCTTCGTTCATCCCCATCTTTCGGATGAGCCCAACATGGTCCTGATCGAAGCGGCAAAGGACGGTAAGAGCAGGGTTACCGTGGAAAAGCCCCTGATCGTCTACAAAGACGACGGTGATTACACCGATGAGATCTACGAGATTTACAAGGCACCGGATTATAAGAGGAAATAAAATGGAAAGCAATCAGCACGGCATGCTCTATCTGTGTGCCACACCCATCGGTAATCTGGGAGATATGTCCCCGCGGATCAGACAGACCCTGGAAGAGGCAGATCTGATCGCCTGCGAGGATACCAGAAACAGCATTAAGCTGCTGAACTATTTTGATATCCATACACCGATGACCAGCTATCATGAATACAACAAGACAGAGAAAGCCTATGAACTCATCGCCAGGATGAAACAGGGTGAAAACATTGCC
>JAILKJ010000015.1 GCA_024693845.1 Lachnospiraceae bacterium
TACTGGGTCATTACCTTCTTCCTGGAACGGGTTCTGCAGGCGATAGAAAAGAGGATCGCCATTCCGGAGCAGCCCCCGGAAAGCGGAAAGGTCCCGGAAGGGGAAAAGGGCGCAGAAGCTGAAGCGAGAGGAGAAAGAGAAAGAAGCGAAAAACAGGAGCCGGCTGCAGCGAACAGACCGTCCCTTGCAAACGGCAGAAAAGAGGTGCTTACATGAGCCTTGTACAGATCAAAGGATTAAAGAAAGCGTTCGGAAAAAATACCGTGCTGGACGGGATTGATTTAAGCATTGAAGAGGGAGAGGTGGTAGCCATCATCGGTCCCTCAGGAACCGGGAAATCCACCCTCCTTCGGTGCATCAATCTTTTGGAGAAACCGGAGGAAGGGCAGATCAGCATAGAGGGAGATTTCTTCGATCTGGCGCAGCTGACCTCCCAAAGAAAATTGCAGCTGCGTCAGCATACGGAGATGGTCTTTCAGCAGTTCAATCTCTTCAAGCACAGAAATGCTTTGGAAAATGTGATGGAAGGGCTCCGTGTGGTAAAAAAGATCCCGAAGGACGAAGCGAGAAAGCTGGCCTTAAAGGAGCTGGAAAAAGTGGGAATGGGCGACAGACTGTATCATTACCCGCGGCATCTGTCCGGAGGACAGCAGCAAAGGGTGGCCATCGCCAGAGCCCTTGCCTTAAAGCCCAAGCTGCTCCTCATGGATGAGCCCACCTCCGCCCTGGATCCCGAGCTGGTGGGAGAGGTGCTCCTGACCATAAAGCAGGCCGCAAAGGACGGATATACCATCCTCCTTGTCACGCATGAGATGGACTTTGTAAAAAATGTGGCTGACAGGATCATCTTCCTGGAGGAGGGAAAGATTGTAGCCGACGGATCTCCTAAGCAGATCTTTGACAATCCCGAAAACGAAAGACTTCGGATTTTCCTTCGGAACATCAATATGCTGCGTACCGGAGACGACTATGTGATATAGAGGAGGAAAAAATGCGGACGGCCATAAAAAACGTGAATGTGTTTGACGGCATTAACGAAGAGCTTTTAAAAGGAGTTTCCGTCATCATTCAGGATAACAAAATAGAAGACATCGTATCCGGAGAGTTCGGATCGGAGCAGATCGATACCCTGATCGATGCCGGGGGATATACCTTGATCCCGGGCCTTACGGACTGTCATGTACACATTGCTCATTCCCGTGTCTTTGATGACAGGGTGGATCAGAAGGTGGTACAGGGAGTAGCCAATGCGAAAGAATTTTTAAGGAAAGGCTTTACCAGCGTCCGGGATGCCGGAGGTATCACCTACGGACTAAAGCAGGGGATCGACGAAGGGATCGTGGAGGGGCCGAGGATCTTTCCCTCCAACGCATTTCTGACCCAGACCAGCGGCCATGCGGATTTCAGACAGAGTAAATCGGAGTTTCGCCTGTTCGATCGGGTCTACGCATCCGGAGCTGCCATGACAGGGGAAGCCTGGTATGCGGACGGAGTACCTGAGGTCCTTCGGGGAGTGAGGGAAAACTTTTTCCTGGGGGCTTCGCAGATCAAGATCATGGCCGGGGGAGGAGTGATGTCGCTGAGCGACCCCATAGACACCGTTCAGTTTACCAGGGAAGAGATGGAAGCCGCAGTAGGTGCGGCGGCGGATTACGGAACCTACGTAATGGCTCACCTTTATACCCCGGGAGCGATCCTCAGGGCCGTAAGGGCAGGGGTAAAAAGCTTTGAACACTGTCAGCTCATGGATGAGGAATGCGCCAGAGCCCTGGCCGATGCGGGAGCCTTCATCGATCCCTGTCCCAATATGGCAGCCGAGGCACCGCCCATCATCATGGAGCATCCCATAAGGCGGGCCAAGCAGCTTCGTGTCAGCGCCGGAGAAAAGAGGGAGGCGGAGCTGATCGAAAAGTATCGGCTGACCCTTCTTTTCGGAACGGATTCCAATGCGGGAAATCCGAAGGATCTGTCCCATTACAAGGACAGATGGGGAAGCCTTGCGGGCCTTAGGGCAGCTACGGGAAATGTAAACGAGCTGACAAAGCTTACCACCTATCAGAATCCCTATCCCGAGGGGGAGATCGGAGTGATCAAAAAGGGAGCTTTCGCGGACCTTCTCATAACCGAAGGAAACCCCGCAGAGGATCTGGATATTCTTTCGGATCCGGATAACCTCCTGCTCATTATGAAGGACGGCAGGATATTCAAAAACGCTATTCCGTCCCGGGAGTAAATCCTGCGGACCGAATATACAAATTTCATCTAAGGAGGAGAAAAAAATGAAAAAAATCAAATCAGCACAGAAGATCACAGGAATCATAGCAGCAGCTGCCCTGGCAGCAGGTATGCTTACAGGATGCGGATCCACGGCTTCCGCCAGCATTCCCGCAGATGACACGCAACAGGCAGAGCAGAAAACGGCCGAGGCGCCCGCAGCAGAAGAAACCGAAGCCCCCGCAAATGAGGAGGCTGAGGCAGCCGAGGAGAGCGCTGAAGCTCCTGCAGGAGAAGTAAAGACCATCGTTGCAGTTACAGGCGCAAGCCCCAGACCTTTTACCTATTATGATGACAACAACGAGCTGGTAGGACAGAATATCGAGTTGGTAAATGCCATTTTCGAAAAGCTTCCCCAGTATGATCTGAAGTGGGAAGTAACGGATTTTCAGTCCATCTTCGCAGGACTTGATTCCGACAGGTATCAGCTTGGTGTAAACAACTTCGGAATGAACGATGAGAGAAAGGAAAAATATCTCTTTACGGATCCAGTATTTGCCAATCAGCTGATCATCGTATCCGGAAAGGATGTGGATCTGCCCGAGGGAGAGGTACTGGATTATTCCGATCTGGCAGGCCTTGAGTTTGTGGGCCAGGCAGCCGTAAACCAGACCACCAACGTAGAGAACTACAACGATGCAAATCCGGATAACCCCATCACCCTTACCTATACCGAAGAGGATCTGGCAAATCAGCTGCAGGCCATCCAGGACGGCAAGTATGATTTCACCACCATCGACGCACCGATGTACTACGGTTATTATCAGCCTGAGTTCGGTCTGGATCTGAAGGTGAACTTCTTAAAGGGCTATGGCACAAGCGACGGACTGTTCAGCTATTTCCTGGTAAGCAAGGGCAATGAGCAGCTGGTAGCAGATATCAACAAGGCCCTGTATGAGGTAGTGACCGAAGGCAAATCCAAAGAGCTGAACGAGAAGTATTTCGGAAGCGATTACACCCCTTCCACGGATGTACTTACGGGAGCAGGTCAGGACTGATAATGAGCAGGAGCATTTTTGTAATAGACGGTAAAGACAATGTGGGAGTCGCACCGGCAAAGCTTTCCGCGGGAGAGACGGTATCCGCTCTTACCATAAGGGAAGAGATCCCGGCAGGGCATAAGGTTTTACTTTATGACCTGCCGGCCGGAGCCACCATAATAAAATACGGCATTCCCATAGGAAGGCTGAAAGAGGATCTGAAGGCAGGATCCTGGGTTCACGAGCATAACCTCATCGATATCACCGAGGAGCTTTGCGAAGAGTACGGCAGCCGTTTTCTGAAAGAATCCCCCACGATAAACGTGTTTCCGCGAACGGACGGAGGGTTTGGAGTGGCCAATTATGTCATGCTTTTTCCGACATCGGTAAAGGCGAATGCTCTGGCGAAACGCCTTTCCGATCAAACCGGCGCTTTCTGGCTGGTGGCAGATCCAAACCTTTCGGAGGGCGGCAGGCTTTCGGAGAAACAAAAGCATGATCTGATCCACACGGCTCTGTCCCGGAATATTTATGCCGCATTTCTGCTCGATGTCGAAGGATCGGAGGATCTTACAAAGATCGCAGAGGTACTTTCCACTTCCGGGCAAAAGGTGATCGGCGGATGCATCAGCGGCCCGGAGGAGGAAAAAGAGGCAGAGGATAAGATCTTGGAGCTTCTGGCCGAAGCGGAGCGGACGGAGCGGGTAAAGAGGCCCGTTTCCGGTCTTACCGTTACGGTCCACTGCGCCGGCAGCGACTGGACCACGGCCCTCAGCGGAAATCCCGCACTGGGCATAGCGGCGGATCATATCGTAAAAAACGGCGGATACGTGTTTATGGATGAGTGGAACGGCTTTCCCGGATCGGAGCATATCCTGGCCGCCCGGGCGGAAACGAAAGTCCTGGGAGCCGAGATCATAAAGAAGGTGAAAGGAGTCAGGGAGGGGATCTTTCAAAGAACCGGAAAGCACGTGGAAGATTTCAATCCCCTGCCCTCCAACAAGGAAGGTGGCATTACCACCCTGGTGGAAAAATCCACGGGAAACATCAAAAAGGCAGGCAGCACTCCCATACGCGGGATCTTAAAGCCCGGAGAACATCCCGCTGCGCCGGGGGTATATCTTCTGGATCAGGAATGCGGAGCCCCCGCTTCCACAGGGATCTACGGTGCTATGTCGGGAGCCCATATCAATGTCCTGGTTTCCGGTGTTGGATATCTTTATGACGAGATCCCCCATCTTCTGAACATCCGCCAGACCGGCAACCAGGACATTGATATGGGCTCCCGACATAGCACCGTAGATCCCTGTGGA
>JAILKJ010000053.1 GCA_024693845.1 Lachnospiraceae bacterium
ACGCTCACCCATCAGATAAGGCAGGAAGAATACATGGTTCTCGCCCAGCTTATCAATACCCTTCTGCTCCCCTGCATAATCCGTTGTGCGGATGATCTCGTCCATCCACCATTTGTTACAGCTTGCTGCGGAAAGCATGCAGCCCATCAGATGGTAACTGCCGTCCGCATGATCGAAGGAATGCAGCGCGTTATTCTCGTCTACGCCAAATTTACTCGAAGCGATGAAGATCGTACCGCTGGTTCCCAGAGAGATGTTGCAGGCGCCGTCGCCTACGGTTCCGGTTCCCACTGCTGCTGCCGCATTGTCGCCTGCACCGGCAACTACTTTGCAGCTCTCGGGAAGTCCCAGCTCGGAAGCTACTTCGGGAAGCAGGGTTCCCACTGTCTCATAGGACTCGAATACCTTGGCAAGCTGCTCCTTCTTCACGTCGCAGATCTTGCACATCTCATCTGACCAGGTACGGTTTTTGACATCAAACAAAAGCATGCCGGAAGCATCGGAAACGTCCGTGCAATGAACACCCGAAAGCTTATATGCGATATAATCCTTCGGCAGCATGATCTTGCTGATCTTTGCGAAATTGTCCGGCTCGTTCTTTTTCACCCAGAGGATCTTGGGTGCGGTAAAGCCGGTAAAAGAAATGTTAGCCGTGTACTCGGAAAGCTTGTCCTTTCCGATCACGTTATTCAGATAGTCACATTCTTCCGTGGTCCTGCCGTCGTTCCAGAGGATCGCCGGACGGATCACATTATCGTTTTCATCCAGAATGACAAGTCCGTGCATCTGACCGCCGAAGCTGATGCCCGCTACCTGGGATGCGTCAGAGCCTGCTACCAGCTCTTTGATCCCGGCCTTAACCTGGGTCCACCAGTCCTCGGGCTTCTGCTCAGACCAGCCCGGTTTGGGAAAACTCAAAGGATACTCCTTAGACACGATGTTCACAATCTTGCCCGAGCCCTCCATCAGCAAAAGCTTTACTGCAGAGGTACCCAGATCCACCCCGATATACAACATAGTCTCACCCTCCTACATGTGGGGATCTTCGCTCCCCGGATTTTATATTCCAGGACCGGAAAAAGTTCACCACCGATCCGTGGTCTCAACCTTCCGTGCACGTGCACAATCTAAGAATAGCACCTTATTATTCTTTTTTCAACCATAAGTTTTAAAGCTGATAAAAACCTACTTTCTTATATACCTTCCGAAGGGTTTTGTTGGCGATATAGGACGCCCTTTCCGCCCCTTCCTTATATACGGAATCCAGATATGCCTTGTCAGCGATCAGGCGCTTTGCCTCCTCGCGGATGGGACGGAGGGTCTCCACAACTGCCTCTCCCACGGCGGGCTTGAATTTACCGTAGCCCTGGCCTTCAAATTCTTTTTCCACTTCTTCGTAGCTCTTGCCCGTGATGGTGGAATAGATGACGATGAGGTTGGAAACCCCGGGCTTATTGGCCATATCGTAGCGGACGCAGTTTTCCGTATCAGAGTCCGTTACGGCCCGTTTGAATTTTTTCATGATCACCTCGGGCTCATCCATCAGGAAAACGCAGCCCTCGGGAACGGATTTGGACATCTTCTGTCCCGGGGTCATAAGACCGTAGATCCTTGCGCCCACCTTGCTGATGTAGGGCTCGGGAACGCGGAAGACGTCGCCGTAGATGTTGTTGAAGCGGACAGCCAGATCACGGGTCAGCTCCACATGCTGCTTCTGGTCCTCGCCCACGGGAACGAAATGGGGCTGGTAAAGCAGGATATCTGCCGCCATCAGTGAAGGATAAGTGAAAAGTCCCGCATTGATGTTGTCCTTGTGCTTTGCCGATTTGTCCTTGAACTGGGTCATGCGGGAAAGCTCGCCGAACATGGTGTAGCAGTCAAGCACCCAACCCAGCTGCGCATGAGCCGGTACGTGGGACTGCAGAAACAGCGTATTTTTCTCCGGATCCAGACCGCAGGCGATGTAAAGTGCCAGCATTTCAAAGGAACGTCTGCGAAGCTCCTTGGGATCCTGTCTCACCGTGATGGTGTGCAGATCCGCCATAAAGTAATAGCATTCAAACTCGTTGACCCTGTCCGACCAGTTCTTGATCGCACCCAGATAATTTCCCAGATGCAGATCTCCGCTGGGCTGGATCCCCGACAGCATTACCTTTTTTTCCTGCGTCTTGTTTTCTTCCATTTTCATAATCTCCTCTCAAGATATATAATCCTGATTCACGGCAACTCAAACACCATTCATAATCCGCTGCTTCGCAGCTTCTCCGCACTTCGTGCTACGATTATTCATGGAGTTTATGTTCCTGCTTCGCAGGTCATACATGAACCATCCTCAGCTCTTGCAAGCAAGCTTGCGAGCAGAGTCTTGTTCATGCGTGCCGTGAATCGTAACGATCTTTCGCCATAAACCATGCCAAGACGTGTATCGCCTGCTGGAAGCCTCCCGTGCGGATCAGCTCCTCCACCTCTTCAGGCGTAAGCAGAAGGACGTTGAGAAACTCCGTATCATCCAGCTCCTGGCTTGTCTGCTTTTTGCAACCCCTTGCCAGAAAAATATGGGCATAATTATCCGCCAGTGTGGCATTGGCAGGCTCCGTCAGAAGATGGGTCCAGTCATCGGAAACATATCCCGTCTCCTCCCGCAGCTCCCGCTTTGCCGCATCCAGCGCCGCTTCCGCACTTGTCTCATCGTCCTTGCCCCTGCGGTAGCCGATATCGGAATCCCGTTCAATCCCGCCGGCACAAAACTCCGTTGTCACCTCTCCCAGGCCCTGCCGGTATTGCTTAACGCAGATCAGACGTCCCTGTGTATCAATGGCCACGATGACCACAAAATCCCGCCGGCTGTAGCTGTAGAACGGGGAAAAAACGCTTCCGTCCGGCAGCTTGTAAGCCGTCCTCCTAAAATCGATCCACTCATCCTGTACCAGATGTTCGCAGCTGACCTGCTCCCAGGCCAGACTCTCCTCTGTATGTTTCTCTGTATCGCTCACTGTACTGTCTTCCTGTTGTTGTAAATTTGTATTTTGATGGTCCGGTGCATGATTCTTCCGGACAACTGTTTTTGTGTTTTTGCTGCGGGGGTCCGGTGTATGCACCTTTCTCCCTCAGTTGCGCGGGGCGCAAATTACGTCCGAAAGGTACATGCGCCGGACCCCCGCTCCCATTCACTTATTCGCTTCAATTCCTCAGATCACTGGTTTGCGATCCGGTTGCTCAGATCCATCCTCCACTTAATGCAGCGCAGCAGATAATCCTCATAGGCGGGATTCTTGCACATGCCCTTGCCCTGGATATCAGAGATCTTGGCCACATCCATACCGTTGCAGGCCGTTGTCTTCATAACGATGTTCAAAGGCTCCACATCCGTATCGTTGGCGATGTAAGTTCCGATACCGAAGGCGATCCTTGCTCTGCCGTCGAAGTGGGCATAGATCTCGGAAGCCTTCTCAAAGTTCAGACTGTCGGAGAACAGCAGCGTCTTGGTCTTCGGATCCAGACCAAGCTCCTTGTAGTGGTCGATCATCTTCTCGCCCCAGGCGATGGGATCGCCGGAGTCATGCCGCACACCGGAAAAGAGGGTGCCGTAGGTCAGCTGGAAATCCCGAAGGAAACAGTCGGTGGTGATGGCATCCGTCAAAGCGGTTCCGTTGAGGACGCCGTACTCCTTGACCCAGGCATCCAGCGCATACCAGTTGGAGTAAGCCGGATTGTGCTTATGATTACCCTGACCGACGCACATGATCCACTCATGGGCCATGGTGCCGACGGGGGTTACGCCGAATTCCTTGGCAAGATATACATTCGAGGTTCCCACAAACTTCGAGTCTCCCAAGTCAGCAGCTGCTAACTTTTTAACCGCCATCTCCTGTGCCTCACCGGAGAGTCTTCTGCGCAGACCGAACTCACTGAAGGATCCGATTCGGTAGGTTCCCTCTGTCAAAAGTGCGATCTTCTCATCCAGCTTCCTCTCGAAGCTTACCATCAGCTCATCATAGGAATGGCGCATGCAGAAGAAGACCTCATTGACGATAGCCAGCGTGGGGATCTCATACATCGAGGTGTTCAGCCAGGTTCCCCTGGTCTCGATGGACAGACCGCAGTCCGCATTGGTACCGATCTCAAAATCCGCATACCGGGGCTTCCAGAGCCTTAAGAAATCAATATAAGAACCCTTGATCCACTTGATCTCATTTAAGTAATCAAGCTCCTCCTCGGAAAAGCGCAGATCGCAGTAAGCCTTGATCTGCTCCCGGATCTCCTCCACCATATCGGCGGTGAAATACACGTCCGTGTTCCTGCATTTGAAGGTCCAGGTCGTCTTGTAATCGGAAAACTGATGATAGATGGCCTGTCCCATACTGAACTTATACATATCTGTTTCCAGAAGAGACGTAATAATGGGTTTAAGCTTCATGATATTTTTAATCCCCTTTCGGTTTAGATCTTGAATTGGTCGATCAGCTCATCCAGCTTGCGGATGATGGTTTCATTCACCTCGGTATCGGCTCTGACAGACTTCATCTTGACGGAGATATCATCTGCTCCGCGGCTGATATCGGCGATCTCACCGCTCTCGGATTCGGTCATGGCCGTGATATCCGAAAGACTTCTCTCTACCTGCTCGATATCCTCGGAAAGCTTCTCAGCCAGACCGTGAAGCTCCTTCATCTGACGGGCATATTCATCTGCATCCTCATAATAGGCATTACCGGTCTTTTCCATCTCGCGGTAATCGTTGTAGATCTCTTCCCTGATGTAGTTCATCATCTTTTGGGAGGTTTCGACAAGTTCCGATACCGTGCTGACGGTGATCTGGTTGATCTGGCTGATCTCTTTGGCCGTTTTGGTGGTGGCATCCGCCAGATTGCCGATCTCCTCGGCCACAACCGCAAAGCCGCGTCCCGACTCACCGGCCCTTGCCGCCTCAATGCTGGCATTCAGCGCCAGAAGCTGCGTCTGGTCGGAGATCCCTACAATCTCTCCCGTCAGCTTCTCGATCTCGTGGATCCGCTGGGAATTGGTGATCTGCTCCTCCATCCGGACGGAGATCTCCTCCACGATCTTCTCCACCTTGCGCAGATCCTCCACGCATTTTTCCCTGGCCTTCACAGCCCTCTTGCCGGACTCAGCCGCGCTGTCGGCACTCTCCCGGGAGGTCTCCAGCAGCGTCCTGGAAAGATCCCCGGCATCCACTGCCGCGTTCTTAACCATGCGGGCGCTTTCCGAGGTTTTCTCCATACCATCGGTCATATCCTCAAGCGTTCCGGAGATCGTCATCAGATCATTGCCGGCTGAGATGATCTTCTCATCCGTTTCCCTCGAAAAGGTAAGGAGCTGTTCCTCCGTTGTCTTGATCGTGCTCATAATATCGTGGAGCTTCTGCAAAAACTGATTGAAGTTATCTGCGGTATCCCCGATCTCATCGTTGCTCTTAAGCTCGATGCTCTGGGTCAGGTCACCGCCGGAAAGAGCCATCTGGCCCATCCTCTCACTGATCAGCAACACATTCTTTATCATGACGCGCCCCAGCAAAAATGCGATCCCCAGCGCCAGCACAAAGCATACCAGCTCAATGATCACCACGGTACGGAGCATGGAAGAAACCCTGGCATTGATGGTTCCCACCGAGCAGTCCACGCCGACGATACCGACTACGCTTCCTTCCTTATCGAAGATGGGTGCATAGCCCGAGTATACGCTGCCCCATTCATCCGTTGTCACTTCCTCATCTACAACGGCTTTTCCGGAAAAAGCCTCCTCGATCACTTCGTAGCTCTCATAGGGTTCCCCCAGATCCGCCGGATCCTCGGGATCCGCATCCACAACGAAGACCAGCTTGTCATCCCACTTTGCCATCGTATAGATAAAGGCAATATCGCTGTTCTCCACGAGGAACGACCGAAGGTCATCCCGGATCGACAGATAGGCCTCGCTCTCCTCATCGCCTTCTCCCAGCTGCTCAAACAACACCGGATCCACGAAGGACGCCGCCATCTGGGCCACATCCCGGGTATGATTGATGCTCAACTCCATCATATCCTGCTTGGTCTTCATGATCGAGAAGCTTCCCACGATCAATCCGATCAATAATGCGGTAAAAATGACGGCCGCAGCTATCTTCGTCCCTAAACTGATTCTTCTTGCCTTTTTATCCATAAATTCACTCCT
>JAILKJ010000062.1 GCA_024693845.1 Lachnospiraceae bacterium
CTACTCTCGCTTTTGACCCAATCTCGAGACCTGCGGTCTCTTCGATCATCGGCATTCGCCGATTGTCTCGCCGGAGCCTTTCGCTCATTCGTGCAAGCACGATTCGCTTCAGTTCCGTCGATACATTTGGCTCAAAAGCTCGTTGAATCTTCAGGGTTGCATTGCTGTTCATTTGTCAAGGTGCTTCGGATCAGCTCTGATCCGCTGTTTGTCGCTGCTTTGTCAGCCGCAACTCTGTTATAATAACACCGGGACTACCCCTTGTCAACAACTTTTTTTCAGAAATTTTCAAACATCATTTGGCGTTGATTTTTTCTGCGCTGCATCCATCATATTCTGCAGTGTTGTCTCTGCGATAGCCTCCAAAGCTTCCATAGTATAGAAGCCCTGATGGGAAGTTACGATCACATTCGGGAAGGAAAGAAGTCTTGCCGTCACGCTGTGTTCCATGATCTCATCGGAGCGGTCATTGAAAACATTCCCCGTTTCCTCTTCATATACATCTAGTCCCACGCCCAGGAACTTACCAAGCCGGATACCCTCGATCAGATCATCCGTCTTTACAAGCGCACCGCGGGAAGTATTAACCAGGATCACACCGTCCTTCATCTTACGGATCGAATCGATATTTATCATATGATAGGTAGAATCCAGGAGCGGACAATGGAGTGAGATCAGATCACTTCTGCTCAAAAGCTCATCCAAAGATACATATTCTACAAATTCCTTAAGATCCGGATTCTCATATACGTCATAGGCAATGACCTTCATGCCGAAGCCGCGGCAGATCCTGGCCATGGCAGCACCGATCTTACCCGTACCCACGATACCGGCTGTTTTCTGATAAAGATTAACACCGCGAAGGTTCTTCAGGCTGAAATCATTTTCACGTACCTTATTATATGCTTTATACAATCTGCGGTTAGCCGCAAGAGCAAGGGCAATGGCAAGCTCCGCAACCGCCTCGGGTGAATAACCGGGAACGCGCTTGACTACGATACCCAGTTCCTTGGCTGTATCGGTATCTACATTATTAAAGCCGGCGCAGCGCATCAGAACCGTGCCAACACCCTTTTCCTTCAGAACCTTAAGGGTTTCGGTTCCCACATCCGCACTTACAAAAGCACAGACAGCATCGAAGCCTTCTGCCATCACTGCAGTTCTGGGGCCCAGCTCCTCCTCGATGTACTCCGCCTCGATCTCCGGGAACTTCGGCAGAATGCTGTCAAAAGATTTGATATCGTAGGTTTTGGTTGCGTAAAATAAGATCTTCATAATGCACCTCCGTTAAATGTAGTAAGCTACTGTGAACTTTTTCCAAAAAGGCATTGACAGAATCAACAAAAACAGATAATATGTTTGTTGTGCGCAGGAGTGGCGGAATTGGCAGACGCGCAGGCTTCAGGTGCCTGTGACCGCAAGGCCGTGTGGGTTCAAGTCCCATCTCCTGCATCCGGAACCCCCTGATCAGGGGGTTCATTTTTTGCCGTTTTCTCACTTTTCTTTCTCGTGTACCGACTTAAGAAGCTGATATGTGTCGTGATAATTCTTCTCTCTTCCCTCGGCAAGCAGGTATTCCAGATCCTTCCTGACCTCAGGCTTTTCCATCAGCTCCACTGCCCAGGGCGCGGATCCTGACCAGCCTGTCTATATATTCATCAAATCCTGTAAGCGAAGTCATAAAAATACCCTTTCACACCGAGCTCCGTTTCTTCGGTTACACTTTTACATTGTAACACAATCAGAGCATCAGGGCAAAAGGGATTTCCATGATCATTCACCGTCAATGGACACTTCGATCAGCTCGTCCTCCTTCGAATACACCAGTTTCAGGGAAAAATAATCCTCCCTCTCGGAAAGAAGCCTGAAGAATACTTTATCCCCTTCCCAGATCGGAAGGTCAAAAACCTTGTCCTTATCGATCCAGACCAGCTCTCCTTCATCACATTCCTTCATCTGTCCGGTAAACCCGGTGGCCGTATACAGATGCATGTATTCCACAATCTGATCCTCAGGATCACCGTAGACAAAAGTGACCATGCCTCTTGGTCTGTAGGAGACGAGTGTAAGACCCGTCTCCTCCATCACTTCTCTTTTCAGGCACTCATCGGGGCTTTCTCCCCATTCAAAATGTCCGCCAACCCCGATATACTTATCTTTATTCAGATCGTTCTGCTTCTTTACCCGGTGCAGCATAAGGTACTTTCCGTCACGTTCCATGTAGCAAAGCGTGGTTAGCTCCGGCTTACGATCCATTACATCATCCTCTTTTATCAATCCAGAATTTCGGAAGCCTCCTGCATCAGCTGAATGATGGGCAGATGTTGGGGACAAACACCCTCACATTGTCCGCAGGCAATGCACTCCGCAGCCTTTCCGCTCCTGCCGGTAAGACCCTGGTAGAAATTCTTGGCTCTCCAGTCATCCGGATATCTGCGCAGTGTATTGATGGTGCGGAACACATCCGGAATACTGATCTTCATGGGACAGCCGGGTACACAATACTTGCATGCGGTACAGCCGATCTGCGGGATACTGAGTATCTCCTCGGTCACTTCATTGATGATCCTGTATTCCTCATCCGACAACGGCTCAAAGTTGGTAAAGGTTTTGACGTTGTCATCCATCTGTTCCTCGGTGGACATTCCCGAAAGGATGGTTACAACACCGGGAAGGGAACCCACATAGCGAAGAGCCCAGGATGCAACACTGTCATCCGGTCTGGCAGCCTTGAACTTGGCCTCGATCTCCGGTGCCATATTGGCAAGCATACCGCCTCTTACAGGCTCCATTACGATGATCGGAATATTCCTCTCATGCAGGATCTCATACAGGCGCTGTGATCTTACCACGGGATTGGTTCTGTCAAGATAATTGAGCTGGATCTGAACAAACTCCACCTCCGGATGCTTATCCAAAACCTCTATCAAAAGCTCCGGGCTTCCGTGATAGGAAAAACCGAGGTGTCTGATCTTCCCCTCTTCCTTCATCTCCAGGCCCCAGTTGAAGCAGTCATACTTCTCGTAGGTTTCATAGTTGGAGCCGTCCTCGATGGAGTGCAGAAGATACAGATCAAAATAGTCTACACCTGCCCGTTCCAGCTGCTCATTAAAGATCCTGTCAATATCACTCGGCTGCCTGATCTCCCAGGCCGGCAACTTGGTGACAAGCATAAAGCTTTCTCTGGGATACCGCTTGACCAGCGCCTCTCTGGCAGCCACCTCGGATCTGCCGTTATGATATACATATGCGGTGTCAAAGTAGTTCATCCCCGCCTTCATGTAACTGTCGACCATGGTCTCAACCCGTTTCAGATCGATACGACCGTCTGTCTCCGGCAACCTCATAAGTCCGAATCCCAGCTTTGGCATTTTTGAAAGATCTAAACTCATATTATCCACCTCCCTAAGCTTGACTTTAACAGATTACCGCATCGGTTACAACAGTTTTTCCAAAGCCTGATTCCTTGCGGCGATCACTTTATCACACCACTCGTCAAACTCGGGATCCTCCACCTGACACTCGGGATGGGAAAGCACATAGTCCAGTGCGATCCTCACTCCCTGATCGAAGCGTACCCTCGTCTTCATATCCGGTGCGATCCTTTTCAGCTTACTGTTGTCAAACACTACGGAAACAGCCTTATCGCCGATCAGGCTTCCTTCAAAATCAAAGCCCCGGACATCGCCGGCAGCACTCAGAAACTCCGACGAAATATGGCAGGCATGCAGCTCAACTCCCAAAGCATCCGCAATGGTCTGATAGATCTGATTCCAGGAAAGGGTTTCATCCGAGGTGATCTGGAAGGCCTCTCCGATCGCGTGCCGATTGCCCATAAGTGCGGTAAAGCCCACGGCAAAATCCTTGTTAAAAGTGACGGTCCAAAGAGATGTTCCATCCCCCTGGATGATCACCTGCTTTCCTTCCTGCATACGCTTGATCACCTGATAAAAGCCATTTTTGCCATGTACCCCAAGGGGGACATTTTTCTCATCATAAGTATGGCTCGGCCTTACGATGGTGACAGGAAATCCTTCCCTGCGATACTTATCCATTAAAAACTCTTCGCAGGCGATCTTATTCCGGGAATACTCCCAGTGCGGATTGGCCAGAGCCGTACCTTCCGTGATGATGTAATCCGCCGAAGGCTTGTGATAGGCGGACGCCGAGCTGATATAGATGTACTGTTTCGTTTTTCCGGAGAAAAGCCTGTAGTCCCGCTCCACCTGGTCCACGGTAAAACCGATGAACTCGCTGACCACATCAAACTCCATGCCTTCCAGCTTCCGCGTCGCATCCGCTTCATCCGATATATCGCAGATGATCTGATGCACGCCCTCAGGAATATCCCTGCTGCGCTTTCCGCGATTTAAAAGCCAGATCTCCCAGGCCGGATCCTCGGAAAGTCTTTGTACGATCGCTGTAGATATGGTACCCGTGCCGCCTATAAACAATGCCTTCATTTTTGTAACCCCCGTATCTTTAAACCATCATCTCATAGATCTTTGTGCAATCTTCTTCGCTGAGCGTTACGAAGCCGCTGATGCTTCCTTCTCTTCCATCTCCCCGGCAGAGCACCTCCACCAGTTTCGGAATATCCTCCTTCCTGGCACCGAGCTGCTGGAAATTCGCAGGCATGCCGATGGAGATGAGGAAATGCTGAAATGCATCAATTCCCTCAAGCGCCGTTACCTCCGGATGATCGAAGTCCATCTGGCAGCCCCATACTCTCGTTGCCACCTTGGCAAAACGCATCACATCATGCTTATATACATAGCGGAATACCGCCGGCATCGTAACCGCCAGACCTGCACCGTGCGCGCAGTCATACAGAGCCGAAAGCTCATGCTCGATATTGTGGGAATTCCAGTCCTGGCTTCTGCCTACGCCACAGGAATTGTTATGCGCCATCATCCCTGCCCACATGATATTGGCTCTTGCCTCATAATTGTTGGGATCTGCCATCACTCTGGGGGCCTCATGCTTCATGGTCAGCAAAAGTGCTTCGATCAGCCTGTCCGTCACCTCCACATCCCCGGTGTTGGTCAGGTATCTCTCATACAGATGTGCCATGATATCCGTAATACCTGCTGCCGACTGGAAGGCCGGAAGAGTCTGTGTGAGCGCGGGATTCAGAATGCTGAATTTCGGACGGATGGCATCTCCGCTGGCCCCCCTTTTGAACATTCCTTCTTCCTTCGTGATCACGGAATCCGGGCTCCCCTCGCTTCCGGCTGCCGCAATGGTCAGGATCGTTCCTACACTCAATGCCTTTTCGATGGGCTTTCCACTGTAAAAGTCCCAAAAATCCCCTTCATAATCCACGCCTGCTGCAATGGCCTTGGAGGAATCGATAACGCTTCCGCCTCCGACAGCTAAAATGAAATCAACCTTTTCTTTTCTGCAAAGCTCGATCCCCTCATATACAAGCCCGCTTCTGGGATTCGGTTTAACCCCGCCCAGCATAACATACTTAAGACCTTCCTTTTTCAGGGAAGCCTCCACTCTATCCAAAAGGCCGGAGCTCTTGGCACTCTTTCCGCCGAAGTGAACAAGAACCGTGGTCCCTCCGAACTTCTTAACATACTCTCCGACTTGATCTTCACTGTCTTTTCCGAAAACAAAATAGGTCGGTGAATAAAAAGTAAAATTATCCATAGCTAACTTTCCTTTCTGCCTTTGCAAGCTCTGATTAACGCCGCTACGAATTCATCATACAGGATGGGATTCTGATAAGATAGAAGATATTTATTGAATATTGCCCGATTTTTGTTATTATGAAGATATGGATAAAGAGATCATTCGCTATTCGAATATTCAGGGTATTGCCCTTGCGGAAGAGAACATCCCCTCTTCCTTTCCTTCTCACTGGCATAATGCCGCTGAGTTTGTTGTCGTTCTGAAAAACGGATGTCGGTATCGCATCGGAGATACCGTCTACTCCCCCTCAGCCGGAGACCTCCTTCTGATCTGGCCCCGTGAGCTGCATGAAATCGTAAGTAATCCCGAAAACGGAGTGTTTTTCCTGCAGTTTGCCTCCGGTCTCATCGAAAACAGCGCCGACCTGTCTGCTGCCTCCCGTTTTCTGAAGGAATGCCATCTGATCAGCTGCAAGGAGAATCCTGAGCTAGTCGGGCAGGCAAGAGAGTTGATAGACCAGCTCAGGGATACCTACCGCAAAAAACAGTATTTCTCCGAAACGCGATGCAAGCTGGTTATCTATAACTTACTTCTTCTGCTGGGAGACCATATCCTGCTGCAGCACAGGGAGCACCTGGGGGATGAGCATTTTTCAGATAAATCCTGGGCCTATATCCGCTCGGCCTGCAGCTATATAAGCGAGCACGCCTGCGAGAACATCTCCCAGTCAGAGGTGGCATCTCATACCGGACTGAGCCCCTACTATTTTTCCAAGCTCTTCCACAAATATACCCAGACCACTTTTCCTGCCTACCTTTCCGGTATCCGGGTACAGAAGGCGATCAATCTGCTGACCGACGAGGATCTGTCCATCACGGAATGTGCCTTTTCCGCCGGCTTCCAATCCACCACCGCCTTCAACAAGGTGTTTCTGGAGCACACGGGCCTGAGCCCGCGGCAGTTCCGTAAACTTCACAGACTCAACGGATAATACAAGCCCCCTGAACAGATGTATCAGGGGGCTTGTCATATCACATGGTTTTGAACGATCAGATTACCTTCAGGAAGTTGCGAAGGATGATCTCACCCTTGGGGGTAAGGATGGATTCGGGATGGAACTGCAGTCCCCAGACGGGGAACTCTTTATGCATGACAGCCATCACCTCTCCGTCATCATCACTGGTGGCGATCACCTTAAGGCAATCCGGCATGGAATCCTTTTTGGCGGCAAGGGAATGATATCTGGCAACGGCAAGCTTGCCGTCGTCTTCTGCCAGGCCGTCAAACAGCGGTTCGTCCTCTGCAATGCTGCAGACAGACTGCTTTCCGTGCATCAGCCGCGTAGCATAGCTTACGGTTGCACCGTACACCTCACAGATCGCCTGATGGCCCAGGCAGACTCCCAGAATAGGGATCTTTGCTCCCAGCTGCCTTACCACATCTTCACATACACCTGCATCCTCCGGTTTCCCGGGGCCCGGCGATAAGATGATGGCATCGGGGGCAAGTGCATCGATCTGCTCCACCGTCATCTCATCATTCCGGATCACCCTGATATCAGGCTCGATCCCTCCGATCAGCTGGAACAAGTTATAAGAAAAACTGTCGTAGTTATCAATCAATAAGATCATATCTTCGTCTCCAATGCATTCATAACGGCCTTAGCCTTGTTGATACTCTCCTGATACTCCTTGGCAGGTACGGAATCCGCAACGATCCCCGCACCGCTTCTGACAAACACCTTGCCGTTCTTTTTATACGCTGTTCTTATGGCGATACAGGTGTCCATATTTCCGGAAAAATCAATATAGCCGATGGCACCGCCGTATATCCCTCTCTTGTTATCCTCCAACTCATTGATGATCTGGCAGGCTCGGATCTTTGGTGCTCCGGAAAGTGTTCCCGCAGGAAGAACGGACTCGATGGCATCAAGGGCGTCCTTATCCTCGCGAATGGTTCCCGCCACCGTAGAACCGATATGCATTACATGGGAAAAACGAAGGATATCCATGTACCGCTCCACCTCAACAGAATTGAAGCGGCTGATCCTTCCCAGATCGTTTCTGCCAAGGTCAACAAGCATGTTGTGCTCTGCTAACTCTTTTTCATCTGCCAGCAGCTCCTTTTCAAGGCGCTTATCCTCTTCCTCGCTTGCGCCTCTCGGTCTGGTACCTGCCAGTGGGAAGGTGTGCAGCACGCCCCGCTCCAGCTTAACCAGGGTCTCCGGTGAAGCTCCCGCAACCTCCACATCCGTTCCCGAAAAATAAAACATATAGGGCGAAGGATTGATGGTACGCAGAACTCTGTAGGTATTCAGAAGACTGCCCTCGAAATCCGCTTCGAGTCTGTTGGATAATACGATCTGAAAGATATCCCCTTCAAAAATGTGGCGCTTTGCTTTTTCCACCATCTCACAGAACTGCTCCTCATTAAAGAGAGGCTTGAATTCTCCCTTAACGCGGCTTTCAGGCTCCACTGCCTTCTCACCGTTTTTGAGCAGATCCGCCAGTTCTTCCAGCTCCTTTGAAGCGCGGGCATATTCATTTTCCGCATCCTCAAGTTTGATGTTGGCGATCAGGATGATCTTCTGCTTCAGGTTGTCAAAGGCAATGACCTTATCAAACAGCATCAGATCCATGTCCTTGAACTTCTCCTCATCCCTGATGGGTGTGCTGAGGACCGGTTCACTGTATTTCAGATAGTCAAAAGCAAAATAGCCCACCAGTCCGCCGGTAAAAGGCGGCAGATCCTCCCACTTCGGACTGCGGTAGGATTTTAAAACCTCCCGAAGATACTCCGTGGGATTTTCCATATGAAAGGTTTTCCCATCCGAAGTAACCTCTCCGTCCAGACAGGTGATCTCCATCTTGGGATCATATCCGAGAAAAGTATACCTTCCCCATTTCTCGTCTGCCTGGGCAGACTCCAGCATATAGGCATGTTCCGACTGATTCTTCAGGATCCTGAGCGCCTCGATGGGCGTAATGAAATCCGAAAGGATCTCACCGCTTACGGGTGCAACGGTATAGATACTCGTATCCAGTTCCCTGATCTTTGAAAGCGCCGGTTTGATCTCCATCTGCTTTCCCCTCCTGTTATTTAAAAAATAAAAGCTGTCCTTACGCGACGCATAAGGACAGCTTACTGTCAATTTGATTCACAGTTTGTAATTAGCATACACCCTGAGCGATCATAGCATCTACAACCTTCTTGAAGCCTGCGATGTTAGCGCCTGCTACATAGTTGCCTTCCATGCCGTATTCCTTAGCTGCGTCATCAATATTGTGATAGATACCAACCATGATACCCTTCAGCTTCTGGTCAACTTCCTCAAAGCTCCAGGAAAGTCTCTCGGAATTCTGGCTCATCTCAAGTGCGGAAGTAGCAACACCACCTGCGTTAGCAGCCTTACCGCCTACGAAGGGAACGTTGTTCTTCTGGAAGTACTCGGTTGCTTCGATGGTGGTAGGCATGTTAGCACCCTCTGCTACATACTGTACGCCGTTGGCAACGAGCATCTTAGCATCCTCGATATCAAGCTCGTTCTGGGTAGCGCAAGGAAGAGTGATGTCAACCTTGTACTGCCATACACCATGCTCGCCGTTCTGCTTCTCATGATACTCTGCGGAGGAACGAGCTGCAGCATACTCGGTAAGACGTGCACGCTTAACTTCCTTAACCTCCTTCAGAAGCTCTACATCGATTCCTTCGGGATCATAAACCCAACCGGTGGAATCGGAAACGGTAACAACCTTTGCACCAAGCTGCTGTGCCTTCTGGGTTGCGTAGATAGCTACGTTACCGGAACCGGAAATAGCAACGGTCTTGCCTTCCATCTTATCACCGTGGCACTTAACCATCTCCTCGGTGAGGTAAAGAAGACCATAACCGGTAGCTTCGGTACGAGCAAGGGATCCGCCGTAGGAAAGACCCTTACCGGTGAGAACGCCTTCATAAAGGCCTTTGATCCTCTTGTACTGACCGAACATGAAGCCGATCTCACGAGCGCCGGTACCGATATCGCCTGCAGGAACATCCTCGTCAGCGCCGATATATTTGTAAAGCTCTGTCATAAAGCTCTGGCAGAAACGCATGATCTCATTGTCGGATTTGCCCTTGGGATCGAAATCGCTACCGCCCTTGCCGCCACCGATGGGAAGGGTGGTCAGGGAATTCTTGAAGATCTGCTCGAAACCGAGGAACTTGATGATACCAAGGTTTACGGAAGGATGAAGTCTCAAACCTCCCTTGTAGGGTCCGATCGCGTTGTTGAACTGTACACGGAAACCTCTGTTAACCTGTACATTACCCTTATCATCTACCCAGGGTACACGGAACATGATCTGACGATCCGGCTCGGTGATCCTCTCAAGGATAGCGAGCTTTCTGTATTTCTCCTCGTCCTGCTCGATCACGGGACGCAGGGAATCCAATACTTCGGTTACTGCCTGCAGGAACTCAGGCTGGTCAGCGTTTTTCTTCCGGACAATCTCCAGAACCTCATCAACATAAGACATTTTTTTAGTCCTCCTTTGGTTTAAAAAAATTGTAATATACCATATGTGATCCGGGACGCCTTTGCCCATCAGATTACATGTGCGTTCTTAATTAAACCTTACTCTACAAACTCACTCTTAACATAGCCGGTCTGACCGTTATACTCGATCTTGCACCAGCCATCTGCCTGAGCCTGCAGAAGCTTGTAATGCTCACCCTGGTAAGCAACACCTAACTTTTCGCCATCCTCGGAAGCGGACTTACGAACATTTACGGATTCCTTGGCAGTGATGGTATCCTTGCCCACAAGAGAGCTGCTGTCCGTGGTGGTCGCTGCGGGCTGCTCTGCTTCCGTTGCCTGTTCGCCTTCACCCTCAGTGGGTGCTTCCTCGGCGGTCTCTGCCGGAGCTTCATCCGGCTGCAGATATTCACTCTTAACGAAGGCTTCGCTTCCGTTGTAGCTTACGCGGCTCCAACCGTTCTCCAGCTCTTCGTAGCGGGTAACCTTCTCACCCTGCTGCAGCTTACCCAGCTTCTCACCGTTCTCGCTGTCGGAGGACCTTACGTTTACGGTCTCCTTAGCAGTACAGATCTGCTCCGTGGGAGCTGCTGCTTCGCCGCCTTCTCCTTCGCCGCCTTCTGCTGTGCCGTCCTGCATGGCTGCCATGGCCTCGCTGACTTCCTGATCCACTCTTGCGGAGAAACCTTCCATGAACGCCTTCAGACCGGCATCCTCGGTGATGGCGGTATTGTAACGGCTGTTAACCGTGGCAAACAGTTCCACTACATCATCCTGCGCCACGATAGCCTTGATATAATCCTCAATCCTGCTGTCCATATCACCGCCTACGATACACAGGCTTCCGTCTGCTCTCGGTGTGATATAGAAGGTGGTAAGTCCGGGTGCCATACGCTCCACATCCCTGAACTTGATCTCATAGTAAGCGATGGTCACGTAGCTGCCCTGCTCGGGACCGGGCTTGGTATACACCTTGATATTGTCAAACTCTTCGATGTAAGCGGATTCCTTCTCGATCTTAAGGAGCTCCTCCTGCTCTACCGGCTGCTTCAGAGAAGCAATGGTATTGGTATCTCCTGCGGAGATCGATGAGAAATACTGGTTCACAAGCGCATTGACATCTTCATGTGCATCCTCTTCCAGTGCCACTCCTTCCGGAACGGGATAAGGTGCATTGGGATCCTCGGTAGCTACATCCGTACTGCTTTCCGGATCCTTGGGCTCATCCTTGCCTTTACCACAGGATGCCAAAACAATGATGACAACGATCACTAATACTACAACCAGACAGCCGCACACAAATCTTCTGGCAAAATGCTTATCTTCCTGCAATCTTGCCGCCAGATTCTGAAAAAACCAACCGATCTGTTTCATACTTCATCCTCCATATATTACCTTTGCATTACTTAACGGATCCACAGGAATTCTGCCGATCCGAATGTACCCAAGAGGAATCGAACCCCCATCGGCGGAACCGGAATCCGCTGTTTTATCCGTTAAACTATGGGTACTCGTCGAAGTTGTTACAAAATTGTTACACACTTCAACAATATTATCATATTAATAAGAAAATAGCAAGTTTTTTATTATGTCTACCTGGCCGCCCTCAGAATGCCGTCGTTTTGCCCTCATGCTGCGTATCATCAAGCCTCTGTCTGGCCACGAGCTCCGCAAAATATCCGTTCTTTTCGATGAGCTCATCGAAGCTGCCGTCTTCTATGATACGGCCCTGATCAAGGACAATGATCCTGTCGCATTGACGGATGGTGGAGAGCCTGTGTGCGATGACAAGCCTGGTACATTTCATGGCATCCAGGGCATCGGATACCTTCTTCTGTGTCAGGTTATCCAGCGCGCTGGTGGCTTCGTCAAACATCAGGATCTTAGGCTTAGGTGCCACTGCCCTGGCGATCATCAGACGTTGTCTCTGTCCTCCGGAGATCCCACCCTGTCCTTCCGAGATCATGGTGTGCATACCCATGGGCATGGCACGGATATCATCTGCTAGTCCCGAGATCTCTGCGGCTTCCCAGGCATCATCCATGGTCAGCCAGGGAGCGGATATGGTGATATTGGAAAAAATGTCCCCCATGAACACTTTTCCATCCTGCATCACGGAACCGATCCTACGTCTGAGGGACTTGGGATCCAGGCTTGCCAGATCCTTTCCGTCATAATAGATCGAACCCTTCTGAGGTTTTTCAAAACCGAGCAGCAGTCTCATCAGTGTTGATTTACCGCAGCCTGTCCTTCCCACGATAGCGACATACTGACCCGCCCGAATCTTAAGACTCAGATTATCCAGGATCAGCGGCATGTCCTCTTTATAGCGGAAGGAAACATTGCTCAGTTCCACACCTCCGGAAAGACTCGTAACAACCGCCTTGTTCTCATCGATCTCCGGTACTGTCTCAAGGAGCGGCTTTGCCATCTCCATCACAGGCTTGATCTGCGCCAGTGAAGTAGCGATCCCCGCCAATGCTAAAAACGCCCCGCTCACCATACCGTAGGCCGTATTGAATGCATAATAATCCGATACGGAGATCCGGTTTTTAACGGCAACGGAATAAATGACCAGCGCACTCACCAGAGAAATGGCCGAACCGATGACAGTACTCACTTTCAAAAGCATGGGAGGATTATAAAGAAGCGATGCTGCTTCGGCATAGGATTTACCCCACCTTGCAAAAGCTCTCTTCTCAGCACCGGCCAGGCGGATCTTTTGAATGCCGCCTATGAGAGCATGGCTGATACCGCTCTCTTTGGAAGCCAGTTCCATCTGTCTTTTAGAGATCTTTACCTGGATCAGCATGGTCACAATCGTAAGCAATGCCGTAAGGATGGTAACTGTCATAGCCGGTGCCACCAACGAAGGCGAGAACAGAAGGATCTGCGAAATATATGCAAGCGAAAAGATACTGGAAAGTCCCGTAGTCAAAGCAATGCCCACGAACTGTTCCGTTAAACTATTCAGATATCCGACGCGGTTTGCCAGATCACCGGTATTGTAATCCTTGAAAAATGCTGCCGGCAGAGAAAGCACCCGCATCATGGAAGCTGCCTCCACGGACAGATCCAGCCTGGCATTGAGTCTGGCTGCGGCAAACCCTTTTACCACTTCAAAAATCATTGATGAAAGGGTTACACAGATCATAAAAACCGACATAGCCAGCAGGACACCGGTACTGCCGGACATGAGCACATCGGAAAACAGGATCGCGTTGAGCTTCGGAAGGATCATACCCGTGAGCGTAGCGGCTGCCATGGCGATCAAAAGCATGACCATGTCGGAGGCTCTCACCAGTCCTGTCAGATATTTCACAAAATCAGCCGTAGTCAGTTTCTTTAAAGGAAAGGGCAGATAAAAAGCAAAAGCTTCGCCATCGATCAGATCCTGCGTTTTTTTATTGATCCTTACGTATGAACCTGTTTTCCGGTCAAAGAAACGATAGCCGGAAAGACCGAAAGGGATCAGCGCCACTACGCTTCCGTCATCCTTTCTGGTACCCAGCATGGCCCCGATGGCATCCTTATACCAGCCGTCTTCCAGGCGGACGCTTCTTTTCATAATGCCGTAAGGCCGCATGAGATATTCCAGCACCTCATTCATATCCCGGATACTTTCAGGCACTTCTTTGGCTTTCACATGATAGTATTTCAGCACCTCACCTACAGCATCAGTGGTAACTGTCCTGTCATCATCCAGCGCCTGGGACATGCGTCTTCCCATGACCGCTCCGGCGATCTGCATAAAGGAATCTTCAAACGCCTGTCGGTCAGCCTCTTTTCTCTCCCGGATCTGTTCGTCAAACCACCCCATCTATCTTATCCTCTCACTCACTTGCTACCAATTGCGTATACAGTCCCCCTGCAGCCATCAGCTGCTGGTGGGTTCCGCGCTCTGCCACCTTACCCTTGTCCATGACGATGATCTCGTCACAGTCTCTGATGGTGGAGAGTCTGTGGGCAATGACCACGCAGGAGACGCCCCTCTCCCGTATAGCTTCCACTACCTCGTATTCAGTCCGTGCATCCAGGGCACTGGTGGCCTCATCCATAATGACAAGGGTGGGATCCTGGGCCAGCACACGGGCGATCTCGACCCGCTGTCTCTGTCCGCCGGACAGATCCCTTCCGCCTTCTGTCAGCTTGTAATCATATCCGCCCTCACGGTGCATGATATCCTCATGCAACGATGCATCCCTGGCAGCCATGATCACTTCAAAATCCTCGATGGAGTTATCCCACATCCGGATATTGTCTGCAATGGTATCCTCAAACAGCGTGATGTCCTGATCCACAACGGCCACGGATCCCGTAAACACATTCCGGTCGATCTGCGAAATGGGAATGCCGTCAAAAAGGATCTCACCACTCCAGGGCTGATAGAGACCGGATATAAGCTTGGCAAGGGTGGACTTGCCACAGCCCGAAAAGCCCACAAAAGCCACACGCTGCCCCTGCTTCAATTCCAGTTCGAAATTCTCGATCAGAGGCGGGGCCAGACGGCTGTAGCCGAAGGTCACATTCTTCATCACCAGATTACCGCGAAGCTTGTTGTAGGACGTTGCCTTACCTTCTCCGGTATTTTCTTCGCTTTCTGCCTCCTCAGTTTCGCTGCTTTCTTCCTCACCGGAAAAAACAGGGGCAATGGGATATTTCATCACATCCTCAATACGTTCCATGGAAGTACGCATTTCCTGTATCACCTGTCCGGCACTGATCAGCTGGTTGGCAGGAGTCATAAAGGAAGTGAGGAATCCTTGGAAGGCCAGGATCATACCTACCGTAAACTCACCGTTCATGGTCAGATAAACGCCGAGGACCAGGATCAGAATATTCAGGATACTGCCCACCATACCCGGCAACATGCCAAGGTACTGGTTCAGCCGAAGGAGTCTGATGTTCTGGGTGTTCACAGACGCCTGATATCCTGCCCATCTTTCAAAGCAGCCATTCTCGGCCCCACTGGCTTTGATGGTTTCGATCATGTCCAGTGCCCCCATGGTGGCGCCGGCCAGTTTTCCCTGATCGCGCATGGCTACTCTGGTGATATTGACACGTTTTTTACTGATGATCCGGGACAAAACAATATTTATCACAAGAGATCCCAACCCGATAAGGGTGAGCATAAGCGAATACCGGATCATCACCACCAGATAAAATACCAGCATGGCGCTGCTGAGCACCAGCGGCGCCAGAGTATTAACCACCTGGGCGGCTATGTCCGCATTACTCTGCTTACGAGTCTGGATATCCCCGGCCATACGCTGGGAAAAGAACTCCATGGGAAGTCGAAGGATCTTCCACATGTAGGATGCATTTCCCACCGCAGCCATCTTTCCGTTGATCCGCAGGGAATAGACCGCCTGGATCCATCCCGCCACGATCTGGATCAGGGAAAGCAGAAGCAACCCTGCGAAGAAGGGCACGATCCACTGCGGATTATTTCCCGGTAAAAGATAATCCAGGAACACTCTGGAAAAACCGGCGCCGACGATCCCTCCCAGAGAAGTGATGATCGTGGTCAGCACAACAAAAGTCATGGCAGCCGAAGCTCCCTTCAGTCTTTCCCTGGCGAAGCCCAGAACACTTTTCGGTTTTCCCTCCGGCACGAAGTCCTCTGTCGGCTCCAGCATCAACACGACGCCGGTAAAGCTTTCATCAAACCGCTCCATGGAAACCGCAACATTCCCCCTGGCAGGATCATTCAGGTATACTTTGCCGTTTTTAAAGCCGTTGCATACCACAAAATGATTGAACTCCCAGTGCAGGATGCAGGGAAAACTCCCGTTTTTGCGAAGATCCTCCGGCTCTAACCGATAGCCCTTCGCCTCCATGCCATAGCTCCTGGCAGCCCGCAGGATATTCCTCGCATTGGATCCGTCACGGCTGACGCCACAGTCGGAGCGTACCTGCTCCAAAGGGATCCACTTTTCATAATAGGCCATGACCATGCACAGGCAGGCAGCTCCGCATTCCAATGCTTCCAGCTGCATGACTACCGGCACCTTTGCCACGCCTTTTTCAATTGGCTTTTTCACCGCTCTCTCAGCCATTTCGATCTCCCCGGTGGTTAATTGGTAATAAATTCAATAGGATGCACAGTCTGGGTCTGTCCGTCCGGACCGGTACCCTGTACCGTTCCGAAAACACTCCAGATGAGCATTCCCACAAGCAGCAGGATCAGTGCCAACAGTACCAACCAGACAGAGGGAGTCGTCACCCTGATATAATCATTGAGCTGTTCCGGTGAAGAAACTCTGTCAAGACTCTTTTTTCTGAATAGATCGCTCATAGTCATCTCCGTATCATCAAACCGTTTACATTGCAACGCCCCGCGGCTTTCCGCGGGGCGCTTTTGTCAGAAGATCATTTAGCCATCAGCCCCAGTTATCATTCACGAACTGTCTTACCAGGTCACGATCGCTCTCTTCCGTACAGAACTTTGTATAATTGGCTTTCCATGCAGCATCGTCATCCAACATGCCAAGCACCTGCTCCTTCGTCATACCAAAGCCCTTGACAAGATTCAGATACCCCATCAGTGTCGTCTGATCGTTCAACACACCGCCGGCTACTCCGTCCAGCATATCATCGGACAACGCGTTAATATTGATCTTCTCATTGATTGCCATAATATCACCCTCCCATTTATAGTCTGCCTTATGATTCTCGGTCACTAATGCCGCCGCTGCGCCCCACGCAACCTACTCCATCAGAATAGCATAATCAAGCCGTAGCACGCAAGGCTTACACCTCCTCTTTTTATCAGATTCCCTGCGAATAAGAAGCCTATCCTTGGGCCTCCATATATTTCCTTACCATTTCTACGATAGCTTCATGACTGTAAAATTTCATCGTACTTGCTCTGGTATCGATGTAATGGTTCTTTTGGAAAGTCTCTCCGCCGTACAGCAGTGCAAAGACTCCGTTTGCCCTCAGCGCATCTCCCAGGAGATCATCATTTCCTCCGCAGATTTCCATCAGCTCATCAATCTCTTTCTGGGTACCCCCTGCGATCCCTTCCAGTTCCTCATCGCTGATACGGTTCATTTCTCCTTTTGCATCATCCATCTTAAAGCTCTCCTTTCCCTCTTTTTATATTCGTCAAAGATACGTCCACTACCAGGCTTCTTACGGGCTCCGACCGGTCCGAACTCTACGCTCACCGGCAGTTTTCCCTCACGTAATCCCATCTCCAGAAAAGGGATTAACCCACCGGATACCTCATCCAACTGTTCTTCATCCAGGTTCGTATTTTTCTCTTCATCCATGTTGTTATCCTCCTCATGGTTTTTGCTTTTCCGCCTGCCTAAAAACACCGCACCCACAGTACGTTACTCACATACAGTATGTGTATCATCTGAAGCCCTTATACACAACTCCCCGGGACAGATGGGAATATCACCTCCCATTCCGTCCCGGGGAGTTTGAGCGGAAAAGATACTCCGCCGTCAGCTCTACTTGAGCTTGATCTTTATGGTTTTCTTCTTGTTGGATCCGTCGGTGGTCATTACGGTGATCTTCACCGTCTTACCCTTACCCGACTTCTTGGTCTTGACTACGCCCTTGGAGTTAACCGTTGCATACTCAGGTTTATCGCAGGTCCATTTCAGCTTCTTGTTGGCCCCCTTCGGTGCTTTCACCTTGGCCTTGAGCTTAACCTTACTTCCGGCCTTTGCGCTCTTCTTGCCGCTCAGGCTCAGCGAGGTTACAGCTTTCTTCATGACCGTGATCTTAAAGGTTGCCTTCTTGCCGGAGCCGTCCGCAGCCTCAGCTGTGATGGTTACCTTCTTGCCGCCGGCACTCTTGCTTACCTTGACCGTACCGTTCTGATCTACCGTAGCCACCTTCGTGTTGCTGCTGCTCCACTTCAGTGTCTTATTGGTCGCATTATCCGGTTTCACTTCAGCCGTAAGCTTGATCTTCTTGCCTGCAGCGATCTTCGTGGAAACACCCGTCAGTTTGATGCTGCTGACCTTCACGTCTTTCTGCGTGCTCTGTCCGCCAGAGCCCGATCCTCCCGAAGGCTTAGGAGCAGGCGTGCTTCCCGGCTTCCAAAGAGCCGTGATGCGGATGTTGGCTTCGATATTCTTAAACTCTCTGTCCCATCCGTCGAAGATGTAACCTGCGTGAGTGGGTACTACGGGAACACTGGCATCTTTGCCGTGCTTAACAACCTGGGTGGCGATCACATTTCCGAAGCCGTCTTCAAAGGTTACGGTATGGGTGATATCTTCCACTCTGGATACTGCCGTACCAACAGTCTCAGATATATTTCCCACGCTGTCAGATGCTTCCAGAGTAAGCACTCTGGACGACTCGCAAGAAACCAGGTTTCCGCTTACGGTGAACTTACCTTCCGCATCCGCAACCAGTACTTCC
>JAILKJ010000075.1 GCA_024693845.1 Lachnospiraceae bacterium
AAGCGGATGACTTGATCTGAACCAAGGCTCACATCGTTATTCCGCGCCAGCCAGGCCTTTCTCTCGGGACGGGTGAAGACAGAAGGTTTCTCGGTGAAGGTGTTTTCCCAGACACCGTCAGCTAAAAGATCTTCATATTCATCACCGATATACAGATCGATCGCATTGTCGCGGTCGGGACGTCCGATATCCTCGCGGAAAGGTAGATTCAGTACCTTCGGAGATTGTCTGAGCCACCAGTTGTCTGCCTTCTGGCCGGCAAGCCTCGTGCAGTGGATTCGGGACTGCTGTCCGGCACCGATGCCGATTGCCTGACCGTCTTTGACATAGCAGACGGAGTTGGACTGGGTGTACTTCAGAACGATCATGGAGATCGCCAGATCCAGCTTGGCTTCCTCCGGAAGGTTCTTGTTCGCAGTGACGATGTTCGAGAAGAAGTTCTCATCGATGACCAGTTCGTTGCGGCCTTGTTCGAAAGTCACGCCGAATACCTGCTTGCGTTCGACAGCCGCCGGTTTGTAGTCAGGATCAATCTGCAGGACGCAGTAGCCGCCCTGTTTTTTCTTCTGCAGCATTTCCAGAGCTTTCGGCTCGTAGCCGGGAGCGATCACACCGTCAGATACCTCGCGGCGGATCAGTCGGGCAGTCGCGACATCGCAAACATCCGAAAGAGCAATGAAGTCACCGAAGGAACTCATGCGGTCTGCACCTCTGGCACGGGCGTAGGCAGTTGCCAGGGGAGTCAGCTTTTTGACATCATCTACCCAGTAGATCTTTTTCAGGGTATCGGACATCTCGCGGCCGATCGCCGCACCGGCAGGAGAGACATGCTTGAAGGAAGTAGCGGAGGGAAGACCGCTGACTCTTTTCAGCTCACTGACAAGCTGCCAGCCGTTCAGGGCATCCAGCAGGTTGATATATCCGGGACGTCCGTTGAGGACAGTGATCGGCAGATCAGAACCGTCTTCCATAAAGATCCGGGCTGGTTTCTGATTGGGGTTGGTACCGTATTTCAGCTGTAATTCATTCATGGCAAATTCCTCGACTTATTTGTTTTTGTTGACGATACGGGTCTCATAGCTTCCGCTCGCCAGATCAATGTAGCGTACAAACAGAGAAACTTTGTTGTCTTCGTTCAGGTTCTCCCATACCAGTTTTGTCATCTCATCAATGTCATTCGGGATAGACTGGACCGGGGTGGGTTCGCCTTCAAAGCTCGGCAGGGGATTTCCATCACCGGAGTAGGTGTGGATGAAACGGCCGATGCCTGCCCTCGGCTGATTGTAGGCAAAGCACTGGCGAAGGGTGGAGGAGGGATCACCGTCATCGGATTTGAGGATCGACATCGCATAATTGAAGTTTCCGTTTTCAATGTGCAGGATACCGGAAATACGAGGCGTATAGTTCGGTGCATCTGGTTCGAAGGTACGGGTGCGCAGAGCTTGTTCGAAAGTCTGCTGTTTATCCATCAGCTCATAGATGGTATCGGTCTGGTCGCCGTTGGTCACAATGGTCTTGTTACCGAGAACCCTTACAGGAGCATAGATGATCAGGCTCGGGTCCGAAAGCTTGGCCGGATCGAAGGCCTGGGTGCGGATCCCGTCTCCGTCTTCCACAAATACGCGGTTTCTGCTGTTCTCACTCCGGCCCATGATAAAATAAGCCGTTACAGCACTTTTACCATCTGCACTTTTTCCGATCACGATCCCTCTGCCGGGATATGCGTTGCTGCTGAGCCGCTGGGCAATGTCAATTTTCTGCATTTTCATCCTCCTGTCCGTTGCGATATGATCCCGATACATCACAGTAAACGGCTAATCCGTTCGCCGTTTACTATAGCACAATTCTTTTCGCCTGTCACCACCGTTCTGCATCCCGGAGCAGCAAAAATAAGGCAGTTGAATGCAAAAAAATACGTTGCATTTTGCCATTTGCGGTGCTATATTAGGAAAACGCCACCCTGACATTTTTCCATAGTAATATATGAGAGGAAAATAACATGAAGGCTTCTTCGGGAAAAACCATAGATATGACGCAGGGATCGCCTTTTCGGCATATCCTTTCGTTCATGCTGCCTACCATGGTGGGCTATCTGTTCCAGCAGTTTTATTCCATGGCGGATACCGTGATCATCGGCCGTTATCTGGGGGAGGACGCCCTGGCCGCCGTGGGTGCCACCGGCAGTATCAATTTCATGATCATCGGCTTTTGCATGGGGCTGTGCAGCGGCTTTGCCATCCCCATTGCCCAGGCCTTCGGTGCGGGGGATCACAGAAACCTTCGGCGATATCTTGCCAACAGCATCTATACCGCTGCCGTTTTTTCCCTTGTCATAGCAGTCATCGTCTATTACCAGTGCGGTAATATCCTGCTTCTGATGAAGACTCCGGAGAATATCCTGCCGGGTGCATGGACCTATCTTTCGATCCTGTTTCTGGGTATTCCCGTAACCGTTATGTACAACCTTTCCTCTGGCATCATGCGTTCCCTGGGAGACAGCCGTACACCCGTGTATTTCCTGCTGCTCTCCTCGGCTTTGAATATCGTCCTTGACCTGCTCATGGTACGCCCTATGGGCATCGCCGGTCCCGCTGTGGCCACGGTGATCTCCCAGGCGGTATCCGGGATCCTCTGCATCCTCTACATGCGGGCCAGATTCGATATCCTGCGGATGAAACGTGAGGATCTGCGGCCTCTGGCCCATCATATCGGAAATCTTCTGTATATGGGCATTCCCATGGGCCTGCAGTACTCCATCACCGCCATCGGCAGCGTTGTGCTCCAGTCTGCGGTCAATGTACTCGGGTCCACCTATGTGGCTTCCTCCGCCACTGCGCTGAAGGTAAGCCTTCTGTTCTGCTGCCCCTTTGACGCCCTCGGTTCCACCGCTGCTACCTACAGCGGTCAGAATATCGGTGCCGGACGTCTGGACCGTATTTCCCAGGGTGTCCGCTGGTCCATCATCATCGGCTGCGTTTATGCCCTGCTTGCCGACGTGATCATGTTCACCTGCGGTCCGCAGCTGGTGAAGCTGTTCTTAAGCGAGCCCAGTGAACTTTTGCTGAAAAATGCCACCCTTTACCTTCGTGTCAATTCCGCAGCTTACTGCCTGCTGGTTCTGGTCAATGTCCTGCGGTTCTTCATTCAGGGCATGGGCTTTTCGGTGCTTGCCATCTGCGCCGGTATCTTTGAAATGATCGCCCGGGCCTTTGCGGGCTTTTATCTGGTGCCCAGATTCGGGTATGTGGCAGCCACCATGGCCTCTCCCATCGCCTGGGTACTGGCGGATACCTTCCTGATCCTGGCCTACCTTCACGTCATGAAAAAACTAAGGCTGCGGATCAAGTCTCCGCAGCCTCAGCAAGATTCACAAGCGCCGATCGAAGCTCCTTAAGGAGCGCATCGGCAGCTTCCATATTGTCACTTTTCACACCCATATAGAACTTGATCTTGGGCTCTGTTCCCGACGGCCTTACGCAGCACCAGCCGTTATCCTTAAGATCGAAGTACAGAACGTCCGAAGCCGGAAGGGT
Organism: Lachnospiraceae bacterium; assembly: GCA_024693845.1. Lineage (GTDB taxonomy): Bacteria > Bacillota > Clostridia > Lachnospirales > Lachnospiraceae > RGIG7926. The sequence goes on from JAILKJ010000075.1 coordinate 3,534, forward strand.
GAGGGCGCTCTTTTTTCCATCTGAAAGATCCGTCGCCTCTCCGCTCTTGTAATCCCTGATCCGGAGCACCGGTATCCCGGCAAGCTCTGTCGGCGGATCGGTCCGCAGCTTTTGCATGATGGATCTGATCTGATCGGCTCCGCTCATGCCCTTTAAGGTCACCGTATGCAGGCCCTCGCGGAAGGTGCCGTACTCCTCATAGAGCCTGAGCATCTGATCCCAGAGGGTGATGCCCTTCGACTTGCACCAGGCAGCCACTTCACACAGACACATCACAGCCACAACGGCATCCTTGTCCCTGGCGTGGGTGCCCGCCAGGCATCCGTAGCTTTCCTCAAGACCGAATACATAGTTGTAGGTCCCCTGCTCTTCGAAGAACTTGATCTGCTCCCCGATATACTTAAAGCCCGTAAGCACCTCGATGAGGGTGATATTGTAGCGCTCGGCCAGCACATCAGCCATATTGGTGGTAACGATGGTCTTAACAAGAGCCGGGTTTTGGGGCATGGTCCCATTTGCGGTCTTTTCACGGAGAAGGTACTCGGCAATGAGCATACCCGACATATTGCCGGTAAAGGGTACATACTCTCCGCTGGCGGTGTCCAGGGCGTAGATCCCCAGTCTGTCGGCATCCGGGTCCGTGGCAAGGACCACGTCCGCATTTTTCTCCTTAGCCAGTTTGATGGCCAGGTCAAAAGCCGCCGGATCCTCAGGATTCGGATAGGCCAGGGTTGTAAAATCGGGATCGGGATCCGCCTGCTCGGGTACCACATAGACGTTGGCAAACCCCAGTTCCTTAAGGATCCGCTTTACCGGAACCAGCCCCGTGCCGTGGAGCGGCGTATATACGATCTTCAGATCTCCCGCAGTCTGTTTGATGATCTCAGGATGAACGATCTGCTTTTTCAGCTCTTCCATGTACAGATCATCGATCTTGTCCCCGATGATGGTAAGAAGTCCCCTGTTTTCCGCATCACTTCTGTCCATGGTCTTTACCGAAGCAAAATCGGTGACATTGCGGACGCAGGCGATGATCTCTTTATCTCTCGGAGCGGTGATCTGGGCGCCGTCCTCCCAATATACCTTATATCCGTTGTATTCCGGCGGATTATGGCTGGCAGTCACCATGATACCGGCAGTCGCCCTCAGATGCCGCACCGCAAAGGAAAGCTCCGGCGTCGGACGAAGACTCTCAAACAGATAGGCCCTGATACCGTTGGCAGCAAGACAAAGGGCCGCCTCCATGGAAAACTCCGGAGAAAAACGCCTCGAATCGTAGGAGATCACAACTCCCTTATCCTGGGCATTGTTCTGCAGGATATAATCCGCCAGTCCTTGGGTGGCTTTACGCACCGTATAAACGTTCATCCGGTTCGTTCCCGCTCCGATCACGCCCCGAAGTCCGCCGGTACCGAATTCCAGATCCCTGTAAAAACGATCCTCCACTTCCTTCTCATCGTTCCGGATGGCAAGCAGCTCCTGTTTTGTGTTTTCGTCAAAATAAGGGTCCGAAAGCCATTCATCAAACAGCTTCCGGACATTTTCTTTCATCTGATCCGTCATAGTATTCCTTTCTTTTCAGAACACGATCTGGTCGCGTCCGTGATTCTTACCATAATACAGCCTTTCATCGGCTTCCTGAACATTCTCGTCAAAGTTCCCGGAAAAATCATACTCCGTCAGACCGAAGGTCATGGTCACCTGAACCTCATTGCCTTCATATTCCACCACCATCTTCTTGATGGTATCCCGGATGTTCATCAGCTGTTCATTGGCCTCGTCACCGTTAAAACCGGGGAACAGCAGCAGAAATTCCTCACCGCCCCAGCGGCAGGCCAGGCCGGGCCTTGGCATGTTCTGTTTAAAAATGGTCGCGATCTGTCTGAGCACCGCATCACCACAGTCATGCCCCCAGGTATCGTTTACCTTCTTGAAAAAGTCAATATCGCACATGCAAAGGGAGAAGCACTCCACCGTCCCCTCCGAAAGGATCTGATCCACGTAGTCCATCGCCCTTCGGCGGTTGGCCAAACCCGTCAGATTATCGGTCAGCGCCTCCTGTCTGAGCTTATTGTTATAGTCTACCAGCTTGCCCTCTGTCTCACGACTGGATTTGCCGAAGACAAAACTGATCACCGACAGGCACCAGAAAATAGAAACCGTATTGATGACCTGAAGAATCTCCTCGGTGGATGCCGGAATGGTATACTGGGACTTGGCCGCGTGGAAGCGGAAATACATGATGATTCGGATAGCACAAAGGCCGGCTGCCAGCACCCATTTCAGGCCGAAGCGCTTATATCCCGTGAAAAAGGCCAGCAGAAGCAGCACCATCAGGAAATGCTGTACACCAATACCCCAACCGTACCATATCAGGTTCATCCAGATAAAAACCAGCATTCCCAGTGAAAATGTGATCACCAGCGATACATTCCTCATGCGGTAACTCATGCCGAAGCCGATGATAAAAGCCGCCGCAAACACGATACTGAGGGAAATTGCCCGACCGTCCAGAGTATTCCAGTTAACAATCAGATTTGCGATGAAATAAAGAAAAACGGACATCAGAAGCAGACGGATCACGATTGTTATCTTCGTCGATTCGTTGTCTGCTACTGTGTCCTTGGTAATGAACTCTTTCAGTTTTCGATAAAGCTCTGAATTCATAAGCATGCTGATATCTCCCACTCAAGACATAGCATCTGACTGTATCAGGAGAGAACGATCGTCAGATTCTCATTCTCCTTCTGCGCTTTCTCCAGCAGCTTTTTGATATTGTTCCGATAGCTCTCAGCCGCTGCTTCCCAGTCGGCAAGGTGCTTTACCTCAAGCTCAACAGGGGTGCTGACCCCGGAGAGCATCTCAGCCAGAGCATCCAGGCTGTTGCCCTCATAATCCGGAAATGCCTTCTCGGCATGAAAAGCCTCGTGAAGCTGCTGCTTCTTCTCCATCTTGCTCAGGTCAAAGACTACCTTGTTTCCTGCAGCCTTTGCCTTGGGCTCAGGCTTCTTCTCCACCTTCTTCTCAGGCTTCTTCTCGGCGATCACCGCCTCGATAGCCTTCCTGATCTCTTCCTGTTTAGCCCTCTTTTTTTTCTGTCTCTTGTTCATTTATCCCTCCTGTAGTGATACCGTATGGCACAATATCTAGTGCCTCACTTCTTTTATCATAGAAGGTAACGGCTCATTTGTCAAACAATTACGACAATTCAAAGCCTTTGTTTACCTTACATTCCCCTGTCTTTCTTTTTCTTCAGAAGAAGGGAAGTATCAAGCACAGCATCTTGTTTTTCCTCTTTTGAAGATACGTCTGTAATTTTATCGACATTTTTCTTGTTTTTCTTAACCCCTGCAGGCCCGGTTTCCGATGCACTCCCGCGGTTTTCTTCAGACGCTTTCGAATCACTCTCTCCACGGCGCAGCTCTTTCTTCGACGGCTGCCACATCGCTGCCATCTGCGTCTCGCCTCTTTGTGCCTCCGTAATTCGCGACTCTGCTCTCTTCGCCTCTGTCCCGGCTGCTCTCGCCCTTCTTGCAGCCATGATCCTGTCTCCCAGGATCCGCTCCAGTTCCAGACGCCGCATAGCCACATCCATCAAAAAGAGCACACCTGCTATGCAAAGCAGTAACGTCACCAAACTCCGTCCCGTGCTGACGCGGGATCTCATCCTGGTCCATACATTCTCATTTTCCTCCAGGATCCTTCCGTTTTCCTCAAGAAAGCTCCTGACCGGGGCATCCGTCACATCGAATCTGTACTCATCGGAGTACTGCAGCAGCGCCGCAGCGGACAAAAGTCCGGCGCTTTCTCCCTTTTCCTCTTTCTTCAGGCTCAGATAATAGATCCCTTCCTTACTTTCCGAAAGCTGTGCCTCGAATTCTCCCGGCTTTTTGGCATTCAGGGCAATCTCCTTCTGTTCTCCCTCCGGCGTGGTATAGACCCCTTTCACCGTGGTATCCGGTCCGTATTCCGTTGTCAGATAGCGGATCAGGGTCTGGCCCGACGTATCCGCCCCGCCGCTGACCACCTCAACCCGGTCTCCTTCCTCATTCTCACTGCCGAAACCGTAATCGCAGATCCGTTTCCACAGCGTCACATAGTCCTCGCTTCCGGCAAAAGAACCGCTCCATACCCCCGTAGTATCACTGCTCCAGGCTACGGTCCTGCCCAGTCCGTACTGCCAGACGCTCAGCACCGGATCCTCCTCGCTGCTTTCCAAAAGCAGCCGCGCTCCTCCCTTGGCCGAAGTGGCCACGTAACCGCCGATATGGGGCCAGCCGTCTTCGTAGAGGTTCTTCGTGATCTCGGAGCTCTGACTTTTTTCCAGGGAAAAGTCCCCGTTCTGCAGATAGGCCTTCCCGTTCATGAGCACTTCCTTGGCAAAGATCCGTGGGATATCGGTTCTGCTGTCCGAGTAGTAGTATCTGCCGCCGCAGGCTGATGCCAGTCTTTTAAGCAGATCCTGATCCGAATCTTCTCCCATGGCCACCGTTGAGAGGGTGATCCCCGTCTGCTTCATGGCATCCGTCAGAAGGCTGAAATCATCCGTTTCACCCTCGCCGTCGGTCAAAAGCAGTATGTGCTTAACGGGAGCATCCGCAGCCGCGATCTTTTCATAGGCCTCCTGGAGGGCAGGATAGATCATCGTGCCGCCGCCTTCATCGATCTTCGCGATCTTTTTTTGTATAGCCTTTTTATCCTCGGCTTTGGTGATGGGTACCTGCCAGGTGGGGTGATCATCAAAGGTCAGAACACCGACCAGATCCGATTTCGACAGATTATCCACCGCGCGGCTTGCGGCTTCCACAGCCAGATCCAGCCTGGTAAGAGTGCTGAAGGGTTCATCTACTGTCATACTTCCGGAGTGGTCGATCACCATGACCATGGCCATGGAGGGACTTTCATTCAGGCCCTCGGGCTCCATTTCAACGGGAAGGATATCCTCCAGAACTGAATCCCTCCAGCCACCCAGGGCAAAGCTGTCCTCGCCGCCGGTGACGATCAGGCCGCAGCCGTAGTCCCGGACATAGGTACTGATATCCTCCAGAAACCCGGAGGGCAGATCACCGATATAGACATTATCCAGAAGGATCGCACGATAGGGGATCATTTCGGAAAGGGCCCCGGGAGCATTTTTCGCAGATATGACATCATAGCTTACGTTGGCGGCGGATAGGAGCTGCGACAGCTGCCCGCTGTCCTGCTGCATGCCGGAAACGATCAAAAGCTTATCACTCTCCCTGACTCTGGCATAGAGATGGTAGCTGTCATTTTTGTCACAGGAATCTCCCCGGGCGCTGACCTTAACCTCGAAGCTCTCACTTTCGACACTTCCCGCCTCTGCCTGGAAGGCAAAGTTATTGCTGCCCTTTTCCAGATGAACGCTCCGCTCCTCCACTTTTCGGCTCTTGGAATAAAGGCTGAGCACCGCATCCGTCTCAAAGCTGCTTTCCACGCTGACATTGACCCGGAAAGCATCCCCGGGGTGAAGGAGCTGGGGCATGGAGGCATCCGATATATATGCATCATCTCCCGATGCGGATTCCGTGAGCAGGGCGCATAGCTCGATGCCGCTTTCTTTCAGGGTGTCCTCCATGTTGGACAGATCACCGGCATTCTGCCGCCCGTCCGTCAAAAGCACCAGCCTTCCGGAAGCCCCGTCCGGAAGCATGGAGATGCCTTTCGAGACTGCGCTCTCCAGATCCGTTGCCTCTGCATCAGGGGTTGACATAATATTAGCAAAAACCTTATCCTTGGTCAGAAACTGATCTATCACCGCATCCCTGCCGAAGGTCACAAGTCCGTACTGGTCGCCACCGGGCTTCTTTTCGATCTGGGAGGCCAGATAGGATTCCATCTTATCCTTATTCTGCAGGTTGCTCTCGGACAGATCAGCCAAAAAGATCGTCGCTCTGCCCCGGATCCTGCCCGGAAGCCTGAGATCCAGAAGGGCCGCTATCATAAGAAGAAGCAGGAGTGCCCTTACGATGTAGACCGCTCTGCCGCGGTACCGCTGTCTTTTCACATAGACATAAAGATCGATCAAAAGCAGCAGGATCAAAAGCAGGATGATCCCCCGCCGGATACTCCTTCTGACCAGCACATCGCTCGAGGACCCCTGCACGCTTGCATCGCGACTGCTTCTTCCGTCGGAGGCCTGCTGCATGGGGAAAAGTACCCCGTAGTACTCCTCTTTATTCCCGGCTTTCACGGTATACAGGCCGGTTTTTTTCGTATCCACCGAAAGTGACTTGCTGTCATAATCCGCCGAAGGATGGATCCTGGCCTTCTCTCCTGCCACGTACAGGCTCTTATCCAGGATCGACTGATCGGAAAGATAGGACAGGCTTTCCGCCATCCAGACAGGAAACTCCGCCAGCAGCGGAAGATCGCTCTCCCTTATATCAAAGCCGCAGACGATCCTTCTGATCCCGGAAGGGTCGATCCCGTAGTAACCCACACATTTCCCGTCTGCCTCGGCAAAGCTCCTGGCCCAGGAGGGAAGATCATAGTATTCGGACTCGTTCAGACCGAAAACAGCATCCTCGATCCCGCCTGTTACCTCCGAAGCAACAAAGGACGCCTCGACTCCGGTGACCTTTCCTGCCGATCCTCCGGAGTAGCCGAAACGCAAAACACCCCGCAGCTTATCCTCTCCTTCCGAAGCGAAAATATCCTCCGCAGCCACCGATCCCTCTTGGTCCGTATTGGTTTCGGTAATCTCCTCAGAATCCTCATCCGGGATGGCGTTTGCATCCGGGGTATGAACATTTGCGTCAAAGATCGCAATTCTTTCATCGGAAAGAAGGGTCTCGTTTTCCAGCTTCAGAAGCTTATTGCCCGTAATGGCCTCATAAGCTTTTTCGATATATTTATTCCCGTCTCCGATTATCGCAGCATTACTGTTTTCAGTGCTTTGCAAGAAAATATAATTTAGATTATCTTTTTCAAGAGAGTCTGTTTTGCTATTTTCAAAGCTGATATCGGAAAGCTCGGCCCGAAGAAAAGCGGTCTTTTCCGGGATCGGAACATCTTCGAATAAAACCGCCTTCTGCTCCCCGCCCTGAAGATCTGTCGTCGTAGTAGCCAGCAGCTTATCTTCTTCATTATATAAAGAAACATCAAAGGTCGCCGCTGCATCCGCATAGCTTACAACAGCCGCCATAACGTCACCGTTATGGGCCGAGCACTCGGTCACCGCCAGATTGCAGGCACCGCCTCCGAAGGGTATGATCTCCCATTTCTTATCCTGCGGACAAGCCGCAGCTCCGGCGGCATCGGTCAGCACCAGCACCCTGTCGGCCTCCAGGCTCTCTGCCAGCTCACCCGCCCTGGTCATATCGGAGGCAAGATCGGTTACGGAGACACTCTTTAAGATCCTTTTGACCTTTCCGTGATCAGAGGTCTTTGAAGCCAGGATCCTGGCATTTTCATCACAGGTGATCAGGGACACCTCGCCACTGCACTGGGCAAGATATCCCAGGGCATATTCCCTGGCGGATTCAAATCTCTCATGTTCTCCGTCATCCTTATGCTGCATGCCCGCACCGGTATCCAGAAGAATCACAGTGGATCCTCCCACCCCGCTTTTCGAGCTGATCAGCGGACTCATGATGGCTGCCACCAGCAAAAGCATGATCAGGATCTCAAGATACAGAAGCGGATCCGAAATGAACTTCTGCCAGAAGGACGCACTTTTATTGGCACCCACGATCTTTCTCCAGATCAGATTGGAAGGTACCTTCACTCTCGTCCCCTTCGGATGGAGCAGATATAAAAGAATAATGACCGGCACTCCCGCCACAAAGACAAGAGGCCATAAGTTCTCAAATACCATACGTTATCCTTTGCTGCTATTTTATTAATTCTCGATAATATTATCTCCGCATCACTGATATATGCTGCGCAAATTCTCGTATATTATCTTCTCAAAACCATCTTCCGTCGAACACAGAAAGTATTTCGCGCTTCTCTCGGCCGCAGCTCTTTTCACCTGTCGGCAAAAGGCTTCGCACTCCGTTTCATAGGCTTTGATAGTCTTATCATCCAGGCTGATGCTCACCGGATCAAAAACCTCTTCCGAATCCTCAAAGAAAAAACTGCCTGAGGATGCGATCTTCAGTTCTTCCTTTGCCATCACCTGCAGCAGCACTACCTCCTGTCTGCGATAGGACAGATATCCCAAAACTTCCTCCGCATGATCCAGGAATCCTTCATCCATAAAATCAGAGATGAGAAAACTCATTCCGGAGGGCAGGTATTCCACGGATCGGATCGCAGACCAGATCTCTCCTCTCCCTGCCGCTTCTGCCTTTGAGATCAGATCCAGCGCTCTTCTTCCGCTCTGTTTTGTTCCGGAAAGCCGGACTGTGGTAAGCTTGCCACCTTCCATCAGGTGCAAACAGACCCTGTCCTGAGCGGAAAGGGACATCACAGCCATCGCCCCCGCCAGCTGCATAGCCAAACGATCCTTACCCCAGAAAGCCATGGAGCCGCTCAGATCCAGAAAAATATTGACCGCTGCTTCTCTTTCCTCCATGTATTCCCGCACGTAAGGCTTATCCAGTCTGGCATAGACATTCCAGTCAATCCTGCGGATATCATCCCCGGGAATATACTCTCTGAAATCCGAAAATTCCGCACTGCTGCCCTTCATGGCGGATCTGCGCCTTCCCTGATAGCTGCTGATGCTCTTTTTCGTGATCGCCAGCTTAAGGCGCGACACTTTTCCCAAAAAGTCGTCATCGAATAAAGACTCTCTTCGGGCCTGCGCATCTGCCGTATCCGATTGTACGATCCTTTCCTCTTCCTTCATCCTGTCTGTTCCTTATGCCTTGGTAGCGGGATGGTTCTTCAAAATCTCTTCAATGACACTGTCCGGCGAAACGCCCCGGGAGACCGCATCAAAACTGAGCACCAGTCTGTGTCGGAATACCGGATAGACACAGGTATGCAGATCTTCAAAGGAAACATTGTATCTTCCCTGCATAAAAGCTCTGGCTCTTGCCATTCGGAGCAGGCTCTGGGCCGCTCTGGGGCTGACACCCTCACGGATGTACTGGTTCTTATCATGTGTTGCGGTGCAAAGCTCTGCCAGATGATCCATGACAGGCTCTGCCACTGCCACCTTTCTCACAAGATCCATCAGCTCGCACAGGCGTTCAGACGTACAAACCGTCTTCGCCCCGCTTTTCTCGCCCTCCTCCAGATCGCACTCCGTCAGATAGACGATCTTTTTAAGATCCTCAGCCGCCGGGAAGGTCAGATTTAGTTTACATAAAAATCTATCCAGCTGTGCCTCCGGAAGCGGATAGGTACCTTCCGTTTCAATGGGATTCTGGGTAGCCAGTACGAAATAGGGCCTGGGAAGCTCATAGGTTTTCCCCGCCTCCGTCACCGTCGCCTCCTGCATGGCCTCCAGCATGGCCGACTGGGTCTTGGGCGTAGCACGGTTGATCTCATCCGCCAACACGATATTGGCGAAGATGGGGCCTTTCCGGAAGGAAAACTCCGTTCCCGACTCATTTCTGAGAAGCACGCTGGTTCCCGTGATATCCTGGGGCATCAGATCCGGTGTGAACTGGATCCGTTTAAACGACAGATCAAACACATGGCTGATGGTATGCACCAGTCTGGTCTTGCCCAGTCCCGGCATTCCTTCCAGCAGCGCGTTGCCGCCCGAGAGGATCACCATCAGGATCTGGTCCACGATATCCTCCTGTCCGACGATCTCCTTTCCGATCTGCTCCCGGCATTCCTTTAAGAGCTCAAGTCCTTCCTGCCAATCCATGTTTCTTCTCCTTTCGCTATCTTAAAATCCGTCAAAATAATTCTTTATCACATCGGCCATTCCCGTGGGATACTGTCCCCGGGAAAGACCGGAATATGCCTTTTTACGGTATTCCCCCATGACGGAGCTTCCGTCCACGTGCTCACCCTCCCAGGTAAGCCCGTTTTGAGCCTTTGCCATATCCGTGTTTCCGTCGCCGGTGTTTTTTCCGGTCAGATTCTCATCATCGCCGGTCTTATTGGGTACACTGACATAATCCCGCTTGTTTGTTGCGCTTCCGAAGTCCGACTGTCCGCTGCCGCTTCCGCCGCCACCGTCGCCTTTGCTGTCATTGCCTGCATTGTTGCCTTCACCGCTGCCATTGCCGCTTCCGCCGCCTTCCTGACCGCCTTCGCCCTGGCCTTCGCCGTTTCCGCTTTGGCCTTGTCCTTGTTCATCCTGACTCTGCTCTCCATCACCATCGCCTTGGCTCTGGCCCTGACCTTGACTCTGTCCCTGGTCATCCTGGCCTCCCTGGCCTTCCTGTCCTTCCTGGCCCTCTTGTCCTTCCTGACCTTCCTGACCTTCCTGACCTTCTTGTCCCTCCTGGCCTTCCTGACCTTCCTGACCTTCTTGTCCCTCCTGGCCTTCCTGGCCTTCCTGACCTTCCTGACCTTCCTGACCTTCCTGACCTTCTTGTCCCTCCTGACCTTCCTGGCCTCCCTGAGCCATCTGCCCTTCCGGCTGCTCCGGATCCTCACCGGCCAGCTTCTGAGAAGCCCCGGAAATCTGCTGTGCCTGCTCCTCATTCTCCTCAGCCGAAGCCATGTCGCTGAGCTGCGCACTCATCTCATCCAGACGGAAATCCAGCTTGTCGCCTTCCTTTTGAACCTTCTCAGAGCCTTTCTGTTTGCGGATGGCATCCCTTTGGGCCGCCAGCTCCTTCTTCATCTGCTCCAGCTTTGCCAGCATTTCCGGATCCGGGTTTTGCTTTGCCAGCTCGTCCTCCAGCTTTTCGATCACGTCCTCGGCCTTTTCCACCTTCTCAAGCTCTTCCTTTTTGACGGCCTCGGCCTCCCTTAAGTCTCTTGCCTTCTCCCTGGCCGGCGAGGGCACAAACAAAAGTGCGATCACCGCTGCAACGGCCAAAGCTGCCCCGGGCGCCATGACCGGTTTGCGAAGAAGGCTGATACGGATCTCTCCCTCCTTCTGTCTCAGATGCTTCTCGGCATCCTCGCTGAGCAGTGGCGCAAGCTGCCTTTCCTTATCCCTGTATTCCAGGGCCGTGACCACTCTTTCTCCCAGGCCGAAGGCATCCAGAGCAAGGGCCGCCTGCTTTTCGGAGGGCATTTTTACCACACTGAAAATGACAGCCGTCAACACGCCGGCTGCCATGATAAGACAAACATATACCGATAAATAGGGGATCACCATAAATAGCGACAGGATCTCCAAAAGGAAAGCCGCCGCAGATGCCATCAAAAGCGAAGCAAAAAGTGCAGACAGAAAGCCGCCGGCCGCAAGTCGCCCTTTGGCCCACCGAAGCTTTGATTCAAGATATCCTTCCTTTTGCTGCTTCATGCTGCTCTTCCCCTACTCAGATTCCCGTTACTTGTTGCTCTTACCGTTCATCGGATCGATCTTGGATGCGGCAAGCTTCATGAATCCGAAAGAGATCAGAAGCATGATCACAACAGAGAGGACGATCCAAAGTACGCCTCCGTCAAAGATCTCCATGAAAGGCAACCCCTCATCCACAAGACTTTTTACAAAGATGCTCCCTCCGGAAAGAGACACCCCGTAGAATTCCAGGAACATGAAGATGGGATTGGGCAAAAGTGCCAGCGTCGCCAAAGACACCCCCAGCTCAAGGGAGAAGCTGTTCATACCACTCAACGCAAAATCATAGATCGCCGCCATGAGAAGGGGCAGGAAGGTCAGACCGCAGATCACAAATACGATCAGGTAGCTCATGATGGTGGCGGTGATGGTCCTTTTGCATACGGCAGAGCTGAAAACAGCGATGGAAGCTTCCAGAATGGCAAGGACCAGGGTCAGAACCAGATAAATGAGCAATACCCACCAGCTGATACCTCCCAGAGTAAATCCCACAGCCATGATGGGAACCGAAGCCAGAACATAGAGCATGACACGGATGATGGCTGAACCCATTTTACCCGTCACTACCTGCATGGGTTTGATCTGTGTAGTCATCAGAATATCAAAAGTCTGTCTCTCCTTCTCCCCGGTGACGGCCGATGCAGCCATCATGGGAATGATCAGAGCCACTATGCAAAGCTCGGCAATGGAAACCGCCGGGAACATGGCTATGAATTCTGAAAGCTTCTGGGAATTCAGGGATGCATAGTATCTGGAAGTATTGTCCAAAACCCGCATGGCGATCATGAACACAAGCATAAGCAGTCCTTCATAGGCCAGCATTCCCAGGGAGTAACGCATACTCCTCGAAGTTATGGTCAGATCTTTTCGGATGATGGGGTTGATCCTCATGATGCCTCCTCCTCACTGCCGGTCAATTGCATGAACATCTGCTCCAGATTTCCTTCCTGTCTGTGGAAGCCGTGAAGCATCACATCCTGCTGCATAAGCTCGATCAGGATCCTGTTCAGTTCGGCATCTTCTCCCGGATATTTAATCTTTATTTCATTTTCCATAACGGAAATTAAATCTACATTTGCCATTTGCTTTATGATGGTGACCGCTCTTTCCATGTCCTTGCGTATCTCAAGGATGACCACATCGTCAACGGCACCCGCATGAAGGATATCTTCGATCTTTCCGATAGCCACCAGTTTGCCCTGATTCATAATGCCGATACTGGTACACATTTCCGAAAGCTCGGAAAGGATATGCGAGCTGATAATGATGGTCTTCCCCATCCCCCGAAGGTTCATCAGAAGCTCCTTCATTTCGATCCTGGCCCTCGGGTCCAGTCCGGAGGAAGGCTCATCCAGCACCAAAAGTGCAGGATCGTGGAGCAGTGCCCTTGCAACGCAGAGCCTTTGCTTCATACCACGGGAGAGGGAATCCACATATTCATCTCTCTTCTCGGACAGATTGACAAGGGCAAGCAGATCCTCCGTCAGCTTCCTGCAATCCGTTGCGTTGATCCCGTACAAAGAGCCGTAGAACTCCATGTATTCCCATACCTTGAAATTATCGTATACGCCGAAGAAATCCGGCACATAACCGATACAGCGCTTGATCTTCTCCGGATCCTTTTTGCGGCTCATCTGATCGATCACAACCTGTCCGGAACTCTCCTTCAAAAGACCGCAAACGATCCTGAGGGTTGTGGTTTTACCGGCTCCGTTGGGTCCCACAAAACCGAACAGATCCCCCTTGGGAATATGCAGGCTCAGATCCTTCACCGCCTGATGGTTTCCGTACCATTTGTTTAAATGCTCGATATACAGCATGCTGTGCTCCTTTATCCCTTAGTAGTCGTAGATGGATCTTTCGGAATACAGACAGGTCAGGTTCTCCCCTGTCACACGGGACTTAAACACGTCCGTATCATCTTCCGTAACGCCGATACAATACTCCAGGTTATCCATCTTATAGATATCATAGGTTGCGATGGTCAGAGCCGCCAGATAACGTGCCTGCTCTTTTTTATTATCGTAATAATAATCGCTCAGATAAGTTCTGAGGTTGTCTGCGTCATCAAATCTGAGGCCCCGCTCTTCTATATGTGTGGCATCCGACAGGCTGACCGACTCGCCGTTTTTGATGTCTTTCATCAGATAAGCATAGCCGTTCCAGACAACAAGAACATAATACAGATCATGTCCCGTGTGATTGACCACCTGTCCCTTCATCACGCCGGCGTAATCACTCTCGGCCTCCCACTCCAACGAGCCGCTTTCCTTGTTCTGTCCGTATGCCAGCATCATCACATCTTCAAAACTGCTCTTGGGATTGTATCCGATATGATATCCCCTGGCATCCTTTGTAAAATAGTAAGGTTTTTCTTCCGAACCATAATCGGATATATATGGCATGGCCATATGATAGCCCTCAGCAAGGGTTTCCGACCACTTGGAATGCCCCGGCGAAAAACCGTAGAGATAGCTTCTGGCCCCTCCCTTGCCGTCCGCCTGCATCACTGAAACGGACTGCAGGTTCACACCGCCGATCCTCTGTCTGCTCCCCACCAGGAAAACAAGCACCAAAAATGCAGCCGACACCGCCGGGATCCACGCCCAGATCGTCTCTCTTTTGCCCTTCTTTTTAAGCAGAAGATACAGCACCGGGCCGATAAAGGCCACATACAGCAGCACAACAAGGCGCAGCAGGCCGAAATCCGGCGATATATCCTTCTCCAGATAGGCAAAAGTGTCCTTCATGTTGTAATCCACAATGCTGGTGTTATAGTTTGTGATCCCCACATAGGAAGCAAGGCGTTCATAGGTCTCCCTGACCACGTAGTCCCTGTCCCGGTAGACCATTTCGCCCAGCAGAGGGGATGTCGTGGATTCACTGCCCAGGTCCCCCCAGGAAAAGGGCGCCAGCACGATGGCACCGTTCTGACAGGGTTTGATCATCAAACTTCCGTAGGACGTATTCTCTTCCACATAGCTACTGCCGAAATCAATGGCAGTATACCTGGTAGACTCTTCTCCCGGGATCGCCACGGAAGCATCCAGAAAGTCGGTTCCCAGGCCGGAAACGGACTCGGCCCTCGGTCCTGTCCCCAGGATCAGACCTCCTCCCCCGTTTGTCCAGCTCTTGATGGCATCAATCTGATCGCTCTTCAGGGTAGACAGATCGACATCGTCCACCACCAGATAATCCAGATGTCCGATATCATTTTCGTCAAAATCCTGCTCCAGGCCCGTAAGCGCCACCTGCATATCCCTGCCGCTGATATATACGCTGTTGCCGCCCATGTCCATCCATTTCAGGCGACCGGGATCATCGGATAAAAGTCCCACCTTAAGGCCTGTCATTCCCGCCTCCAGAAACAGATCCGCCGGATCTACCTCGAACTTGCAGAGCCTCTTTCCACCTGTTGTCACGCTGACAAAGGTGTTGATCCTGTTATCCTGATTACTTTGGACCCACTTGGCCGGGATCGTGAACTTAACCTGCTTGGTATTTCCCTTGGGCAGGGAAGCTTCCGTCTCATAAACGGCAGATGAGGAAGAAAAATAAACCAGAAGCTGCACCTTACCCGAAACATCCCTCTTCAGGGGCTTCACATCAACCGTCACTTCATAACAGTCTTTCGCAGCATTTTTCTCCCCGGTGGCAGAGATCTCAAAATCGCTCATGCCGAAGGCTTCAAAATTATCCTCGGCGGATACGCTGAGGGTTCCGAAGAAAAACACTCCCAGCAGGATTGCTCCCGCCAGCAGCATCCCGGCACGTTTTGATCTGAGCTTTTTTATCACTTTTTCCATATCATAATCACCTGTAGCCTTCATTTTTCAATCCGCTCACTATTATACCATCAACAAAGAAAAGACGCCACTTTCATGGCGTCTTTTCTGTCATCTTAAGAATTATCTTCGGATTATTTATTTGCGATGGCAGCCTTGATGTCTGCGGTAAGCTGGGGAACGATCTTGTTCAGATCGCCTACGATACCGTAATCGGCTACGTCGAAGATCGGAGCATCCTCATCCTTGTTGATGGCGATAATCAGATCGGACTCTTCCATACCTGCTACGTGCTGGATCGCACCGGAGATACCGATGGCAAAGTACACGTTGGGACGTACGGTCTTACCGGTCTGTCCAACCTGGAGATCCTTGGGCTTCCAGCCGGAATCCACAACAGCACGGGAGCAGCTTACGGTTCCGCCGATTGCTTCAGCCAGATCCTCAAGGATCTTGAAGTTCTCAGGGCTTCCTACGCCACGGCCGCCGGATACCAGGATCTTGGCATCCATGATGTCAACGGTGTTGGATACAGCCTTAACCACTTCCTTGATCGTAACATAACGGTCATCGGGAGTGAAACCGGGATTGTACTCAACCACGTTAGCCTTAGCACCCTTAACAGGCTCGATCTTCTGCATAACACCGGGACGAACGGTAGCCATCTGGGGACGGTTGTCCGGGCATGCGATGGTTGCGATGGTGTTTCCACCGAAAGCGGGACGGGTCATAAGAAGCTGTTTATGCTTCTGCTCCTGGCCGGGGATGGGATTCAGCGGGAAATCGCCGATCTCAAGCACGGTACAGTCTGCGGTAAGTCCCGTAGCAACTCTTGCGGAAACGGTAGGGCCAAGATCACGTCCGATAGCGGTTGCGCCAACCAGCATGATCTCAGGCTTAAACTCATTGATAACAGAGGAAAGTGCATGAGCGTAAGGCTCGGTGCGATACTCCTTCAGCTCGGGATCGTCAACTACGATCACCTTGTCTGCGCCGTACTCAGCCAGGGAATCTGCAAGATCCTTAACGCCGGAACCGATGAGAACGGCTACTACCTCGTTACGACCCTCATCAAGGTCTGCTGCAAGCTCTTTTGCCTTGCCCAGAAGCTCATATGCGATACCGCTGATCTCATTGTCAACCTGCTGTGCAAAGACATATACGCCTTTATATTCTTCTAAGTTCATCTTATTCACCACCTTTATTAAATGATATGTTTCTCAAGCAAACGATCTGTGATATACTGTGCTGCCTCTTCCGGTGAATCGGGAGCAACCTTGGTACCTGCACCCTTCTTAACCTTATCGGAAGCCTTGGCGATCTTGGTGGGTGAACCCTTCAGACCGAGGTTGGAATCATCAACATCCTTCAGGTCTGCACGGCCCCAGGTAGTGATCTCTGCTGCACATGCATCAAAAATACCGCCAACCGTCATGTAACGGGGATCGTTCAGCTCGGAAAGAGCGGTGATCAGGCAGGGCATCTTAGCTTCTACCACATGATATCTGTCATCATACTGTCTCTGAACGGTAACCTTCTTAGCTGCCTCGTCCACTTCGATCTTCTGTGCATAGGAGATTACGGGAAGCTGCAGATGCTCAGCGATCTGAGGACCAACCTGAGCGGTATCACCGTCGATGGCCTGACGACCGGTGATGATGAGGTCATACTCAAGGTTTCTGAGTGCGCCTGCGATGGTAGTAGAGGTAGCCCAGGTATCAGCACCACCCAGTACTCTGTCGGTTACCAGGATGCCGTCGTCTGCGCCCATAGCGATCGCCTCACGAAGGACATCAGCTGCCTTGGGAAGGCCCATGGTAAGAACCGTTACCTTTGCTCCATACTGATCTTTTAATCTGAGGGCTGCTTCCAGTCCGGCTTTGTCATCCGGGTTCATGATTGCAAGCATTGCCGCTCTGTTCAGGGTACCATCGGGATTGAAGCTTACGCCACCTTTGGTATCCGGAACCTGTTTAATACATACAACGATATTCACGTTCTTTTCCTCCTTCGGTTTATTCTTACTTCAACAGATTTGCGGAAATGACCATTCTCTGAACCTCGCTGGTTCCCTCATAGATCTCCGTAATCTTAGCATCACGCATCATACGCTCTACGTCGTACTCTCTGATGTAACCATATCCGCCGTGAAGCTGTACACACTTGGTGGTAACTTCCATAGCGATCTCTGCTGCAGCAAGCTTAGCCATAGCAGCTTCTACGGAATAAGAAGTCTTGGGGTTCTTAGCGAACTCAGCCTTCTTCATGGCAGCCTTGTAAACCAGAAGCTTGGCAGCCTCAACCTTGGTAGCCAGGTCAGCCAGAACGAACTGGGTGTTCTGGAACTGAGCGATGCTGCTGCCGAACTGCTTTCTCTCTTTTACATATGCGATGGTGGTTTCAAGAGCACCCTCTGCAAGGCCGAGAGCCTGTGCAGCGATACCGATACGACCACCGTCAAGGGTATGCATTGCAATGTTGAAGCCCTTGCCCTTAGCACCCAGGAGTGCATCGGCAGGGATACGGCAATCCGTGAAGATCAGCTCATAAGTGGAGGATCCGCGGATACCCATCTTGTTCTCTTTGGTACCGAAAGTGAAGCCCGGGGTGCCTTTCTCTACGATAAAGGAGGAGATCTCCTTCATCATCTTACCGCGCTTCTCGATCTTGCCGGTAACGGCGATCACGATATAAACGTCCGCTTCCTTACCATTGGTGATGAAGCACTTGGAACCGTTCAGGATCCACTCGTTGGCAGCTTCATCAAAAACAGCCTTGGTCTGCTGACCCTGAGCGTCAGTACCTGCACCGGGCTCGGTAAGACCGAAAGCACCGATCTTCTTGCCGCTTGCAAGATCAGGAAGGTATTTCTGCTTCTGCTCCTCGGTTCCGTAGGTCAGGATGGGATCTACGCAAAGAGAAGTGTGAGCGGAAACGATAACGCCGGTGGTACCGCAAACCTTGGAAAGCTCCTCTACGCACATAGCATAGGTCAGTGCATCACAACCCTGTCCGCCGTACTCCTTGGGAACGGGGATGCCCATAAAGCCGTATCTTGCCATTTTCTCAACGGTCTGGCGGGGGAAGGTTTCGGTTTCATCCACTTCCTGTGCCAGCGGCTTTACTTCTTTTTCGGCAAACTCAGCGAAAAGCTGTTTCGCCATTTCATGTTCTTTGCTCAAAGTAAAATCCATGATTTTTACTTCCTCCTTATGTATTAATTAAATCGTTATTTAACATAACGCTTATTTCTTAAAGTGCATCAACGGGAGTCTTGGTGCGGTCTTCGTTATATACATAGAAGCCCTTGCCGCTCTTTACACCCAGGTTGCCGCCGCGTACCATCTTGCGGAGCAGAGGGCATGCACGATACTTGGAATCGCCCGTCTCATTGTAAAGTACATCCATGATGGCAAGGCAGATATCCAGTCCTACGAAGTCACCCAGCTCAAGGGGACCCATGGGATGATTTGCACCGAGCTTCATAGCTGCGTCGATGCCTGCGATATCGGAAACGCCTTCCATCTTGATGAAAGCTGCCTCGTTGATCATGGGGATGAGGATACGGTTAACAACAAAGCCTGCTGCCTCATTTACCTGAACGGGTGTCTTACCGATCTCCTCGGAGATCTTCTTAATGGTTTCCACGGTCTCAGCAGGAGTGTTCACACCTGCGATAACCTCGATGAGTTTCATGCGGTCTGCAGGATTGAAAAAGTGCATACCGATCATGGGTCTGCTCAGTCCGTTACCGATCTCGGTAATGGAAAGAGAAGAGGTGTTGGAAGCGAATACACACTCGCTCTTGCAGATCTTGTCAAGCTCACCAAAGGTGGTCTTCTTTACTTCCATGTTCTCAAAAGCCGCTTCTACGATCAGATCGCAGTCTGCGCAGAGGTCTTCCTTCAGACCCGGGGTGATCTTAGCAACGATCCCGTCAACCTGCTCCTGCGTCATTTTTCCTTTTGCAACAAGCTTCGCATATCCCTTAGCGATCTTGTCCTTTCCGCCATCAGCCCACTCCTGCTTGATATCGCAGAGCATGACCTCATAGCCGTCGGTCTGAGCAAATGCCTTCGCAATGCCCTGTCCCATGGTACCGGCACCGATTACGCCTACCTTCATAGTTGTTCCTCCTTTTGTTATATTATGTTTTAATTTTTAACTTATTTATTCTGGAACGGTACGTGCTTTAACTTCTTCTCTTTGTCTTTCTCAAGGAAGTTGCCCATTCCTGCCTTCTGGTCCTCGGTCTCGAAGCAGTCGCCGAAGATCTTCTCCTCGATGACGATAGCCTGATCCATATCTACCTGAAGGCCCTCGTTGATGGCCTTCTTGCAGCCGCGAACAGCGATGGGAGCGTTCATTGCGATGCCTGCTGCCATCTTCTGTGCTGCGGGGAGAAGCTCCTCCTGAGGATATACGGCATTTACAAGGCCGATCCTGTATGCCTCGTCTGCCTTGATGTTGCGTGCGGTGTAGATCAGCTGCTTAGCCATACCGGGGCTTACCAGACGGGCCAGTCTCTGGGTTCCGCCGAAGCCGGGGGTGATGCCCAGGCCTACCTCGGGCTGTCCGAAGATGGCATTCTCAGAGCAGATGCGGATATCACAGCTCATGGAGATCTCACAACCGCCGCCCAGTGCAAAACCGTTAACAGCAGCGATAACGGGGATGGGGAAGGTCTCAAGCTTGCGGAAAACGTCATTTCCCTTCTTACCGAAAGCCTCTCCCTCAGCCTTGGTCAGGTTGCTCATCTCACCGATGTCTGCGCCTGCAACAAAAGACTTCTCTCCTGCACCTGTTAAGATCAGGCAACGGATGGTGGAAAGATCCACGCTGTCAAGAGTCTGGTCCAACTCGTCAAGTACCTGGGAATTCAGAGCGTTCAGCGCCTTCTCACGGCTGATGGTAATGGTTCCCACTGCTCCTTCGGTTTCGTATTTGATAAATTCCATAGTTTTCTCCTTTAGGGGTATAAAAGTATCTTCTTATAAGCGCAACGAATCGCAGAAAGCGGAAAAGCCGCCTTCTGCGATCATTTTTATCTTATGGTCAGTCCCTCTCAACGATGGTAGCACATCCCATACCGCCGCCGATACACAGGGTTGCAAGACCCTTCTTGGCATCCTTGGCTTCCATCTCATGAAGCAGAGTAACCAGGATACGTGCGCCGGAAGCTCCAACAGGATGGCCCAGTGCGATGGCACCGCCGTTGGGGTTGAGCTGCTTGTCAACATCAATGCCCAGCTCCTTGCCTACTGCTACGGACTGAGCTGCAAATGCCTCGTTAGCCTCGATGATGTCGAAGTCCTCGATCTTGTAGCCGGCCTTCTCCATAGCCTTCTTGGAAGCAGGAACGGGGCCGATACCCATAACTTCAGGTCTGCAGCCTGCAAGTGCACCTGCTACGAAGGTAGCCATGGGCTTAACACCCAGCTCCTTAGCCTTCTCCTCGCTCATAACCACGATGGCAGCTGCACCGTCGTTGATACCGGATGCATTACCTGCGGTTACGAAGCCATCGGGATTGATGGGGCGAAGCTTTGCAAGACCTTCAATGGTGGAGCCTGCTCTGGGGCCCTCATCGGTATCGAAAAGAACGGTCTCTTTTTTCTTCTTGATCTCAACGGGAACGATCTCCTTCTTGAAAGCGCCGTTCTCCTGAGCTGCACAAGCCTTCAGCTGGCTCTTGAGTGCGAACTCATCCAGCTCTTCTCTGGTAAGGTTCCACTCTCTTGCGATATTGTCTGCAGTGGTGATCATATGATAATCATTGAATGCATCCCAAAGTGCGTCATTTACCATCGTATCAACGATGCCGCCCTTGCTCTGGGAAGGCCACATCATACGATAGCCGTATCTGCCGCCTGGCATTGCGAAAGGAGCCATGGACATGTTCTCCATACCGCCGGCAACAACTACGTCGGCATCTCCTGCCTGGATCATCTGAGCTGCCATGTTCACACAATTAAGACCGGAACCGCAAACTACGTTCACCGTAACGGCGGGAGTCTCATTGGGGATACCTGCATGGATACTTGCCTGACGGGCTACGTTCTGTCCCTGTCCTGCCTGGATTACACAACCCATGTAAACATGATCCACATCCTCGGGCTTAACACCTGCACGATTGAGAGCCTCCTTGATCACGATGGATCCGAGCTTCTCAGCGGGAGTGGTGGAAAGTCCGCCGCCCATGGTGCCGATGGCGGTACGACATGCTCCTGCCAGTACTACTTTTTTGCTCATTTTCTGTTCCTCCGTTCTTATTTAAATGTTGAAAAATAATAGATTCCAAACAGCCAACGGCGGATGCCAATATCTGCGCATCCGTCGGTGGATATCGATATGATACTGCGTTGGTTAGTATAACACAGCCAAAAGCCATTTACAAGGGATTTACAAGGGTTTTCACGCTCTTTTCACAGGCTTTTCCCGTCTCCCTTTCAAACCTCAGGCTCGATCAGACCGTAGGTTCCGCCCTTTCTCTTATAAACCACATTTACCTGGTCCGATTCGGCGTTAATGAACACGTAGAAGTTGTGTCCCAGAAGCTCCATCTGGATGCAGGCATCCTCGGGATAGAGGGGCTTGATATCGAACTTCTTGGTGCGGATGATCTTCACATCCTCCTCATCCATGAATTCCTTCTCAATGTATTCCTGCTTGAAGTTGCTACCTTCCTCCTGGTGCTTATCCACCAGTTTGCTCTTATATTTCTTCAGCTGACGCTCGATGATCTCCTCCACCAGATCAATAGAAATGTACATATCGTTGCTGACCTGCTCGGAACGGATGATGTTCCCCTTAACCGGGATCGTAACTTCGATCTTCTGTCTGTCCTTCTCCACGCTCAACGTAACATGGACTTCCGTCTCCGGAGTAAAATACTTCTCCAGCTTGCCGATCTTCTCTTCCACGATGGAACGAAGTGCCGGAGTGACCTCAATGTTCTTTCCTATGATGATGAATTTCATACTCACCGCCACCTTTCTTTCTATATTTCTCCGCGCCTAAAACGGCGCGTTTCCCCCTAATAAGGTGTACCTAAGTATACCATACTTTCGCCCGCACTGTCAAAGCGGATCGAGCTTATAACCCGTTCCGATGAACTGCGCCACATCCCTTCCGTCGCCGTCCGTGACAGACACGTTTACGATGACGCTCCTTCGTCCATTATGCTTGATCTTCGCCTCCGCAAAAAGACGATCCCCCTTCTTCGGTGCTTTGAGATAATTGATGCTCACCTGCTGTGCGACCGTTCCCTTATGGTTATGATTTACCACCGTGGCAAAAGCGAAATCCGCCAGCGTGAAGATCACACCTCCCATAACGCCTCCCATGGCGTTCTGATGTGCATCCGTCAGTTCCATGCTGCAAACGCTCCTGCCGTCTTCCAGAGACTCGATCTGCATCCCGTTGACCGTCGCAAACCTGTCCCCCTTAAAAAACTCTCTTGCCTCTTCCAAGGTTCCGAATGTTCCCATTGTTTATCCCCTTTCTCCATGCATTATTCTTATCCATTCTGTACCACTTTCAGAGAGGTGTCAAGGAAATATATACCGCCTGCCATAACGCGAAAAAACGCACAAAAACAGGCCGGTTCCAAACGGGACCGGCCTGCGGTGTTCAGATACTCAGTTCATCATTTCTTATTGTAGAAATAGATATAGTACCAATCAGTTCCTTTTTCTTTCGTCTTCTTATTCGTG
>JAILKJ010000002.1 GCA_024693845.1 Lachnospiraceae bacterium
CGATATGGGCGACATCATGATGCTGATGAATGCTCCCATGCCCAGGGGCTTTGTTCCCACGGAGGATGTATGCCGCGGCGTGGGCCTTGACAATATCCTCAGGCAATCCCGTCTGGAGAAAAATATCCTTGAAGGTCTTCGAAACCAGAGCTTTGAGGTGTTCTATCAGCCCATCTACACTTCCCGCAATATGAGCATCTGTGCCGGTGAGGCGCTGCTGCGACTGCATGATGCGGAGGCAGGAGAGATCTATCCCGATGAATTCCTGCCTGTGGCAGAGAGAGGAGGACTGATCTTTGAGCTGGGAGACTTCGTACTGGAAGAGGTGTGTAAATTCTTAAACAGCGGTATTCCCGTGGAAATGGGGATCGACTGTTTCCATATTAATCTCTCCGTTGTCCAGTGTATCCAGCAGAACTATGCGGAGCACATCATGGAGGTGGTATCCAAATATCAGATCGATCCTGCCAGGATCGATTTTGAGATCATGGAATCGGCGGCGGCAGCGGATCTTAATGCACTGCAGGCCTTTGTCAGGAAGCTGAGAAGCTACGGCTTTTCCTTCTCCGTCAACGATTACGGAATCGGTTATTCCCACGTGCATTCCATCTTCCATCTGGATATCGATACCGTTAAGATCGACAAGTCCATCCTTCGGGAGGCGGAAAGCTCCGAGACGGGCCGCATCATCATGGAAAGCTCCGTGGAGATGATCAAGCGGATGGGCAAAAAGATCATCATCTCGGGCGTGGAAAACCAGTCCCAGGTGGATCTGGCAAACGAATTTGCCATCGATTACCTGCAGGGATTCTTTTTCTCCAATCCCGTTTCCCAAAACGAGTTCATCAATGTGCTGAAGGCATCCCGCCTTGCCAGGATGGAAGAGCAGAAGGCCATTGCTTCCAATGAGGCCATGAGCAGCTTCCTTGCCAACATGTCCCACGAGATCCGCACCCCCATCAATGCGGTGTTGGGCATGGATGAGATGATCCTCCGGGAGAGCAAGGATGAAAAGGTGCTGGGCTACGCCAAGACCATCGAAAGCGCCGGGCGGACACTTTTGTCCCTGATCAATGATGTACTGGATTTCTCCAAGATCGAATCCGGCAAGATGGACATCCTCTGTGCGGAGTATGACCTGGGCCAGGTACTGCTGGATGTGATGGCCATGGTACGGGTCAAGGCCAAGGAAAAGAACCTGGGGCTCCATCTGGATGCGGATCCGGAGCTGTATTACGATCTGATGGGGGATGAGGTCAGGCTCAGACAGGTGCTTTTGAACCTTTTGAACAATGCCGTGAAATATACCAAGACCGGCTCAGTCACCCTGAAGGTGCGGGGTCATAAGCAAAAGGACGAGACACTGAAGCTGGAGATCTCCGTGAAGGATACCGGTATCGGCATCCGCCCCGAGGATCAGGAAAAGCTGTTTGAAAAATTCAGCCGCCTGGATATCGACAAGAACAAGACCGTGGAAGGAACGGGTCTGGGACTTGCCATTACAAGCCAGATCCTGAGTCTGATGGAGGGAGAGATCCGGGTTGAGAGTACCTACGGAAAGGGCAGCGAATTCATCGTGACCCTCGATCAGGAGATCGCGGGACCCGACAGACTGGGTGATATGACCCAGCGGGAAAAGAAACTGGAGAAGCACAAGCAAAAGCCCCGTGCTTTCCGGGCTCCCGCAGCCAGGATCCTGGTGGTGGACGATACGTCCCTGAATCATGTGGTAGTCCGGGAGCTGCTTTCCGATACGGAGATAACCATTGATGCGACAGACAGCGGACAGGGTGCTCTGGAGATGGTACGCAGGGATCCCTACGACCTGATCCTGCTGGATTACCGTATGCCGGGCATGAACGGTATCGAGACCATCCATGCCATGAAAGAGCTGCCGGGAATGGTCAGCCCCGAGGCGCCGGTTGTGGCGCTGACAGCCAATGCCGTCTTCGGTGCCAAGGAAAGATTCATCCGGGAGGGCTTTACCGATTACATCACAAAGCCCGTTTCCGGCGAGCGTCTGGAGGAGGTTCTGCTTTCCTATCTGCCGGATGAGAAGATCGAATGGATCGATGAAAAGGAAAGCGGAAGCCGGGAGGAAGATACGGCGGCAGGAGAAGAGATCAGTACGGGTGCACCGGATGGTCCCGTGGATGTGGAGACCGGGATCCGGAACTGCGGAAACAGGGAAAGCTATATCAAGGTCCTGAAAGTCTTTATGACGGATGTAGAATCCAAATCAAAGCTTCTGCGGGAATCATTTGACAAAAAGGACTGGGAAAGGTACGGTATAGAGGTGCATGCCATCAAGAGCTCCGGCCGTATCATCGGTGCCACGCAGCTTTCACAAAAGGCACAGGAGCTGGAGCATGCGGCCGAGGAAGCGGATGAGGCTTTTATCGGAGAGAATCATGAGGCATTTTTATCTTTATATGAGGGGATCTGCGGCCGGGAAGAGCTGCGGGAGCTTTGCGGCTGTCATAAGGGCGATGACAAACCCGTTCTGACTGAGGAAGCCTTCCGGGAGGCCTTAGAGGCCATGCATGATTTTTGTCTGAACATGGATGAGAAAAATGCGGACTACATTCTTTCTTCCCTCCGGGACTATACTCTCAGTAAAGAGCAGGAGGGGAAGGTTGCCAGGATAGAAGAGCTGCTGACGCATCTGGAATGGGAACAGCTGCGGTCACTTTTGGAGGATAAGATATGAATTCCATTATGCTGATCAGGAACGAGCGGTCCTTTATGGTCAACGCCCTGATCCAAAACCTGAATGAAAACGGATACCAGGTCCAGGAGCTTCCCTTCGAGATCAAGCAGATCGAGATGATGAAGATGTTTGCCCAGATCATTGTGATCTACGGAGATGAGGATCTGGAGGAGAATACGGAGGAGTACGCCAAGGCTTTTGCTTATCTGAAGGAGGTCTGCGTCGAGGAAGACAAGAAGCTGATCCTGATCGGAAACAAGACCCTTCGTCATGACCTGCAGCAGTATCTGC
Organism: Lachnospiraceae bacterium; assembly: GCA_024693845.1. GTDB lineage: Bacteria > Bacillota > Clostridia > Lachnospirales > Lachnospiraceae > RGIG7926. The sequence goes on from JAILKJ010000002.1 coordinate 3,002, forward strand.
CCCATCATCTGTTTGCGGAGTTTTTCGAAAGACCCCTGGACATGAACCAGTTCATCGAGAAGATCAATGCGCTTACGGATAATACGGTGGAAGAGGTTCGGAAAAAATGCGTGCTGGTGGTAGATGACGACGTGAGCTATCTGCGTGTCCTGAAGGAATGGCTGAAGGAAGATTACCAGGTGGGGATCGCCAAGTCCGGAATGCAGGCCATCACCTGGCTTGCCAGAAACAACGTGGATCTGATTCTGTTGGATTACGATATGCCCGTGACCAACGGCCTTAAGGTATTTGAGATGCTCAGAAGCGAGCAGTTTTCCCGGGATATCCCCGTTATGTTCCTGACGGGCAAGGATGACAGGGAGTCGATCCTGCGGGTTATGACCTTAAAGCCTGCCGGCTACATGCTAAAGAACATTTCCCGTGCCCAGCTTTTATCCAATCTGGAGAAGTTCTTCAACAAGCAGCGCGGCGGCGAGCAAAAGGAAGACTAGGTTTTTATGCACCCTGAGTTTCACACCCTTCCGGCAACCCCGGAAGGATTTTTTTGTGATCTTTTTCAGGCTCTTTCCTTTGAATAGATAATCAATAGCATTGGACAAGGCCGTAAAAATGGGTTAAAATATTTCTGTTTAGGATTTAATGACAGACCGGTCCTAAACAGTACGATCATTATGCAGGGATAAACGATGGAAGTAGATAAGATCCTGGATGCGGGAAGTGCCATTTTAGAGGATGTCATGACCGCAGTGGAGACAAATCAATATCAAGATTTAGGGCGCAGGATCCAGGACAGGGTTTCCCAGGCTACCGCCCAGGTGGGCGGCAGAGATTATCGGGGACCCATTCAGCGGGAGGACGGCGTCTATCAGGGCAGTGTGGAGCCCACCAACCGAAAGGATGGTGTATTTCATCCCAACTATGCCCAGGATGCGGGAAGCGGTGATACGGCAGGTGCCCAGAACACAAGCGGTGCCCAGGCAGGCGCTTCGGACCATGTCGGTGCCCAGTCCGGCAGCTATACTCAGGGAGCTTATTCCAGCGATGCTTATCGCCGGTATTCCTCTGACAGACGGACCGGACCGAATACCCCCAATTCCTCCTCCAGGTCCCGCCAGAACGGCACCTATCAGGGCAACCAGAGCCGGGCGGGCTATAACAGGGTTTACGGACAATACGATTACCGCAATCCCGATCGGCAGAAGAATCTGAAACAGGCGGCGGAACATACGGGCAGAGAGTATCATCAGCCTCAGCAGACCCAGAAGCCCAAGGGTGCTTATGGGCAATATGACTACCGGAATCCCAACCGGCAGCAGAATATGAATCATGCAGCCGGCGCATCTGCGGCAGCCGGACCGGCTCAGACCGGGAGGGACTTTTTTGCGCCCACCCCCTTTAACAGCCGGAACATCAGCAAAAATACGGGCCTTGTCCCCATGGTCTTCGGTTCCATCGGAATGGCCATGGGCGGGATCGGAACCCTGACCGGTGCAGTGACGGCAGTGGGCACGGTGGTGGCCTCCGGTATCGCGGCTCTGACGGCAGCAGCCCTAGCACCTCTTTTGACAGGTGCCGTGTTCACCGGCGCATCGGGCCTGCTCTTTTCCTCCGGAAAAAAGAAGAAGGACATGGTGTCGGATTACTATAAATACGGCAAGTATGTGGGAAATGCCGAGTTCTTCAATATCCGGGAGCTGGCATTGAAGCTGGGTATTCAGGAAAAGAAGCTGCGTAAGCGCCTGGAAGGCATGAAAAGACAGGGCTTTCTGCCCAAGGCCAGACTGGACGACGAGCAGGAGATGCTGCTTTTGACGGACAAGGCTTATGACCAGTACCGTCAGGCAGCGGACAGCTTCAAGAAGCGTCAGGAAGAGGAAGAAAAGAGGCTGAACTATTTTACGGATGTCAACGGGGACGCCACGGTAAAGGAGCTTTTGAAAGAGGGCGGCGAGTACTTAAAGAAGGTCCGCTATTACAACGACCTGATCCCCGATACGCTGGAGATGTCCAACAAATTGTACAGACTTGAGAATATCATGTATCGTATCTTCGAGCAGGTAAAGAAGAAACCCGAGATGGCACAGAACCTGCGCCGCTTCATGGAGTATTACCTGCCCACCACCGAAAAGCTCCTTTCCGCTTACATCGAGGTGGACAAGCAGCCCCAGGTGGGAGATAACATCACCAATACCAAGCAGGAGATCGAGACGGCCATGGACACCATCAACGACGCCTTCGAAAAGCTTTTAGACAGCCTCTTCGAGGACCTGGCCTGGGATATCTCATCGGATATCTCGGTGATGAAGACTATGATGCAGCAGGACGGGTTAACCTGATAACAGGGTCAAAAGTATGAGACCACTGCAAGCTTGCTTGCAAGTGGGTGAAATACTTTATAACCCGCCCCAACATGAGCATAAAAGTGGGACCCGAAAGCGAAGCACGGAACAATCCGTGTTATCAATAATATATGATATCAAGAGCATAACAAGAATAATAATTTCAGGAGGGCAAAACTATGGCAGAAGAATTCAATGATGTGATCGTGGAGGCACCCACCGCGCCGGTACTCACCTTTGATGTTCCGGTAGAGGGAGAAGCCGAGATCGTGGTAAGCAGCGGTACTTCGGCAGCAGAGGAGGCTTTAAACCTGGCTCAGCTTTCCGTTTCCGATGAGACGGCGAAGCTGATGAAGCAAAAGGGTGTTCATCCGGAAGAGGTGAATCTGTCCCCCGAAGAGCTGAAGCAGGTGGAGGATTTTTCCAAGAAGATCGATATCACCAATGCCAAGGCAGTCATGAGCTTCGGTGCCGGCACCCAGAAGAAGATGGCTGATTTTTCCGAGAAGGCCATGGGTAATGTAAAGACCAAGGACATGGGTGAAGTGGGAAACATGATCACCGGTCTTGTTACGGAGCTGAAGAGCTTTGAGATCGACAATGAGGAAAAGGGCCTTTCCGCATTTTTCAAGAAGGGCGCCAACAAGATGACCGCCATGAAGGCTAAATATGCCAAGGTGGAGACCAATGTCAATGCCATCTCCCACGAGCTGGAAAGACATCAGATCACCCTTTTGAAGGATATCGATGTACTGGATAAGATGTACGATCTGAACCTGGCATACTTCAAGGAGCTGACCATGTACATCCTGGCAGGAAAGAAACGCCTGGAAGAGGTAAGAGCCAACGAGCTGGTACAGCTTCAGCAGAAAGCAGCCCAGTCCGGACTGGTGGAAGATGCACAGGCAGCCAAGGATCTTGCAGCCCAGTGCGATCGTTTTGAAAAGAAGATCTACGATCTGGAGCTGACCCGCAACATCGCGCTGCAGACCGCACCCCAGATCCGCATGGTACAGACATCGGATCAGATGATGGCAGAGAAGATCCAGTCCACCATCGTAAACACCATTCCTCTTTGGAAGAACCAGATGGTCATCGCCATCGGCGTAGAGCATTCCAATCAGGCAGCCAAGGCTGAGCGTGAGGTCAATGATATGACCAATGCACTTTTGAAGAAGAATGCAGAGTCCCTCAAGCAGGCCACCATCGCCAGCGCAAAGGAATCCGAGAGAGGTATCGTGGATATCGAGACCCTCAAGCATACCAACGAGCTGCTGATCTCCACCATGGACGAGGTGGTTGCCATCCAGAAGGAAGGCAAGGAAAAGAGACGCCTGGCAGAGGCAGAGCTGGCACAGATCGAAGGCCAGCTGAAGGAAAAGCTTCTGGCAGCTGCCAAGGCATGATCGCCTGAGATAAAGAAGTAAGATAAGAAAAGGAAGTTGATCGTTATGCAGAATAAAGGAAAGTATTATATCACCACGGCTATCGCCTATACCTCGGGTAAGCCTCATATCGGAAACTGTTATGAGATCATCCTGGCGGATGCCATTGCAAGGTATAAGAAGGCGGACGGCTTTGACGTGCATTTCCAGACCGGAAGTGACGAGCACGGACAGAAGATCGAGACCAGAGCCATTGAGGAAGGCATGACTCCCAAGGAGTTTGTGGACAAGACCGCAGGCATTATCAAGGAGCTCTGGAACATGATGGGCACCGACTATGACCGTTTCATCCGTACCACGGATGAGGACCATGAGCGTCAGATCCAGAAGATGTTCAAGAAGTTCTATGATCAGGGTGACATCTACAAGGGAGCTTATGAAGGTCAGTATTGTACGGAGTGCGAGGCCTTCTACACCCAGGCCCAGCTTTCGGAGGGAAAATGTCCCGTCTGCGGAGGCGCTGTGCATGAGGAAAAGGAAGAGGCGTACTTTTTCAAGATGAGCAAGTATGCGGACCGCCTCATCGAGCATATCAACACCCATCCCGAATTCATCCAGCCCGTCAGCCGTAAGAATGAGATGATGAACAACTTCCTGCTGCCGGGTCTGCAGGATCTGTGTGTATCCAGGACCTCCTTTAAATGGGGTATCCCGGTTGACTTTGATGATAAGCATGTAGTTTATGTATGGCTGGATGCGCTTTCCAACTATATCACCGGTATCGGTTATGATGTGGACGGAAACAGCTCCGACCAGTATAAAAAATACTGGCCTGCGGATCTGCATCTCATCGGAAAGGATATCATCCGCTTCCATACGATCTACTGGCCTATTTTCCTGATGGCTCTGGGAGAGCCGCTGCCCAAGCAGGTATTCGGTCATCCCTGGCTGCTGCAGGGCGGTGAGAAGATGAGTAAGTCCAAGGGTAATGTGCTCTATGTGGACGATCTGATCAACATCTTCTCCCTGGATGCGGTACGTTATTTCGTGCTGCATGAGATGCCCTATGAAAACGACGGAACCATCACCTGGGAGCTGATGACGGAGAGAGTCAATTCCGATCTGGCCAATACCCTGGGTAACCTGGTGAACCGTACCGTTGCCATGACCAATAAGTACTTCGGAGGAACGGCCGAGAACAAGGGCGTTGCATCCGACGAGGTAAAGGAAGCCGGCAAGACCGGACAGATGCTTTCCGAAAAGCAGATCGACGAGGATCTTCGCGCCGTTGCTTCTTCCACCTATGAGAAGGTGGAGGAGAAGATGGACGAGCTTCGCGTGGCCGATGCCCTGACCGAGATCTTCGTTTTGTTCAAGCGTTTGAACAAATACATTGATGAGACCGAGCCCTGGGTTCTTGCCAAGGACGAGAGCAAAAAGGACCGCCTTGCAACGGTGCTCTATCACCTGTGTGAGGGCATCATGATGGGTGCCAGCCTTCTGCAGCCCTTCATGCCCACAACGGCAAATAAGATCGCTGACCAGCTGGGCTGCAAGCTCTATGACTTTGACAGCCTGGGAAGCTTCGGACAGTATCCTCAGGGGGCAAAGGTAACGGAAACTCCCGAGATCCTGTTTGCAAGACTGGATAAGGATGAGATCCTTGCCAAGGCATCCGAGGTGGAGAAGGCACAGAGAGAAGAATTTATCGAGCATCAGAAAACGGCATATACCAATCTTGTCAAGGCAGGCCGCATGAGTCAGGAGGAAGCCGACAAGGCGCTGAAAGCCCTGCTGGGAAATGCCGGGGGAACCGGTAAGGTCATTGATATCGAGCCCAAGGAAGAGATCACCTTTGATGATTTCGGCAAGCTCCAGTTCAGAGTGGGCCATATCATTGCCTGTGAGGAAGTGCCCAAGAGCAAGAAGCTTCTGTGCTCCAAGGTACAGGTGGGTTCCAAGACCCTGCAGATCGTATCCGGTATCAAGTCAAGCTATAAGCCCGAAGATATGGTGGGCAAGCAGGTTATGGTGCTGGAGAACCTGAAACCCGCCAAGCTGGCAGGTGTCTTAAGCGAAGGAATGCTGCTCTGCGCAGAGGATGAGGAAGGAAACCTCTCCCTGGTAACGCCGGATAAGGATATGCCCGCCGGTGCCCTGATCTGCTGATAAGCACGGAGATCATAAGGAAAACAAGATGGAAGTTATCAAAGAAGAGCTGTGGTTTGATTCCCGGGACGGAGAAACCTCCCTATATGCGGCCGTTTGGAAGCCGGATACCGATCCGGTGGCCGTTGTGCAGATCATACACGGGATGAACGAATACATCGACCGGTATGACCGCTTTGCACGTTTTTTGGCTGCACAGGGTTTTTATGTTACGGGAGAAGACCACCTGGGCCATGGACGTTCCGTCCCCGAGGGCGGGACGTTCGGCTATTTTACGGCCCACGATCCCGTAACGGTGCTGGTTCGTGATATCCACCGGCTCAAGAAGCTGACCCAGGAAAAATTCCCCGGTGTTCCGTATTATATCTTAGGACACAGCATGGGCTCCCTGCTTCTTCGGAACTATCTGCAAAAATACGGCACGGGGATCAACGGCGCCCTGATCATGGGCACCGGTACCGAGTCTAAATTGAAGATCTTTTCGGGGGGAGCACTGATAAAGCTTTTGACCCTGATCAAGGGAGATAAGTACGTATCAAAGAAAGTAGTCGCCCTCACCTTCGGAGGATATTTAAGCCATATTGAGCAGCCCGGCACCATGTATGACTGGGTAACGGGAGATGAGACGGAGCTGGAAAAATACGTTAACGATCCTCTGTGTACAGGCTTTACTTTTACCCTTAACGGCTTCGGGGCCCTTGTGGAGATGAGCCGCCGCATGCAGGATAAAAAGCTTATGGAGCAGCTCCCCAAAAAACTTCCGATCCTGATCCTTTCCGGAACCGAGGATCCGGTAGGCGCCTGGGGAAGGGATCCTCAGGAGCTCTACGATACCTACATCAACATGGATATGACAAAGACCGCCATCAAGCTCTATCCGGGACTTCGTCATGAGATCTTAAATGAAAAAGAGCGGGATAAGGTATTTGACGATATCCTGCACTGGCTCAGGCAGCAGATCCATTCCGTCTGAGCAAAGGTAATCTATATACAGTTTTAGGAGGAACATTATGAAAAAAGTATCTAAAGTAAGCCGTATCCTGATCGGCGCAGTCACCCTTTGTATCGCCTTTTGTCTGGCGCTTCCCGCCATTTTCGGACTGAAGGCCTTCGCTACCGGCGTAGATATGAATGAGATCCTCGGCAACACCGAGGAGCATAACGAGGCACTGGCTTCGGATGCTCCCATCATCGCCTTCGGTGCGGATCTTTCCGCAGACCAGCGTGCCACTGTTCTCAGTGAGATGGGTCTTACCGAGGCAGACCTTGCAGGCTATAAGGTCCTGACCATCACCAATCAGATGGAGCATCAGTACCTGGATGCCTATCTGGATGCTTCCGTGATCGGAACCAAGGCTCTTTCCTGCGTGAAGATCACACCGGCAGAAGCAGGACACGGCGTCATGGTAACTACGAAGAATATCACCTACTGTACGACGGGTATGTACCGGAACGCACTTTTGACGGCGGGAGTACAGGATGCGGACATCCTGGTGGTAGGTCCCAGCCCCATCTCCGGAACGGCAGGTCTGATCGGTGCCATCAAGGCTTATGAGACTATGAGCGGCGAGACGGTTTCCGAGGAGACCCTGGATACCGCCATGAACGAGCTCATCGCCACCGGTGAGATCGCAGAGGAGATCTCCGGCGCCAGCGGACAGCTTTCCGAGGAGGATGCCGAGAAGGTTGAGCAGCTCATCGCCTTTGTAAAGGCCAAGGTGGCAGCGGGTGAGCTGGAAACCGACGAGGATGTGAAGAAGGCTATTGCCGAGGGCGAGGAAAAGTTCGGCATCAAGCTGGGAGATGATGAGATCGCCAAGATCGTAGGCATCATGCAGAAGATCCGTGCACTGGGTCTGGATCCGGGTATGCTGGTATCCCAGGCTGAGGATCTGTATAACAAGTTCGGTACCGACTTTGTCAATCATATGACGGCAGAGGAGATCGGTAAGCAGGTGGCCGGCAGTGCGGTCAAGAACTTCTTCTCCAATATCGGAGAATCCATCAAGAACTTCTTCTCCGGTATCTTCGGAGGCTGAGAAGAAACAGATAACGGCATAATGAGAAAAACAAAAGAGATCCGATCTGATGATCGGATCTCTTTTTCGCGCAGAGGGTGGGATTCGAACCCACGCACCGGGAAACCGGCCTAAAGCATTTCGAGTGCTCCCTCTTGGACCACTTGAGTACCTCTGCGGGTGGTATCTTATCAGCGGTCCGTTTTCGTAAGCCGCCTGATACAGCCATGTAACAAGGTATCATATTTCGGCATATTTTGCAAGATTTTTACACGTTATCCCGGGTAATGTTTCTGGCCCATTTATGACTGTAGAAGTGCCTGAATACCCAGGGCCACTTCACGAATTCATCAGTGCACAGCAGGAAGTAGACCACCTTTACCGGAAGGTGGAAAACAAAGGCTGCCAGCAGTCCCAGCGGTACCGCATAGCACCACATGTCGATAAAGTCACATCGGAAGCCGAACTTCGAATCGCCTCCCGCCCGGAAAACGCCGGCGATGAGGCAGGTGTTGACCGAGGTTCCCGTTATATAGTAGGTGTTGATCAAAAGCATGAAGCGTAAATAATCTTTGGCTGTGGGGGTAAGGTCGGCATGGGCAATGGCAAAGGGCATGATCAGAAGGACGATGAGTCCCCCCACGATACCCGTGATCACGGCCAGCCGCAGACACAGATGACCGGCCCGGATCCCTTCTTCCCGGGAATCTTTGCCCAGGATCTGTCCCACGATGATGCCGGAAGCGGAGCCGATACCATAGCACATGACACAGCCTAAGTTACGCACCACATTTACGATGGAGTAGGCGGCAACCGCGTCGCTGCTCATATGGCCCAGGATCATGGAATAGACGGAAAAGGCCAGGGACCATACCAGATCGTTGGCGATGGCGGGCATGGCCATGGTAAGAAAGTCCTTCTCCAGAAGCTTATGCCTCTGAAACATGGTGGTAAAGGTCAGGGCAACACCGGGCTTTGACAGGGATACGACCACGCAGCCTGCCAGCTGCAGGAATCTGCTGATAGTGGTTGCCAAAGCAACGCCGATGACGCCCAGTTTGGGCGCACCGAAAAGGCCGAAGATGAAGACGGCGTTCAGGCATACGTTGCATACCAGGGCAATGGCCTCTAAGATCGTGGCCACGGACACCTTGCCGATACAACGCAGGATCGACATGTAAATGGCGCTGACAGCCCAGAACAAAAGACCGGGGGCGATGTAGCGAAGATAAACAGAACCGATCCTGACCAGATCTTCATCCGGCGTATAGATCTTCATCAGAAGAGAGGGGATGGAAAGGCAGGCAACTGCGCCGGCGATGGCGACGGTGAGGGCGAACTTCAGACCGATACCCTCCACCTTCTCGATGGTCTTCAGATCCCCCTTGCCATAGTACTGGGCTGCCAGCATGGAGATACCCGTACCGATGCCGAAGAGGAACATGAAAAAGATCCCCACCATGGAATTGGCCAGGGAGACCGCACTGATGGCCTGCTGTCCCACATGGTTCAGCATCAGGATATCCGCGCTGTTTACGGCGGAATCGATGACATTCTGCAATATGATGGGCAGGGCTACCACCCATATTTTCTTATAGGTTTCTTTATTATTTTTTTCCATACGTAAGCGCTATTGTATCAACAATTGGCTCTTCTGACAACACTTTTTCCAACAGTTAAAGGATTTTGATTGTCATAAAAAACAATATCTGATAGAATAGGGTTACATAAGTTGTAAAAAATGACGAAAAGAAGTATATAAGGGAAGAAAAAGTGGGGACGAAGCGATTTGAGATCAGGCCCCTGGCCATGGAGGACTGGAACAACGCCACGGCACTCATATGGCGTGTTTTTTTGCGGTGCAATGCTTCGGATTATGAGCAGGAAGGGATCGAGAGCTTCCTGAATTTCATTTCGGATGAGCATCTGAAGCAGTTCTGCAGGCTGCAGGAGTTTGAGATGTTCGGTGCCTATCTGGGTCAGAGGCTCATCGGTGCCTGCATGATCCGGGGCGGCAGCCATATATCGCTGTTGTTTATTGAGACCGAGTGGCAGGGACAGGGTGTGGGACGATCCTTTATAGAATACGTAAGTTCGCAGGTCTTTGGCAGGGGAAAAGATGCCCTGACCGTGAACGCCGCCCCCTTTGCCAGAGAATTTTATCTTAAAATGGGGTTTCGCCAGACCCGGGAGGAGCAGCTGAAGGAAGGGATACGGTATTTTCCCATGGTGCTCTCGCCCCGAGGGTATGTAGGAATGGATCACCCGATTTGAGGGGAAAGAATGAGGTAGGGTATGGATTTCATTCACAGTAAAAACATCTTTCTGTTAACAAGGGACACTCTGAAGCTGATGGATTCACGTCCGATGAAACACGGCAGCAGGGTTGCTTATCTGTTGTATAAAATGCTCCAGACCCAGGGCGGGTATGAGGATTTCGAAATGGCGGAATTCTGTATGCTGGCAACCCTCCATGATATCGGAGCTTATCCCATTGCGGATCTTTCCAAGCCGCTGACCTTCGAGACCCGGACCACCCTTCCCCATTCGATCTACGGATACCTCTTTCTGAAGTATCTTTCTCCTTTTGCAGACAGGGCCAAGATCCTTCTCAATCACCATGTGACCTTTATGGAACTGGCGGAGAGGGGCGAAAAAGAATACGCCGAAGTGACGAATTTTCTGTCTTTGGCGGAATGTGTGGACGTATATCGGGAATCCCTGGGGGAGCGCTTTAATGTACAGTCCTTCCGGCCTTTTGAAGGCAAGCGTTTTTCCAAACAGGCATTGGATGTGCTGGATAAGGCCATGGTGCGGGAACCGATCCTGGAAAAGCTGGACAGTGAGGAGCATGAGCAGGAGCTCAGCAAGCTGATGGACAATCTGATGTTCACCAACGAGGAGAAAAAGAGCCTCATGGAGACCATCATGTACTGTCTGGATTTCCGCAGCTATATGAAGGTACAGGATACGGCAGTGTGCATCAGTATCTGCAGTCAGCTGGCCGACCTTCTCCATTTGGACGGCAGAACCCAGGAGGTGCTGTATTACGGTGCCCTGGTCCATGATATCGGAATGCTGGGTATCCCCAAGGAGATCATAGAGAGCAGCCGCAAGCTCACCGACGAGGAGATGGAGTTGATGCGGGGACATGTGGAGCTGGAGCAGAAGATCCTGGAAAACCGCCTGGATCCCGTTTCCACCCAGATCGCACTGCGGCATCACGAGCGCTGCAACGGCAGCGGCTATCCCCTGGGCCTTACGGGCGGGGAGATGAATACACCCCAGAAGATCCTGCAGCTGGCGGATGCGGTCACCGGTATGATCAACGACAGACCCCACAGACCCGGCATGCCTCCTGAGAAGGTGCGACAGATCTTGGAAAAAGAGCAGGCCGAGAAAGCCTATGATCCGGAAGTGATAAAGGCATTTTTCTCACAGTTCGATCTGATCCTGTTGCAGGCCATGACCCAGGGCAAGGAGAGCCTGCGTACCAATGCATCGGTCATTTCCCGGTATCAGAAGCTGGAAAAAATGATGCAGGAGCAGAAGAAAAAGTGACGTTCTTTCGGCATTTAGGCAAAGTGTATAGATCGCCCTGAAATATTTGTGTAGTTGTGTTATAGGCAAAAAAACGGCAATCAGTTATACTCTTCCATAGGTGTGAAAAACACGAAACGCTATCATTTTTTTAATAGGAGGAAGATTTCATGGCAAATCTATCATTAAAGGACGTTTGTAAAGTATATCCGAATGGTTTTGAAGCCGTTAAGGACTTCAATCTTGAGATTGCCGATCAGGAGTTCATCATCTTCGTTGGACCTTCCGGATGCGGTAAGTCTACCACCCTTCGTATGATCGCAGGTCTGGAGGATATTTCTTCCGGTGAGCTTCGTATCGGCGACAAGGTAGTCAATGATGTAGAGCCCAAGGATCGTGATATCGCGATGGTATTCCAGAGCTACGCTCTGTATCCGCACATGACCGTATATGATAACATGGCTTTCGGTCTTAAGCTTCGTAAGGTTCCGAAGGAAGAGATCGACAAGATGGTTAAAGAGGCAGCTAAGATCCTTGATCTTACCCCGCTCCTTGATCGTAAGCCGAAGGCTCTTTCCGGTGGTCAGAGACAGCGTGTTGCCATGGGTCGTGCAATCGTGCGTAACCCCAAGGTATTCCTCATGGACGAGCCTCTTTCCAACCTGGATGCAAAGCTTCGTGTACAGATGCGTATCGAGATCGCTAAGCTTCACCAGAGACTGGGTACTACCATCATCTACGTAACCCATGATCAGACCGAGGCTATGACCCTTGGTACCAGGATCGTTGTTATGAAGGACGGTATCATCCAGCAGGTAGATACTCCTCAGAATCTGTATGACAAGCCGGCTAACCTGTTCGTAGCAGGATTCATGGGATCTCCTCAGATGAACTTCCTGGATGCTGTTGTTGAGGTTGTTGATGATACTGCAGTTCTTAAGGTTGCAGGTCACTTCATTCCCCTTCCTCCCGCTAAGTCCAAGAAACTGATCGAGGGCAACTACAATGGCAAGACCGTTACCTTCGGTATCCGTCCTGAGGATGTATATGATTCCGAGATGATGGTTGAGGCTTCTCCTCAGAGCACCTTCGAAGCTACCGTTAAGGTATACGAGCTTCTCGGCGCAGAAGTTTATCTGTACTTCGATCTTGACGAGTATCAGATGACTGCAAGAGTTGATCCTCGTACCACCGCTCGTCCCGGTGATGTTGTTAAGTTTGCGATCGACGTTGAGAAGATCCACATCTTCGACAAAGACACCGAGATGGTTATCACCAACTAAGCCATAATTCTTCTATCAAGATAGAAATGTCAGGGAGAGATGCGAGAAGTATCTCTCCCTTTCTTAAAGATTCCTGAAAAGGGGAAGTTACATGATCACTAACCAGGTAATACAAAAGTGTATTGATGATCTCAAGAATATTTCCAAAGTGGATCTGACCCTCTATGATATTGACGGAGTCCTTACGGCCCGGTCCCAGGATGCTCCTCAGGCCGATCAGGCCCTTGTGGAGGAATTTGCCGCTTCCGCTGCGGATTCCCAGACTCTGGGAGGTTTTCAGTATCTGAAGATCTACGGTGACGGAGAGCCCGCCTATATCCTGATCTGCGGAGACAGCGCCGAAGAGTACATGATCGGCAAGATCGCCGCCGCCCAGATCCAGAACCTGCTGGTGGCATACAGGGAAAGATACGATCGGAACAATTTTTTCCAGAATCTGATCCTGGATAACATGCTACTGGTGGATATTTTCAACCGCGCCAGGAAGCTTCATATCGAGACTTCAAAGCCCAGAGTGGTACTTTTGCTGGAGTTCGGACAGGGAAAAGAGAGCAATGCGGTGGATTATCTGAAGGGAATGTTCTCCGAATCCGCCGGAGACTATGTAACGGCGGTGGATGAGGACAGTCAGATCATCGTGAAGCAGATGGGTGGGGAAGACGGCTACGAAGAGGTGGACGAGATCGCCCGTGAGATCGTCAGCATGATGAACACCGAGGCTATGCTGAAGGTCAGGGTGGCATCGGGTACCATCGTTCAGGAGCTTAAGGATGTTTCCAAGAGCTATAAGGAAGCCAAAATGGCCATGGACGTGGGTAAGATCTTCCACGAAGACAGGGATGTGGCAAGCTATCATTCTCTGGGGATCGGAAGACTGATCTATCAGCTGCCTCCCAATCTCTGCAAGCTTTTCATCGAGGAGATCTTCGGGGGAGATATCCCGTCGGAGATCGATGAGGAGACCCTTACGACCATAGATACCTTCCTGGAGAATAACCTCAACGTATCCGAGACGAGCCGCCAGCTCTATGTTCACAGGAATACGCTGTTGTACAGGCTGGAGAAGCTGGAGAAGCTGACGGGCCTGGATATCCGCATTTTTGACGATGCGCTGACATTGAAGATCGCGCTGATGGTGGTCAAATATATCCGGTATCTGGAAGGGTAGACATTACATCAGAAAGATAATGTGAAAAGAGTTTGCTTTCAGTCGACGCCCCGCAGAGCGGCGGAAGGGATCCTGTCACGGATCCTGTCGATAAAGGAGGCAAGCTCTTTTTTATCATGGGCATGAAGACCGGGAACCAGAACACCGTCGGAATCCTCGTAGGACTGCAGGAAGTAGTGGGGAGCGCCCCCTATCCAGTCGGCGATCCGGTCAAAGGAGTCAGCATCATGAAACTCCCGTACCACGGTGGTGCGGAACTCAAAGTCAAAGCCATCCCGCTTTGCTTCCCCCATCAAAAAGGAAACGGAGCGGGTGATCTTATCCATCAGATCTCCTTCGTCAGAGCGGCCTTCGAAACCGCAGACCCTGGGGTAATCCTCCTTCGGAGCCTTCAGATCCATGGCAACATAGTCGATCAGGCCCTCTTCGTAAAGAGCTATGAGCATGTCGGGATTGGTTCCGTTGGTATCCAGCTTCACCTGATAACCCAGGGTTTTACACTCTTTTATCAAGTCCGGAAGATCGGGATTTAAGGTGGGCTCGCCGCCGGTGATGCAGACGCCGGAGAGGATACCCGCCCTTTTTTTCAGGTGATCCAGCACATCTTCCCTTGTAAAGGCCGCAAAATCGGCCGGATGCAAAAGCAGATCCTTATTCTGGCAATAGGGACAGCGGAAGTTGCAGCCGCCGAGAAACACCGTGGCCGCCACATGTCCCGGATAATCCAGTAAAGTTGTCTTGTTCAAACCGCAGATCAGCATACGTAAATCCTTTCCGCACCGGTAAATCCGATAGTTACAATATAGCAAAGAAATGAAGAAAAATACAGAGTTTCGGTAGAAGGTGGGAGTTCTTTTTGTTATACTGTGATAACAGAGTCACTTTGACGCAAATCTCGTTACACCGATGGTTTTAAGGGGATAATATCTATGAAGATAAAATTCATCATAGCAGCATCGGCATCGCTTCTGGCACTTGCGCTGTCCACGGGCGCTTTGGCGGATCCTGCCGCCGTATCTTCCAATACTGCAGGAGATCTTTCCGCGGAAACGGATCTGCCCGGTGGGACGGGTATCCAGGAGGAGTCGGACCAACCGAATGAGGCTGTAGAGGCGGCCGAACCGGAGGAAGAGCTTCCCGCCCAGGCCGGCGAGCTGGATCCCTACGGTACCCAGGCCCCCATGGTAAAGGGCTACTGCGGGGACAAGCACGCCCAGGGGGGAGACCCGGAGGGGCATAATGCCTGGTATGAGTTGCACGATGAAGACGGCGACGGATACTTTGAGACCATGTATATCAAAGGCAGCGGCGTAGTCGGCGATTTCCAGCAGGAAACGGTGGATCCCGACGGTGACGGGGTCTTTGTGTATGTACAGAATTATCAAACCTATTTCCGCTATCACTATCCCACCCAGCTTAAGTATATCTACATAGAAGGGGTATCAGCCCTCAGTTCCTATGCGAGACAGGGCACGGCTGCCCTGTATATGACCAAGGCCGAGAAGATCGTCTTCGGCAGAGGTGTGACCAGTCTGGAGAGCACCTGTTTTTCCAACGGTAATGTAAAAGAGATCGAGGCAACGGATCTGAAGGTCATCGGCGACGGTGCCTTTGAAAAGTGCAAAAAGCTGGAGGTTATCGATATCCCGGACAGCGTGACCACCATCGGGAACAATGCCTTCAGCGGTTGTGAGAATGCCCGGGAGATCCGTTTCGGTGCAAATGTCACCACCCTGGGGACCGGCTGCTTTTCCAAGCTGCCCATTACGAGTGTGACGATCCCCCGCAAGGTTACGGCCTTGCCGGATAACCTTTTTGCAGACTGTAAAAACCTCTCTTCCGTGGTGATTCCAGAGGGGGTCACCCAGGCCGGCAGCAGTCTTTTTACAGGATGCAGCTCCCTTACCCAGGTCACGCTCCCAAGCACGGTCAGAAAGTACAAGGACGTTTTTTCCGGAGCACCCTCTATCGTGGAGGCGGTCTATCCGGCATCCTCGGATACGGAAGTGAATATCCTGGCCCAAAACTGTGACAGCTTAAAGAAGCTGACCATCGGGGAAGGGATCCAAAAGGTGGGCTATGTGGCAAACAACTGCCCGAAGCTGGAGCAGATCAACCTGCCTGCTTCCCTGAAGATATCCACCTATCGTCAATGTATCAAGGGCTGCCCCCGGATCAAAACAGCGGGGCCGGGAAGCGGTTATAACCTGAATTATAAATGGAAGGATGAGATCCCTTCCTGGTTCTTTTCCCAGTCAGACAGTATTCAGGAGATCACCGCTGATGGTGTTACCGCCATCAGGAGCAGCGCTTTCTACGGAAACAAGTGCCTTTGCCGTCTGACCGTCGGCGCCTCTGTGGAGCTGATCGAGGAGTCCGTCTGCTACGGGTGCCTGAATTTAGGAGAACTTACCTTTGCGCAGGGCAGCCGGCTGAAGGAGATCAAAAGAATGGCCTTCAGGGATTGTGAAAAGATCCAAAGAGTGGAGCTTCCCGAAGGTCTGCAGACCATTGAGGATCTGATCTTCTCGGGCTGCTGCGATCTGAGTGAAGTGGTGATCCCCGCAAGCCTTACGGAGATAGAGAGCGGTACCTTCTCCGGCTGTCCCGATATCAAAACCGCCGGTCCCGCAGGGGACGGTCACAGCTATAACGTCACTCTGAAAAACAAGGACCTGGTTCCCAAGTACCTGTTCTGCCGGGCGGATTTTCTGGAGAGCGCCGTTCTCCCCGAAAACTGCAGTGAGATCGGCTACGCAGCCTTTTCCACCTGTCCCAATCTCCGCTCCGTGGCGATCCCCAATACGGTCATCGTCATCGGCGGCAGTGCTTTCAACCAGGATCTGAACCTGAAAAATGTCAGGATCCCGCCCTATGTGGAGGAGATCGGAAGCAGTGCTTTTAACGGATGCAAGAAGATAAAGAGCATGACTTTCCCCGCCACCCTGCTGACGCTGGGGTACATGGCAGTGCCCGATAATGAAGGTATGGAGGTTCGGGGCTACGACAATTCCCCCAGTGATTACAGCAAAAAGAGCGGCTATCGCTATGTCTCCCTGGGCAAGGTCTGCAAGGTGTATTTTTCCGACAGGATCTGTATGAAAAATCTGAAGACCCGTTACATACTCTGCGGCAAAGCGGTAGGACAGCTGCCCTCGCCGGATCATGTACAGTCGGGATATCAGTTCCTTTACTGGATGGACAGTCAGGGAAACAAGTATACGGCAAGCACCCCCGTTCCGGATGAGGATTATATCTATCTGTATGCCCACTGGATCATCAACGGTGTCAAGGACTATGAGCCCGGGCAAAAGACACCGCCAAGTGTAGGACGCACCTTTACCACGGGAGGCGTCACCTACCGTGTGACTTCGTCTTCGGCGGACGGAACCGTTGCCGTATCCTGCAGTAGCTGCAATTACTATAATCCCAAGATTGTGATCGAAGATACCGTAAACATCGACGGCTTTGACTGCAAGGTGACGGCCATTGAAGCGGCGGGCTTTCGGTATAATGTGAATCTGAAGCAGATCGTCATCGGTTCGAATGTTAAGAAGATTGGGAAGGAAGCCTTTTTAGGCTGCAGTAAGCTGAAGAAGATCACGGTTAAGACCAGACTTCTTACGAAGAAAAATGTGGGCAAGAAAGCTTTTGCCGGGCTCCATTCCAAGGCGACCGTCAAGGCACCCTCGGGCCTTGCCAAGAGCTACAAGAAGATCCTGAAGGCAAAGGGCCTGAAGGGTAAGAAGCAGAAAGTAAAGTAGGGGGGATAAGAGAGGATGAAGAACAGATATAAGATCTCAAGAACAGCTTTCTTCCTTGCAGCGGCCCTGCTGATGGGTGTTCTGCAGGTGCCCTTCGCGGGATCGGTGAAGGTAAGCGCCGAAACGGCAGGAGATATGGTCGTAAGCTCCAATACCGTAGATGGGGTGACCAAGGACGAGAATATCTACAACATCAGAAAGCCCGGGGTATACGAGTTCTCCATGGAGGAGGGCGCGGATTATACCACAAATGTGATCCAGGTCAGAGACACCAGTGACAGCGGAGATGTGACCATCCTTCTGGACAATGTAAACATTTATCCGAAGTATGATGTGAAATATGAGGTGGATTTCGGTGCACCGGCTCTCTGGATCATGGAAAATTACACCGGCAACGTTACGGTCATCTATAAGGGGGATTGTACCTTAAAGGGGCAGAACCGCTGGTCGGCGATCAATAAATTCTGCCGTCCCGGCCTTCAGACGGGGCAGCTTACCGTAAAGCCTTCCGGTGGCAGGGATGATGTGCTGAACCTATCCGGCGGGTACGGTATCGGTAATTTCAATGATGAGTCCGACGAGAGTGAAAGCTATGTTTGCAAGTATTCCTGGTCGGAGAATGTCACCGTGGAAGGGGGCAGCATTGTGGGCCGAATGGCCGGCGGCGGTGTGAAAAACTACGTGATCGACGGCGGAAACCACGAATTTGATTATATCGGATCGGTGGATATAAAAAGTGGCACCGTAGTGGCCAAGAACCCTTTCACCAACGGTGTGGTCACTTATGAAGGCGGAAATTTTTACTGTTCCACTACCCAGGTGCCGGTGGTCAACCCCTCCGGAGATTCCCTGCAGCTGGTGGTCCTTCCCGCAGCGGCCGGCTTAGAGGGGATCCGCATAGACGGAGCCTACAGCGCCTGCAGCGCAGGCAGCAATACCAACAACCAGGTTTATACCTATCTGACCAAGGCTGATCATGTGGTGACTTTGGTCTATGATAACGGAGAGCAGTCCTACAACGTTTCTTTTTTGGGAAACAAGCCCATCATCGAGGGGGGCGTACAGGCCGTTTATCCCAACTGGGCGCTGCTGAGCATCAAAAATGCCACCGTCACCGGTATTCCGGAGACGGTGTACTACACCGGTAAAAGGATCTACCTTACCGATGTCAGTGTTAACCTGGATGGCTACGAGCTGATCCAGGGTCAGGATTACGTGATCACCTACGGAGCCAATAACGACAGCAATAAGGATGAGGGAACCTGCGGCGTTACCATCAAGGGGATCAATACCTTCAAGGACACCATTTCCGGCCGCTTTAAGATCGTAAAGAAGCAGGCAGAGGAACTTCCGGATAACGATCCGTCCTATTCCGGCTGGACGGACCCTTACGCTTCCTCAACCACAGTTCCCACCGCCAGCAAAAAGGCGGAGGTTACCACCGAATATCCCAAGAGTGATAAGGGGTCATCAAGTTCTTCGAAGACATCCGAGAAGCAAAAGACCATGAAGCTTTCCGGCGTCAAATGCAAAAAGAAGAGCACGAAGGTCACCGGCAAGGTTTCCGTGGAGGGAGCAACGGTCAGCGTCAAGGTGGGCAGCAAGGCCTACGTCAATGCCACGGTCAGCGGCAAGACCTTCAAGCTGAAGGTGAAAAAACTCAAGAAGGGCACCAAGATCAAGATCCGGGTAACGAAAAGCGGATACAAGACATTAACCAAGTCATATAAGGTGAAATAAAACAGTAAGATGAATGAGATGACACCGAAACGAATCGAGAAGATCCGGAGGCGCCGGGAAGCAAAGGAAGAGGCGGCCCGGATCAGGGAGGCCGAAAGGCAGGCGGAGCTTACGGCCCGGGAAAAGGAAGACAAACGCTTCATGCGCCAGGCCATAACCCAGGCCAGGAAGGCAGCGGCCTTAGGGGAGGTTCCCATCGGCTGTGTGATCGTCTGTGAGGGAAAAGTGATCGCCAGGGGTTACAACCGACGGAACACGGACAAGAGTACTCTGTCCCATGCGGAGATCACGGCCATCAAAAAGGCCAGCAAAAAGCTGGGAGACTGGCGGCTGGAGAAGTGCACGATCTATGTGACGCTGGAGCCCTGTCAGATGTGCACCGGAGCCATCCTGCAGGCAAGGATCCCCACACTGGTCATCGGAACCATGAATCCCAAGGCGGGCTGTGCAGGCTCCGTTGTGAACCTTCTGCAGATGAAGGAGTTCAATCACAGGACCGAGATCCGAAAGGGGATTTTAGAGGAGGAATGCAGCAGAGTGCTCAAGGATTTTTTCTCGGATCTGCGGATCCGGAATCAGGCTGAGCGTATTTGACAAAGAATGGCAAAATCGATATACTAGAAAGACCGTACGGCCTTTGGAGGAGCCTCTTTCATGGCTGCCTTCGGTAAGCAGCGTTGATGCCCGGGTCTTGTGCAATGGAAATTCGCGAACCGTGTCAGGTTGGGAACAAAGCAGCACTAAGCGAAATCTTTCATGTGCCACAAGGGTGCCTGGGCTGAGCCGGCTGCCGGAGTAACGCATGGAGGAGGTTCCCCCGGAGGCCGTACTTTTATTTTCGAGAAAGCTGTGAGTGTCTAGTGATCTGCCTCTTGGGATGGAGTTGTTGATCTGATGACAGAGAGAATCGTCTTCACGATAAAACGAAGCAGCTCCATGATCAGGATGGCGAGGATACCCACGCCCAGCATACGCATGAAGGTATAGAGAACGCAGCCAAGGCCCGAGCCCATCAGACCGGTCTTAACAAAGAAGGCGGCGGTGGCATATTCCAGAGGGTCGTGGAAAAGGTAGACGGCAAAGAGATCCCGCATCAGCACGGACCAGATCCTGGTTTTGGTAAAGCCCGTAAGGAAGCGGTCGCAAAGAAGCGCCAGCAAAAGGGAAAGGGCGCAGCCGCAAACCAGGCCCGAGAAGGAATTCAGGATCAGATATTTTTTGTAAAGAAGCTCAATGACGAGCAGCAAAGCAAGGGCTATGAGGGCGACGGAGGTCTTAAGGGCCGGCCGGCGCCTTCTTTCCGTTTCAAAGACATAGCCGAAGGTGAAATAGAACATATAGTCAAGGCCCCTCTTTAAAAAGAGAAGGTCGAAAGGCACCCGCTGATAGCAAAGGGAAACCAGCCCGGCCAGGATCAGAAGGGCATAGATGCTGTTGATCTTCAGGCGGGATAGTACCTTGGAAAAGACGGCAAACAGGATCATGAGCCAGAACAGAGCCGGCAGGAACCAGAGGTGGGAATTGATATCCTCGTTGCAGGACAGAAACTCCCGGATGACCTCGGGAAGGGAAGAGGCATCATAAACGCCGGAGAGAAACTTTACGGGGATCATAAAGAGCAGACCCGCCGTATAGTAGGGGATCAGAAGTCTTGCGGCCTTACGCCGGACAAAGGTATCGAAATCTCCCAGGGGCTTTAAGGCAAGAACGGCTCCGGAAAGAGCGAAGAACAGGGGCATATGGAAGATATATACCCAGCCCGAAAGGAAGCGGCAAAAGGAAAGCAGGCCGCTGTTATAAACCGGAGAAAAACCTGCCACAAGGGCGTCGGTATCGCCACCGGGAGCCAGGGAAGCGTGCAGGAACACACTGTGTCCGATGATGACCCATATGGTTGCGATGATCCGGAGCCAGTCGTATAGAACGACGCGTCCGGAGCCGGAATTGTCAGCGGTATTTTTCTCCATTTGTCACCTCATAAAAAATGTTATCAGTCAGCCCGCAGATTCTCCTTGATCCGGATATCCACGGTGGTGTAATTGACATCGGTCTTCGGGCCCTCACCCGCAGCCAGATAATTGAACAGGATCTCCAGGGGAAGACGTCCCTGTACCTCGGGCTGCTGGCAGATGGTGGCAGAGATCACATCCTCCTCCAGAAGGCGGCAGGTACTGGGCACCGCATCGTAGGTGATGATGGTCATGTCCCTGGCACGGCCTGTATCCAGAGCTGCCT
This sequence comes from Lachnospiraceae bacterium, assembly GCA_024693845.1. Taxonomy (GTDB): domain Bacteria; phylum Bacillota; class Clostridia; order Lachnospirales; family Lachnospiraceae; genus RGIG7926. The sequence goes on from JAILKJ010000002.1 coordinate 24,643, forward strand.
TGCAGCCGCCGCTGATACCGCTGGCGGCAAAGTAAAGGGCATTGATCCCGGGATGCTCCTGCAAAAGATGCAGGGTCCTTTCGTAGCTGACGGAGTCGTCCTCATCATTTACGATGGTGTCTTCGATGTGGAACCGGTCATCCTTGAGGATGGCGTTTTTAAAGCCCTCGATCCTCTCCGTATGACAGAGGATCTTATAGGAACCGGAGATGATCCCCACATGGATGGGCGCTCTGTTATGTCCAGCCATGAGCCGCATAAGGCCTGCGGCGGTAGCGCCGGTCTGATAGTAATTGCTGCCCACAAAGGCAAGGCGCCGGCAGCCTGTGATATCGGTATTTAAGGTAACGACGGGGATGTCCCGGTCTGCCAGCTCATTGATCCGTTCCGCCAGCCTGGGATCGTTGGCAGGGGAGATGGCTATGCCGCTGACGCCCTCTGCCAGCAGTTCATCAATGGCTGCCAGCTGCTCATCCACATCCACATCCGTCCATTTCAGCAGGATCCTGCAGTGATAGCAGGCAAGCTCCTCTTCCTTCTGGCGGATGCTTTTTACCACATCGTCAAAAAAGGGATTTCCCTTACCGAAGAGGATAACGCCGAGGCGGATATTTTTCTTCTGGGCAGCCAGTACCAGGCCGGCACGATTCGGCTTGTAGTTCAGCTTGTCGGCGATCTCCAGGATCTTTTTGGCGGTCTGGGGATTCACGCTGCCGCGATGATTCAATACTCTGTCCACCGTACCCCGGGACACGCCCGCCAGGTCGGCGATATCTTTAATCGTTGGCATACCTGCCTCCCGGATCAGAGGATCCTTTCAAAGTAAGCTATGGTCTTGCGAAGGCCTTCCTCCAGCTGTACATGAGGAGACCAGTCCAGTTCTTTTGCTGCCAGGGAGATGTCGGGGCGTCTCTGGGTAGGATCGTCCACGGGCAGATCCTGGTAGATCAGCTTGGACTTTGTCCCGGTAAGCTCCACAACCTTCTCTGCCAGCTGCCGGATGGTGAACTCTCCGGGATTACCGATGTTCACGGGTCCGGTGAAGCCGTCCCTGGAGTTCATAACCCGCATCATTCCCTCGATCAGGTCATCCACATAGCAAAAACTCCTGGTCTGGGAACCGTCGCCGTAGATGGTGATATCCTCTCCCTTCAGCGCCTGAACGATGAAGTTGGAAACCACTCTGCCGTCGCCGATGTCCATTCTCGGACCGTAGGTGTTGAAGATACGCATGACCTTGATGTCTACGCCGCGCTGTCTGTGATAGTCGAAGAATAAAGTCTCGGCCGCTCTTTTACCCTCGTCGTAGCAGGATCTGGGACCGATGGTATTTACATTGCCGCGATAGGCCTCGACCTGGGGATTGCACTCGGGATCGCCGTAGATCTCGGAGGTGGAAGCCTGCAGGATCCGGGCGCCGGTGCGGGTGGCGAGACCGAGCATATTCAGAGCACCGTTAAAGGAGGTCTTGATGGTGTAGATGGGGTCTTTCTGATACCAGAGAGGGCTTGCGGGGCAGGCCAGGTTATAGATCTGGTCACATTCCAGAAAGATGGGCTGGGTCACGTCGTGTCGGATGAATTCAAAGTAGGGATTCCCCAGAAGATGGCGGATATTGTCCTTACTTCCGGTAAAAAGATTATCTACGCAGATCACGTCATTTCCGTCCGCGATCAGTCTGTCGCAGAGGTGTGATCCCAAAAATCCGGCGCCGCCGGTGACTACTACTCGGTTTCTTCGCATGTTGCTTCTCCTTTGATCGTTGCATTTTTCTTATATAAACCGTATTACCTAGTGTAACACGAATCCAATATCAGGTCAAAAAGGAAGGCCGAATTTAGGGCGTTTCCTTATGAAGCTGCGTGCTCCGCAGGTTCTCGTTGCGGTATTGCAGTGGGGTGTAGCCCGTCAGCTCCCGGAAGATCTCGGAAAAATAGCTTTGGGAGGGAAAGGCCAGGATCTGGGCGATCTGGGCACAGTCATAATCGGAATACAGGAGCATGTTCTCCGCGGTGATGAGCTTCTGGGTGCGGATATAGTTGCTGATGGAAACCCCGGTTTCCTTCTTGAACAGACGGGAAAGATAGTTGGGGGACAGGCCGGTCTGGGCTGCCAGGGTCTCCACCGTGATCCGGGTGTGCAGATGGTCGTGGATGTAGTCGATGCACTGGGCCACGGGCCGGGACTGGATCTTTTTCTTGCGGATGTTGCGCATCCGTTTGGTGTAATCCAGGCACATGGTAAGGTGGAGTTCAGTGATGGCGGCAAAGTCTTTGGCCTCATCGGACTTCTGGATATAGTAATCGCTGAGGCCGTAGGAGACCGGAAGCTCCAGTCCGCCCTCGATGCAATATCTGGCCAGCATGGCCGTGGTAATGGTGAAGTGATACTTCATATTGCGCAGGGGATCGTTGGAAAGGGTGCCCCAGCCTGCGTGAACGCGGAAAGGATTCTCCTGCAGATGGCGGCGGACACTTTCGATATCTCCGGCTTTGATCATGGCATAAAAATCAAGCTCCGGATTATAGGGAGCCCTGACAAAACCGTTTTCCCGCTGCATGAATTCGCGATATGCAAGTTCTCTGCTGTTGGCCATAGGTAGTGTTCCTTATGCGATATGAATACGGCGCGGTGCGCTACTTTGTGACACAATAAATCATAGCATGATATATGAAAAAAAGATAGCTGAACGATAGAAAACTTCCTGAAAAAATAATAGGATAGCTCTTATCAATTATTGTGGATCCCGGTCTGGGGGGCGGGATCAGGACCCGTGAACGAATCAGAAAGGAGTAGGGGAAAATGCAGAAACACACAAGAACAGGTTTGGCAATGCTGTTGTCGCTGGCTATGATCTTAGCGGCCATGGCTCCTGCCACCACAGTTCAGGCCGCACAGAAGAAGGCAAAGAAGAAGATCATCTCTGTAACGGTCACCAATGTCAAGGACAGTAAAGTATCTTTAAAGAAGGGCAAAACCTTCAAGATCAAAGCAACGGTCAAGAAGACCGGTAAGATCAGTAAGAAGCTTATCTACAAGAGCAGCAACCCGAAGGTTGCCAAGATCAGCGGAAGCAAGATCAAAGCTCTGAAGAACGGTAAGAGCACCATTACGGTAAAGAGCAAGGCAGATCCGAAGAAAAAAGTGAAATTTACGGTTGTAGTCGGAACACCCGTTAAGAGCGTGAAGCTTGACAAGACCAGCTACACCGGCAAGGTAGGCGAGACCTTCAGCCTGAAGGCAGTGGTTTCTCCCGCTTCCGCCAGTGTGAAGACGGTGGCTTTTTCTTCCGACAACGAGAAGGTTGCTACCGTAGACAAGAACGGTAAGGTTACTCTGGTGGCAGAGGGAAGCGTCTCCGTTACGGCAGCGTCAACCGACAATACCGGTAAGAAGGCAGTCTGCAAGGTTACGGTAGAAAAAGAAGCCGCTCCCGTAGAGCCAGCTAAGCCCGCAGAGCCCGCAGAGGAGGGTCCCAAGCTTAAGGACGCAACCAAGCTTTCCAGAGAAGGCTATACCTTACAGTGGCAGGATGAATTTAACGGCGAAAACCTTGATACCAGCGTATGGAACGTTGAGGTTCGTCCCAAAGGATATTACAACGCAGAGCTTCAGTCCTATGTGAACTCCAGTGATAACATCTATGTCAGAGACGGAAAGCTCTATCTGGTTCCCATTGCCAATACGGAGGGAGAAACCACGACTTATACGAGCGGACGTATCCATACCCAGGGCAATAAGGATTTCAAGTACGGTTTATTTGAGGCAAGGATCAAGACTCCCAAGGGCAAGGGCTATCTTCCCGCTTTCTGGATGATGCCCACCGATGAGGATTACTACGGACAGTGGCCTAAGTGCGGTGAGATCGATATCATGGAGGTTCTGGGCGAGCTGCCTGACACCCTTTGGGGAACCATCCACTACGGAAAGAGCAAAGATCTTCAGGGCTCCAAGCAGGGTAAGGGCATCCTGGAAGAGGGCAAGTATTTACATGTAGACACTGATACCAAGGTATTAGACGGCTACTATGCAGCCGTTAACGGCAAAGATTACACCGAGGATTTCCATGACTATGCAGTAGAGTGGGAGCCCGGTCACATCTCCTGGTATGTGGACGGCATCAAGTATTATGAAGCAGATGACTGGTATTCAGGCGTTGAGAACGGACCGGATTATTCCTATCCCGCACCCTTTGACCAGCCCTTCTATGTGATCCTGAATCTCGCAGTAGGCGGCGACTGGCCCTGCGATCCCGATGAATCCACTCCCTTCGGTGAGGATGGTGCACTGGTAGTGGAAAGCGTCAGCGTTTCCCAGAAGGATGCTTCCTATTATGCACAGCTGGAGGAAACCTGCGAGAAGCCCGAGAAGGTTGAGGTCGTAAGGGAACCTGATGCAAACGGCAACTACATCGTAAACGGCGATTTTGCAAGAACCATCAATGCAGCTACGGACTGGGATATGAACCTGGCTGACAATGCAGCTTCCAGTACCTATGTTGTCAAGAACAATGCCATCACGATCACTCCTGCCGGTGTAGGCGAGAAGAATTACAGCCTGCAGCTTAAGCAGCCCGGCGTACCTCTGAAGAGAGGCGTTGAGTACACCCTTACCTACGACGCTTATGCCACCGAGGCAAGAACGATGATCGTGGATGTGGAAGGTCCGAGTGTAGGATATACCAGGTACTTCAATGATACCGAGGTAAATCTGACAACGACGAAGCAGACCTTTACTCATACATTCACCATGAACAAGGCGGCAGATAACAATGCCTGCGTAGAGTTTAACTTAGGTAACCAGAATTCCCTGGCGCCCGTTACGATCAGCAATGTATCCCTGAAGGAAACCGGCGGCACTGCCATCAATGAAGAGGATTACCGTACCGTCCGTGCTGACGGCAACTATCTCTACAACGGAACCTTCAGTGAGGGCGATAAGAGACTCGGTTACTGGGAGATCGACGAGGCCGATAAGGCAGCGGTTTCCGTTACCAATATCAACAATGTAAGAAGACTTAAGGTAGTGGCTCCCGAGGGAACCAGTGATACCAATCCTGTAGTGGTTAAGCAGAGCAAGGTGGCAATCGGAACGGATACCTTTGCGCTCAGCTTCAAGGCTGAAACCGATTCGGCAGAGTCAAAAGAAGGACTTACCGTTACCCTGTCCGGCAACAGTGCAAGCCATAGCGAGACTCCTATCCTGCCTGTAGACAGCGAGACAGAGTATACTTACCGCTTTGACTATGAAGGAAACAAAAACGAGGTATTTACCTTAAGCTTCACGAAGCCCGGTACCTACTATGTGGATGACATCATGCTCACCGAGAATGCTCTGATCAAGAACGGTTTCTTCTCATCAGGCATGGCAGGTTTTTCGACTTATGTTGATAGTCAAGCATCGGCCAGCTATGGGGTAGATGAGCTGAGCCATCCGGAAAAAGCGTTCACGATGACGATCAACAATACGGGAACGGAAGCATATCACATCCAATTGATCCAGGACAACGTACCTCTGGAAAAGGATCATTACTACAGGCTGAGCCTGAAGGCAAAATCCGATATGAACAGGGCCATCAATTTCAAGATGAGCCATAACGGTGGCGTTGATGGTATCTGGGATGTATACAGCGAAACGGCAAGGGCCGATCTTACCGCTGACTATCAGACCTTTACGACTTACTTTAAGATGACTGCGGCCAGTGATCCCAAGGCCCGCCTCAGCATCGAGCTTGGTAAGGTTGGTGAAGTGATCACTTCCCGGCATGAGGTATGCATTGACGATATCGAGCTTGTGGAGATCAATGAGTCCGAGATGCCGGCAACAAGTGCTAATCTTCTTACCAATCCTTCCTTTGCCAATGACGCATCGGGATGGATCAAATACGGTCAGGATGATACGGGTATCACAGTTTCCGAGAATTCCGTTACCTTTGTGATCGGTACAGAAGGTATTGCCGATGGTGATACGGAAGATTCCATCGCTTTGGCACAGGATATACCTACTTTGGAGGCAGGAAAGACATATAAGTTTTCCTTTAAGGCTTCCTCCACAGCAGACAGAACTATCACGGCCATGATCTCAAAGACTGTTGCGAATTGGGATGAATATGCAGGAAACAGAAATGTAGCATTGACTAGTGAGCTGAATGACTATGAATTTACTTTTACTCCTGCTAATGATGTAACAGTGGATGACAGTGTACGTCTTGCATTCAAACTCGGAAGGATCACGAAGTATCTTGCAGAAAATGATTATCAGGCAAGTACTTACGATACCCCTTCTTCCACGATCGTGATAAAGGATGTATCACTTGTAGAGGTTCAATAGTAAGTTAACAGGCAAGGACTAACCCCTCAATACAATGAAGGCAGGTGGCAGATATTTACTCTGTCGCCTGCTTTCTTGTTGCCCGATGGCTGTAAATATAGTAAAATGAAATTTACTCGGAATGTTTTCCGGATGGCAGAGGGGACTGATCCGGACGGGAATAATAGGAGTGAATTTATGGATAAAAAGGCAAGAAGAATCAGTTTAGGGACGAAGATAGCTGCGGCCGTCATTTTTACCGCATTATTGATCGGATTGATCGTGGGAAGCTTCTCGATCATGAAGACCAAGCAGGATATGATGGAG
>JAILKJ010000017.1 GCA_024693845.1 Lachnospiraceae bacterium
CCGAACCTGAACTTTCTGGGGATCCGGGAGCCGGAGATCTACGGGACGAAAACCTATGATGATCTGGTAAGTTATATTACCGGGGAAGCGAAGGCAGCAGGTTTGGATGTGACATTTTTTCAGTCCAATCATGAGGGAGAACTCATCGACCGCATCCAGCAGGCTTACCGGGAGAAGATTGACGGTATCATCATCAACCCAGGGGCCCTGACCCATTACAGCTACGCGCTTCATGATGCACTGGCCAGTGTGGACATGATCGAGAAGATCGAGGTGCATCTTTCCGATATTACGGCCAGGGAAGGTTTTAGGGCGGTATCGGTGACCGAACCGGCCTGCCGCAGCCAGATCTACGGCAAGGGATTTGAAGGCTACGCCGATGCCTTGAGAGAGATCAAAGGCTATATAGAAGAGAAACTTCAGGAAAAATAATAGAAAAAACTGTTGAAAACAAAAAGGAAAGCGAGTATAATATGCGAGTATTATGTCGTGAATACTTAGGAGGAACTGAATATGATTTCAGCAGGTGATTTCAGAAACGGCGTTACGATCGAGCTCGAGGGTAACGTTTATCAGATTATCGAATTTCAGCATGTAAAGCCCGGTAAGGGAGCAGCCTTCGTACGTACCAAGCTTAAGAACATCAAGAGTGGCGGCGTAGTGGAGAAGACCTTCCGTCCTACCGAGAAATGCCCGACGGCACGTATCGACAGAAAAGAGATGCAGTACTTATATTCTGACGGCGATCTTTACAACTTCATGGACACCGAGTCCTATGAGCAGATCGCTCTGAACAAGGATGCAGTTGGCGATTCCATGACCTTTGTGAAAGAGAACGAGATGGTTAAGATGCTTTCCCACAACGGCAACATCTTCGCAGTTGAGCCTCCTCTGTTCGTAGAGCTGGAGATCACCGAGACCGAGCCCGGCTTCAAGGGCGATACCGCTACCGGTGCTACCAAGCCCGCAACGGTTGAGACCGGCGCATCCGTTCAGGTTCCCCTGTTCGTTAACCAGGGCGATGTGATCAAGATCGATACCAGAACCGGCGAGTATCTTTCCAGAGTATAAGATCACTTTTTCCGAATGCTTATCCAAAAGACAACAGATCATTCTGTTGTCTTTTTCTTTTGCAAAAATACAGGCGAAACGAATTTGGTAAGCATAAGGAGGAATAAGATATGGCAGCAAAATCTAACGGGAACAGAGAGAATAACGATCATGCATCAAAGAAAAGAGCGAAGATGCGGGAATTTGCGGATATGGTCAGGGAGGCGGTAGAAGCCAGGATAGAAAGCGGCAGCAGAGTGGAGATCAACGAGGTGATGAAGAACAACAACGTGACTGAGATCGGGATCTCCATTACGCAGCCGGGGGTGAACGTGGCACCGAATATCTATCTGGAGGGTTATTATCAGATGTTTCTGAAGGGAACCACGGTTTTTGAGATCGCAGATCAGATCCTGGAGCGGTCGGAGAAGGCCTGCGATGATCTGAACTTCGATACCGAGGCCTTTACGGATTTTACGAAGGCGTCGAAAAGGATCGTCTTTAAGCTGGTCAACAAAAAGATGAACGAAAAACTCCTGGAGAGTATCCCCTATACCGACTATATGGATCTGGCGATGGTCTATTACTATATGCTCCCGGAAACCTGGCAGGAAAAGGGCAGTGGGGAGTGCGGCGCCACCATTCTGATCCAGAACAGCCACCTGAAGCTTTGGAAGGTGAAAAAAGAGGAAGTTGAGCAGGTGGCAAAGGAGAACACCCCGAAGCTACTGCCGGCGGCCATCATCGGCATGACACAGATGCTGAGGGAAATGCTGGGGGAGGATAAGTTTCCGGAGGAATTGGATGCAGAGAGCCTGCCCATGTATATTCTGTCCAATGAAAAAAGACAGAACGGTGCGGCAGCCATGGCTTATCCCGAGACCATCGGCAACTTTGCCAATGCCTGCGGGAAGAACGTGTATATCATACCCAGTAGTGTTCACGAGCTGATCCTGGTGCCTGAAACAGGTATGGAAAAGGACCTTAATGAGATGGTCTGTGAGGTGAACCGTACCCAGCTGGATCCCAAGGACGTTTTATCGGACCACGTCTACTATTATGACAGGCAAGAAAAGCAGCTGACAGGCCTGCTGCGACAGGTTACCAGCTACTGCTAGAAATTGTCTGAATTGTTTATATTTTCTTTACAAATTTTGAGGAAAGGAGTAATCTACCACTATACGACCTTTTTTATAAACAATTAACAGGAGGTTGGTAGAGATGGAAGAAATGGGAATGACAAATGAGCAATATAAAGGAATGCTGCTGGATGAACTGGAGGACTGGCAGGAAGTTCTGGAACTGGCTGAGAAAAGCGGATCCGAGGATGTGATCCGAAAGGCGAAGAAACAGATCGAGAAGATAAACGAGAAATTGAAATTTTAAGATACAAGAGAGAAGATGAACGACGACCGGACATTGCAGAAAGTGAATATAGAACCTCAGGATGACAGCTACGGCAAGATCATCAGAGGGTGGCAGAAGGGGATCTTCAGGATCAACCTTTATGTTATTATGCTCACTTTCTGTATCGAGGTCGCCTTCATGTTCATCATCGACTCCCGGGGAGGATTGAGCGTACCCATCCCTCTCTATATCCCGCTGTATATCATCAGGCCCACCATGATCAATATTGCGACCTATCTGACAGCCTATTTCCTGAACAAAAAGAAGGAGCTGAACATCGGCGTACGGGCCATGATACCCCTGGTACTTCTGACGGTGATCATTTCCAACCTTATTGTGGTGCACTACGTCTTTTCGGCACTGTATTCGCTGATCGTGGTGCCCATCTATGTATCCGTGATCTACGGCAATGTCAGGATCACCAGAAGGATCTTCTGGATCCTGATCCCGGTGTATATCTTTGATGTGATCTGCATTCTGCTGGCACCTTATAAGAATCTGCCGGAGGATTTCATCTACAACGTGATCGTAGCATTCCTTGTGATTCCTCTTTCCTATCTGCTGGTAAAGAGTCAGGTGGATTATGAGAACAAGAAGGAACAGCTGATCCTGCATCAGTCCATGGTCAATGACCAGCTTCGGGATCAGATCCGTTATGACGGACTTACGCAGATCTTCAACCATACCGGTCTTTTTGAATACCTGAATGAGAAGATAGCCAACTACAGTCAGGGTGACAGGCTATATATCGCCGTACTGGATATCGACTATTTCAAAAAAGTGAACGATGATTTCGGCCATGAGTCGGGCAATATCGTGCTCAAGACATTAGGACAGCTGATGCAGCAGATCAGCAACGATAACGTGCTGCCCGCCCGCTACGGCGGAGAGGAATTTTCCCTTGTCTTTTCGGATATGAGCATGGAGGATGTCAAAGCGCTGCTCACCAAGCTGCACAGAGATTTCGCAGGCCAGAGGTTCATCGGCATTGACCGCAAGATCACCTTCAGCGCCGGGATCGCCGTCTACGAGGAGGGCATGAGCGACCGCACCTTCTTTGAGAAAGCGGACAAGGCTCTGTACCGGGCTAAGAACGAAGGCAGAAACCGCATCATTACGGCAAGCTGAGCATGAAGGAAACAAAGGAAAACAGACAACCGAAGAAACGAATGATACCGGCGGGGATGATCCTGAGAGTGATGGGATTCCTCGCCCTTTTTGGTGTGCCCGGAAGGCTTAGGCTCCTTCACCTTGCCGCCAATAGGGCCGTTTGGGAAAAATACAGGCAGTCGCTTACAGGCAGGCTTCCCTTTATCGAAGACCAGAGCGGAATGGGAGAGTTTGCCTACGGACGCCCGAATGCGTTCCTGGGAAGGAAGCTTTTAGACGGGCGAAAGCTCAGTGGCAGGGAAAATGCCTGCGAAGTCATAGCTACCTACAACGCACTTTTAAAGCTGGATCCGGAAAACCATCCCGGATTGCCGGAGCTGTTTGAGAGCTTCGAACGCCGGGGGATCTCTCTGGGAGGGTATTTTGGAACCTCCTTCGGATCCGTGATCGCCTACCTGAAAAGACGCGGCCTTACGATGCGCATTTTCCGCGGACAAAAAATCACGCCCCTTTGCCTTGAGGAAGGCGAAAGGGACGGGATGAAGGTCTGTATCATGATGGCTGAGAACCGGGCCGGATACTTAAAGGAGATGGTGCACACCATCTGTATCACCAAGGAGGAAGAAGGGTGGCAGGCTCACAATGACTATGAGGGTTCTAAGATCTATCCTTCCCTGAAAGATGCGGTACTCGGTTATCACAAGGGGGCCGGAAGGGCCCTGGGTGTGATCCTGTTATAAAACGATGTCCTTTCTTTCGTTGTAGAGAGAAAGGATCCGCTGAATCTTCTCAGTGGGAGTCAACACCGCATTCATGGAGATATCGTGGTTCATGAAATCGATGATGCTGGCCAGGAACTTGCTCATATCAGCCTCTACGAAATAGGGACGATTGTAGATCTCGGGAGGCAGATAGGTCAGGTTCGTGCAGATCACGCGGTCAAAGTAGCATTTTTCGTAAGCGGTGTCGAACTTTTCGAGGCCCTCGGTGAAAAGACCGAAGGTGCTTAAGATGAAGACTCTGCCGCAGTTCATTTCTTTCAGCTGTCTTGCGGTATCGATCATACTGCCGCCGGAAGCGATCATATCATCGATGATGATCACGTCCTTACCGTCTATGTTGTCTCCCAGAAACTCATGGGCAACGATGGGATTCTTGCCGTTTACGATGCGGCTGTAATCCCGCCTTTTGTAAAACATACCCGTATCCACACCCAGTACCGAGGAAAAATACACGGCTCTGTCAAGGGCGCCCTCATCGGGACTGATGACTACGGTATGATTTTTGTCAATGATCAGATCCTTGTCATAGTGTAAAAGTGAACGGATAAACTGATATGGCGGTGTGAAGTTATCAAAGCCCTTCAGGGGAGTGGCGTTTGCCACCCGGGGGTCATGGGCATCGAAGGTAACGAAGTTCGTTACGCCCATGGCGGAAAGCTCTGCCAGAGCATTGGCACAGTCCAGAGATTCCCGGCCGGTGCGCCTGTGCTGGCGGCCCTCATATAAGAACGGCATGATCACGTTGATGCGGTGTGCCTTTCCGGCAACGGCTGCGATCATACGTTTCAGATCCTGGTAGTGGTCATCCGGGGAGTAGTGGTTGATGTAGCCGTTCATCTGATAGGTCATGGAGTGGTTGCACACATCCACCATGATGAAAACGTCCTTACCGCGGATGGACTCGTTGATGATCGCCTTGCCTTCGCCGCTTCCGAAACGGGGGCAGGTAGCGCTGGCGATGTAGTTCTCTTCGGAATAACCTTCAAAAGCGGGATCGTTGGCGATATCGTTGTGAATGTTCCTGCGGAAGTCCACCAGGTAGCGGTTGACATTTTTACCCAGGGCCTTACAGGAATCCATTACGATCAGCTTCAGAGGTGCCACGGGGATGGCGGAATTCAGGGTAGCAAGATCGGGCATATAAGCCTCCTTTACAGGTTTAAGTGATCTTTGAAAGCGGTGCGGATGCCCGTACCACGGACTATAGTATCATAAAGATAAATCGGGGGCAAGGCAGGATAGGAAAATGTTGTCATTTGTCCTGTTTTATTGTAAGATGATACACAGGGTCAAACGGAAGGAAAATCATATGAGTAAGAAAGCAAGCAGGCCCATAGTAGCCATTGTGGGCAGACCGAATGTGGGAAAGTCCACATTTTTTAATGCCATAGCGGGCGAGAGGATCGCCATCGTCAAGGACACGCCGGGTGTGACCAGAGACCGCATCTATGCGGACGTTACCTGGCTGGATAAGACCTTTACCCTTGTGGATACGGGGGGTATCGAGCCCGATTCCGGCGATGAGATGCTCTCCAGAATGCGCACCCAGGCACAGATCGCCATTGATACGGCGGATGTGATCCTTTTCATGGTAGATGTGAAGCAGGGCCTTGTGGATGCGGATGATAAGGTGGCTGATATGCTGCGCCGCTCCCATAAAAGTGTGATCCTGGTAGTGAATAAAGTAGACAGCTACGAAAAGCAGCAGATGGACGTCTACGAGTTTTACAACCTGGGCATGGGCGAGCCCTATCCCGTATCTGCCGCCAACAGGCAGGGAATGGGTGATCTGCTGGATGAAGTGCTTTCCCGATTCCCGGAGGGCGCCTGCGAAGAGGAAGAGGACGAGCGGCCCAGGATCGCCATCATCGGTAAGCCCAACGTAGGCAAGAGTTCCATCATCAACAAGCTCATCGGCGAAGAGAGGCTCATCGTTTCGGATATTGCCGGAACCACAAGAGATGCGGTGGATGCGGCTGTTAAGTATAACGGTAAGGAATACGTCTTCATAGATACGGCGGGACTCCGTCGGAAGAACAAGATCAAGGAAGACCTTGAGCATTACATGATCGTTCGGACGGTTTCCGCTGTGGAAAGAGCGGATATCGCCATCATCGTCATCGACGCCACCGAAGGTGTGACGGAGCAGGATGCCAAGATCGCAGGAATTGCCCACGAGAGAGGCAAGGGCGTCATCATCGCCGTCAATAAGTGGGATGCCATCGAGAAGAATGACAAGACCGCCAAGGAGTTTGAGAAGGACATCCGAACAACCCTTTCCTTCATGCCCTATGCGGAGATCCTGTTTGTGTCGGCCCTTTCCGGCCAGAGGCTTCCGAAGCTCTACGAGATGATCGATATGGTGGAGCAGAGCGCTTCCCTGCGGGTAGCCACCGGTGTCCTCAATGAGATCATGGGCGAAGCAACGGCACTGGTTCAGCCTCCCAGCGACAAGGGCAAGAGGCTGCGCCTGTATTACATCACCCAGGCCTCTGTCAAACCGCCCACCTTTGTGATCTTTTGCAATGACAAGGAATTGTTTCACTTTTCCTATCAGAGATATATCGAAAATCAGATCCGCGAGACCTTCGGATTCCGCGGAACTCCCTTGAAGCTCATCATCCGTGAGCGCAGAGACAAGGAGTAAGAAAGGAAGCTTATGCTTGCAAGGATAATCAGTTTAGTAATGGGATATGCCTTCGGACTGTTCCAGACGGGCTTTTTCTACGGAAAGCTCCATGGGATCGATATCCGGCAGAAGGGAAGCGGCAATATCGGTACGACGAATTCGCTTCGCGTCCTTGGGAAAAAAGCCGCCGCCATCGTTCTAGCCGGAGATGCGGGCAAAACGGTCCTGGCCATGATACTGGCGCACCTGATCTTCGGACCTTTCAATCCGGGCATCGACAGAGTACTGATGCTGTATGCGGGTCTTGGGGCAACTTTGGGCCACAACTTTCCCTTTTATATGCACTTTAAGGGCGGAAAAGGGATCGCGGTGCTGGCAGGCATCTATCTGTCCTTCGGCATCACCGACAGCTGGGTTCCCTTCTGTATCGGATTCGTGCTGTTTTTCTCGATCTTTTTCGCGATCCACTACGTATCGGTGGCATCGCTTTCGGTATCGGTGCTTTTCTTTGTGGTCATCGTTGTAATGGAGCGGATCGGTAAGATCGTGGTGGATCCCGGGATTCCGGTCATCGAGCTTTACGTGCTTGCTGCCATGATCATGATCATGGCCATTGTCAGACATGCTGAGAACATCAAGCGTCTGATGGCAGGCAATGAGAGAAAGACCTATCTTTCCAAAAAGCAGGAGAATGCTGAGAAATAGCCTGCGTGGAAATAATAAGATATTCAGGAGGTAGATGGTATGGCAAAAGTTTCGATTGTCGGCGCAGGAAGCTGGGGCACGGCCCTTTCCAAGGTGCTGGCGGACAACAAGCATGATGTTACGGTATGGTCCATTCTGGAGGATGAGATCAACATGCTGCGGGAGAAAAAAGAGCATCTGACCAAGCTCCCCGGCGTAACGCTTCCGGATTCCATTACCTATACTACAGATCTGAAACAGGCCTGCACGGGTATGGATATCATCGTTATGGCGGTTCCTTCTCCCTATGTGAGAAGTACGGCCAAGTCCATGAAGGACCTTATTGCAGACGGACAGCGCATTGTTAATGTGGCAAAGGGTATCGAGGATGAAAGTTACTTAACGCTAACCGAGATCATCCAGCAGGAGATTCCTCAGAGTGTGCCCTGCGTGCTTTCCGGTCCTTCCCATGCAGAGGAAGTGGGAAGAGAGCTGACCACCACCCTGGTGGCAGGCGCTGAGAAAAAGGAAGATGCTGAGCTGATCCAGAACCTGTTCATGTGTGATTATCTGAGAGTTTATACCAGCAGCGATGTGCTGGGTATTGAGCTGGGCGGAGCACTTAAGAACGTCATCGCTCTGGCAGCGGGTATTTCCGACGGACTGGGTCAGGGAGACAATGCCAAGGCGGCCATCATCACCAGAGGTATCGCGGAGATCTCCAAGCTGGGTATCGCCATGGGCGGCAAGCAGGAGAGCTTTACCGGTCTTACCGGTATCGGCGACCTGATCGTTACCTGTTCCTCCATGCATTCCAGGAACAGAAGAGCAGGTATCCTCATCGGACAGGGCAAGACCATGAAGGAAGCCATGGATGAGGTTCAGATGGTGGTTGAGGGTGTTTATTCGGCCAAGGCTGCCAGAGGTCTGGCTGTGAAATATAACATTTCCATGCCCATCGTGACCTCGGTCAATGAGATCCTCTTTGAGGGTAAGTCGCCGGCAACGGCTCTTGCCGAGCTGATGATGCGCGACAGAAAGCCGGAGGGCGGCAGCGTAGACTGGAATCCGAATACCTGAGAGAGTGCATAAGACAGACAGAGAAAAGTAAACT
>JAILKJ010000049.1 GCA_024693845.1 Lachnospiraceae bacterium
CGGAATGCGTGGACTCATGGCGGATACATCAGGACACACCATCGAGCTTCCCATTAAGTCAAACTTCCGTGAAGGACTTGACGTTCTGGAATACTTCATGTCAGCACACGGTGCTCGTAAAGGTCTCTCCGATACCGCACTCCGTACCGCTGACTCCGGATACCTCACCAGACGAATGGTTGACGTATCACAGCAGCTTGTCATTCAGGAAGAGGATTGCTCCGTAGGCAGAGATGAGATCCCCGGAATGAGTGTTAAGGCATTCATGGATGGCAAAGAAACCATCGAGAAGCTTAAGGACAGACTTGTCGGACGTACCACCTGCGTTGATATCAAGGATAAGGACGGCAATGTTATCGTCAAGGCTAATCACATGATCACCCCTGCAAGAGCAGAGCGCATCATGGAGAGCGGCGTAGGCGGAGACGGAAAGCCCATCGATAAGGTAAGGATCCGTACCATTCTCACCTGCCGTTGCAAGAACGGTATCTGTGCTAAGTGCTACGGCGCTAACATGGCAACCGGTGAGAAGGTTCAGATCGGTGAAGCAGTAGGTATCATCGCTGCACAGTCCATCGGTGAGCCAGGTACACAGCTGACCATGAGAACCTTCCACGCAGGCGGTATCGCCGGTGATGATATCACTTCCGGTCTGCCTCGAGTAGAGGAACTGTTCGAAGCCAGAAAGCCCAAGAAGACCGCGATCCTGACAGAGATCGACGGTGTGGCTTCCATCAGCGATAACAAGAAAAAACGTGAGATCACCGTTACTGCAGAGGACGGTACCTCCAAAGTTTATCCCATCCCTTACAAGTATCGTATCAAGGTAACGGACGATCAGGTACTGAAGGCCGGTGACGAACTGACAGAGGGTTCCATCAATCCTCAGGATCTGTTAAAGATCAAAGGCGTACGTGCCGTTCAGGATTATCTGATCCGTGAGGTTCAGAGCGTGTATCGTCTGCAGGGTGTAGATATCGCGGATAAGCATATCGAAGTCATCGTTCACCAGATGTTAAAGAAGGTGAATATCGAGACCAAGGGCGACTCCGAGTTCCTGCCCGGAACCAAGGTGGACGTTCTGGACTTCGAAGAAACCAATGAGAAGCTGATCGCAGAAGGCAAAGAGCCTGCAGAGGGAAGACAGGAGATCCTGGGTATCACCAAGGCTGCACTGGCTACCGCCTCCTTCATGTCGGCAGCATCCTTCCAGGAGACCACCAAGGTCCTGACCGATGCCGCCATCAAGGGCAGAGTCGATAACCTGATCGGTCTGAAAGAAAACGTTATCATCGGTAAGCTGATCCCTGCCGGTACCGGTATGAGAAGATACCGTGATACCAGACTGGACACCGACGACCGTCTGATCCTGAATAAGGTGAATGCGGAAGAGGCTACAGAGGCAGCTTCCTATGAAGATGCGGATGAGGAACTGGAGACAGTTGATCTTACCGTAGATGAAGAGGAAGAGAGCACCAAAGAGTAAGTTTTATACGAACAATAAGAAACGAGGCATGTCAGCGACATGCCTCGTTTTTTTGCAGTGAAATATGAATGCCCGGTTTTATTTCATCACCGGCAGATCTTCGTTGTAATCCAGCTTATCGGTATCTGTTTCCACCGTCCACTGATCAATGCGATAGAAGGTGTCTCCTTCCTTTTCCGGATACAGGTAGGTGATGGTGATGACAAGGTTTTGAGTCTCGGATATCTGCTGGGTAAAGGTGCTTCCCTTGCCAGCTGCGGCAAAGTAACTGTCTTTGTCCTCGGCGGTCTCAAAAAGAGTCTGCAGGGTCTCATCAATGGCCGCCAATTTGTTTTCGGCAGCTTTGGTGGCTGCGTAATAGCCATCGGTGCGCTCCATCATCTTTCTGGTCAGCTTTAAGTCCGCATTGGCGCTGGCGATAGATAAGGTGGCAAAGGAGATTAGCGCCATGATGATCAGTACCAAAAGGACGGAGGAAAGTCCGTTGTGAAGTTTGAAATTAGAGTCTCTGTATTCTTCTTCTCTTCCGATGGTGATCTTTGCCATTACCGATCACCTCCTAACCGTGCCTGGAGATGCTTTTCCAGGGATAGCTCATAGAGGGGGGATGCGGTGCCATCCAGCATGGTGGCAGAGATCTCGCCGAGAGCGGTATTTCCATCTACCTCCGTACGGAGAGTGATGAGAAATCTGGCATCGGGATAAGCAAATACTTCAGGATCCTTTAAAAGCTTCCAGTCCGCATCAAAATACAGGCAGAGCATAGGAGATCCGGCATCCACGTAACCGGGAAAAACGATCACGTTTTCCGGGATCTTTTCCGATGCGGAAAGGGTATCCAGAAGATAGTCGGTGTAATTGTCCTGATCTTCTTCCAAGGAGTCGTACCATAATTCCGCAAGGTTGCTTGCCCAGATGCAGGCGTGGTTTTGGTTGACGGAAAGATGGCTGACCCGGAAACATTTGGTATAGAGCTGTACGCAGACAGCGCATGCCAGAGTAAAGAAGAACAGGGCCACAATGAATTCCATCAAAAAGAGGCTGGATTTGGAATGCTTCATTCTTCCGCACCTCCTTCTTTGGCATCACTCTTTGGATTTAGGTACAGGGACACCTCTTCGCCGGAGGAGGTAACGAGGTCCACGTGGAAAAGGTTGGTGCCGATGGCTTCCACTTCAAAACTCTCGCAGGGGAGGAGTTTATGACCTGCAGCGGGTG
Organism: Lachnospiraceae bacterium; assembly: GCA_024693845.1. GTDB lineage: Bacteria > Bacillota > Clostridia > Lachnospirales > Lachnospiraceae > RGIG7926. Next base: position 2,705 of record JAILKJ010000049.1, read on the forward strand.
AAAGCCCGGAATCGGCTTTTCCCAGGAGTTCCGTCAGATATCCTTCATAGAGATATACTCTTGTTTCGTACTCTTTGCCGGCAACCTGCTCCGTAAACAAAAGCGCTGTGGAAGAGCCGAATTCATCCAAAGAGATGGAACCGGAACGATCCTGCTGCTGGATCTTTTCCGACAGATAAGCGGACAGGGTTCTTGCATCATTATTAACGTCCATGTGGTCTACGGTGCTGCTGTATACTCTGGATCCCATAATGATGAGAAAGAGAGACATGAGCACGAAGACGCCCACGAGGACGATGATGAAGATGATATCC